>JBGPJF010000034.1:0-23707 GCA_041485285.1 Thermoplasmata archaeon | reverse complement strand
GGGGGGGGGGGGGGGGGGGGGGGGGGGGGGGGGGGGGGGGGGGGGGGGGGGGGGGGGGGGGGGGGGGGGGGGGGGGGGGGGGGGGGGGGGGGGGGGGGGGGGGGGGGGGGGGGGGGGGGGGGGGGGGGGGCGCCAGGCCGGCCGCAGGCTCGGGCGCGGGTTGCACCACCGGAGTTGCCGGCGCGGCGAAGATCGCCTCCTCCTTGGCCGGGACGCCGTACAGGTTCTCGTCCCCCACCGCCCGCGGCGCAAAATCATCCGAATCCAGGTCGGGCGCGTCGCCTTCCGCTCCCTGCGGCGCCGCCAGGTCGGCCTCCTCGCGCTCGAAGGGTTTCGTGGGCGGAGTTGATTGGGATGAAGGCGGCGGCGCGGGAGTCGCTTCCGGCGCCCCGCCCTTGTCGCGCCCGCGCCGCTCCTTGAACTCGGCGAAGGCGGCCTCGATGATCTCCTGATCCCTTGCCGATGCGTGCTCGAGGGCAAAGTCGAACGCGTTTTCGGCGTCGGCGATGCGGCCCATCTGGTCGTAGATGAGCGCGATCGCGAGCAGGTACTCGTGGTTGGGGCCGTCGATCTCCGTGAGCGCTTCGTACTCCTCGAGGGCCTCGGCGAACTTGGCCTGGTTGAGGAGCGCGGTCGCAAGGCGCACGTGGCCGTCGACGCCTTTCGGCTCGAGGCCGATGTACTCGCGCAGGTAGCGCTCGGCGTCGG
Organism: Thermoplasmata archaeon; assembly: GCA_041485285.1. Classification (GTDB taxonomy): domain Archaea; phylum Thermoplasmatota; class DTKX01; order DTKX01; family DATEUP01; genus DATEUP01. The sequence goes on along the minus strand of JBGPJF010000034.1, from coordinate 22,999 downwards.
CGTCGTTGCCCGCTCCACTTGCAAGCGACCCGGCAAGGAGGATGTCGCTCGGGCGAGCGCCCTTGGCGTCGTGGAGCTTCACGGCCAGCGCGAGCACCTCGGCGCGGTCGCGCTTCAGCGCCGTCTTGGCGTCAATGAGCGCGCGCAGCGCTTCGGCGTTGCCCGGGTCTGCACCCTCGATCTCGGCGGCGACGCGCTCGAGGTGCGCGTGGTCGCCTTTCTTCCGCAGCACCGCGATCTCATTGACCCGCGCCGCCTCGAAGCCGGGCGCCAAGCGCCGCGCGCTCGAGAGGTCGGCCGCCGCGCCTGCAAGGTCGCCCGCCAGGCTGCGCGCAAGTCCCCGGTTGTTGAGCACGCTTGGCAGCGGCCCGTAGGCACGGTCGAGCACATCGAGGTACTCGCACAGCGACTCGGCGACCTCCTTCTGCGCGCGGGCATTCTTGCCGCGCTTGGTGTCCTCAAGCACGATGGACGCCGCGCGCACGAGCGGCTCCACTTTGAACGTGTCGAGCCTCCCGCGCACGTCGGAATCGGCCATGACATGGCCGATGGTGCGCCGCGCCGTCTGCACTTCGTCGGCCGAGGGCGTGTACTCCACGTCGATGCGCACACTCAGCGGCGCCTTCGAGGCCCCGAGGGCCTCCACCATCTGGTGGAACGTCGCCTTGCCGTCCGCCACGTCAGGTTCCCGCCTCGGCCGTGACGTGGAGGTGGCGCGAAGGCCCATCCCACCGCTGGCCCAGGGGATTCGATCCCCGCGCTTCTCGATTAACCTTTGCCGTGCGCGGCCTTTCAAAGCCCTTTTTGCCCGCGCGGGCCTTCCCCCCGCCATGCGCCTCTTCCTTGTGCGCCACGGCACCGCTGAGGAGAACCGGGGAGGGTCGGACGCCGCCCGGGCGCTTGCCTTTGAAGGGCGCACCGAGATCGAAGAGGTGAGCGGGGCCATCGGCGCCGCGATGGAGCCGCCCGTCGAACTCCTTTCGAGCCCCTACCTTCGCGCGGAGCAGACCGCCGAACTGCTGCGCGAACGGCTCAAGCTGCCGTCGAAGATCCGGCCCACGGACGCGATGCTCCCCGAATCCGACTGGGGCGCCCTCTGCAAGGCGCTTGCCGACATGGAGGCGCGCGGCGCGAAGACCGTGATCGCCGTCGGGCACAATCCGTCCATCTCGCTGATGGTGGGGGGAGCCGTTGCAAACCACGCGGGCGCGCGCGTGGCCATGGCCAAGGGCGCCGTGGCGTGCATCGACCTCGAGGGGGTCAGGGACCACCCCGTCGGGAAACTGCGTTGGCTCATTACGCCCAAGGCGCTGCGCGGGGCCAAGCGCGGCTAAGGCTGGGGCTTGGCCGGGGGGGCCGAAGGCGCGGCGCCTTTGGGGGACCCATCGCGCACCTCGACGGCCCGCTTGTAGCCGTCCGTGAAATTGCGGATGATCTGCGGCCAGGTGTTGTTGCGCTTGAGGTTGATCCACAGCAGCTCCTGGTAGGCGGCCTTGAGCTCCTCGTTTTCCCCCTCGACATGCCCGTCCTCGAAGATCACAATGCCCGTGTCGGCGTATTCCTGCGTGGCGCGGTCTTTCTCGAAGATCTTGGCGGACTTCACCACGCCGGCACGCTCCCCCGTTCGATGCGCCCGCGGCCATTCAAGCCTTTCGCGGGCCGGCGCGCCCCCGCCGGCGGGGCGCCGCGTTGTTGGCAATCTTCGCCGCAAGCACGCCGGCCCCGTACCCATTGTCGACGTTGACGGCCGCCACGCCCGGCGCGCACGACTGGAGGATCGAGAGCAGAGCGGCCTTCCCCTTGCCCCCGATTCCATACCCCGTGCTGACGGGCAGGCCGATCGTTGGGACGGACACGAGCCCTCCCACCACCGAGGGCAGCGCCCCGTCCATCCCCGCTGCGACAATGACCGCGTGCACCCCCTCCTCCTCAAGTTTGCGCACGGCGGGGAAGAGCCGGTGGATGCCCGCGACGCCCACATCCGCGAAGAAGTACACCTTGCACCCCAGCTCCTCGGCCGTCAGGCGCGCCTCGCCGGCCGCGCGCAAGTCCGACGACCCGGCCGTGAGGATCGCGACCTTTCCCCCCGTGGGGGCCGTCCGCGCGCGCCCGTTGTGCGCGATGGCCGCGTGCTCGCGCTCGTGCACTTCCACCGCGATTTTCGAAAGGGCGCGCTTCAGGCGGTTCGCGCGCGCAGGCGGGATGCGCGTGACGAGGCAGCGGCCGGAGGCCTCCACCGCGGCGGCCACGACGGCGGCAAGCGTGGCATCGTCCTTTCCTTCGGCAAGGACCGCTTCGGCGGCCCCCGTGCGCGCGTGGCGGCCCGCGTCGACCTTGGCCACCTCTCCTACTTCATGCACCGCATAGGGGGCCACACGCCGGACAAACTCCTCGGCGTCGATGGCCCCTGCGCGCAGGGCCTGTACCGCGCCGCTAAGCCCGCGGTCTGGTTGCTTCGCGCGGCGCGCCGCCATGAACCTTAGCGACCCCCTCGCCAAATGAAATACCCGCCGGGGCGGACGCTCGGGGCCCGCGCGCGGCCTTCAAGTCGGGGCGGCGCGTTTGCCGCCCGTGGATTACCGCCCCCTCGGTCGACTTGGCCTGCGGTGTTCGGCCATCGGCCTCGGCACGTGGAAGACCTTCAACGTGACCTCCTCCGAGGACAAGCGCACGTCCCGGCGCGTCGTGGACGAAATGGTCGCGGGGGGGTCCAACCTCTTCGACTCTTCGCCGATGTACGGCCACAGCGAGCATGTCCTCGCCGAGTGCCTGATGGGGCGCCGCGAAAGCGCCGTCGTGGCCACGAAGGTCTGGGCGCACAGCCTCGAGGAGGCGCGCCGCCAGATCCGCGACGGCCTCACGTTCTTCGAGGGGAAGGTCGAGCTATACCAAGTCCACAACCTCTCGCTCACGCGCGAAGTCGTTGAACTCCTGGAAGCGGAGCGGGCGAAAGGGCGCGTGCGGGCCATCGGCGCGACGCACTACCAGACCTCCGCGTTCGATGACCTGCTCGCCTGGATGGAGACGGGGCGGCTCGACGCGATCCAAGTGCCCTACTCGGTCGGCGAGCGGACGGTCGAAAAAGAAATCCTGCCCGCGGCCGCACGCCTCGGGCTCGGCGTCCTCGTTATGCTGCCGCTCCAGCAGGGCAAGCTCCTCGCGCACTCTCCGCGTGGGGCGGACCTAAAAGCGTTTGCAAAATACGGGTGTTCGACCTGGGCGCAGGTGCTTCTCAAGTGGGTGCTCTCGGAGAGGCGCATCACCGCGGCCATTCCCGCAACGCGCAACCCCGCACACGCCAGGGAAAACGCGGAAGCCGGTTCTGCGCCGTGGTTCGATGATGACGCGCGCGCAAAGGTCGTCGCGCTTTCCAAAGAAAGGAGTTAAGAGCCGCGCGCGCCGTGAGCGCGCGGATGGCAACGGAGCGCTTCCTGTACCTCGACCCCACCACGGCGGGGATCTCGGGGAACATGCTGATGGGGGGCCTCATCGACGCGATGGCCCCCGCCACGCGCAGCGCGACGCTCAAGGCGCTTCGCAAGGTGTTTTCGCGCAAGGGCTTCACGGTCGAAGCGCAGGACGTGACCCGCCACGGGTTCCGCGCGTTCTACGTTGACTCGACGGAACGCGAGGTCGACACCCACGACCTGGACCACGAGGTTGCCTCCGCGTCGAAGGCGCTTTCCCTTACCGCGCCGGCGCGCGCCCTGGCTTCCGGCGCCGTCGACCTCATCCTCGAGCTCGAAGCGGAGGTCCACGGAGTGCGCAAGCACGACGTCCACCTCCACGAAATCGCCGCCTTCGACACCGTCTTCGACGCGTGCGGGGTCGCCTTCGCTTTGCAAGTCATCGGCCATTTCGAGAGGGGCGCCGCGGTGTTCGCCCGCCCCGTCGAAGTGGGGTCAGGCACGGTGACGTTCTCGCACGGCACCGTCCCCATCCCGCCGCCGGTTTCCGAACTTCTCCTCCAGCGGTTCAAAATCCCGTTCACGCAAAACGCCGAGCGCGAGGTCGCCACCCCGACCGGCCTTGCCCTGCTCTGCCTCCTCAAGCCGAACTTCGCGCCCCCGCCCGCCTCCATCGTCGTGGCCCGAGGAGTGGGGGCGGGGACCTTTGACCTTGCCGACCGGCCCAATGTCCTCTATGTCCAACTTCGAGAACGCACCAAGGGGGCCGGTGCACGTCCGGTGGCCGACCCCGTCGCCCAAATCGAGGTCAGCCTTGACGACATCACCGGCGAAACCGCGGCGCACGCCATGTCACGGGCATTCGACGAAGGCGCGCTCGACGCGCACCTCGTCCCCACGGTCACGAAGAAGGGGCGGCCCGGCCACTTGCTGCTCGTGGTGGCGCGCGAGGAGGACGCCGAGGCGATCGTCGAGGTGCTGGCCGCCGAAACCGGGTCGTGGGGGATCCGCATCGCGCACCGTGTTGCGCGGGTCAAGGCTGTGCCGCGCGAAGTCCAGGTGAACTTCACGGTGGGCGGCCGCGCCCACAAGGCGGCCGTCAAGGTGCTCGAGCAGGGCGGCAAGGCCGTGCGTTTCAAGGCGGAGCACGACGATGTCTCGGCGGCGGCCCGCGCGGCGAAGGTCCCGCTTTCGCAGGCCCGCGAGGCGGCCGAAAACGCCGCGAAGGCGCAATGGATGAGCAAACGGGGGAAGGGGAGATGATGCAACCGGTTGCCGCGCCCTCCGCGCCCGCCCTGCTTTCGGCCAAGGCGCAACGCGTGCGCGAGGACTTTCGCCGCGCGGGGGCCTGCCTCGTCGCGTTCTCCGGCGGCGTCGACTCCACGGTACTGGCCGCACTGGCCCACGAGGCGCTCGGCGCGCGGATGCTTACCGTCACCGCCGATTCCGAGACGATCTTCCCCGGCGAGGTTGACGAAGCGCGCGCGATCGCGGATGCACGAGGGTGGAACCACCTCATCGTGCGTCGCTCCGAGCTCTCCGACCCCGCGTTTGCGGCAAACTCGGGCGAGCGGTGCTACTTCTGCAAGGATGACCTCTACCAGATGCTTCGCGAAGTTGCAAGCGCGCGTGGGTTTGCATCCGTCGCAGACGGCACGAACCTGTCCGACCTTGGAGGCCCCCGGCCCGGTTACCGGGCCGTCCGGCGCAACGGCGTGATGTGCCCGCTCGTGGACGCCGGGCTCACCAAGGCCGAGGTGCGCGCCCTTGCCCTTGAAATGGGACTGCCGAACGCTGACAAGCCCGCGCTCGCGTGCCTCTCCTCGCGCTTCCCGCACGGCCAGCTCATCACGCTCGAAGGGCTCGACCGCGTCGCGCGCGCCGAGCAAGCCGTGCGGCGTGCGCTTGGCGCCGAACTCGTACGCGTCCGTGACGCGGGCGGCACGGCGCGCATCGAAGTGGAGGCCTCTCGCGTCGTCGAGGCGATTGCGCGGCGCGGCGACCTCACGCGCGAACTGCTCGAACTCGGGTTCCGCACGGTTGTGGTGGAACCCGAAGGGTACCGCCCGGGCGGCGCGCAAGGGGCCCCGAAGGCTGATTGAGGCCCGGCCGCCTGCCACCCATCCGTCGGGTTGCACCTCCTCAAATCTCCCCTCCGACCGCTGCGCCTTGAAACCAATCGACGACTGCGAAACGCCTTCGGGAAGGATCGGCGAGCGCCTGAGCCTCGACGGGGCACCGTCGCGACTCCCAGTGGTTCCCGCCGGTGGGTCCACCACAGGTGTCTCACAGCCAAAGCCAAATATTGCCCCGCACCTCAAACAATTGGAAATAGTTGGAACGCATTTTTCTCGAACCAAGCCCGTTCTTTGCCGATCATCTTGGACTCGAGTCCTCAATGAAATCTTTGAGAAACTCGCCGAGGCTTTCAACAAGCATCAGATGATCGCGGACCCAGCGGACGGCAGGTTCTTCGTTTGCGGCGATCAGATCACGGACTACCCGGCAGGAGGGTTCACAGACGAGTTGGCAGCGCAAGGACTCGCCAACGACTTCAACAAGTGGGCGGGGGGCTCGGCTCGTATTGACATCCAGACCGTCGACGGAAGGGTTTCATTCCAGCTGGCTCAGGGGGGCAATTCCTTTGAGATGCTCATACTCCAATGGCCGCCGCCGGTTCTTCCATAGGGGTGATGGACGTTGACCAGAACACTGCACACGATCCTTTCGTTTTCACCCGAGGAAGCGGAGCAGGGACTCGGTCCCTTGCGCGTTTTCCAAGCTTTTGCCGGTGCGCTGCAACATTGGTTTAGGCTGGGGCCTACATCAGTCATTATCGTCGACCGTCCGGGGGGATCTAAAGTCGGGCCGGTTCCCACGGTTGCGTTGCTTGGCCCGGATGCCGACGAGAAGTACCGGGGCTTGAGATCCATCACCGGTGACATCCTCAACCCGAGCAACGAGGCCGAACAGCTGGCCAGCTTTGAGATGGTTCGTAATGTCCCCGGGAAGGACGTTGTCGATCTCCCCTCTTGGCTGCAGCACCTCGTGACCGTTCGGATGTGGTGGGAGATGGCGTTTTGGAGCGACTACGCCGATTTCGAAAGAGCCGAGTACCAGGCCAACTACGCCGGACTCTTGCGAGCAGCCCGCGATGAGGCCGGGGCGGTGCGCATCGCCGACGGGCCGGACGCCCTTGGATGGAACGATGGGGAGGCAAAAGCACGGTTCATTTACTATCGGGATCCGCTTGCATTTGCACGCTCGTTCATGGAACTGCACGGCTTGGAAGGCGAGGCATCGCGCGCGGTTGCCGTCCTCCGAGGCTTCAGCGATCGCGGCGTGTTAGATCAATTGGTTCATGAACGAAGCCCGGCGCTGGCGGCTCTGGAGGCCGCTTCTGTTGTAACGCCTTTCAAGAGGCTAAGATTCACCACGCAAGGCGGGATCATTTTGGAGGAGGGGCGCTACGGGGTTGGTTATGATGAGGAGACCGGCGAGTCGCCATGGATCAATACGTGGTGGCCCCTCAAGCCGATCCTTCTGGAAGCGTTGGCAACAAGCGGCGTGGCAAAGCGAGTGGCCCGGGCTCTCGACGCAAAAAAGTAGTGTGCTATCGCGGGTCGTGAGGCCGCCGATGGGCTTGCCTCGAGGGGGTACCCCCGATTTTCTTCTAACTCACGCGCTGGCTCTCGAGAGGGGGTCCGCACCTAAGCAACGTCCGTCGCTTCGGCAAAGGGGACCCGCTCTCCGGGGGATTTGGCACGATTCACCGATGTACCCGCGTCCGAATCCACCGTCATGACCAACCCCTCGTTGCGAAGTTAAAGAAAGAGTTGCTGCGAAAATGATACGTGAAACCGAGCATAATTCGGATCCTAACCCGCTGTCCTGATGGCGGGCCGGTTTCATGGGCGACCCATACTCTCGACGACCGCTCCCTGATGAAGCAATGAAGGAGATCGGAACACCGAAACCCGCCTCCCTGGCGGCAGGGGTCTCATCCCTCCTACCCGCCAATCCCTCAGGCTTCGCTCGTGCGGTAGAGGTCGGCAACCTCGCGCAGGTCGGCGATGCGTGTGCCCGGCGCCTCCGGGTGCTTCGCTTGGCGGTCGATCAGGATCGGCACCATCCCCACGCCGCGCGCGCCCCGAACATCCGACTCCGGCTCGTCGCCCACCATCCACGCTCGCGTCGGCGGGCAGCCGTACTTCGAAAGCGCAATCAGGAAAATGTGGGGGTCGGGCTTGCGCGCGTTCAGCGGCTGGGAGAACACGATGTGCTGGAAGTAGGGCTCGACGCCGAGGCGCGCCAAGTCGCGCCGCATGCCGAACGTCGCATTCGAGATGATGCCAAGCGGCGCGCCCTGCTCGCGCAGCGCGGTCAGCGTGGGCACCGCGTCGGCCTGAAGCTGCAGCTGCACGTTCGTCTCAAATTCCTTCCGGATGGCGGCAAGCACCTTGGGCGTGGCCTTCACGCCCAACCTGTTCAACAGGTCGCGGTCGAAGTGCCGCCAGTACTGCACTTCCGACTCGCTTGGCCATTCGTCCTTCGTCGGGAGCTTGCGCTCGACCTCGATCCTTGCGCGGTTCACCGCTTCGGGGGGAACCTCGAACCCTTCGGCGGAAAGCGCGTCGGAGATCGCCGCCCGCGGCGGCTTCGTCCACTTAAAGATCGTCCCGAAGAGGTCGAAGAAGATCACGTCCGGCCGCGGCAGGCGCTCGACGACCATAGCCTCAGGCCCCCTCAAGGTGCATGAGCAGGCCGCTCAGGTCGGCGAGCTTGACGGCCTCGACCGTTTTGTGATGTCCGTTGCGGTCGACGAGCAGCGGGTGGATGCCGACCGCGCGTGCCCCGCTCACGTCGGCCTCGGGGTTGTCCCCCACATGCCACGCATCGGGCCCCCTCGCCCCAAACTTGCGCAGGGCCTCCTTGAAAATCCGCGGGTCGGGTTTTGCCGCCCCCACAGCCTGGGAGTACACCACATGGTCGAAAAACCCGCTGATGCCGGTGCGCTCCAGGTCGCCGAGGATCCCGTGGCTGGCATTCGAGATCACGCCCATCGGAAACTTCGCCTTTTTCACGGAGCGCAGGACGGCCACGGTCTCGGGGAACGGGTCGAGGGTCAGCTCCGCCTTGAAGCGGCGCGCGACCTCGTCGAGCAGGTCCTCGTCCGCGCGAAGGCCGAGCCGTTCGAGGATCCGCCCGTCGTAGGCCCGCCAGTAGTCGGCCTCCGACGACGCGGAGATGCCAAGCGGGACGGGGTAGGCCGCCTCCACCTCGCGCATGGTCCGGTAGAGGGCGGCCGGCTGCGCGCTGCCGCCGCGCTCCCCGAGGATCTTCGCGAAGAGCTGCGAGGGCTCGATGCTGAAATTGAGCAGCGTGCCGCCCACGTCGAAAAACACGACCGCGGGGCGCCCGGGCTCCCTCACGCCCGTCCGACGGGGGCGCACACGTATTGAAGGTTTAGACGGGCCGGGGCCCACACGTGCGGCTACCCCTGCTCCATTTCCTTGAGGTCGGCCTTGTCCTGCTCGCGCTGCACGTCGTCCTTGGCCTCTTCGAGGGCCTGAAGCCGCTGGGCCCGCACACGGTAGGCCACATAGGCCGCCGCCGGGCCGAGGAACAGGAGGAACAGGTAGTACGGGAAGTCGACCGTGTTGTCGAGTTTCGTGACGTGCCCCGGGTCGAAGACCCGCGACACGGTGAGCGTGACATGCTTGCTGTCGTTGGCGCCCGCCAGGTCGGTGACGGTCACATTGAACTCGAAGAAGTCGGGCATCCCCTGCTTGTTGCCGATGATGAACGCGCCCGTGTCGGGGTTCACATCCACGAAGAACGAGTCCGACGAGAAGGTCAGGATGTCGCCGATGTCCGGGTCGTAGGCCGACAGGTCGCCCGAGAAGACCTGGTTGGCCGACAGGTTGATGTCGGCCACCGCCTGCAACTGCGGCGGGTCGTTCACGCAACGGACGAACACGGTAACAAGGTTGGAGCGCGCGTAGTACGCGTTGCGGTCAAAGGCCGTGACCTCGAAGGTCGCGACCCCGCACCAGTCGGGCGTGAGCGTCCCGACGCGCAGCGTCGAGCCTTCGAGCGACAGCAGCACGTGCTGGGTGTTCGTCGCGTTCCCCATCTCGAAGCGCAGGTGCCCCGCGTCCCAGTCGTCGGTGAAGTAGTCGTTGAGGTCGAGGGGGGCGGCAAGCCCCGAGTCCTCGTCGATCTTGATCGAGGCGATGTTCTTGACGACGGTCGGGGGGTAGTCGATGCGGTACTCGATGTGGATCTGGTCGATGGAGATGCGGCCCGCTCCCTCGCCGATGCCCACCTGCAGCGGGACGCGGATGGTCTTGACTTCGTAGAGGTCGCCGCGCTCGGCGACGATCTGGTCGTTCAGGGCTTGCGTGATGTTCACCCGCACATGGTAGGCATAGCGGATGTCGATGCCCGTCACCTGCAGCGAGGCGCTGTGCTCGGTGGAGAGCGTAAGCGGGATCCTTGACATCTCATTGCCCCAGCCGTCTGCGCCCACTGGGTTGTCCCCGAGCAGCGCGTTCAGTTCGGTGAGGTTGAACGGGAACGGGGTGTCAAAGAAGCTGAGGTTCACCGGCGAGGTGTAGTTCTCAATGAGGCCCCCGTACACGCCTTGGATGTTGACCTTGTTGAAGTCGATGTTGCGCACCGTGATGTCCCACTCGCGCGAGCCGTCCGCGTAGTTCGTCGGCGACTCCCACGAGACGTACAACCTCTCGTTGTACACAGCGCAAGCGGGGTGCGAGACGTTGTCGAGGTGCCCGAAGGGCGTGACCTCCTTGATGTCCGACCACTCGCGGCCGTTGTAAGCGCGGTAGACGATGTCGCCGTAGGTGGCGATGAGCGTGATGTCCGTACCCTGCGTGCGCGTCACATTGACGCCCGAGACCCAGAACACGTAGAGGACATCGTTGAAGTCGGCCATGCAGGGGAACATGTCCGCGTCGGTGTCCTCGGGGGCGGTGAGGTAGCCGGGGGCGCTCCATGCGGCGCCGTTGTACTTCGTGAAGGCGATGTCATAGTCCGTCGGGCACGAGGGGAAGAGGTCGTCCTGCAGGCACCCGCGCATCCAGACCAGGTAGAGCTCGGAGAGCCCGCTCACGGGGTTCTCGTAGATGCTGAAGCTCGGCCCCTGGTCTTCGTTGGGGCGCCCCTCCGTGACATCGAGGCTCTCGCTCATGTTCTGGATGGGGCTCCACGTGGCGCCGTCGAACATGCGCATGTGGATGTCGCCCATCGGCGGCGGGTTCGAGAGGCCGTAATTCTGCGAGAAGTCCCAGTACGACGCCTCCCACACGACGAAGAGTTTGCCGTTGAAAGGTGCGATGTCCGAGATCCAGTCGAGGTAGTTGTTCGTGGGCTCGGTGAGTTCGGTGGTCGCGCCCCAGGTGTCGGACGGGCCGTCGTAGGAGCGGATGACGATGTCAATGTCCTTCTTCTCGCCGGCAACGCCCACGGAGATCGAGGTGTCGGTGGTCTTCCAAAGCACCCACAGGCGCCCGTTGTACACGGCCGTCTGCTCGTAGGTGTTGAGGCCGTCGGTGGTCGCCGGCGAGATCGTCCCCATGGCCGACCAGCTCACGCCGTCGAAAGTGCGGTAGACGAGGTCGGTAAGGCCCGAGCTGCCCTGGTCGTCGCCGTGCGACCAGATCACCCAGAGTTTGCCGTCGTATACGGCCATGACGACTTCGCGGTCGTCTTGGTTGTCGTCGACCGGCGGCGGCGCGATGTTTTCGACGGGGGACCACCCGGTTCCGTTGTACGAGCGCACCACAACGTCGAGGTCGTCGGGGCCTCCCGTGATGAGGCTGGGGTCGAGCGTCGACCACGCCGCCCACAGCTTGTTGTCAAAGGCCACGAGCGCGGGGCCCTCTTCGCCGTCCGACCAATTGCTGTCCGTGAGCTGGTACTGTTGGGCCCAATAGGGCTGCGGGTCGCCCGACATGGTGATGGTCGCGTTGATGATTTCCGCCTGCGAGGGGACGTCGAAGGCGAGCGAGAAGCTCGAATTTGCGCCGAGGGTGACGCTCGACGAAGTCGAACCGTCCGCGAATTTCGTGGTGTGGCCAAGCGGGCCGAACCGCGACGAGTCGAACGACCACTCCTTCGTGCCGTTTCCCGAGACGTCGAGCCAGGGGTCGACCGGGAAGGCGTCGGGCGTCGTGTCGAAGGGGTTGCTGCGGGCGCTCGAGCGGATCCCCCGCAGCGTGAGGTCGACGTACGCGTTGTCCACCGTCGCGTGGTTGTCGAGCGCGAGCGTGCAGTCGGTCCGGTTGCCCGGCCGGGTGAACAGCATTGGCATCGAGGTCGAGTCGTCGTCGCAGTGGTCGATGATGCCCTGCCGCGGCGCGGCCGGGGCCGCGGCCGCCGTCGGGGCGAGCACCAGGAGGAGCGGCCCGACGACGAGGATCGTGGCCAGCAAGGCGCTAAGCCCGCGTTGGGAAATCGTCTTGGCCCTCACCATTACCCATCCAGACGCATTTCCTCTGCCAGTCGTGGAAAGATAAAGGCTTGGGGGTGGTAACGTCGGCGCTTACAAAACGCCTGCGGGCCACGAGGGCGGAAGCCGGGTATAGTCACGCCTATAACCGCGGGGGGCAATCGAGCGGAGGTTCCCCCATGCGTCCCGTTTACATTGCAGGCGTGGGCCAGACGGCCTTTGGCAAGTACAAGGGCTCCGTGGAACAGATGCTGCTCGACGCCTCGCTGGAGGCGATCGAGGCGGCCGCCGTGGACGACTTTGACGCAATCGTTGTGGGGTCGATGAGCCCCGAGTCGTTCGGCGGCGAGGGCTACATCTCGACGAAACTCGTGGATTTCCTAGGGCTTGCCCCCATCCCGTCGCTGCGCGTGGAGAATGGCCCGGCCACCGGCGGGTCCGCGCTCCATGTCGGGGCGCACATGGTCGCGTCGGGGCAGTACGACGGCGTGCTCGTGGCTGCCGGGGAGAAGATGTCGCACCTCAGCGCGCGGCAGGCGGCCAGCAAGCTTGCCACCATCCTCACGCCCGCCGAGCGCGCGGCGGGGGCGACCATGCCGGGTCTTGCGGCGATGCTTGCTCGGTTGTACATGGAGGAGACCGGGATCACCCGCGACCAACTGTCGCTCGTCCCGGTCAAGGCGCACCGCAACGGGAAGCGGAACCGCAAGGCACACTTCCGCGAGGAGGTCACCGTGGAGGACGTGAACGCCTCCCCTGTGGTAGCCGACCCCCTGCGCCGCCTGGACTGCGCGCCGCTGTCGGATGGCGCGACGGCCGTCCTCCTGACTTCGAAAAGCCAGCCGGTGCGCGTCGCCGGGACGGGCCACGCCAACGACTTCGCCTCCTACGCGCTGCGCGCGGACCTGTCGTCGCTTGCCGCCACGCGCGGGGCGGCGCGTGCAGCGCTGAAGCGCGCGAACAAAACGGTGAACGACATCGACGTGATCGAGACCCACGACGCCTTTTCGCCGCTCGAACTATTGAACCTCGAGGACATGGGGTTCTTCGAACGCGGCCACGCGGTGCAGGCCCTCGAAATGGGGGAGCTCGACATCAAGGGCGGGCTGCCCGTCAACCCGTCCGGGGGGCTGAAAGCACGGGGCCACCCGCTCTCGGCCACCGGGCTTGCCCAAGTCGCCGAAGTTTACTTGCAGCTTGCGGGGAAAGCCGAGGGCCGGCAAGTCGACGCCGCCTGCGGGATCGCCCACAACATCGGCGGCTTTGGCACGAGCGTGGTAGTCACCGTGCTCGACACCGCTTAGGGGCCGGGGCTCTCGCCTTCGGCGCGCCGCGCGGCCGCTTGGCCCCGCTCCACAAAAGCAACGTCCCACGCAACCGCGAAGACCCCGAGCAGCAGCCCCCAGTTGAGCGCATAGGCGGAGCCGGTAAGGACGAACAGCGCAAGCGAGAGGCCAACCACTGCGGGGCCGAGGAGCCGGTAGAGCCACCGCCGTCTCCAGGCGGCGGCCATCTCATGCTCGATGCGGTGCTGCCGCGGCGGCGCTCCTGAAGCGGCGAGCCCCGCGCGGCGCGTTTCGAGCGAAGCGCGGATCGCCTGCGTGGGGGCGGTGCCCGTCATCCGACCCACGACGCGGTCTGCCGTCTGCAGGTCGCGCAGCGCGCGCATGGGCGGCAGCGCGTCGAGCGCCCGGCCGAAGGCATCGTCTCCCGCCTTCCGCTGCTCGACTTCGGCCGCCCTCCGCAGCCCCGCATCCGCCTGCGGGTGGAAGGGCGCAAGTTCCAGGGCCATCTGGTAGTAGGACACCGCGCGGCGCGAGTCTCCCGCCGACAGCGCGCCGTCGCCCTGTGCCACGGCGCAGCGAACCATCCCGTCGCGCGCGTCGAGGTCGCGCGGGGCGAGCCGCAGCGCTTCGGAAAACCGCTTGCGCGCCTCTTCGACCCGACCCGCCGTGAGGTGCGCCTCGCCTTCCTGCTTGAGCAGGCCAACATGGGCCGCATCGGCCTCGGCGGGGGACATCGCCCGCTCGACCCCCGGGCTTGCACAAATGGCTTTCCCTGCCGGGCGCAGCCGCGCGCACCCGCGCGCACCCGCGCGCCTTGCCGTCGCTCGCCTTATATCGCGCGCGGTCGCTCCCGCGAGCGTGATTGTTGGCGTCGCTGGCCTCCAGAATTCGGGGAAGACCACGCTCATCGAGTGGATGGTCCCTCGGATCGTTTCCGCCGGCTTTTCCGTCGCGACCGTGAAGCACATCGCCCATGACGACCTTCGCGTGGACGCCGCGGGCACGGACACGCGCCGCCACCGGCAAGCCGGGGCGCGCCTTGCGGTGGCCGCCTCGCCGACCGAGACCGTCTTCTTCCACGAGGGGGGACGCGACCTCCGCGAGGTCGCCGGCCAGGTCGCCGCATTCGGTCCCTTCGACCTTGTGATTGTAGAGGGATTCAAGCGGTCTAAGCTGCCCAAGATCGTGGTGGGGCAGGTCGAGCACGGCGGAGAGGCGCGGTGGCACTGGGACGGCAGCCCAACGGGCGCCGCAGCCATTGCAGAAGCGCTCGTGGAAGAGCTGCGGGCGGAACGTGCGCAAGGGCGGAAGGCCAAACCGCGCGCCGGGGCCGCTAAGCGGACCGGCCCACGCGCGCGCTAACCCGTGGCCGGAGCGGCGCGCGCGGCTTTGCGCCGCGACGACACTTCGGCAAACACGCAACCGGAGAAGTACAACCCCATCATCGGCAGCGCCACCATGATCTGCGTCACCCCGGAGGTGTCGGGCGTGATGAAGCCGCCCACGACCAGGAAAAGGACCGCGGCATGGCGCGAGTAGCGCCGCCAGGTGCGCGCCTGCACGAGCCCGATCCGCGTGAGCAGGGTCATCACGAGCGGCATCTCGAAGACGAATCCAAACGCGACCACAAGCAGCATCGCGAACTCGAGCGCTTGCCCAAGCGACACGGAGACGGCAACCACCGGGCTGAGTTCCCGCGTGTACTCGAACAGGAACATCATGATCGGCGGAACCACCACGCGGTAGGCAAACGCGCACCCCGTGGCAAAGAGGAGCACGCCCGGCACGATCAGCCGCAGGAGCTCGCGCCGCTCGTGAGCGTACAGCGCCGGCATCACGAAGCGGCCGAATTGGTAGAGGATCATTGGCATCGAGCAGGCGATGGCAAGCCCGAGCGCGATCTGCATGTAAAGGATGACGATCTCGGTCGGTGAGACCTGGATGACCTGGACATCGGGGGGGATGAGGTCGAAGCGCATCTTGGAGAGGACCTGCGCGGCGAACGGGTGGAAGGGGGAGAACACCGGCGCGAAGATGGGGATGCCCCCGAGGTCGCCCACCTGCCGGAACTCGAAGATGAAAAACAGCGTGTAGAAGAATCCGACCGTGAACAGCACGCGCAGCATGCGGCTGCGCAGTTCGCGCAGGTGCGACAGGACGCTGCGCGGGATTCCGAGGCGGTCAAGGACGCCGCCGATGAAGTCGGCCGTCGTCCGTTCGCCTGCCGGTTTTTCCGCCATGGCGGCCCACGCTCCGGGCCCTTGACCGGGCGGATCAGGCGGCCTGCGGCTTGGCCGCGCCGCACTTGGGGCAGAATTGGGCGTCGATGGCGGCCTGGGAGCCGCACTTGCCGCACGTCCATTGGGGGGCTCCGACCAGGGGCTTGTTCTTCTCGGCTGCGATTTCCCGCTCGACGGCCAGCTTGCCGCGGTCGTACTCCCCGCGCGCGCGCCCGAGGCTCTGGGCGAACTCGGGGATCTTCTTGGCCCCGCCGAAGATGAGCACGATCACCACGAGGATGATGAGCCACTCCGTCCCGCCGAGCGCCACGCGTCTTCCTCCTATTCTGTGCATACTAATCGACGTTCTGGCGTTAGTTAAAGGTTTGGCACTAGCCATAAGCGCCCTTCGCACGCGCGAAGGCCGCGAGCCTCGCGAGGGCCTCTGGCGTGTTGGCCGAGGCCATCTGCCATGATTTCGCGCCCCAGGCGGAAAGCTCATCGCTTTGGACCAAACGCACCTTCAGCGTCTCGGCAAGGGCGCGCGGCCCGCGCCCTTCCGCCGCAAGCCGCAAGGCCTCGGGGAGCGTTGCGGCCCGGCGCCAGGCGGAGATCAGCGGCTCGGGCGCCTCGACGTGCGCCATCACGCCGTCGTGTCCGGGGAGGGCGGCAAGCGCGTTTCGGTAGAAGGCTGCCGGGACCAGCGGCGTGTCGCAGGCCGACACCACGACGCTTTCGCTCTTGGCGGCGATCAGGCCCGCGGCAAGGCCGCCCAGCGGGCCCTTCCCCGGCGCGTGGTCCACCGTCGGGATCACTTCGACGCCGCGAAGGCCCGTGAAGCGCGGCCAAGCCCCCTCGACCGCGCGCTTGCAGAGGGCCGCATGTTGGACCGTCGACGAGACGACATAGAGCGTCGGCGCGCACTCGGCAAGCGCCGCCGCACACCACGAAATCATCGGAGCCCCGAGGAAGTCGAGCGTCGCCTTGTCCGTCCCCATGCGGGACGACGCTCCGCCTGCCAGCAGGATGCCGGTGACCGTCCGCCTTGCGACGTGCGCCATCGGCGGCCCCATGAAGGCCGCCCCGTTAAACGGTGCGGGTGGGGCGCTTGCTGCGCGCGGCGCGTGCGGTGGCCCCCGGCTGGCTGCGCGCCATCGGCAGCGGGCCGTCCTCGGAAGGCAGCTTGAAAATCAGGTTGAACTCGTGGTCGTTCTTGGGGTAGTACGACTTCGGGTAGCCCCAGACCAGCCGCCCACCGGTCGAGTAGTTCAGGATGTAGATGTTGATGTTCCTGAGGTCGAAGCCCAGCTGGCGGCAACGCTCGATGTAGTCGACATGGATCGCGCCCGAGAGCGTCTTCTTGTAAATGTCCTGGGTGTTCACAATCATGAAGCCGCCGGGCTTCAGCGCGCGCGAGCACGCTTCGAACACGGCCGTCATGCCCTCGAGGAATGTCGCGTAGTCGTGGTAGTTGCCAAGCTGGTCGGGCGAATCGTGGTCGTAGTCCACCACGTCGTAGTACGGCGGAGAGGTGACGATGAGGTCGATCGCCCCGCGGGGAATCTTCGAGACGAGCCTGCGTGAGTCGCCAAGGAGCACCTCGTGGCGGGTGCCCGCGGGGCCCTGCGCTTCGCCGTTTGCAAGCCGGCGCTTCGCCATTTCGACGCTGCGCGGGTTCACATCGAACGCCACGGAGTTGCGCCCGAGCGTCTTGGCCACAATGGCCGTCGTGCCCGAGCCCGAGAACGGGTCGAGCACCGTTTCGCCCGCGTGCGAGAAGAGCCGGATGTAGCGGTCGGGGAGGTCGGGGATGAAGCGCGCCGGGTGCTTCTCCGTCCAGCGGTGGCGCGTGTTTACATGAAGGACGGTGGAGCCAAGCAGGCCCATTTCGAGCTTCGAAAGGCAGTTGAGTTTGCCCGGCGGGCAGTCACATGTCCGGGGGGTTGGGAGCCAGCTAAGTGCGTCTCCCATCAGTTCGACTGGAAATGCGGGGTCATTATAACGTTTTGCGGTGCCGGACGTGGCGAATTATGCGACGTTTGGAGCCGTTACAGCGGGGTATTGAGACCGGAATCGCTGCTCTGGATGACCCTGGAAACGAGGCTTGCCAACTTGTAGCGAACAACAGTAATTTAAGCAAGCCTAAAATCTATATCCGACCCCGGAGTTTCCCACCTTCAAGCGAATTTAGGTTCGCCTAAATCGGGGGCCTGGGGTTTGATGAACGACCAACGACCAAGCACCGGTCGCCCCCTTTGCCGCCGCCGCGTCCGCGCCGCCGCGACAACCCGCGCGCGCCCCACAACGAAGGGAAGGTCGCACCTTTGACCAACCTCAACGTGCTTTTGCTGGGGCTCGCCGCCGGGTTCACGATTTTCCTCGGCCTGCCCGTCGCGCGCCTCTCGCGCGTGAACGCGCGTTGGCGCGGCATGCTGAACTCGTTGTCGGTCGGGATTTTGCTGTTCCTCCTCATCGAAGTGTCGGAACACGCGTTTGAACCCGTCGAGGCGAGGTTCCTTGCGGCATCGCGTGGGACCGGCACGGCCGGCGAGGCCGCGCTCACGGCCCTCGTGTTTGGCGCCGGCATCCTCGTCGGCCTGCTCAGCCTCGTCGCCTTCGAGATGCAGTTCATCCGCAGGGGCGCGAAGCCCGACGAAGAAACGAAGCCGAGCCGCCTCAAGGCTTCACCCATGGAGCGCGTCGCGCTCATGATCGCCGTGGGAATCGGCCTGCACAACTTCAGCGAGGGCCTCGCCATCGGCGCGGCGGCCGCAACGGGCGCGCTCAGCTTCGCGGCGGTGCTCGGCATCGGGTTTGCGCTGCATAACGCGACCGAGGGATTCGGGATCGCGGCTCCCCTTGCGGGCACGAAGCCGTCGTGGAGGTTCCTCGGCGTGGCGGGCCTGATCGGCGGCGCGCCAACCTTTCTCGGCACTCTCGTTGGTTCCGTCTTTGAAAGCGAGCGCATTTCCGTGCTATTCTTGGCCGTCGCGGCCGGTGCGCTGCTCTACGTGATCCGCGAACTGCTGCACCATGGGCGAGGCGCCTCGTCGGACCCGAAGGACTCGATGTTCGTGACCGGGGCCATTGGCGTGGGGCTGCTCCTTGGCTTCGCCACCGAGGTCGCGCTCAAGGTTGCCGGGGGCTAACGGAGGGCCAACGGTGCAGGGCGCGCGAACGACCGGCGGCGCAAGGCGCGTTCCTGCAGCCTGGACTGCACAAGAAACGATTTATCGGCCCCGCCTTGACGCACGGGCGATGCGCTTCGGGCCCTCGGCGTTCCGGCCAAGGCTCGGTGGACTCGCCGCGTGGATCGCCGTCCTCACGGCGGCCGGCGCCGCCGCCGCCGAGTCATGCCCCTACCCGCTCGGCGACCACCTCCTCACGAACGATGTCCTCTCGTACGGCGGGAGCCCCTTCGACCCCGCATCCCAACTTACCGACACCGTGTGGATCGGCACCCAGCTTGGCCCGGCACAGTTCGCCTACGACGGCGGCCGCCTCCAAATGGCCTTCGAGGGCGAAACCGACTTCGAGATCCCCAACACCACGCTCAAGAGCGAGGCGCACATCATCCCCTACAAGGAGTTCTCGCCGCGCACCGGGTGGAACGTCCGTCCCGACTTCGTGTCGTCGCCCGACACGACGAAGCCTGTCCCCACCGGCGACCACACTTCGCCGGCGCTCCTTGCATTGGGGGGAAAGACGTGGGTCGTCTGGGAGGCGGCGGGGCCTTCGTACGGCGACCCCGCATGGCCCTCGACGGGCAGCTACCTGCTCATGCGCGAGCGCGCGGGCGGGTTCTGGGGGCCGATTCAGTCCTTCAGCCCGACGGACATCGTCTCACGCGCGGGCTTGCCCCAACTTGCGGCCGTCGGCGGAACGCCGCTTGCCGTTTTCCAGACGAACCGCCTCAACCCCGACTCTTCCGAGTTCCACATCGCGGCAGCGACCTTCGGGGCGGGCGGCCTCGGCGCCCCGGTGAACGTAAGCACGGCCGACGACGGGTGGTCGGACGAGGGGGTTTCGCTTGCAAGCGATGGGACGAGGGCGGCCGCTGCGTGGACCGCCAGGAACGTCTCCGACATTTTCGCGTTCGACGGCTCGGAGGTGCGCGTGAGCGTGCGGTCGGCGGCAGGCGTGTGGACGGCCCCGGCACTCGCCTCGGTCGCCGGTCAGGACGGAATCAATAAGCCGGCCGTCGTGTGGCACGACGGGCTCGTCTGGGTTGCGTGGACGGCGCGCGACTTCAATGTCTCCGCGGCAGGCGACCTCTCCCTTTTCCTGCGCACGCTCAACCCCGACGACGGCGCCTTGGGGCCGGCCATCGAGGTGACGGGCGCCTCCTTGAAAGGTGACGAGCGGTCGCCGGCGATGGTCTCGTACAACGGCACCCTGCGGCTGATTTGGGGGTCCACCTCCGCCGCCGACGGCAGCGGCTCCACCTGGCAGGTCGCGCGGACGTTCACCTGCACATGGCGCGAGACCCGCGTCTGCCCGGCCGAGATCGTGGACCGCCCCTCCGACGCGCTCTTCGCCGACCTCTGGCCCGGTTTCCTCGTCATCGGGGACATGCTCGTGGCCACCTACGCCTTGAACTTCGGGGACTTCATCGGGACTGCGGCGAACCAACACACCGTCACGCGCGTGCTCGAGCGTGGGCCGTGGGCGGGCGACCAACTCAGCGCTTCCTACGGGGAAGAGGCGGCCACGCCCAACGCCAGCGGCGTTGCACGGCTGTCCGTCCGCTTCTCCGGCCCATCGGGGGCTGCGATGTCGGACCACTTCGCGCTCCGGATGTCCGACGGGACGGTCGTGCGGCTGCCCGCCGGTTTCTCCGAGCGCGAGTTCAAGGTCCCTTACCGAGGCGGCCTACTGGCACGACCCGTCGAAGCGCTGTGGTGCGGCGAGCCCATTCCCCTCACCCAGTTCGCGCTTGGCCCCGCGCCGAGCTCCGGGCTTCTCCCCGGATTTGGACTGGCAGAGGCGCTTGCCGGCGCCGTCCTTGCGGCGGCGCTTGCCGTAGCACTTCGGCGCCGGCCCGAGCCCCCGTCACCCATGCAGGATCGCCAAGCGAGGGATGAGCCATGACCGAAGAACAAGCAGCGCAGAGCGGCAAGTCGGAACCGGGAAGCGGCGCGGCGGTCGCCGATGACGACCACGCGCCCGCGCACAGCGGCAAGCGAAGCCCGCTTCGGGAACCGCAAAGCGCCGGCGTGCACGCCAAACGGGCCCTCGTGTTCGTCGTCGTCCTCTCCTTCGTCGGAATCGGCGCGGCCGTCGTCCCCTCGGCCCAAGTTACTCCGACCGTGCGCACGTTCTTCCTCGCCGCCGACGAGGTCGCGTGGAACTATGGGCCGCTCGGCTACAACGGCGTGACTGGCGCGCCCTTCGGCGAGGTCGAGAACACCTCCTTGGGCTCGGCCCCCGACCGCGTGGGGCCCATCCACCTGAAAGCCGTCTACCATGAATACACCGACGACACCTTCACGATCCGCAAGCCCTCGACCACCGAACACCTTGGCATCCTCGGCCCCGTGATCCACGCGGAGGTGGGCGACACCATCAAGGTCGTGTTCCGCAACAACGCCCGCTACAATTTCTCCGTCCACGCGCACGGCGTCTTCTACGACAAGTCGAGCGAGGGGGCCGCCACCGCGGACGGGACGACGGCAACGGGCGACGACTCGGTGGCCCCCAACGGAACTTACACCTACACATGGGAAGTGCCCGAACGCGCGGGGCCGGCCGAGATGGACGGCTCGAGCATCCTCTGGACCTACCACTCGCATGTCGACGAGGCCGGCGACACGAACGCCGGGCTGATCGGCCCCATGGTCATCACGCGCAAGGGCGACCTTGGCTCCAACGGCTTGCCCAAGGGCGTCGACCGCGAGGAATTCGCGCTGTTCACCGTCTTCAACGAAATGCGGAGCCCCTACCTGTGGGACAACATCGGGCGCTATGTCGAGAACCAGAGCGCGGTCGAGTACCAGATGGCGCTCACCGGAGGCGGCGACGAGGCCGGGGGCGGGTTCGCGGAGAGCGAACTGCTGCACGCGATCAACGGGTACGTGTTCGGCAACGGCCCAGGCTACTCGATGCACGTGGGCGAGCGCGTGCGGTGGTACGCAATCGGGCTTGGCACCGAGCTGGATGTCCACACGCCGCATTGGCACGGCAACACGCTCACGATGAACGGGATGCGCACGGACATGGTCGAGCTGCTCCCGATGAGCATGAAGGTGCTCGACATGGTGCCCGACGACCCCGGCGTGTGGCAGTTCCACTGCCATGTGAACGACCACCTGGACTCGGGGATGCTCACGACGTACACGGTGCTCCCGTAGGGGGGCCGCGCGCCGTCAGAATAGGTGGGCCTTGACCTCGTGGGCTGGCCCGCCAACCCCCATGCGCAAGGTCTCGAGGTCGAGCCCCTTGAGCCGGCGCTCCACGCGCGCGACCTCGCGCGGGTTGCAGTTGACATACGGTGTGGCCCCCGTGTCGATCGAGAACCACGCGGGCCAGCCGTCCTCGCGCATCTTCTGCACTTCGAGGATCACCTTGAGCGTCTCCGGCCGCCAGAGGATCCGCTCGGCGCGCCCGGTCATCGTGATCCCGTGCAGCACGAGCGTGTCGCGCTCGGCGAGGTCGCCGATCGCAGGGATGTCCCGCGCGGCGATCGCCGCCTGCATTTCGGCAATCGCGCGGTGGAGGTACGCCATCCGCGAGTGGAAGAACGGCGAGGTGATGACGTCGGCGTGCATGTCGTCGGTCACTTTGAACGCCGGGACGATGGCGGCCACGACCCCCATCTTGAACTCGGGACCGGCAAGCGGGTAGGCGTACGAGGTCTCGTCGGACGACCCCGCGACCCAGTAGGCGAAGCCGCCGGCCACCGATCGGGACGCGGACCCCGCCCCGAGCCGCGCCAACCGTGACATCGACTTGTTGTCGAGGCCCAAGTCGAGGGCGCCGTTCAGCGCGCAAGCGAGCGCCGCGAACCCCGAGGCGGACGCGCCAAGCCCGATGTTCGAGGGGAAGTTGTTCGTCGAGACCATTTTGAACGGCTGCTTCGACTTGGCCAACCACTGCGCCCGCCGCACGACCTTCTCCACGCGCGCCCGGGTCCGGCCGTCGGCGGCCTTCCCGTTGATCGTGATCGTGTCCTTGAACGCCTTGCCCAACGCGAGCGTCGTCTGCGTTTGGGTCGGGGCCGTGCACACGGAGATGCTATCATGATACGGGATGCGCAACTCCGTGTCGACGAGCCCGTGGTACTTGATGAGCCCCTGGATGGGGTGGGCGACTGCGGTAGCTTTGCCGCGGGCCATCGGGGCGCCATCGCGGACTTGGAATAAGGCTCTGCACCCGGGCAAGGCCGCGCGTTCTGTCCCAGCAAGCCTTAAGGGCCCACGGGCGCGGCACGGTTTTGGGCGGGGCCTTGAACCGCCCCTCCTTCGACGCGGCGCTCCGGCGGATGCAACTGCACGACGTGCCGGTCGTGCGTCGGCGGTGGTAGAAGGGAATTGCCTCCAACCAGGCGCGCGCTTGGCCACGGACGCCTTGACGCTAATTTGCAAGGCCTTCCGCACGCGCGCGTTCAGCGCGAGC
>JBGPJF010000033.1:0-25226 GCA_041485285.1 Thermoplasmata archaeon | reverse complement strand
GTGACGAGCCCCGATACGCCGCCGCCCCCGAACCCTGAGTAGCGGATTCCCGTCTGCGGGTTGGAGTTGGGGTCGCCGGGCAGATAGCTCCCTTGCCATTCGACTTGGTTCGAGTAGCCATCTTGGTCCGAGTCGAGCGCCCCGAGCCGCGTCCAGTCCACAGCGCCTCCGGTTTGGTTTTGCTCGGCCTTGTAGTCGGCGCCAAATGGGTTGAGCGGGCCTCCTTCCGCGCCGACATGGCAGGTTTGGCAAACGCCGTTGAGGGGTCCGGGCATCACCTTGGCATCCGCCACCGACGCGGCGCTCGGCGCGGGCGCCACGGCGGCCGCCACGGCAAAGGCGAAGAGCAAGAGGGCGGCTACAGCCGCCGCCTTCGGCGGGCGCTTCGAGGGGACACGGTCGCTGCGCCGACGCCAAGCGGCCGCGCCGCTTCCGGCGACCGCGGCGCCTGCCCCGCCAAACCCGGGGAGGAACGAGGGAGGCTGTTCGCCGGGGGCGGCCGTAACGTTCACCGTGACGTTTGCGAGGTTGTTCGTGAGGATCAGTTCCTGCGGGAACGCCAGCACCGCTTGCGCGAAGATCACATGCTCGCCCGCCCGCGTCGGCCTCCACGCGATGAGCACCCGCTCCCGCTGCATCCCTGCGACCGAAACGCGCTCGTCATGGATCTTCGTCGCGTTGGCGGCAAGCGGGACGCCGTCCCACAGTTCAACTTGCACGAACCCGGAGGTCGTCGCCAGGTTGCGCACGACGACGAGGAACGTGATGTTCGACCCTTCGTGGATGTCGGTCACCGACGGGGACAGCGACTCGATGGTGAAGTCCGGCGCGTCGGCGACCGGGACGGAGATGGTCATCTGGTTGTTGGCAAGGTCAGCGTCCTGGGGCTCGACGTCTTCCACCACGATCGTGAGGTTGTGCGTGCCGGGCGTGTAGGTGTAGTCGAAGGCGGCCTGACGCGAATTCGAGATCGTGAAGGCCCACTCGAAGATGAGCGCCCCCGACCCCTTGGGGCCGTCCCACACGCGTAGCGTTGCGTTGGCCGTCACCCTGCCGCTGTTGAGGATTTCGACGGTGTGGTGGATGGGGACTTGCGGGGGCGGCGGGTCGGGGCTGAGCGCGAACCCGGAGGGGAGGAGCTCAATGTCCGGGAGGGTCGAGGTCGTGACGTGCAGCGCGAGTGTTCCACCGCCTTGGAGGGCGCCGCTGCGTGCGACCAGGTCGATCGTGTAGTTTCCGGCGGTGCTCGGCGCGGTAAACGAGAGCGAAAAGTGGCCGCGGCTGTCCGTCAGGGCCGAAACGACCGCGGTGAATCCGCGGATTTGCCCGCTGATGTTGGCCCCCACGGCGAGGACGCCCGTGTCGAAGGTCGCCGTCCCTGAGCCGTTGAAGGCCGCGCTCGGGACGATCGTCGAGGGCGCAAGCGAAAGGCCGGAGATCGCTACGGAGGCGGGGGGCGCCGGGTTGACCGAGACGTTGATGCGCTGAGGGGCCGAATAGTCGATCCCGTCGAAGGCCCGCACCCCGATACGGTGCGGCCCCGCGCCCAGGGCGGACCCGTTCACGTCGAGGTGCCACGCGGCTGTGCCGGCGGCCACCTGCTCCGGGCCGCCGTCCAGCGAGACAAGGACGGAGGAGATCTCGGTGCGCTCGTCGGTGGCCGTCCCCCGCAGGACGAACGCGGCGCCCACCGTGTCGCCGTCTTCGGGGCTGTCAATGGACACCGACGGCGGCGCGTTCGGGCCGCGGTTCAGGACGGTGATCGACGCGCTCGCGGTGCCGACAAGGCCCCGCGGGTCCTCGGCACGGGCGACGATCGTATGCGGGCCGTCGGGTTGGCCCGACAAGTCGAACACGAATCCAAACGACGTCGCGGTGGCGTTGAACAGGGGCGCGCCCCCGTCGAGGGCCACGGTTAGGCGGATCGGGGAGGCTTCGGGGTCGCTTGCGGCCCCCGCCACGGTGATGTTCCCCGCCACGCGCGAGCCGTCGACCGGGGAAGAGATCGATACCGACGGCGCAACGTTCGTCGAATGGATCGGGAACATGGCCTGCGCCGAGTCGTCAAACGAATCGAAGTCGTCCTGAACCGTTACGCTGGCCTGGACGGTGACGGGGTCGGGCGACCAGAGCGGGGTCCAGCCGAACGAGGCGGTCGAGGTCGCGCCGGGGGCGATGTCGAGCGAAGTGCTGTTCAAGTACACATCCGGCAGCGTCGCGTAGTACGCCTGGACCTGCACGAGGACGCCGGGCGCGAAGTCCGCCCCGCTGTTGACCACGCTCACCTGGATTTGGCCGGGGCGCGCCTCGTCGGGCGGCAGCGGGGCGGTCGTGATGTTGGCCACGCCCGCATTGCGGTTGGCCGCGATCCGCAGCGCGAAGGTGGCCGTGAAGTTCGTCCCGGACGTGGAGACGACCGAGAACGACGCCGTGAGGGTCTCAAGCGTTGCATTGGCCGGGGCGAGGAAGGCGCCGATGATTCCAAAGGTTTGGCCGGGCAGCTCCTCGGACTGGTTTCCCGGCGGGTTCACCAGCAAGGCCGATGCGGTGGGGGAAGAGAGGGAAAGCGAGAACCCGGTGTGGGCGACACTCACGTTCCCCGTGTTTTGCATCGAAAGCGCCACGGTGAGTGGGCGGCCGCGGGGCAGGACCAATTCCCCGCCGGGGGCGGCGAGGGCGAGCCGTTCGTCCGCGACGAAGGAGAGGGGGACGGCGGTCCCGGGGTAGGCCGTCTGGGGCGTACCGTTCGAAACGTCGAAGACGCGCGCCGCCGAGATATTGGGGTCCCACGGCAGCCACGCCCGGACGGTAAGGTTGAGGAGCGAGGTCGAGGGCACCTGCGGGAACGACCACGCATACGCCCCCCCGACGCCCGCCTTGAGGCTGAGGGGCCCCGCCGCAATGCCCGTGGAGGCCCACAGGGTCACTTCAAGGGCGGCGCCGAACACGCCGAACGTGCCGCTGTCGGTGACATTCCCGTCGCCCGAGAAATCGAGGGGGGCGGCGCTTGCGTTGCCCACGAGGGGCGACACGGTGCCAAACGCGCACAGGAGCGCCGCGGCCCAAGCACGGATGGCCCGGGCGGCCGGGGCGCGCTCCCTCACGCGCTCGCCAAAAGGGGCGAGAGATTAGCATTTTCCGGGGTCGGCCAAGCGTGCGGACGCGAAATAGGATTCTCGGGGAGTGATAGATTGGAGGTAAAGCCTATTTTGCTTGGGATGCGAAGGGGCCTGACCCTCCGTCTCCCGCCCGAAGTGGGGGACTGGGGGCCGACCGCAGGCCGGGTAAGGGGGGGCCACGAGCGCCCACGGGGGTGCCCGCTCCCTTCCTCGCCCGAAAGGCTGCGGCCTTTCGGGGGGAGTCGCGCGACGGCATACGCCTTTAGGGGGCACGGGGACGGCCGCAGGCCGGGGCCTGTTATGCGTCAACGGGCACACCCCCCCAGGAGATCCGCCCCCTCGCGCGTGCGCGCGTACGGGTACGCGACGTCGCCAAAAGTCGCAATTTTGAACGAATCAGTCTTACGGGTTAGGGTGGGCGGCGCAGGCTTATATACACTGAACAGGGGGTATCGTGCTGATAGAAGTCTTAGAAAGTCGCCAACAAGGCTCCCATTCGACCTGAATGCGCTTGGAGGTGTCCCCGTGGCCAAACCGCTGCGAAACGAAATCACGTTTTTCGGGCACATCATCCAGGGGAATCGGATCACGATCAAGTCGGATGACATGGAGGTGCTTGCCCCTGACGAAGACGAAATTTTCGAGATTTCGGTGCGGCGCATCTCCCAACTGCCCGCCTTTGCCGAACTCGAACTGAACCCGCTCGCGCAGGCATGCGTCGACGTGGTCTCCACCGAAGGCGGGCTGCGCGACGCGCAGATCCTGTTCGTCATGTTCTGCCGCAAATGGAGCGTCGATACCCGGGAGATGCAGAAGCGGGACATCACGCCCGCCTTCATCAAGGACATCGCCTCCGCGGTGGGCGTGCTCACCCACGACCCCAAGGTCGGCGACTTCGTTGAGATGAAGCTCGAGAGGTTGACCAAATGAACCCCATCGAACGGCGGCCAGAGAGCGCGGCGCTGCAGGGCGAGCCGCGGCTCACCTCCCCTGCGGCGCTCCGCAAGGCAGGCCACGAGCTTGCCCTCGGCGCGCTGCGGCGCGTCGGCTCTTCGCTCATGGGTTCGGTCGCCTACGACTCGGGCTTCGTCGCGCGGCTCACGCCGATCCTGCCTTCCGAAGTCCCCGTGCAGGCCGCCGCTCGCTACCTCGCGGCCTCCCAGCTGCCCGACGGCTCCTGGGGGTCCCCCGTCTTCAACGCGCACGACCGCGCGCTCAACACGCTGTCGGCGCTGGCGGGCCTCGCCGCCTCCGGCGACGCGCTGAACGGGCCGCGCATCGAGCGCGGGCTCGAAGCCATCCGCGCCGTGCTCGCGCACATCACGCCCGACAACCAGCTCGTCGGGTCCGACCTGCTCCTCCCCCCGCTCGTCGAGCGGTGCGCCGACCTCGGGCTTCCCGTCGACCCCGACGCGTGGCCGTACCGCAAGGTCGGCCGCCTCGCGCAGGCCCTCTACCGCAAGACCCTCTACTCGGGCCACCCCGTCGGGCACCTCATCGAACTCACGGGCGAGGGCGGCGACCCCGTCCGCATGTTCGCGCGCCTCATGGCCGACCCCTCCGGGTCGGTGATGTGTGCGCCCTCCTCGACCGCGTTTGCCATCGAGCGGGCCGGCAAGCCCGACCGCCGCGCGCTTTCATACCTGCGCCGGTGGATGAACGCCGACGGCGGCCAGCGCCACTTCGGCCCCTACGAAGTCATGGAAGCGGCCTATGCGCTCTACGCGCTGCGCGGCTCGCCCGCGCTCACACTCCCGGCCGCCGAGGTCGCGCTGCGGCTCTTGCGCGAGGCGTGGATGCCCACGGGCGTCGCTTTCTCCAAGGAATTCCCGGCCGTCGACCTCGATGACTCCGTCCTTGCGGCGCTCACGATCACCGCGTCGGGCGAGCGCGTGTCCCCCGACTTCCTCAACCATTACGAGCACGAGGACTATTTCCTGTGCTACCTCAGCGACAAGCGCGGCGCGGTGGCCCCCAACCTCCACGCGATCGAAGCGCTCCACGTGCTCCAGCACCCGCGCCGCGACGCGCTCACCGAAGTCGCACTGAAGTACGTGCGCAGCAAGGTCCGCGCCGACGGCTCGTTCATCGACCACTACTCGCTTTCGCCGAACTACCCGACCTGGCACGCCATCGAGGCGCTCCTCCATGTCGACCGCACGCTGGCCGAGCGCGCCGCGCGCTCGCTTGCTTCCTCGATGCGCGCCGACGGCTCTTGGAGCCCGACCCCCGAGTCGCCCTCCACCGCCGAAGACACCGCCTATGCGCTCCTCGGCCTCTGCGCGTACGAACGGGCAGAGCGCGGCGCGTTCCTCGACGAAATCGAAGGCGGCGCCCGCTACCTGATGGGCCACCGCGAGGCCGAGCCCCTCCCCACCTGGATTGCCAAGGTCCTCTACACGCCCACGACGATGGCCAAGGCCTCCGTCGCCGGGGCCCTCTACGCCGCCGCCTCGTCCCTCGAGGACGCGATGGTCTCCCTCTCACCGGAACGGGCGTCCTTCGAGGTGGCGCCGCAGCGGGGCGAAGCTGCGCGTGTCGCCGAGAAGGTGTCCGACCCGGTGTCCAACAGAAACGGGGGTTTCTAAGAAAATGCAAGCCGATGCTTTTGTGGAAAAGACTGACGAAGAGACTGCGAGGTTCGTCCGTGACAACGGCGGGCCCCGCGTCGTCACCTTGGTTGACGACGGAACTCGGCGGACGGGGCTCATCAGCTACCGCATGAACCTCACCCAGGAGGAGTTCATGGTCAAACTGAACCGGCGCCTTGCACGGCCTTTCATGGACGTCTACGAGCAGATCTTCGCCCAAGGGGCCGACCACATCTTCACGCCGGCCATGACCCACGCGCGCTTCGCGCTCGACTCGAACTACCAGCGGCAGATCGTCGCCTACTCGAACGAAGTGTTCGGCGGCGAGTTCTGGCGGCAGTGGTTCCACGACCAGAAGGTGCACATCCGCACCTACGGCGACCGCGCCATGCTCCTCGAACAGGGTTACGATAAGACCCTCGAGCTTGCCGACGACCTGGAGCGCGAGACGCGCCAGTACTCGAAGAACCTCTGGCTCGGCTACGCTTGCTCGCAGACCATCGAGCAGATCCGCGTGACGGAGCGCGAGGCGCTCAAGGGCGCGCGCGAGCACAGCCACCACCCGATCCAGGACGGCTACGGCGACCTCATCCGCGCCTACTACGGCGAGGATGTGCCCCCGGTCGACGTATTCATCCGGCCCTGCGAGTGCCGACTCTCGGAGACCATGCCCGCCTTCCTCGGCTCGTACGCGGAGTGCTACTTCACCCCCATCCCGACGACCGAAATGAAGGGCAACTGGTACCGCAAGGTCATCTACGACTTCATGTTCGTCCGGCGCCGCACCTTCGGCGCAAAGAGCTACCGCGAGAACCTCGACCCCGAGGCGCTCGCGTACCTTCGCGGCTACTACGAGAAGAACGCCGAGACGGTGCTCGGGCTCGGGCACCGCGTCGGCGGATTTTGGCTGTGGGGCGACGAGAGGACCCCCGCGCACTCCACCCCGCTCTAAGGGACCCCCAGGACCCCGGCGGGCGCCCCCTGGGGGCCCCGCCGGGGCACCCATATTCCCGCCTGCTTCCTCTTCGTGGGCGGCGCATAAGGTAATCATCAGGAAGGAATCTCGAAGCGCCCGGGGGCAAAGCAGTGGGTAGTTGGCTCGCTGTCCTCCCCGCCATCGCGTTGGTGTCCAACCTCGCCATCGTCGTGTTCATGCTGCGGCGCGGCGTCAAGTCGTCGCACCCCTCGTTCATTTGGCTGATGTTCGTCATCCTGTTCTTCAGCTGGATCATCGCCGACCTCGCGCAGCGGCTCATCGGCAAGGCTCCGGAGGCCGTCGGCTGGTTCTCGCTCTCCTACCTGTTTGCCGACATGTCGCCGTGCATCTTCCTGCTCTTCGCGCTGTCCTACACGCGCGGGTTCCACGCGATGGACCGCGAGCACTGGTGGATGGTCGCGCTCATCGTCCTGCCGAAGGTCGTGACGTGGATGCGCGCGACGGTCACGGTGCTCACGACGGCAAACCCGATGGGCGCCTGCACAGGCCAGTTCGATTACTGCGACTTCCAGGACACGACCCTCGCCCTGCTGGGCGCCGACTGGTACCTGTTCGGCCTGGTGATCACCCTCATCCTCTACGCGGTGGGGTTCCTCGTCCTGGTGTCCCCCCCGAAGGACAAGCGCACCCCCGCCTACAGCCGCGAGATCCGCTACATCCTCGGGGGCATCGCGCTCCTGCTCGTCGTCGGGATCTCGACCGACCTCTTCCTGCCCTGGCTCGTGGGCAAGTCCGGCCTGTTCCCGCAAGGGACGCTGTGGCCGCTGCCGGGGCTCTCGTCGCTTGCCATCGTCGGCATGAACTTCGTGATTGCGCTCGGAATCACCCGCCGCGGCGTGCTCCTCTTTTCGCCGGTCACCGAAAAGGTCGCGGGGGCCGACAGCGGCGAACCCGGGCTTTCGATCACGCCTGGGCGCGTGTACGTGATGGACATCAAGGGGGCGAGTTCCACCTTCAAGCGCCTGGTCAACGCCGGGATGGAAGGCGTCTACGTGGGCGCGTCGCAGCCGGCCACCGACATCGCCGAGACGTTCAAGCGCATCCCGGTCATCGTCATCGAGCGCTCCGGGTGGGGCGTGCGCGAAGAGGGGAACATCCGCTATGTCCCGGCCACCAACCTGCGCGGCCTGTCCGATTCCATCATGAACTACGCGCTCACCGTCAAGAAAGGCGTGATCTACCTCGACGAGATCGACCGCATCCTCGACGACGGGTGGATCACCGCGCGCGCAGCGCTCGAAATTGGCAAGGAGCTCTCCGGCCCGCGGCCGGGCGGGGGCAGGATCACGTGGCTCTACTCGACCCAGCGGGAGGGCGAGGCCGTGGAGCTGAACGGCCTCTTCGAGATGCCGATCGTGAAGAAGGCCATCCTCATCCACCTCTTCAACAAGATTCTCGAGAAGTGCGCGCTTGCCCCCTCCGATGCGCTGCGCCGCATCGAGACGCTGCGGGGCGTGGACCCGTTCTTCGAGCATGTCGAGCTGCGCGGGCCGGACATCGTGCTCTCGCCCAACATCAACAGGAACGTCGACCTCCTAAAGATCGACGTGGCCAACAAGGTGCGCATCTTCCTCAAGCAGTTCGAAGGGCAGATGACGCCGCAGGGGCGCGCGGACTTCCTGCGGGGGCTTGAGGTGCTGGGATTCTCCCCTTACTCATTCATCGTCCGCGGCGGGGACGCGTACCTGCTGAACGAATCGACGGCCACGCGCGGGCGCGGCTACGAGATCCTCAAGGAGCTCGTGCGCCAGGGGTACCTCGGCCTCTGCATCTCGCGCACGGAACCCACCAAGCTTGCGGAGCGCTACGCCTTCGAGCCGGGCACCCTCGTATACTGGCTGACCGCCGAGCGGCGCGGCGACCGCGACCTCAAGCCCGCGCCTGAGTACCTGGTGAACCAGGTGAAGTCCTTCGTCGACGCCTCGCAGGGCAAGAACGGGGTCGTCCTACTCGACGGGCTCGAATTCCTGATCACGTACTCCGGCGACCAATTCGAGACGTACCTCAAGGCGCTGCGGCGAATCGCCGACTTGGTCGCGCAGTCGCGCACCGTGTTCGTGGTCGTGTACGACGCCGAGATTTTCCCGCCCGAACGTGTAGCGCTGATCCGCCGGTCGGGCTTCGAATTGTTGCCAGCTTCGGCCGATGCGGTGGCCTGATTTGGCATTTCCGGCGCTAAGCCAGGCAAACGGAAACTATAACTTAGGGCAGTCCTTCGACGAAAAAGAGCAACCATGGGCCCCCCTCCCCCGCGCAAGCGGTCGCACAATTACTTCAACACCGGCGGGGCCTCGTTCCGCCGCCGCCCGATGCTGAACATGGGCCAGGAAAAGCTGTTCCGCTTCCAGATGCGCGATCTTCTCGCGCGCCACGAGGTCGACCCGAAGGTTGCAGACCCCCTACAGTCCATGATTATCGCGAAGGGGTCGCGCGGGTCCATTGACGAGGCCAAGGACTTCATCGATGAGAAGGTCAAGACCGGCGTGATCAAGGGCGAGGTCGCCGACGATATTTTCAACCTGCTCGACCGCTTTGTTTCGTGGCGCTGACGCAAGCCCGCGCCAACACCCGAAAGCCCTTTTATAGCGGCAGCCAGGTTTGCGCGGCACGCGTCCGTGGCCCTTGGCCCGGGAGTAGGGAAGTGGCGGATTTGCCGGGCCAGCCGTTGCGTCCAGACGCCTCTGCAGAGAAGCGCTACCGCGGCCTGCTTGACCGCCGCGACATGGAGGCGAACCTCGCCGACGAGGCGCGCGAAGAGCGCGACATGCTCCAGACGAGGCGGCGCGAACTCATCGACGCGTCGCGGGCGGCGCGCGCAAAGCGCGACGAGCTCTCGGACGAAGCGCGCTCCCATGAAGAAATGGCGCGCGCGGCCCGTGCGCGCTTGCAAGGGTCGGCAAGGCACAAGCAGCAGCGCGGGCGCAACAAGGGGCCCGAAACGGAAGAGGAAAAGCACGACCGGCTTCGCGCCGAGATCGCGGAGGCGGAGCGGCGACTCGAGCGCGAGCCGATGCCGATCGCCGAAGAGAAGAAGCTCGTGGAGATGACACGGCGCAGGAAGCGCGAGGCCGACACGCTGAAGGCCGCGCTTGCCGCGAAGGCCCCGGCCTTGCCCGACGGCATCGGCGACGACCTTCCCCACGACGAGGAGGGCCTCAAGGCCATCATCGACGGAGAGACGGCGCAGGCCAACGCGCTGCGCGGGCAGGCCCAGGCAGCCCACGACGAGGCCCAAAAGCACTCCGGCGACATCGACGCGCTCACCAAGGAAGCCGACCTCAAGCATGCCCGGGTGCTCGACCACCGCGCGAAAGCCAACGACATCCACGAGAAGGCCATGAAGATGCGCGAACTCGTGATCGCCGAGCGCGCCAAGCGTCAGGCCGAGCGCGAGGAAGGGCGCCAGGAGATGGCCGACCAGGCGGAGCGCGTGAAGTCCACGCTCTATGACGAGGAGCGCACCAACCGCGAGGCCGACGAGGCCGTCGCCGCGCTGAAGGCGAAAGGCCGCCTGACGCTGTAGGGGGCCGCCGATGAAAGCGGTCATCATGTCCGGCGGCAAGGGCACGCGCCTCAAGCCGCTCACCGACCACTTGCCAAAGCCGATGGTGCCCGTGGGTGGGCGCCGCTGCATCGACTACGTGATCCGGTCGCTTGCCGCCGCGCGCATCGACGAGATCATCGTCACGACCGGGTACCTCAGCGACCGCGTGATCCGCGGCATCGCCGACGGCGCGCGCCATGGGGTGAGCGTCGTGTACTCGTTCGAAGACGAACCCCTTGGCACGGCGGGGGGCGTGAAGCATGTCGGGCCGTTCCTCGGCAACGAGACATTCGTGGTGGCAAGCGGCGACGTGCTCGCGGATGTGAACATCCGGCGGCTCATCGAAAAGCACGAGCAGAACCGGGCCAAGGGCGCCCTTGCCACCATCGCGCTCACGCGCGTGCAGGACCCGACCCAGTACGGGATCGTCGGGATCGCGCAGGACGGGCGCATTGAGCGCTTCAAGGAGAAGCCGCGCCAGGCACAGGTATTCTCGGACCTGGTCAACGCGGGCATTTACGTCTTGGAGCCGCAAGTGCTCGACGAGATTCCACCACGGCAGGCGTTCGACTTTTCGAAGGACCTGTGGCCCGACCTGCTGGAGCGAGGCACGCCGATCTTCGGAGAGCCCATCGAAGGGTTTTGGATGGATGTGGGGCGCCCGGAGGACCTCATCGGCGCCAACCTCCTCATGATCGGGCGGGAGGGGCCGCGCGGCGCGCGGCCCGAGCAGGTCATCACGATGGGCAGGCGCGTGAAGGTCGAGGCCGGGGCGGTCCTTGAGGGGCCGCTCCTGCTCGGCGACCACGTGCATGTCGGTGCCCGCGCGCGTGTGAAGGCCAGCGCGGTGCACGCCACAACGACGGTCGGGGCCGATTGCCAGATCGATCGATCGCTGATCTTGGAGGACTGCGAGATCGGCGAGGGCGCAAAGCTTGAGGAATCGATCGTGGCCGCCGGCGCGTGGCTCGGCGCAGGCGCCAAGCTCTTCGGCTGCGTCATTGGAGAGGGCCAGCGCGTCGAGGCCGGCGCCGAATTGCACGGCGCGCGTCTGCCGGACACCTGACGGGGCCCCCACGAAAGGGTAATCCGTCGCGTTTGGGTTACACCTCCGATGCCCTTCGAGCTGCGCCTGGAGCGCGCGCCGCCCCCGCTCACGAGCGAGGACGCACCCGCCGTGGCGCTTGCGTTCCTGCGCAAGGTGGGCGTGGTCGCGGCAGGCTACGACCCGCTCGGGGCGGGGCCGGGGGGGCCGCCCACCGTCCGCGTGCTGGTTGAATGCCTGCTTGGCCACCCCGAGCGGTCGTGGGCGGCCGCCGAGATGTCGAAGGTATTGTCGCTGCCCGTTGGGCATGTGTACCGCGCCGTCCTCAAATTCGAGGCGCTCGACTGGGTTTCCACCGACGACGAAGGGCCGAAGGGTGCCCTTGCGGGGAAGCGCTTCCGCCTGCGGTTTGGCACCGCTGCGCGCGCGTGGCGGTTCAGCGACCTTGGCGCGAGCTTGTGCCTCGAGCGCTACGGCGCGCTTGCCGCCACCATCGAGTCGCGCGTAGCGCCGCACCGCGCCAAGGCTCCCGCAAGACCGGCCGGGGCCAAGGGCGCCGCCCCATCGCCCTCGCGCGAGGCGTTCGTGATGCAGCTGAGCGACCGCCCGCTGCCAACCGAAGGCACGCCGAAGGACCTGTCGGAGGCGTTCCTCCTGGCGCTCGGCGCCATCGGCGACCGCACCGGCGGGCGCAAGGTTTCGGCGCTCCCGAGCTTCCGCCTCTTCTATTCGGCGTTCCTGCTCGGGGGCGACCGGTGGTGGGCGCTCGACGAGCTTGCCAAGGAGGCGCCCTCGACGCGCCCGACCCTGATGAAGCACCTGCGCAGGCTCGAAGGCCTCGACCTGCTCGAGCGCTCCGCGGTCGAAGACGAGTTCGGCATCCGGCGGGGCCAATTCCGCCTGCGTCACGGTTCGCTTGCGCGCGCCTTTGAGTTCACGCAGGCGCGCGCGCGTCTGGCCCTCGACTCGATGGGCCGCTGGGCCGAGCACCTGGACAAGCTCGTCGAAGCGGGTGGGACGAGCGGCCCCAAGGGTTCCGCGCGGCGACGCTAAGGCACGCGCCTTCCGATCATGCTCAATATATAGCGCACCCCGCGATTTTCCCCGCAGGAACCTGGCATGGCGCCCGCCGACCCCGAGATCACGCTGACCAAGGGCTCGAAGTACCGCGTCGAGAGCCTTGAGTCGCGCGACAAGACGGTCGTCACCCACGGCGAGTTCCTCGGCTTCACGATGATGGGCAACATCGACGGCATCGCGATGCGCATGGACAAGTCGCACGCCGAGATGGCAGGAAAGGTCCGGATCATTCCGAGCCACATGATCGTCTCGCTCGACGTCATTGAAGCGAAGAAAGAGGAGCCCGAGAAAGAGAAGAAGTCGAGCGACCCGCATTTCTATCAATAGGCGCCCTTCCGAGGCGCCCGCCGGGGAGGGCTTCGATGGGGCGGCTCCCAGCGGCCAGGTCAGAGCAAGTGCGCCGTAAGGATCAGCCCGATGAACAGCAGCGAAATCGTGTTGATGACCTTGATGAGCGAGTTGATCGCCGGCCCCGCCGTGTCCTTGTAGGGGTCGCCGACCGTGTCGCCGACGACCGCGGCCTTGTGAGCCTGCGAACCCTTGCCGCCGTGCTCGCCCGTCTCGATGAGCTTCTTGGCGTTGTCCCACGCGCCGCCGCCCACCGACATCGAGATGGCGACAAGCAGCCCCGAGATGATGACGCCGATGAGCAGGCCGCCGAGCGCAAGGGGGCCCAGGATGAAGCCGACGGCAAGCGGCGCGACCACCGCGATGATCGCGGGGACGGCCATTTCCTTCTGGGCCGCGCGCGTCACGATGTCGACGCACTTGGCGTAGTCCGGCTTCGCCGTGCCTTCCATGATGCCGGGGATTTCCTTGAACTGGCGGCGCACCTCGTTCACGACCGCGAAGGCCGCGCGCCCGACGGCGTTCATCAGGAACGAAGCGAAGAGGAACGGCAACATGCCTCCAAGGAGCAGCCCGACGAGCACGATCGGGTTC
The DNA here is from genome assembly GCA_041485285.1 of Thermoplasmata archaeon. Lineage (GTDB taxonomy): Archaea > Thermoplasmatota > DTKX01 > DTKX01 > DATEUP01 > DATEUP01. The sequence goes on along the minus strand of JBGPJF010000033.1, from coordinate 11,908 downwards.
GAGATGTCGAACACGAGGGGCACGCCGCCGATCTGCGAGTGCTGGGTGTAGTCCGAGAACAGGACGAGCGCGGCCAGCCCCGCCGACCCGATCGCGTATCACTTCGTAACCGCCTTCGTGGTGTTTCCAACCGCGTCGAGCTCGTCGGTGTGCTTGCGCACTTCCTTGGGCAGGCCGGACATTTCGGCGATGCCGCCCGCGTTGTCGGTGATCGGGCCGTAGGTGTCGAGCGTGACGATCATCCCGGCCGTCGACAGCATCGACACCGCGGTGACCGCGATCCCGTAGGTGCCAAGGACTGAAGCCGTCGCGGGCACGCCGAACGCCCAGAGACCGATGGCGAAGCCGGCGAGGATCCCGATGCAGATGATGATGAGCGGGATGGCGGTGGACTGCAGGCCGATCGCGATGCCCGCAATGATGTTGGTCGCGGGGCCCGTCTCGGAGGCCTTCGCGATGTCCTTGACCGGCCTGAACCGCGTTGCGGTGTAGTACTCGGTGACCACGATCAGCGAGACCGTGACGAACATCCCGACGCCGGCGGCCGCAAGAATGGATGGCGGCATGTTCGGTACGAGCGTGTAGGTTACCACGACGAAAAGCACGAGCGCGACGGCCGCGGCCACCCCGACGCCCGCGTACAGCCCATTCATGATGTTCCCGCTCTTTGGCAGGCGGATCGCGAAGGTGCCGGCGATCGAAGCGATGACGGCGACAAAGGACAGGATGAGCGGGAACACGATCGCCGCCTCGCCGAGGCCGCACAGGGCCAAGGTCGCGCACCCCGCGGGCATCCAATTGTGCACCTGGGGGAGCGCGCCCACGAGCATGGCGGCAACGAGGGTGACCACGTAGGTCTCGAACAGGTCGGCGCCCATCCCCGCGCAGTCGCCGACGTTGTCGCCGACGGCGTCGGCGATCGTCGCGGGGTTGCGCGGGTCGTCCTCGGGGATCCCCGCCTCGAGCTTTCCGACGAGGTCGCCGCCCACGTCCGCGGCCTTGGTGTAAATGCCTCCGCCGACACGGGCGAAGAGCGAGATGAGCGAGGCGCCGAAGGCGAACCCAATGAGCGGGGTCGGCGAGCCGTAGGCCAGGTAGAAGAGCGAGACGCCGAAAAGCCCGAGGCCGACAACGGCCAGGCCCGAGCAAGCGCCACCGCGCGCAGCCACGCGCAGCGCGGGGTCGAGGCCTTTCTCGGCGGCGGCCGCGGTGCGGACATTGGCGCGCACCGACACGTTCATCCCGATGAATCCGGCCAGCCCTGACAAAAAGGCGCCAACGACGAATCCAAGCGAAATGCGCGGCCCGTCATCGATCGCGACGGCAAGCACGACGGCAATGATCGCGCCGAAGACCGCAACGACGCGGTACTGGCGCTTGAGGTACGCCATCGACGCTTCGTGGATCGCCTTGGCAATTTCACGCATCTTGTCGTTGCCCGTGGGCAACTTCAGGATGAGCATGAAGTAAAGGCCCGAAAACGCGAGGGCCACGGCCCCGCCGACCATGCCCAGCATGGTGCCAAGTTGGAAGAGGTCGGCGTCTGCCATCGGAACGTGCCCTCCACCGGGGGGCTTGTGGCGGCGAAAACAGGGGGCCTTACTTAACCGTTTTGACCGCGGCGGTGGAAACACCTGCCTCGGTTTCGCCTCGCGCGAGGCGCGCGCGGATCGATCCGAGCCGTTTGGCCATCGAATCCACGTGCGTGCCCCGCCAATAGCGCCGGCCGCAGGTCGGGCACCGCCAAACGTCGAGGCCCAGGTCGACGACGCGGGCAGGTACGGCAGGCGGCGCCGGAGCCTTGTCGGCCTCGAGGAGCGCGTTGCACACCGAGCAGCGGACGGCCGGCGGCTCCTCGGGCGGGGTGATGGACAGCGCGGCCAGCACGGTGGTCAGCTCGTCGTCGAGCGTGCCGGACGCCACGAACACCGCGTGAGCCGCCTGCTTGGCTACGCGCCGGTCCCGCGTAAGCACGATGCGGCGCTCATCGCGCGATAGCGCGACGAGCTCGGCGTCCTTCACGTCCCGCGAATAGGTGCAGTCGTAGCCGAGGAGGCGCAGCCACCGTGCAAGCGAGCCCAGCATCGCGTCGGCGGCAAAGCGCGGCTCGCCCCGCCCGTCCCCGCTCATTTCCCCGCCCCGAAGCGGTAGTGGAGCAACAACCCGCCCTGAAGGCGTTCTGCGGAAACGAATCGTGCGCGCGGCGCGCTTTCGATGTCCGCGTGGCCCTCTCCGTCGGCGATGGTGGGCGCCTGCCGGCCCCCCAGGATGAAGTCCGCAATGAACAGGAAGAGGTCGTCGACGAGCCCCTCCGCCAGGAAGGAATGGATGATCTCCCCGCCGCCCTCCACGAGCAGTTTCCCTACGCCCTTCGCGTGCAGGTGCTCGAGCAGCGCCTTCAGGTCGACGCGGGTCTTCCCGAATTGCGCGACCTCTGCCTTCGGGAATTTCGCCCGCACGCCCTCACATGTCGCAATCAGGGTCGGCGCCGACCCGTCGAGCACGCGCGCCTTGGGCGGGGTGCGCCCCTTCGAGTCCACCACGACACGCAACAGGGAGCGATGGCTGCCTTTCGGCCCGTGGAGCGACGGGTCGTCGGCAAGCACCGTCCCCACGCCCACGAGGATCGCGTCGCTTGCCCCGCGCAAGCGGCCCACGCGCTCGAAGTCCTCGGGGCTCGAGATCTTCAGCGGCCGCCGCCTCGCCGACGCGATCTTCCCGTCGATCGAAGCCGCGCAGTTCACCGTGACAATCGGGCGCACAACGCGCCCATCGCGGCGGCGGCGAATATACCTCTGCCGCGGCGCGCCGTCCGTCTCATTTGACCGCGCCAGCCGCCAACGCTTATATCGCCCGCGCCAGTTTTCGATCGGAAAGCCCGATGCCTGCCGCCAGCGATGTCCGCATCTACGAACTGAAGAAGACGAACCTCAAGGGCGCCACCGTCATCGACGGCTTCCCCTCGATCGGCCTTGTGAGCTCGATCGTGGCCAACTACCTCGTCAACGCCCTCAAGCTCCAGCAGATCGGCACGATGGAGTCCGACCACTTCCCCGCCATCTCGCTCATCCGCAAAGGGCAGCCGCTCTCCACCGTCCGCATTTATGCCAGCGAGCGCGTCGTGGGCGCCGACGAAGAGACCGACCAGCTCGTCGTGTTCCTCTCCGAGTTCCAGCCCCCGCCCAACCTGATCCGCCCCATCGCGGCCACGCTCCTCGACTGGGTGACGGAACAGCGCTGCAAGGCGATGATCTCCCCCGAAGGGCTCGTCATCGAGCGCGAAGGCGAGGAGCCCAACCCCGACGCCCCCGAGGGCGCGCGGCCCGACGAATCGGTCGATGTGTACGGGGTGGGGTCCACCAAGAAGTCGAACCGGTGGCTCGCGGACAACAACATCAAGCTGTTCGAAGAAGGCGTAATCACCGGCGTGGCCGGCGTGCTGCTGAACGAAGGCGCGCGCCGCGACTTCGATGTCATCACGATCCTCGCCGAAGCCCACAGCAATTACCCCGACGCGCGCGCGGCCGCGAAGGTCATCGAGATCATCGACAAGCTCGTGCTCAACATCGACCTCTCGGCCGACCCGCTCTACCGCGAGGCCGAGGAGATCGAACGCCAGATCAAGTCCATCCACCGGCAAGCGCGCGGCCCCAAGGGCGGCAAGCGCGCGCCGGCCCCCCAGATGTTCGGTTGAGCCGGCGGGCCGCGGCCGAATTCTATTCCCTCGAAAGAATAGTTCTTGGAGCGCCCGCGCAGATTGCGCCGAGCCAGCAAGTTAGAAACTGAACGCGCCTCGTTCGTTACCCTTATAAAGGGTAAGCGGAATGCGCCGCGAGAGGTTCGAGCCATGTTGCTCTCCCGTCTGGCCGTAAGGATGTCGAAGACCGCAATGGTCGCCCTTTTCTTGGTGGCCGGGGTGCTCGTCACCTCGACGCCCGCTAGTGCCGCGGCGACCTACACGTTCTATGTTAACGGGAGCTCCGTCGGCCAGACCTCCCCCGCGGTCGCCAAAGACTACACCCTGAACCTCACGAACCTCAATTCCAGCGCCTCGATTTCGTTCAACCTCTCGATCGTGTCCAGCCCCCTCGGGTGGACCACCCAACTCTCGCAGGCAAGCCTCACGGTCGGCCCCTCCGCGACCCGCCAGATCACCCTGACGGTACAGCCCCCGGCCGCGGCCCTGGCCGATGCAGTGGGCCAGTATGTCAATGTCAGCGCGACCCCCGACGACAATACAACCGCACAAATCGTGTCCACCACGACGCGCGTGACGGAAGTCCTCGGCGTCCAGGTCACCCTCATCCCCAACGCCGGGACCTCCGGCGATCCCGGGGTCAACATCACGTGGCTTGCCTACGTGAAGAACACCGGCAACAGCGTGCAGAGCTACAACGTCAACATCAACAACACCTCGTTCACCTCGACGAACCTCACCACGAGCCTGATCTCGGTGTCGCCCGGCGACACCCGCGTGATTCTCGTTACGATCAACATCAGCGCGACGGCGCCGGTCGGCACCCTCTACTCGCGCATCACGGCGACGGCAAGCGCGAACTCAAGCGTCACCGACGCCCAGCTTTTCGCTGCCACGGTCAACGCGAAGCGCGCCGTGGGGCTAAGCGGCCTCACGCCGGACGACTTGCATGTCTACACCGAATCGGAAGCGTCGGTCGTGGTGCGCAACATCCTCGTCGAGAACAAGGGGAATGTCGCCGACTCGTACACGCTGCTTGGCAGCGCCAATGCAAGCCGCCACGGCGACTGGATCGCTTTCGAAACCTCGTCGCTTGCGATGTCGGGCTTCACCCAGCGGTACCTCAACGTGACGGTGACCGTCCCCGCGTCGATCACCCAGACCGGCGACTACACGGCTGAGTTCCGCATCATCTCGGACAACTCCACGAGCGTCATCGCATTCCTCAACCTCACCATCACGGTGACCGCCAAGCACGACCTCAGCATCGTCTATGAGAGCCTCGTCGCCAAGCAGTCCGGCGAGCCGGGGACGACCGTCGCCTTCCCCGTCAATGTGTCGAACCCAGGGGCCTTCAACCAGCGCATCGACCTCTACTATGTCGGTGCGAACAGTTCGTGGCTCACGATCTCGGCCAACCCCTTCACGCTGGCGCCCGGCGCGTCCAAGGTCGTCTACTACAACTTCTCGATCCCCGGAAGCGCGGCGCCCGGCGCGTTCACCTTCACGGTGCTCGGCACCATCAACTGGACGAACCCCTACCGGAACCGCACGGTCGACCTCACGCTCGACGTCGCCCAAGTCTACGACACGCTGGTGTCGAGTTCGGTGGCGGCCCGCAGCGGCCTGCCGGGCGCCACGGTCGACTTCATCGTCAATGTGCGCAACAACGGCACGGGCCTGGACAACTTCACCGTCACCTCCGCGAACACCACGCAGGCCGGCCTGGTGACCGTGATCGGCGGCACAATCTCGCTTGCCTCCGGCGCCTCCGGCAATGTAACAGTGCGCGTGGCCCTTGCGCTCACACCGCCGCCTGCTGCCGGCGTCTACTACTATACGGTGACGGCCAAGTCGTCGGGCAACGTGACGCGGCAAGACCAGGTTGTGCTCGCGCTCACGGTCAACCAGACCTACTCGCTTTCGGCCACGATGAGCCCGCTTGCCAAGACTTCGGACCCGGGCGCGGTCGCCTCGTTCACCGTCTCGGTCGTGAACAACGGCAACGGCGCGGACACGGTAACGCTCGAACGCGCGGGCCTGAACCAATCCTGGGTGTCGTTCCCCGTCGGCAGCGGCACCGTCGCGGCCGGCGCGCGGATGAACTTCACGGTTGAGGCCTTGGCCCCCTCGTGGGCCGACCCGGGCAGCACGCTCCTTTCGGTCAAGACCGTTTCGGGCGGCGACGCGAATGTGAGTTCAACGACGACCTTCACGCTGTCCCTCAACGCGTACCGCGCGTTCCAGGTTTCCGCGGCGCCTGGAAATGTCGCAAACGCCCACCGCAACAACTCGTACAGCGTCGACGTCACGCTGCGCAACAGCGGGAACCTCGCGGACACCTACCAGCTCTACCTCGATGGCATCGACGCCTCGTGGACCTCGCTGCCGTTCAACACCGTCGTGCTCCAGCCCAATGTGAACTCGACCTTCACGCTCACCGTCGCCGTGCCGGGCCTACCCATCAACGGCGTGCACGTGTTCTACATCAATGTGTCCTCGGTGGGCAACTCCAGCATGTGGTCGAACGGCACGTTCACCGTCACGGTCAATGATGTGTTCAAGCCGGAGATCTCGGTCGTCACCCCGTCGGTCTTCGCGCTCCCGGGCGCCACGGTGAACATCGTGGCCACGGTGCGCAACAACGGCTCCGTCCCCGACAGCCTGCAGCTTACCGTCACGACACCCGTCCAACTCAACCAGACCGTGCTGCGCACCTACACGCTCGGCGTGGGCGCGGGCGGCACAACCACCGTGGCGATCGTCATGAACTACCCGTACACGGGCACCTACCAGGTCGTCCTCACCCTGATGTCGCTTACCGACAACAGCGTGTGGGCCACCTCCTTCGTCAACATCACGATGGAAGTGCGCCGCGGCGTGGACCTCGTCGCCTGGTTCGACGCGGTGGAGGGTGGGCCCAACGAGATCCGCAACTTCAGCGTGTGGATCAACAACACGGGCAACATCACGGACACCTTCTTCCTCGATTACCAGCAGCCGGCGGCCGGGTGGACCGTATGGTTCTCGGACAACAACATCACCCTTGCCTCCGGCCAGTCGCAGAACATCACGGTGTTCGTGCAGGCGGCGCCGGTCGCCCCCGGCCAGGTCTACAGCACCCTCGTGCGGGCCCTGTCGAGGACGACCCTCACGCCCGGCTCGACCTACCGCATCATCGCGCTGCGCTACACGGTCTCCTACCTCCACACCCTCACGAATGCCTCTGCCTCGCCGTCGCTGCTGCCCGGGCAGAGCACGACGGTCACGGTCGTGCTTTCAAACGACGGCACGTCGCAGGATGACTACACGCTCCTGCCCAACGGCACGGCGGCGTCCTGGGGCCAGGTCACTCCGACGTTCGTAACCCTGGACCCGCACACCTCGACCACGCTCCAGGTGGACATCGCGGTGCCCTCGGGCCAGCACGAAGGGGCTCGGACGCTGGTGCTCGAAGCACGCTCCACCCGCGGCGGCCTGCTGGCCACCCTGCCCATCACGGTCACGGTGGGCCGCGTGTACGGGCTTTCGATGGTCTCGCCCTCGGCGCCGGTCAATGTGACGCCCGGTCAGAGCGCGACCTTCGACTTCACGGTGTTCAACAACGGCAACGCCAACGACACGTACAGCTTCGTCGCGACTCCCGGGACCTACGCGAACTTCAGCGCGCCCTCGAGCACCGCCGATGCCGGGCAGTCGCTTGCCGTCACCTTGCGCTACACGCCGCCGGCGGGCGCGGCCACGGGCACGCAGGTCGTCGAAGTGAGCGTCTACGGCGGCGGCAGCCAGGTCGCGCGCGCGAATGTGACCGTCGTGGTGCGCCAGGTCTACAATGTGACGGCCCACGGCACCCCCGGCGACCTCTTCTACGCGACGGGCGCGCCCGGCTCCCAGGTGCAGCTCACCTTCAACATCTCCAACCGCGGCAACGGGCCTGACCAGTTCAGCTGGGGCCTCAGCGGCCCTGCGGGGAGCTGGGCGCAGGTCGCTTCGGGCACGAAGCCGATCCTGGCCGGGTCCACCGACAGCGTCACGCTCCTGCTCGACATCCCGAGCGACCCCACGACGGCCGTTGCGGGGCTTGTCGAACTCAATGTGACGGTCACCTCCCTCGGCGGCGGCTCAAGTGTCTTTGCCCTCGTGCACGGCGGGGTCACGGTCGCCGTCGCGTCGGCCTTCACGGCGTCCTTCGACGACACCGCGGCGCGGACGAGCCTCGATGCCTCGCTCGACCGCGGCGACAGCGGCCAGCACGACTACACGATCTACCTGCACAACAACGGGAACCGCGCCGAGTCGCTCACGCTCTCGCGCGCCCAGATCTCGGGGTGGAGCATCATCCTCCTCGTCAGCGGCCAGCCGGGGTCTACGGTCACGGTGCCCATCGGCGGCACGACCACCGCGGTCGTGCGCATCGCGAGCTTCCCGCAGAGCGACCCCGGCCAAACGGTCGGCGTTACGGTGCGCACCGCCGACGGCCTGTCGCCGCCGGTCACGCTGCAGATCAAGGTCGACTTCCTGGAGCCCAAAGTCGAATTCGCCTCGACGCAGCTCGACGTGTCCTCGACGAGCGCGGTGCCCGGCAGCATCATCAGCGTGACCGTGACGGTGCGCAACGCCGGGAACGGCACTTCCTCGCCCGTCACCGTGCGCCTGATCGTCGACGGCCAGGAAAACGCGGACACCAAGACGCTTCCTGCCATGGAGCCGGGCCGGCGCGTGGATGTCACGCTGAGTTGGACCATCACGGACGGCCACGCGGGCAAGTCGCACTCGCTCTCCGTGGAGATCCCGGGCGTCCAGACGATCACCTCGTCGAGTTCCGTGAGCGTACCGGAGGTCAAGAAGGGCCTCATCGCGAAACTCTCGACCGACCAGGACGTGCAGATCCTGTTTGGCGCCGCGCTCGTCCTCGGGCTTTTGTTCGGCGCCGTCGCGTTCCGCAGGCGCAAGGCGGCGGCCCTTGCGCCCGCGCCCCGCCTTGCGCCTGCGCCGCCTCCCCCGGCCAGCCCCGAGGCGGCCATGGAAGGCCTCGCGGCCCTCGAGGCCGAAGGGATGGGCGCCCAAACGGCGATCGCCCCCGACGGGCCGGCGAGCCGCGAGCACAAGATCGTCTGCCCCAACTGCGGCACCGAGCAGTGGATCGCCGGGGCCGAGGGCGAGTGCAAGACGTGCGGCGTCGTGATCGAGATCTCGGAAGAAGAGGACGCACCAGCTCCCCCTTCCGAAGGCGTTTGAAGCGTCAACGGGGCGCGCGTCCCCATGGCCTTTGCGGCGCTGGTTGAGGCGCTTGAGCGCGCCGACGCCACCGCTTCGCGGGTCGAGACCGCACAGATCCTCGGTGATGCGCTCAAGCAGTTTTCGGGAGACGACCTCGCCTTCGCTGTCAATTTCCTGCTCGGCCAGCTCGGGCCGCCCTACGAGGCGATCCCGGTGGGCATCGGCGACAAGAATGTCGTGAAGGTCGTCGCGATGATCTCGGGCCAGCCTGAAGCCAAGGTGCAGGAGGACATGCGCGCGGTCGGCGACCTCGGGGAAGTTGCGGCCGCGGCCATCAAAAAGCAGACCCGCATCACGCAGGGCGCGCTCGACCTGGCCCGCGTCCGCGTCCAGATGGCGGCGATCTCCACGGCCTCAGGCAAGGGGTCGGGCGAAAAGAAGCTGAAGATCCTGCAGGAACTCCTTGGCTCCGCGTCCCCGGCCGAGGCGAAGTACCTCATCCGGTTCCTCATCGGGCGCATGCGCGTGGGGATCGGCGAGGGCACGATCCTCGAGGCGCTCGCCCACGCGCACGGCGACCGCAAGCGCAAAGCGGAAGTCGAGGCGGCCTTCAACCGGCACCCGGACCTTGCGCTCATCGCGCGCAAGATGCAAGCCGGAGGATTCGCCGCCCTTGCGGAGGTGCGCGTGCAGCCGCTGGTGCCGCTCCGTCCGATGCTTGCCGAGCGGCTGAAGACGCTCGAAGAAGTCGTGGCAAAACTCGGCGGCCGCGCGGCGCTCGATTACAAGTACGACGGGCTGCGCATGCAAGTGCACTTCAAGGCGGGCGAAGTGCGGATTTTCAGCCGCAACCTCGAGCCGTATACCGAGCAGTTCCCCGACGTCGTGGACCTCATCAAGGCGCAAGCGAAGGCCAAGGAGTTCATCGTCGAGGGAGAGGGGGTGACCGTCGACCCCGACACCGGCGAGATCCGGCCTTTCCAGGAGGCGTCGCGCCGGCGAGGCCGCAAGTATGACCTCGACGCGAAGGCCGCGGAATTCCCGTTCGCACTGTTCCTTTTCGACTGCATGTTCCTCGACGGAGAGGACCTCACGGGCAAGCCGTATCTGGAGCGCAGAGCCGCGGCGGGCCGGGCGGTGCGCCCCACGGACACGCTGCGCCTTTCGACGATGAAGGAAGTCACCACGGCCGAGGAAGCGGAGGCGTTTTTCCTCGCTGCCCTTGGCGAGGGCTGCGAGGGCGTGATTGCCAAGTCGGTGGCGCAAGACAGCGTCTACCGCGCGGGCGCGCGGGGCTTCGCGTGGATCAAGTTCAAGCGCGACTACTCGGCAAAGCTCGGCGACACGCTCGACCTCGTCGTCGTCGGGGCGTTTGCGGGCAAGGGGCGGCGCACGGGCCACTACGGGTCGCTGCTGATGGCCGCGCGCGACGAGGAGTCGGGCAAGCTTGCGTCGGTGTGCAAGCTCGCGACCGGCTTCGACGACGCGCAGCTCGCGGAGTTCGACACGCGCCTGAAGCCGCTCGCGCGCGAATCCATGCACCCGCGCGTGGAGTCAGGGCTCGTGCCGGACGCCTGGCTCGAGCCGAAGGTCGTGATGGAGGTGCGCGGCGCGGAGCTCACGCTTTCGCCCGTGCACAGAGCGGGGTGGGGCCAGGTTCGGGAAGGCGCGGGCCTTGCGATGCGCTTCCCGCGCTTCGAAAAGTACCGCGCGGACAAGTCGGTGGAAGACGTCACGACGGTGCGGGAGTTGTTGGCGATGTACAACAGGCAGTATGCAAATACCAAAGCAGCGCCGCCGTCGAGCGCACCGGAAAGTTAGGGATGGGTTCTCGGGTCCCCGAGCACGGCGGCAGCGGGGGGCCCACGAGACGACGTCCTCGTGCCCATCAGGATCGCATCGAGGACACGCACCCCGGGGGGCCCGGGTGGCAGGCGGGTGCGGACAGTGTGTGACTCCCATTCGACCTCGATGAACGCGCTAAGCGGAAACCGCGCGTGCCGGTCGGAAGGGCCGCGCGGCGCCTCGATCACGATGGCGCTGATTTCCGCCAGGGGAATGTGCTTCCGGGTCCGGAACAGCCCGCCGAGGTTTTCCGCGGCGAGGAGGTCTCCATGGGCGACATGGGCCGACGGCCAGTGCAGAATTGTGGCGGTTGTAACGACCAGCCCGGATAGGGCGATAGCGGTATCATCGAGGGGCGCCTCAACGAATACGACGAGCATGAACCCCATGAAGCCAAAGAGGCCCACATCCATGCGAGCTTGTAGCCGGTCACGATCCCAAACACGCAACGGGGGGCCTCCCTACGAACGTGAGACCTACTCCGGCACGTCGGGGTCATGCTCGATCGGCCGGGGAGCGGCAACCGGTTTGGCAACCTCCACGGAATCCCCTACGAGCACACGCATCCCGTCGAAGGCCGCGATCGTGCGCACTCCCGCCTGCTGCTCGATCCACTCGGCCTCCTTCTCCGGCCCCGCGCGGATCATTTTGAGCCCAAGGTGATTGAGCAGCGCGACTTCGGGGCGTATCGCCTTGAGGATCGTCACGATGTCCTCGGAGCACAGGTGCCACTCGATCCGGGATCGGCGCGGGCGTGTGGCCGGCAGCACCAGGACGCGCGCGCCGCGGTGCGCGGCGACAACCGCGTCGTCGAGCGCGGTGTCGGCGAGGTAGCCCACGACCCCCGACTCCGTGGCGAACCGGAAGCCGACCGTCGAATCGTCGGAGTGTTTGGAAGGCGTGGCGCGCACGCTCACCGTGTCGACTTTGAAATTCGTGCCGGGAGCGACCGCGAACATCGATTCCGGGCGCTCTTTGTGGTAGCGCGAGAACACGGCGTCGTGCGTGTCGGTGCCTTCGATCACGCTCTTCGAGCCGACGACCACGCCGCGCTTGACGGTGCCCCCCTTCGTCATAGCTTCGACGGCGACTTCCGCCTCGGAGTAATGGTCGGGGTGCGCGTGCGACACGAGCACCGCGCGCGTG
>JBGPJF010000032.1:0-25569 GCA_041485285.1 Thermoplasmata archaeon | reverse complement strand
GGTCGCCGAGAACGAGGCGGCCGACGCGGCGGCAAAAGCCGAGGCTTTGGCCGCGGCTGCAACCGGCGACCCGGCCGCGGCGGCCGACGCGGCGGGCGAAGAATAAAGGGGCGCCCCGCCCGTGGTGCGGGGGCAGGTGTCAGCTTTGGTAAGCGCGGCGATTCTGGTGGAGCGCGCAGCGCGCGATGGGTTCGCGCGCACGGCCCGCGCGCGCATCGGACCGAAGGCCCTTGCCACACCCGCGGTACTGGAAGTCGACACGCCCTTCGCGCCGGCCGGGGCATCAGCGCGCGCAAGGCTCGTGGCTGAAGGCGGAACGGGCGGCGCAGGAATCACCTTTGCCTGGGGCCCGTCGCCGCTGTTCCCGGGCCACAAGGCGCCGCCGCACACGGATGTCGTGCTGCCGCGCCTCGTGCCGCGCGGCTACACGGTCGCCCCGCTGCTCGGGCCAGGCGAACTCGTGCGGCAGGAGGGGGCGGCGGCGGGAGCGCTCCCCTCGCGGGAAGGTTCCCAGCATTTGGCCCCCCTTGCCAAAGACGCGGCGCTCGTCGCGCTGCAGAACCTCAACGAGCTGCGCGGCAAACCGCGCGAATTCGTCCGGGCGGTGGCCGGCGCGCGCCACGCGATCGGCCCACGGCCGCTCCTGTTTGCCCCGGCGGTGGCCGACCCGGCAAGCCTCGCGCTCCTCACCTACCTGGGGATCGACCTGACGGACGATTTCCAAGCAATCGCGGCCGCGTCGGCCGGCGTGTTCCTCTACAACTTCGGGTCGGTTCCGGGCGGACTTGCAGGCGCGTGCCACTGCGCAGCGTGCGCGGGGTATTTCCCGGAGAGTGAAGACGGCAGCGACAAGGAGGCGCACGCTCCCGCCCTGGCCGACAGCGGCGACGCGGGAGCGGAACTTGGCGAAGGGCGCGGCGCGCTCGGCGCCCGCTCCCTCCCCTCCGTGTCCCCCGACTCTGCGGCCTTCAAGGCGGCGCTTGCCCACAACCGCCTCGCCCTCACGGCCGAGGCCAAGATCGCGGCGCGGGCGATTGAAAACGGGACGCTGCGCGAACTCGTGGAGGCGCGGATCCGCGCCCACCCGTGGCTCGTGGCGGCGCTTCGCAATTTCGACCGCGAATTTGCAGGACCGGCAGAAGACCTGACGCCGGTGTGGAAGGAGCGCCTGCACGCCCTCTCCCACGAGAGCCTCCACCGGCCGGAGGTCGAGCGCTGGGTCGGCCGCATCCGCGCACGGTACTCCCCGCCGCCCTCGGCGCGCGTGCTCCTCCTCGTCCCGTGCTCCGCGCGCAAGCCGTACAGCCTCTCGAAGACCCAGCACACGATCAGCCGCGCGCTGGCGGGCATCCGGCCGGCCTTTGCCGTCCACCGGGCCATCGTCACCTCGCCCCTTGGCGTTGTCCCGGAGGAGCTGGAGCGGGTATTCCCCGCGGCGCACTACGACATCCCCGTAACGGGCGATTGGGCCGGAGAGGAGGCCGACCGGGTCTTTGAGCTCGTCGCGAGCATCGCGCGCTCCCACCCGTACCGCGCGGTGGTGTCGCTCGTGGGCGACGACCTGCCGGGACTGCAGGAGCAGGTCGCGGGGACGATCGAGTGCGCAGCGAAGGGCACGCCGTGGGAGCAGTCGCTCACGCGCGCGGCCGACGCCGTGCGCGAGGCCCTGAAGGGCGAGCGCGATGTCGACCCCCGGCGCCGCACGCTTGAAGACCTCCAGTCGGTCGGGCGGTTCCAATTCGGGAAGGCCGCGGGTGACGCGCTCTTCGAAGGGGCGGCGGCCAAGGGCCGCTACCCGTGGAACCGCATCCTCGCGGGCAAGGTCCAGCTGGCGCAACATTTCCCCGACAAGGGCCGGCTGTCGCTCACCCTCGAAGGTGCAAAGCGAGTCGCGGCAGCGGGCGCCTACCGCGTGACGGTTTCGCCCTTCGAACTCAAAGGCGATGTGTTCGCCGTCGGAGTGACCGCCGTCGACCCCGAGGTGTGCGAGGGCGACAGCGTGGCGGTCGTGCGGGACGGAAAGGTCATTGCCGCGGGGTTTGCACGGATGGCCGCCGCGGAGATGCTTGCGATGCGCCGCGGCTCGGCCGTTGACATCCGCCACAAAGGGTGAGGGCTTCCGATGCCGATCCAAAAAGCCGTCCTGGGGACAAAGGTGAAGGTGCGGAGCCCCAAGCCGCCGGAGCAGTTCATCGCGACCTGGCGCGAGGACGACGTGTTTGACGGAAGCCCTTCGGTTGCGCAGGTCGTGGTGATGAACTCGCTCGGCTGCATCTATGAGAAGAGCGCCGGCTGTTCGATGTGCGGCTACTACACGGAGACGCTCCCGAAGCGCCCGCCTGCCGAATCGTATGTCGAGCAGATCCGCCGAGCGATGGAGCAGACGCCCGAGGGCGCCCTGACCTTCAAAATCTACACCTCAGGCAACTTCCTCGACGAGCGCGAGGTGCAGCGCGAGGCGCAGCTTGCCATCGTGAAGATGGCGGCGGCCAAGTTCAGGCGCCTGCTTGTGGAGTCGCGCCCGGAGTTCGTCACGGAAGAGCGCGTCAAGCCGCTGCTCGGCCACGGCATCGAGCTCGAGGTCGCCTTCGGGCTCGAGAGCGCCAACGACCGCGTGCTCGACGAAACGGTCAACAAGGGGAACACCGCGGAGGAGAACCGCGAGGGGGCGCTGCGGGCGCGCGCCTTCGGGGCGCGGGTGAAGAGCTACCTCCTGCTGAAGCCGCCGTTCCTCACGGAGGCCGAAAGCATCGCAGACTGCGTCGAGGCGGCGGTGTATGCCGCGCCGTTTTCCGACACGGTGTCGGTCAACCCGATGAACATCCACAAGGGGACGCTCGTGGAGCGGCTCTACTACGATGGCGCGTACCGGCCGCCGTGGCTGTGGAGCGTCGTGGACGTGATGGAGAAGGCGATCCCGCCGATGGGGGGGAAGGCCCGGCTGATGAGTGCGCCGACGGGCGCCTCGACAAGGCGGGGCGCTTCGAATTGCGGCAACTGTGACGCGGCGGTGCTCCAGGCGATCGCCGAGGTCTCCGCCGACCAGGACCTTTCGCACTTCAAGGGCCTCTCGTGCGCCTGCCGCGACCGGTGGCGCTGGGACCTCGAGCTTGGCGCCCTTGCCGCAACCGCGGCGCCCCTATCATGATAGGCAGGCCCCAAGGGCGGCGCGCGAGCGCTCAAAACGGCGTGCGCAATTGGCAGGTCGAGCAGATGGCCGCGCGCGTCGGCTGAAGCATGTACGACAGCTGGGTGGAGCCGCAGCGGGGGCACCTCGCGGGGGGACCGGCTGGAGCGGCGTAGGGCTGGGGCGGATACTGCGGGTACGCGACGGGCTGCGGGTAGTAGCCGCCGTACGGGTAACCGTAAGGCGCTTGGGGCGCCGGGTACCCGGGCGGGGGAGGTGCGGCGGGGTACTGCGGGGGCATGGGGGGCGGTCGGGGCGGGGGCCCGGCGGCGGCGGTGGGGCGCGCAGGCGCCGGCTGCGAAGGAGGAGGCGGAGGCTCGGCAGCCGGGGCCCCAGCGGCAGGTTTCACCGGGCCGGCCGCCGGCGCGCCTTGCGTCGAGGTGGGCGCAGCGCTGCCCGGCGAAGCAACGGTCGCCGGCTTATTGGCGGCGGCTTCGACCTTCTTGTCCTCGGGCACCAATCCTTCATCGTTCTCGGAGCGGAAGATGAGCACGAGGCCCCACGCGCTCAGCGCAAGGAGCGCAACGGCTGTGATGACCACGAGGAGAACGACCCACAAGGGCCGCGGCGGCGCGGTGTACGGGGGCACGTAGACGCTCGCTGTCGCATTGGCGCCGTTATTGGATTCGCTGCCCTCGTCGACGGCCCCGGTGACATCCAGCCTCGCGATGACCTCGATGTTCCGCGACTCGAGGAACGGCCCGAAGGTGGCCGTGAAGTTGGCCGAGCCACCCGCGGGAATCCCGGGGATGGTCTTGCGGCGGGAATCCTCGCCTGCGGCGATGACGACATCGAAGGGCCCGGTGTCGGTGAGGCCCGTGTTGGTGATGTTGAGCAAGACGACGAGTTCGCGCGCGTCACGCGGGCCGCCGGTGACCGGGTCGGGCGCGCTCGCGTTCACGTAAACGAACCGGAAGCCGCCGGGCGACACCACGAGGTCGGGCTTCACGGTGGTCGTCACGTTGGCGCTTGCATTGTACCACATCGCGACGAAATTGTTGGCGACCTCGTTGCGCTCGTTGATGGAGCCCCTCGCCCCGCCCTCCCCGTCGGCGCGCAGGGTCACGAGGTGGAGGCCGGCGGTCGCATTCAGCGTGAACTGGACCGAGGTGGTCGCGCCCGTGGCCAGCGTGAACGGCTGCACCGCGCCTTCGGCACCGTCGACAAGCACGCGGACATAAACGGTCAGGCCGCCCGGCCCCGTGAGGAGCAGGTTGGACGCCACGGTGAAGCCCGATCCGACGGGTGGGTGGGCGTCCGAAAACACGAGCGGCGTGCTGAAGCCGAAGTCGCTAAGCGTCGTGTCCAAGTAGAAGGAGAAGAGGAGGCCAGGGCCCCAGGCTGTGATGCTTTCGTTGAACGATGCGTTGTTGAATAGGATCTGGATGCGGTAGGTGGCCGGCGCCTGGAAACCGTCCGAGGTAAAGCGTGGACCTTCAAGGGGGGGGCCCACATTGCCGCCGGCGGCGTCGGAGGTGCCGCTTCCCACGGCGAGGCCCGCCGTCGGGAACACGGACCAGGCGGCCCCGACCGCAGCCAAGGATGCGTCATCGAAGAATTGGAACGTGGGCCGGTAGCGGGGAATCACCACGGACCCGGGCACGATGTCGATCCTCGACCAGTCCAGGGAGACGTCGGTGAGCGTGAGTGTGGACGCCCGCTCGATGATGGCGAGGCCCTGCAGGGACGGCACCCCCTCCATCGAAGCGGTGGAGGCGTTGAGCCGGATCAGCCCGGCGCCAAGCTGCGTCGCGTTGAAGGTGGCGGCCGAGTTCTTCAGCCAAAGGGAGGTGGCAAACCCGAGGAACGCGACGTTGCGCGCGGTTACGGTCGACCCGTCGGCAGCTACGCCGAACGCGCCGATGCTCTGGCCGAGGTCGGTGCCCGCTTGGATGACGACCCCCTCCAGGACCACCGTCGAGGCGTCCACGGCCGCGACGCCGATGTCATCGGCCGACACGTTGGTCGACCGCACGGTGAGCGACGACCCCGCGCGCGCCGAAAGCGCGCTTGCGCCTCCGGTGGCCACGACCGTTGAGTTTGTGAGGGTGACGGCCGCGCCGGCGAGGTCGAGCGCCTTGGTTTCGCCGATCACGCGCTGCTGAAGGAGCGTCAGGGTCGCCGTCGACGCGGTCAGCCAAATGGCGCCGGTTACGTTGCAGTCGATGAGGGTGACATCGGATTGGGTGGCGGCAAGGAGCGGGCGCAGGTCAGGGCGGACGCGGAGCACGGAGGACTCGGCGCGAAGGGAGGCGCCGGCCGCCAGCGTGATGCCCGGCGCGCCAAGGTCGTCCATCACTTGTAGGCCGCTCACGGTCGTGCGGTTGAGGTGGAGGGAAGAGGCCGACGCGGCCCGGATGGCGAATTCGGCTGCGGGGTCGGCGGTGAGGGTGCTCCGGTTCGCCTCCAGGCGCCCCCCCGAGTCCAGGAAAATGCCGCCGCCGGCCGATGCGTTGGCAAAAACCACGGTGACGTTCGTGAGCGTGAGCAGCGAGTTGTTCGTGATGACGATCATCCCGGCGTGGGGCCCCCCGAGCGAGGCGTCGATCGTGAGGGTGTCATTCACATACGCCAAGGCGGAGCCGTCTTCGACGGAAACCGACCCCACCGTCGCGGCACCCGCCGGGCCTGAAAGGAACGCCAGCGTAAGGCCCGCCAGCCCCAGGAGCGAGGCGGCCGCCACGGGTACTGACCAGAATCCAGCGCGCGCCATCCGCCGTGCCTTCCGCGGAGGGCCCTTGCGGGAGCCCACATTAAACTTTGTCGGGGAGAAGCACGGCGGATAACATGCCCGAAGCGTGAGTTGGCAGAGCGCCAGGCGGTTACGCGCGGCTCCAAAGGGTTAAAATGAGTAACCTGGCTACCGCGGCCAATCGGCGCCCAAACGCCGATGCCGCCGTAGCTCAGTTGGTAGAGCGCTCGGCTGTTACGCGCACCCCACAGGCGCGCAGAAACCGAACGGTCCGCGGTTCGAGTCCGCGCGGCGGCGCTTTTTCCTCCCATTTCCGGGGTGCCGGGCGCCCGTTTTGGGCGCGGGTTCCGGCGAAACCGCCGCTTGCGAACCATCTTATACCGGCCGCCCCCCATCGCGCAACGGGGACGGGCGCAAGCCCGTCTGGGATGGGTGCGCTCACGTGACGTTAGCTCCGGCCAGCAGCGCCCCTGCCGGTTCCACGGACAAAGTGACCATCGTCGCCAACCTCCGGCAAGAGGACATTGATGAGCTGATTTCGACGCTCGAGTCGCTCGACGCGGTGGGCGGCCGGCACCTCAACATCACGGTCCGCGAAGGCTTCGAGATCGGCGGAATCCCCGAGCCGATGGCGCCGAAAATCTCGAAACTGCTCTCGGAGCTCGGCGTCGAACATTACACCTTGGAGAAGTCGCCGGTCCATGTTTTCGGGTGCCATCACCTTTTCGAATGCCCGCGCGACCTCGTCGGAACGGAAGCGGTCACCGCGCGGTTGAGCCAGATCGTCGACGAGAGCGGGACTTCGGGCGTGCTCCTCGACTCCGTGAAGGGCCGCGTCGACCCGCGATCGCGCTTGCGCGTGGCGGTGGCTGGCTGCACCTCTTGCTGCAATGCGCCCCAGGTGCAGGACTTTGGGGCGGTCGCGAAGGTGCACCCGAAGGCGACCGAGACGGCGTGCGAAGAGGGCTGCAACAAGTGCGTCGAGGTCTGCGAAGACAGCGCGGTCAAGCTCCAGGGCGGAAAGCCGGTCATCGATGCGTCGCGCTGCACCGACTGCGGCCAGTGCGTGCGCGTATGCCCGACGGGGACGCTCGCGGTCGAAAAGAGCGGCTTCGAGATCTACGAGGGCGGAAGGCTCGGCCGGGAGCCGAAGGTCGGCTCGCGCGTGAAGGATTGGGCGCAGTTGCCCGAAGTCGAGGCCCGGCTTACCAAGGCGCTGAAGGACATCGCCTACTGTCTGGAGCCCGCGCCCTCGGAGAGCCTGGAGATCAGGCCGGACAGTGTGGTGCCGGCGGGGCCGCTCACGCCCCTTGCGCACCACCAGCCGGAGCAGGCGCACATCCCCGAGCCGCCGCGCCTGCGCCGCGACCATTGAAGCGTTATATCCCAGGGGCGCGGATGCCCGCGCAAGGGACCGTAGCTTAGTCTGGCTAGAGCATCCGGCTCATAACCGGACGGTCGTCCGTTCAAATCGGTCCGGTCCCACTCCCTCTCCTTTCCCCGGGGAGCGACGACAAAACCCGACGGCCGCCTTCGGCCACAACCCACCATTGTTCTGGTAACAACCCATTCTTTATTGGCACACGCGGGGTGGCCGCGTCCGATGTCGTCCCCCCTGGCCGCGCTTGAGCCCGCCTTCACAGCCCTTCGCGCCGGCAAGTTCGTCCTGGTCTATGACGCGGACAACCGCGAGCGCGAGACGGACTTCATCCTCGCCGCGGGCGCCACGACCCCCGCCCACGTGCGCACGATGCGCAAGGATGGTGGCGGGCTCGTGTTCCTGGCTGTGGATCACGGAATTCATGACCGCCTGGGCCTCCCGTACCTCCAGGACCTCTTCGCCGAGTCGGTGCCCAAGCACCCCGTGTTCAAGCACCTCATCTCCAACGACATCGCGTACGACACGCGGTCGGCGTTTTCGGTTTGGGTCAACCACCGCAAGACGTACACCGGCATCACCGACGATGACCGGGCGCTCACCGCCCGCCGCTTCGCGGAAGTGGCCGGCGAAGTCATGAAAATGGAAAACGGCCACGCCCTCGAGCGATTCGGCGAGGAATTCCGCTCGCCGGGCCACGTCCCGATCTGCTCGGCGAGCGCCAAGCCGCTCGAAACGCGCTTCGGCCACTCCGAGCTCTCGGTCGCGCTCCTCACGATGGCAGGCGTGCTCCCCGTGGCCCTGGGATGCGAAATGCTGGGCGACGCCGGCAAGGCCCTGTCGAAGGCGGACGCCAAGGCGTACGCGGCGACCAATGACCATCCTTTTTTAGAGGGCGCTTCGATCGTGGAGGCCTGGAGAAGCCGCCAATGGTCCGCGTGATGGCAACCGGCGTCTTCGACCTGCTCCACCCCGGCCACCTGCACTTCCTTGCGTCGGCAAAAGCGCTCGGCGATGAACTCGTCGTGGTGGTGGCGACCGATGCGATGGTGCGGCGCAGGAAGCACGAACCGGTCACCCCCCAGGAGATGCGCCGCCAGATGGTCGGCGCGCTCAAGGTCGTCGACCGGGCGATCGTCGGCCGCGAGGACGACATCTACAAGACCGTCGAGGAAGTTCGCCCGGACATCATTGCGCTGGGGTACGACCAGTCGTTCCGCGAAGAGGACATCCAACGGGAACTCACGAAGCGGGGGCTGTCGGTCAAGATCGTGCGGCTCAGCAAGGACGAAAGCGGGTTCGACCTCGACGGGACGCGCAAGATCATCTCCAAGGTAGAACAGGGGCTTTCGTTCCAGAAAACAATTTCAGATGTGGAGAAGCACACAACGAGTGGGGGCAGCGGCGGTGGCAGCGGCGCAAGTGAAGACGAAGGCACGGTCGCCAAGCCCGGCGGCTCGCCCAAAGCGCGCCCGTAGGTGGCGCATTGGCGTGGCGGACACGACCTTCGCGCGCTTTGACATGGGCGCGTCCGTCCTCGACCAGTGGGCCAAGATCGCCGCCAAGGTCGAGCCGGTCCGCTACACCGTCCCGGGCTTCAAGGACCTGCCCGTGGCGTGCAAGATCCTGATCGAGGAGCGCACGTGCGACGCGGTGATCGCGCTCGGGATGGCCGGGCGGGCGCCGATTGACCAGCTGTGCGCCCACGAAGCGTCCCAGGGGCTCCAGCACGTGCAGCTGGCTACGAACAAGCACGTGATCGAGTGCTTCGTCCACACGCCGGAGGCCCGCGACGAGGGCGACCTTGCAAGCCTGATGGACGCGCGGGCGCGCGAGCACGCCGAGAACGTCTACTACCTCCTGGAGGACCCTAGCCGGCTCCAAAACGCGGCCGGCCAGGGCCTTCGCCAGGGGCGGCCCGACGAGGGCGCGGTCACGAAGGGACGCAAAGCGGGCAAACCCGCGCCCCGGATCGCGATCGTCTGGTCGAGGTTCAACGGGCGGATCACCCGCCCGATGCTGCGGGAGGCCCAGGCGGAGGCCAAGAAGCAGGGCGCGGTCATCGTCCGCGAAATCGCGGTGGAAGGCGCCTTCGACATCCCGACGGCCGCGCGCGAAATCCTGCGGTGGCACGAGGTCGACGCCGTCGTCGCCCTGGGGGCCATCGTGAAGGGCGAGACGCAGCACGACGAGCTCATCGCGCACCGTGCGGCCGACGCGCTCCTGCGCCTTGCCGGCGAGTTCAACACGCCAGTGGCGCTTGGCATCACCGGCCCCGGCATGACCTGGAAGCAAGCCGTCGCGCGCATCCCCAACGCGCGCTTCACCGTGCGCGCCGCGCTAGCCCAGGCGGACGCGCTGCGGCGCGCCCGCGCTCCCTGAGGAACCCTTTATCGGGAAAGCCAGGGATCGGCGATTGCCCTCGTGCGGGGGTACCCGAGTGGTCAAAGGGGCGAGGCTTAGGACCTCGTGGCGAAGGCCTTCGCAGGTTCGAATCCTGTCCCCCGCACTCCCGATCCTGCCCCCCGGCTTTTGCCGATTACGAAATTCGCAATTACGAATTCCGAAAAATCGTGCTTGATTCTCGGCGCGCGAGGGGCCATGGGACGCTTCCACATCACGCTCAAATAATAGTACGAAGCAGGGGAGCTCAATCAACGGGCCCGCGGAAGCGGGGAAACCCCGGCGACAACGAACGACCCGATGGGAGGTACGACCATGACACAAAAAGAGACCATGCGCTGCAAAAACTGCGGTGAAGACTGGACCGGCGGAGTGTGCATCCACTGCGGGTGCGACGAATTCGTCGATGTAAGTCGGTTCTACACGAAGGAATCGCTCCAGGCATACCGGCAGCAGCGCGCGGCCATCGAACTCTAGTTCGAGGCCCTTTTCCCCCTTCCCGCCCCGCGACAAGCGGGGCGGCCTTCCCTCCCTCAGGGGTTGGGGCTCTGCTCTCGGGTTTCGGCCCCTTCCATCTCCAGCTCGTGCATCGCCTTGCGGTAGCTGCGCATCTCGAGCTGGGAGCCCAGGTTCATGAGCACGGCCGAGACGATCATCAAGAAGAGGGCCGGCCCGAAGCCCCAGTACAGATTCCCATGGTTCTGGGTGGTCGGGTCCGTGGCGTTTGGGAAGTCAAACGCCGCCGACCCGCCGAACGGCTGGGCGGCCACCGCGTGGGCAAGCGACTGCGCCTGGGCCGGGGCCGACGAGGGGATCGCGGAGGGGATCGCCAGGATGGCGGCAAGGGTGACCACAAACGGGACAAGGATGGCGATGCTGCTGCGCACGAGGGTGGCGGCGCGCATCTTGTGCTCGTTGGAGCGGATGATCTTGCGGATCTTGAGGACGGCACTGAGGATGAAGAAGATCGCAATGGGGAAGCCGACGCTCGGCACCCCGAACCCAACGGCGGCTTTCAAGTCAGGGTGGACGAACAGGCCGTTGATCCCGTCGAACTGAATGATGGTCGTCACACCGTCGTAAACGCCGGGGATCTGCGCGCTGATGTTGTACCAGGGCAGGAGCGAGGCCACCACGAGCAGGACGTAGCCGGAGAGCCCGAGCCAGACGCCTGGCGTCATCCCGGCCGCTTTCAGCACCGCCCCCACGGTGGCCGTGTCGGTGCCCTCGTCGGCCACGGCGCGGGATGCCCGCATTTGGCCGATAAGGGTTTGCGCTTGGGCTCCTCACGCGCTAGGTTCAAGAACGGCGGGCGGGATCCGGGGGCGATGCCCGCCGACGACGCGATGGACGATTTGGACGAGCGGCTGCTCGCGTACATGAAAGCGTACGACTTCGTGAAGTTCCCATGGAGCAGCGACGAGGCCGCGGCGGAAATGGGTGTTGACGTCGCGCGCGTCTACCAGTCGATCGCCAAGATTCAGAAACTGAAGAAGCGCGAAGTGTACGTGTATTACCGCGAAGGCTCCGTCCACATCCAAACCGAGTGAATGCGCAGGGCCATGATGGGGCCAATCCAGCGCCCCGCTCAACCTTTAATACGGATGACCCGTTGCCCGCGTACCACCGTAGCGGGGTGGGGTAGCCAGGAAATCCCGATGGGCTCATAACGGCGGCTTTCGGGCTGCTGGGAGAGACCCATAGACCAGTGGTTCAAATCCACTCCCCGCTACTTCTTTCTCAAAAACAGATGGCCGCGGCCCGTCACGACGGGAGCGGTTTGCCGCACCACGCGCATGTGGGTCCGGCCCCGTACATGAATTCGGGCGGGATCTTGGAGTTCTCGAACCCGCAGGCGGCGCATCGGATCTTGCCGCTGGGCAGCACGCTCGGCGCGCCCTTGGCGCTTGACTCGGAGCCGGGCGCGGGAGGGGCCTCGGGCGCCAGCCCGAACAGGGCGTTGATGTCGACGGGCTTCGTGAGTTCGGCAAACGAGGTTCCAGGCCGCTGAGCCTGCGAGCCGGGCAGCGGGTCTTGGCCGGGCAACGGCTCTACGGCGCCTCCGTCGTAGGGCTTCGGAGCGGGCGCCGGCGCGAAGGACGCGCGGTTCGGCGCCGGTGAGGCCGCCGGCCTGTCGACGCGCTGCTTGCTTTGCCCCGCGGGTGTCGTGACCTGGCGGCGCGCAGCGGGCATCGGCGGCTGCGGCTTCGGCGTGGAGGTCCTTGCAAGCCGACGTTGGATGTCGAGGTCGATGGGGTTGCTGCAGCGCGGGCACAGCACGGCCCGCTCCCGGTCGAAGTCCGCGCGCGAAAGCGCGAGCCTGGTGTTGCACCAGGGACAGTTGAACTCGATCTCGGTGGCCGGCGCGGCCATGAAAACGGACATCGCCGTGGCAAGGTTCGTCATGCTCTTCCCTCCTCAGGCGTCCATTTCGTCGGAGTCCTCGTCCTCTTCGCCGCCGCCATAGATACCGCGCTTGTACTCTTTGGCTTCATCGGAGGACTTCGAAAGGAAGAACTTGCACCAGTAGGTGGCCTTGAACGTCTTCTCGTGGTAATCGCAGTACCCCATGTTCCCGGTCATGTCGAGTTCGGGGCGCGTGTCCCAGTGTGCGCAGGATTTGCATTCGTCCTTCTGGGCCATCGCGGCTCAGTTTGGCCGAGCGTATATGTAGGTTTGGTGGGAGCGTCAACCGGATCGTTTGCGGGGCAAGCGGGCGAGCGGAGAAATAGCGCGCGCCCCCTCGCGGTTTTGATGGCGAAGGAGCGGCAGGTGCCGACCGAAAGCGGGGCGCCGAAGGTGTCGAGTGACGACCCGCTGATGCTCGGCAGCCGCGAGGCGTCGTACACGGAGGCGCGCTGCCCTGCGTGCGACTCGCCGAAGGCCGTGTTCCGCACCGTGGGGCTCGATGTCCCGTTCTTCGGGGAGATCCTCGAAACGGTCTTCCTGTGTGCCGCGTGCGGATTCAAGCACGCAGACACGATGCTGCCGAAGCGAAGCGCGGCCACCGAGTACAGCATCGAGGTGCGCGATGACGCGGACCTGTTCGTGCGCGCGGTCAAGTCGTCGTCGGCGACCGTCGCGGTGCCCGACCTCGGCTTGCTGTGGGAGCCGGGGCCCGCGAGCCTCTCGCAGGTCACCAACGTGGAGGGGCTGCTGCGCCGCTTTGAGGACGCCATCGGCCGCGCCATGACGCTCTACAACGACGAGGAGACGCAGGCGAAGGGAATCGGGCTGATCGCGAAGTTGGATGCCGTCATCGCCGGCAACTCCCGGGTCACGGTGATTTTGAAGGACCCCTACGGCAACAGCGCGCTCCTCGACGAGCGCGGCCGCGTGGCGGTCCGGGAGCTCTCGGAGACCGAAGCGGCCGAACTGCTGACAGGCGAGTATGTGATTGACATTGAGGACGGCAAGCCCACGGGCCTGCGGAAAGTCGAAACCAAGGGGCGCAGCTGACCGGGGCGGCCGCGCGAGGCTTATTTACGCGCGGGAGGGATCGCACGGAAGGAGCGATGGCCGAGCGCAAGAGCCAAGACTGGCTGGTCTGGGGCGTCCTCGGCCTGATGCTCGTGGCTGGCGTGGCGGCGCTCGCGTTTTCGCCGGGCAGCCCCGGCGGCAACAACCCGGGGCAAAACAAGCCGCCGGTGGCGAGCCTGAACCCGAAGAACACGAGCGTGAACCTGGGGCAGAGCGTCGAATTCACGGCCGCGAACTCCACGGACCCGGACGGCACGGTGGCGTCGTTTGTGTGGGACTTTGGGGACGGGACGACGGGCACGGGGGCGATCATCAGCCACCAGTATGACGTGACGGGCGCGCTGCGCGTGCGGCTTGAAGTGGCCGACGACAAGGGCCTCAAGAACGCCACGACGACGAATGTTTGGGTCAACCTGAATCAGGCGATCCCCTTTGGGGTGGCAAGTTGGAACCAGTTCACGGGCAGTGTCGCAGGAAATGTGAGCTTCCCGCTCGACCCGGGGGCCACGAAACTCATCGTGTCGATCCAACTCAACACGTCGAACCCGCTTGGCGCTCAAGGTATCATCACCGTGTTGGATCCTGGCGGTGCGCCCGTGGCAACGATGAACGAAACGCTCTCGGCCGGCGTGTTCCCGGGCCCGATCGTGATTACGATTACCCAGGACAACCTGACGGTCGAGGGCGAGTGGAAGCTGAAGGTGGAGGCGCGCCCGGCGGTCACCGGCCAGCCCTCCGTAACCATCGGGTATTCGGGCAGCATACGCGTCGAGTACAAGCCGTAAGCGGGGGCCGGCGGATGGGCGCCTCGCTCGACATCGTCCCAATCGGTGATGTGAGCGAGGCGGCACTCGAGGGCGTGGCCGCGCGGCTGCGCAACTGCGGTTTCGACCCGTCACGGAAGGAACCGGGCGAGCGTGTGCGCACGCTCCTCGGGCCCGGCTCCACGACCCTCCAGGCCCAGAGCGCCATCGCCGCCCTGCGCGGCGGGCGGGCGAAGCACACGCTTGGCATCACGGAGGTCGAGCTCAAGGACGGCGCGCGCCCCTTCGTCTACGGGTTGGGGGAAATGAACGGGTCGACCGCCGTGTTTTCCCTCGCGCAGTTCCGCCGGGGCGGGCTGTCCCTCGGCACGATGCTCGACCGGTTCTGCGCGGCCGTCCTCCACGAGTTAGCGCACAACCTGGGGATGGTGCACTGCCGCAACAAGGGGTGCATCATGCACGCGGCGCACGAGCCGGCGGCGCTGCGGCAGCTCGAGATGTTCTTCTGCCCGTCGTGCACGGCGCAGTGGAACCGGCGCATTCGCGCCGCACGTTGACCCGCTAGCGCTCGAGCTGCATCCGCTCGTGGATGGCGCTGAATTCCTTCAGCGCCTCCGGCGAGATGGGGCGGATCTTTTCCAGGGCGGCCTCCAGATGGCGCTGGCTGACCTTCTGCGCTTTGGGCTTGCCCTTCTCCGATTTCCCCGCGGCGGCAACAGCTTCGCGGATCGCCAGCATGACGGCCTCGTTGGCGACGGCCGCCAGGTCGGCACCCGTGTACCCTTCGGTGATCGACGCGAGCCGTTCGAGGTCGACGTCGTCGGCCATCGGGCGGCCCTTCGTGTGGATCTTGAGGATCTCGAGGCGGCCCGCCTTGCTCGGCGGCCCGACATACACGAGGCGGTCGAAGCGGCCCGGGCGCAGGAGCGCCGGGTCGATGATGTCCGGCCGGTTCGTGGCGGCCACCACCGTGACGCTCGACAGCTCGATGAGGCCGTCCATCTCGGTGAGGATCGTGGAGATGATGCTCTCGGTCACATGGGAGTCGTTGTGTAAGGCCCGCTGGGGGACGACCGCGTCGATCTCGTCGAAGAAGATGATGCACGGGGCAGCCACGCGGGCCTTGCGGAACACTTCGCGCACGGCGCGCTCGCTCTCCCCGACCCACTTCGAGAGGAACTCGGGGCCCTTCACGCTGATGAAATTGGCTTCCGCCTCGGTGGCGACCGCCTTGGCAAGGAGCGTCTTGCCGGTGCCGGGCGGGCCGTAGAGCAGCACGCCCTTTGGCGGCTTGGCCTTCATCTGCTTGAACAGGTCCTCGTGTTTGATCGGCCACTCGACGGCCTCGCGCAGCTCTTC
This sequence comes from Thermoplasmata archaeon, assembly GCA_041485285.1. Lineage (GTDB taxonomy): Archaea > Thermoplasmatota > DTKX01 > DTKX01 > DATEUP01 > DATEUP01. The sequence goes on along the minus strand of JBGPJF010000032.1, from coordinate 10,306 downwards.
TTTGGCGCTGTCGAGGCCCCCGACCTGGTCCCACGACACATTCGGCGACTCGACGAAGACCTCGCGGAGCGCGGAGGGCGCCATCTCCCGCATCGCTTCGGCGAAGTCGCGCTTGGTGACGCGCAGCTTGTTGAGCACCTCAAACGGGATTTCCTCCTGCTCGAGGTCGATCTCGGGCAGCGCGTGGCGCAAGCTGCGGATGCCCGCCTCTTTGGCAAGCGCGTACAGGTCGGCGCCTGCAAAGCCGTGCGTGATCCCCGCCCACTCGGAGAGGTCCACGTCTTCCGCAAGCGGCATGCCGCGCGTGTGGATCTCGAGGATGTTCAGCCGCGCGGCCTTGTTCGGCATTGCGATCTCGATCTCGCGGTCGAAGCGGCCCGGGCGGCGCAGCGCCGGGTCGATCGAGTTCGGCCGGTTGGTGGCCGCAATCACGACGACCTTCCCCCGCGTCTTCAGGCCGTCGAGCAGGGTGAGCAGCTGCGCAACGATGCGCCGCTCCGTCTCGCCTTGCACCTCGTCGCGCTTGGGCGCGATCGAATCGATCTCATCGATGAAGATGATCGAGGGGGCGCTCTCTTCGGCCGACTCGAAGATGGCCCGCAGGCGCTCTTCGCTCTCGCCGTAGAACTTGCTCATGATCTCGGGGCCCGAGAGCGACACGAAGTTCGCGAGGGTCTCGGAAGCGACGGCCTTGGCAAGGAGCGTCTTGCCGGTGCCCGGCGGGCCGTGTAGCAACACGCCCTTCGGCGCCTCGACCCCGATCTTCTCAAAGAGCTCGGGGTGGCGCAGCGGCAGCTCCACCATCTCGCGGACTTTTTTGATTTCCTCGCGCAGGCCGCCGATGTCTTCGTACGACACGGTGGGGATGCGCGCGATGTCCTGCTTCACCGGCTTTGCGGAGAGCACCACCGCGGTGTCGGGCGTGATGCGGGCGGCATCGCCGGTCGGCGAAAAGCCCGTCACCACGAACTCGAGGGGGTGCCCCATGACGTTCATGGGCAGCACATCGCCGCGCGAGACAACACGGCCGGCCATGAGTTGGCCGATGTACTTCTCGCCGCCGAGGAGCTTGATTTCCTCCGTCGAGGCCAGGTTGAGCTTGCGGGCCCGCTTGACCGCCGCCTTCCGCACGGAGACCTTCTCGTCGAGACCCACGCCGGCGTTTCGCCTTGAAGCGCCGTCGAGGCGGATCGTCCCCCGGTTGTGGTCTTCCTGGTCGCCCCCTGCCACGGTGGCGGCTGTCCGGCCCGTACCCTCAATAAGGACGGCGTCACCCTCGCGGAGGTTCAGAATCTCCATGAGCGCCGGGTCGATCCGCGCAAGGCCCTTGCCTACATCGTTGTTCTTCGCTTCGACCACGCGAAAGAGCTTTTCCGACTTTTTCATGGGTGCACCTGGTGGGGCAGCCGCGCCGCCAGCTACCTAACCTACGGTTACCATGTAGCGCCGCAGCTAATAAAGAGATTCCTCAACCCCCAAAGGAGGAGCCCTATACGGTCTCGAGCTCGAAGGTGCAGTGCGCGCCCTTCAGCGTCGAATGGATCTTGTCGCCGAACCAGATGATGTCCTTGATGGTGGCTTCCGTGTCCCAGTCGTAGACCAAGTCGTAGTTGCCCTGGGTCGGCCGAAAGCCGAGGTTGCAAAGGCGGTCGACGATGATCGAGGGCTTCTCCCCCTCGCTGGAGAAGGAGAGCTTCAGGTAAGTCTTCATGGCTCGTTTTTTGCGAAGCCGATGAGCCTATTTAAGGCCTCGTCCCGGCGCAAAAACGGTTGCTTCGCGCTCCTCCGGGAAGGCCCCGCCAGTCGCCCTTTTGTAATCCCGCCGCGATTGCGCGCGTGATGCGGGCCGGCGAATCGGATGCGGCGTTCATCCGCGACCGCGTGCAGCACCACAACGAGATGTTCCGCGACGCGATCCCGCTGATCGCCTCCGAGAATGTGATGTGCCCGCTTGCCAAGGAGATGATGATCTCCGACTTCGCCGACCGCTACGCTGAGGGGCTGCCGGGAGCCCGGTATTACGAAGGCAACGCGTTCGTCGACGAGGTCGAGCTGCGCGTGATGGCGATGGGCGAGAAGATCTTCCGCGCGCGCCTTGCCGACCCACGCCCCACCTCCGGCACCGTGGCCAACCTCGCGGCGCTCTTTGCCCTCACGGAGCCCGGCGACCTGATCGCCTCGCCGAATCTCCAGGACGGCGCGCACATCTCGACGGCGAAGTTCGGCGCCGTGGGGCTGCGCGGCCTGCGCTCGGTGAACTATCCCTTCGACGAGAATGCCATGAACCTCGATGTCGACGGCGCGATCAAGCTGATCCGGAAGGAGCGCCCCAAGGTCTGTCAGTTCGGCATGTCCCTCTTCCTGTTCCCGGTCCCCCTCAAGGACCTTCGCGAAGCGATCCAAGAGGTCGGCGCCCGGTGCTGGTACGACGGGGCCCACGTCCTGGGGCTCATCGCCGGAGGGCAGTTCCAAGACCCGCTGCGCGAGGGTGCCGACCTGATTACGGGTTCGACGCACAAGACCTTCCCTGGGCCGCAGCACGGGATCATGCTCTCCGACTCGGATGACGAGGCGCTGCTCAAGAAGGTCCGTTCGCGGGTCTTCCCTGGCGTTACCTCGAACCACCACCTCCACGCGATGGCGGCGCTTGGCATCACGATGGCCGAGTGGCAGACCTTCGGGGAGTCCTACGCCGCGCAAATTGTGAAGAACGCGCGGGCGCTCGCGGCGGCGCTGAACGAAGAAGGGTTCCGCGTGCTGGGCGAAGCGGGTGGGTACACGCGCTCGCACCAGGTGGCCATCGATGTCCGCGCGCAAGGGGGCGGCGCGAAGGTCTCGAAGCTCTTCGAGGCGGCCAACATCATCACGAACAAGAACATGCTCCCCTACGACCGCGACCGCAGCCCGCAGGACCCATCGGGGGTGCGCGTCGGCGTTCAGGAATGCACGCGCATCGGGATGATGGAAAGCGAGATGAAGGAGGTGGCGCGGCTGATGGCGCGCGTCGCGATCAAGTCGCACGACCCGGCGCAAGTGAGACCGGCCGTTGCGCAGTTCAAGCACGGTTTTTCGACGGTCCAATACTGCTTCCACGCGGGCTTCGATGCGTATAAATATCACCAGCTAATTTAGCGCGAGTGCCAGCATGTCTGGCTTCGCTCTTTTGGGTCACGTGGGCTCGTCTTTGTGAACGTTGGACTGAAGGTGGGAAAACTGGGAGGCGCAGACAAGAAAATTAGCCCGGAGCCGGAGAGTCCCGGCTCCAACTCTTCCGCGGAAATTCCGAGCCCGCCTGCCGAACCGACGACCCCTGAAAGTACGCCCCCTTCCGAAGCCTCCGCTCCCCCAGCGGACGCGGTCGGCGAAAAGCCCGCGGAGGCCGCCGCGGCCAAACCCGCTCCGGCGGAGTCGGCCCCCCCGGCGCAAGTCGAGGAACCGCTCACCGACATCCAACGGCGGGCGATGCTTGCCGAAACCGACCTCACGACCCCGCCCCCCGACGACCACGAGGAGTACCTGCAGCAGATCGCGCAGGAGATCGAGGGCCTTGAGGGCCCCGAAGGACTTGCGGAACTCGAAAAGATCCGCGACCAGATCAACAATGAAGCCGAGGAGCACAAGAACAAGCGCGACCGGCTGAACACGCGCACGAAGCAGCTTGCCGAGAAGCGCGATGTGCTGAACGGCGAGGTGGCCAAACGCGTGGCGGAGGCCGCCGAGCACCGGGAGAAGCGCAACAAGCTGAACGAGGAAGTGAAGGCCGCGAAGGTGATGCGCGACACGCTGAACCAGAAGGCCAACGAGCTTGGCGACATCGCGGCGAAGCTGAAGCGCGAGCGCCACCAGGATGTGGCGGTGCCCGTGCCGCGGATCCGGGACGACATGCGCCAGCTCGAGTTTAGGCTCGAGACGCAGGTCCACACCCCGGCCAAGGAAAAGGAACTGACGCAGGAGCTCAAGCGGCTCGCCCACATCGTAAGGCAGGCGGAGGCGACGATGGAAGGGGACAAGGAGGTGTACGAGGCGGTGAGCGCCGCCCGCAAGGCGAAGCAGGACGCGGAGGCGCAGCACAAGTCGCTGTCGGACCTCGCGCGGGGCGCGCAGGCGGAGCACGACGCGATGATGAAGCTCTACGAAGAGGCCGACGCGATGCGCAGGGACGCCGACGCGGCCCAAGGGGAGTTCGTCGCCAACAAGCGGGAGGCCGACGAGGAGCACTTCCGGCACATCGATTTCATCCGGCGCGTCAAGGACTATGAGAAGGTCATCTCGGGGATCCGCAGGCGCCGGCGCGAGGTGCGCCGGGCCGAGGGCGAGCGCCGGCAAGAGAAGAAGACGGACTCGATGATGGAGCGATTCAAGAAGGGCGAGAAGCTCTCGACGGAAGATCTTCTCGCGCTGCAACTTCGGGGCGAATAGCGCGCATAACTTCCCCAGGCGGCGAGGCGCTGGCCTGGGTTGGAAATCAGCGAATGCGAGCGTCCCGGCCTCAGCAGAGAATCTATATATATAGCGCGCAGAATCTAAAACGCGTAAGGGTAGAGCTGGTTTTGAGTTAGAGTGCATCCCATCCCTTCTGACAAGGCTAGCCCCTACCCTTACACCCCTTCACAGCGAGCGCACGCCCCGCGTGGGCCGCGCGCGCTCTCTCCCTTCTCTGCAGAATCGTACCCCCAAGACGGCGCCGCCCTTACCGAATCCTATTAGGGCAGGGCCCGGATTGGCGGCTTAGGTGGCCCTACCGTGGTCCTTGATGCGCTTTCCAACTCGCTGAAGGGCGCGCTGCGCAAGGTCGCGGGGGCCTCGAAGGTCGACGCGGCGCTGATCAAAGAGGTCACCCACGACATCGAGGTGGCCCTGATCAAGGCCGATGTCAATGTCAAACTGACCCGCGAGATCACGAAGGAGATCGCGCGCAAGGCGCTCGAGACCGACCCGAAAGCCGGGATGTCGGTGCGCGAGCATGTGATCAAGGTCGTCCACGACGAGCTGGCGCACCTGCTCGGCGAAACCCGCGAGGTGCGCCTGAAGCGCCAGCGGATCATGCTCGTGGGGCTGTACGGGCAAGGCAAGACCACGACGGCGGGCAAGCTTGCGAAGTTCTTCCAGGCGCGGGGGCTGAAGACGGCGCTGATCGCCGCCGATGTGTACCGGCCGGCGGCCATCGACCAGCTCGCCCAGCTCGGCGCCAAGCTCCAGATCCCCGTGCACTTCGAGCGCAACCAGAAGGACGCGGTCAAGATCGTGCGGGACGGGCTCGACAAGTTCCTCGCGCACGACATCGTGATCATCGACACGGCCGGGCGCGATGCCCTCTCGGAAGACCTGATCCGCGAAATGGAGGCGATTGCCCGGGAGTCGCAGGCCGACGAGAAGCTGCTCGTCATCGATGCGACGGTGGGCCAGCAGGCGGGCCCCCAGGCGGAGGCATTCCACAAGGCCGTCCACATCACGGGCGTGGTCATTACCAAGATGGACGGCTCGGCAAAAGCGGGTGGCGCGTTGTCGGCGGTGGCCGCCGTGAAGGCGCCCGTCGTGTTCATCGGGGTCGGCGAGAAGCCCGACGACCTCGAGCGCTTCCACCCCACGCGGTTCATCGGGCGGATGCTCGGGATGGGCGACATCGAGGGGATCCTCGAAAAGGCCACCGAGGTCGCCTCCGAGGAGGAACTTGAGGCAACGGGCCGCGAGTTGCTTTCGGGCAGGCTCACGCTGCGGACCTTCTACCACCAGCTCGAGATCATGAGCCGGATGCAGGACAACGACCTCAAGCGGCTGGTCGAGTCGATCCCGGGAATTGGGATTGCAGGCGGGATGAGTTCGGCGGACATGGCCGTCTCGCTGGAGACGATGCGCAAGTACCGCGTGATGCTCGACTCGATGACGGGCGAGGAACTCGACCAGCCCGATGTGATCCGGGGCCCCCGGATCGAGCGCATCGCGCGGGGCTCGGGGACGAGCATCGCCGAAATCAAGGCGATGATGCAGCGCTACGAGATGCTGAAGAAGCAGGTGAACCAGTTCCGCTCGAACCGCGGCCTGCAGAAGCAGCTCATGAAGATGATGAAGGACGGCGGCGGGGAAGGGCTCGAGGGCTTCGACCTCGAAGGGATGGCGGGCAAGGGTCGCAAGCGGCGGTAGCGCCAGCGGCGCCCGTCACTCGGGCCGGCGGCTCAGCCGCTCGAGCAGCAGGTCCTTGGCGCGCGTGAGGCGCGCCTCGCGCTCGGCGAACTTCTTCTCGCGCTCGCGGAATTCCCCGAGGGCCGACTGGAGCTTGGCCTGCTCGGTGGCGAGGTCTTTGGCTTCGGCGTCGGTGGCCTTTTCGCGCGCGTCGGCCTCCACCTCGCGCCGGTCGATGGCAAGGCGCAGCTCTTCGATGGCGGCCTCGGCCTTGGCGATGCGCTCCTCGCGGGCGGTCGCCTTCTTGCGGTCGGCCTCCACCGAGGCCTTGAGTTCCTTGAGCGCCTGCCGCTCGCGCTCGTTGGCCTCGGTGGCTTTGGCAAGGTCCACGCCCGCCGACTGGAGCTTGGCCTGGTCGGAGGCATGGCGCTTGGTTACGCCCTTGTGGTCCTTGGCATCGGCCTCGAGTTCCTTGGCCCGCTCGCCTTGCGCCGCCTCGCGGCGGTCGAGCTCGGCCGAACGGCGCTTGGCGCGCTCCTCCAACGCTTCGAGTTCGCGCTGGGCTGCAAGCGAGGCGTCGAGGGCCTTGCGGGCCTTCTCCTCGTCGGCCTTGGCGGCCTTTCCCTGCCGTTCGAGGGCGGCTTGCTCCTTGGCAAGCTCCTTGTCGCGCGCGTCGAGCGCCCCGTCGCGGTCGTCGAGCCGCTCGTCCTTGGCTTCAAGCTCCTTGTCGCGCGCCTTGAGCGCCGCCTCAAGGGCCTTCAGCTCCTTCTCGCGCCGCTCCGCCGCCTCGGTTGCGGCGGTCGCTTGCGACTCCTTGCGCTCCACATCGGTGGCGTACTCGTCGATGGCGCGCGAGCGCGCCTCCGTCGACGACTTGAGTTCGTTCATGACCCGCTCGCGCTCGCCGAGCTTGCCCCGCAGCTGCTCGACCTCGCGCTCGCGCACCTCGAGGATTCCTTCCAGCTCTTGCCGCGCCCGCTCCGCGTTTGCCCCAGCAGCCTCGGCGGCCTTCTGGCCGGAGAGCGCGTCCTCCTGCTCGGCCTTCGCTTCCTTCACGCGCCGCTCCGCCTCGGTAAGCGCCGTCTTGGCCTCGCGCTCGCGCGCGGTCGCGGACTTTTCGCTGGATTCGGCCTTGTCTTCGCGCGCCTCAAGCGCGGCGCGCTCCTCTTCGAGCTTGCCCCGCAGGCGCTCCATGTCGGTGCGGCCGCCCTTCAGCTCCCGCCGCAGCTGGGCACTGGCTTCGAGGTCCGCCTTCGCCCGGCCTGAATCTTCGAGGGCCTTCTTCTCGCGCACGACGAGCGTCCGTTCGAGGTCCTCGACCTCGCCAACGCGCTTCTCGAGGGTCGCGCGGCGCATCTCTTCGAGCTCGCGCGCGCGCAGGACCTCGGCCCGCTCCTTTTCGAAGGCCTTGCGGGCCCCGGCAAGCTCGCGCTGGCGCGCCTCCAGCTCGCGGGCGGCTTCGGCCTGGCGGCGCTCGCCGGCCTCGACATCCTTGGCCCTTGCAAGCGCCGCGCGCTCCTTGCCCTCGGCGTCGGCGGCGCGCTTTTCGAGGAGGCCGATCTCCTCCTTCGCGGCCGCCTCACGCGCCTCCAGGGCGCGCATCCTTGCGGAGTAGTCGCCCTCCAGGCGCTTGAGTTCGTCCTCGACCACTTTGACTTCGGTCTCCTTCTCTTCGAGGCCCTGCAGCTCGCTTGCGCGCTTGTCGAGGCGCGCGATGCGCGCGTCGGTGTCCTGCGCACGCTTGATGGCGTCCGCTTCGCGCGAGGCGACCGCCGATTCGCGCTGCGAGAGGGCCTTCTCGAGGGCGTCGGTCTCGCGCTTGCGCTCGTCGAGCGTTTTGGACGATGATTCGAGGGCCTTGCGGTACTCGGCAAGCTCGCGCTCTTGCGTAGCGGCCCGCTCGTCGCGCTTGGCAAGCTGCGCCTCGCGCTTGGCGGCGTCGGTGCTCGCCTTGTCGAGCGCGCGCTCGCGGTCTTCGAGGCCGCGCAGGCGTTCCTCGCGGGCGGCAAGCGCCGCCTGCCCCTCGCCGCGTTCGCGCTGCGACGCTTCGCGCAGCTTTTCGACTTCGGCCTGCAGGGCCGCGAGTTTGCGCTCGCGGTCCACGACGCCCGCCTCCGCGCGCGCCGCCTCCTGCAAGGCCTTTGCGACCTTCTTCTCGCGATCTTTCACCGATTCGTCGAGTTCAACGAGGGCCGCTTCCTTGCGTTCGAGGTCCTGCAGGCGCTCCTCCCGGCGCGTAAGCTCCGCGCGCTGCGCGACGAGCCCCTTGGACGACCCCGACATCTCCGCGTCCCGCCTTGCAAGTTCACCCTCGAGGCGCGCCAACTTGCGGTCGCGCTCTTCGACCAAGGCTTCGGCGCGCGCGGCCTTCGCCTCCCGCTCGGCCACCGACGCTTCCAGTTGGATGAGCTCGCTCTCGCGGGCTTCGAAGTTCGTGCCCACGCGGCTGGCTGCCCGCTCGCGGGCCGTAGCTTCCGCCTCGAGCTTGCGCGCGGCAGCCTCCCGGGCCTCGGCCTCCTTGAGGCGGTCGTCGGCCTCGGCGGCGAGCGCCTCGGCCGTCCGCGTGGTCGACTTGGCCGCCTCGGCAGCCGCTTCGGCCTCCTTGGCGCGCGCGTCGGCCGCCGTCACGCGCCCCTGCGCCTCGCTAAGCGCGCGCGACGCCTGCGTCTCCTTGCGCTTGAGGTCGGCCATGCGGTCGGCCATCTCGTCCTCTTGGCGCTTCAGCGCCGCGGCCTTGGCCGCAACCTTCTCGTCGGCCTCCGCGGAAACCTTCGCGAGGCGCTCGGCCTCGGCGAGCTTCTTCTCCGCGTCGCGCACGCGCGCTTCGCGCTTGGCGATCTCGCCGCTCATCGCTTCGAGTTCGCTCTGGCCCTTCGACGCGAGTTGCATCTTCGACTCGGCCTCGCGCTGGGCGATCTCCACCTGCGACTGCTGTTCGCGCAGCTGCTTGAGCGTCCGCGTGTGGTCGGCCTCGAGGGCCGCGAGTTTCTTCTCGCGCCCTTGCGCCTCCTCCCGCAGCCGCTTGGCGTCGGCGGCCTCCTTTTGGGCGCCCCTGTGGGCGGCGTCAAGGGCGACCTCGCGGGCCTTGTGGGCCGCGTCCTGCTCCTTGCGCGCCTGCTCGAGCTTCATGATCTGGTCGGCGGCCAGCCGCTCCTTCTGCTCGAGCGCGTCGAGGGCTTTCTTCTGCCGTTCGGCCGCCTCGTTGGCGCTTTTCAGTTTCGCGGCCGCTTCGGCTTCGACCGCCTTGGCGGCCCGCAATTCGGCCTCCAACTCAGCGCGCGCCTTGTCGATGGTGCCTTCTCGGGCTTTCGTCCGCTTCTCGAGCTCCGCCGCTTGGGCAGCGATGGCGTCGCGCTCCGCGCGCAGCGCGGCTTGCTGTTGGCGCAGGGACTCGTCGAGCGCCTTCTCCCGCTTGGCGACCTCGTCCTCCCGGGCGCGCGCCAGGGTCTCGAGCCCCGCGCGCTCCTTGGAAAGGGCCTGCTCGGCCGCCTTCCGTTCGGCCTCCATAGCCTGCCGCGATTTGGTGAGGGCGTCCCCGCGGGCGGCGAGGTCCTGCTCGAGCGAATCCGTCTCCGAGGCAAGCGCCGCTTCACGCGTCTGGATGGCGTGCTCGAGGTCGGCCCGGTCTTTGGCCAGGCGCTTCTCGCGCTCCGCCATCTGCTTCTCGCGGTCTGAGACCTGGGCCTGCGCCTTCTCTTCGCGGGCGGCCAGCGCGGTTTCCCGTTCGCCAAGGGCGCCGGCCTGCTTCGCCCGCTTCTCTGCTTCTTGCGCTTCGTCGCGGGCGGCCTCGAGTTCCTCCTCGAGGGCGTCGACCTTGCGCAGGAGTTCGCCCTCCCGCGCCTTGATGAGTTTCAGCTGCTCGGCCATCTGCGCGACGTCGCCCGCCTTCGCGCGCCCGCCGCGCTCCGCCTCTTCGGCCGCGGCGGTGCGCAGCGCGATCGTCTCGGTGAGCTGGAGCACCTGGCGTTCGGCGTGGTCGGACTTCGCCTTCGCCTTCTCGGCCTCCATCTTCATCGAGTCGCTCGCCTTCTGCAGCGCCTCGGCCCGCTTGGTCGCCGCGGCAAGGTGGTCTTCGAGCGCCCTCACCTGCGCCGATTCCACGACCGACAGCTCGCCGATGCTTTTGCGCGCCTCGTCGGCGGCCGCCCGTGCAAGCTCAAGCTGGTCGTTCAGGCGTGTGATTTCC
>JBGPJF010000031.1:0-25852 GCA_041485285.1 Thermoplasmata archaeon | reverse complement strand
TCGCGGATGGTGCGGGCGGCCTTGCGAATCTTGGTCCAAGTCTCCCAAAAGGACTCGAGGACGGCCGGCGCGAATGTCATCCAGGTCTCGAATTACCTGAAGGACCTTGACGAGATCGACAAGCAGATTCGGACGGAGTTGCGCGGGCCCGTTGACAACATTAAGGCAACGGCGGTCTACTTCGCCCCGGTGGTAATGGGGGTCACCGTGGGACTCTTTGCGTTCTTGGGCAGGACGTTCTCATCGATCGGCCGGGGCGCGTCCTCAATGATTCCCCTCCCCATCTTCGTGATGATCATGGGGGTTTACCTCCTCGAAATGGTCATGGTCGTGATGTATTTCTCCGCCGGCATTGAGCACGGGGACGACCGCGTACTGCGGAGGAATCTGACAGGCTCTTCGCTACCCCTCGCGGCACTCCTATTCACGGTGAGCGCGATCGGGGCGCAGGCGATGATCGGGTGAGGGGCGGGTCGAAATGCCGGCGGCGAAGGGCACTTGGAACAACCGGGCGACCGATTGCCGGGCCGCAATCATTATCACGGAACGGGCCGCCTAAGAGGCTAGCATCATGACAGGCTCGTTTGAACTGCGTTGCACAGTCAACCGGAAGCACATCGAGGCAGGGAAGCCGGCGATTGTTTTCGCCGCGTTCGACGTGCGGCCGGGCGCCGCCCGGCCGGAAGCGGACGCGCCCGTGTTGAATGTCGGGCTGGCGATCGATACGAGCCAATCCATGAAGGGGCCCAAAATCGAACAGGCCCGTGCCGCGGCCACGGCGTTGGTGGGTCAGCTTCGGCCCGAGGACTGGGTTTCGCTGGTTTCGTTTGACACCCGCGCCAAGCGCGTGTTGAAGGCGACTCCGGTGCGGAAGAGCGGCGCGATCATGAAGGCGATCCGCGCGCTCGATGCGGGTGGCTCGACGGACATGTACAGGGGCCTCGAGGTGGCGCTCAAGGCGCTGCGAAAGGCGAGAAAGGAAAAGAGCGAGGTGACCCGACTTCTGCTCATCACGGACGGCAACCCGCAGGTCGGGCGCACGGACGCGGGCTCTTTCCAGACGATCGCGGGGGAGGCCCGCGCGGACGGCATCACCATCACGACGCTGGGGATAGGCTCCGATTACAACGCCGGACTCCTCACCCAGGTGGCGCAGGCGGGGGGAGGACTTTGGTACCACGTGCGCGACCCCACCCGCGATTTGACTAGCTTGTTACGCGCGGAGATGGGCCACATGTCGAATACGCTCGTGCAGGCCCCGAAACTCTCCATTTCGCTTGAAGAGGGTAGCGACCTCCTCCAAGCGTATTCGGTGCGACCCATGGTGGCCGAACTCCCCCTATCCGGAAAACGTGGCTCGATGCTAGAGGTGCCGATCAGCGACCTCATCGCGGGTCAGGAGCAGAATTACGTGCTCCGCATTCGCCTCCCCGCACGTCCGGCGGGAGAAATCGAAGCCGTAAGCGGAAGGGTGGGTGCGGTCCAGCGTGCCGCGCGCGTGACCCGCACGCCAGACGCGAGCCTCTACGCCGTTGAGGCCGACCCCTACCCCCGGCTCCTCCTCACCACCACGGAGGGGACCGTCGCGCTGCGCCGCGGCGTGGAAGCCGGCGACTCCACGGCGCTCGCCCGCGCAGGGATCATCATCAGGACGGTCATGGCCGATCCGAGCCTTCCAGCAACGGGCGGGAACCAGGGCCTGGTGGGCGAAATGGCGACGCGCCTCTACGACAGCCAGCAGATCGTCCAGCGGGGGAACCTCACGGCCGAGGCCAAGCAGCAGATCACCTACGAGACTACGATCATCGGCAAGCGTCCCGATCCCAAGTGAGCGTGGTCCCCATGGTGAACTGCCAACTCTGCGGCACGGCGATGGCCCCCGGCGAGACTTTTTGCAGCGGCTGCGGTAACCACACGCCGCGCCTCACCACCACCCGCGCCCCCACAGGGGGCGAGGCCCCTCACACCGTCGATTATGCCGCGGATGCAGGGCGACCGGAGGCAGGGCAGGGCGCGGCCGCCGCCCCGGCGACCCCTTCCCCCCGGGCCTCGTGCCGGCTGGTGCTGGCCGATGGGGCCCAATTTGAACTCGACGAGAAACCTCGCGCGCTCGGCCGGGAGGACTTCCGCGAGCATGTCGCCTCGACCCACCTTGGATTGATCAGCCGCGCGCACCTCACGATCTACCGCTCGGGTAACGTCTTTGTCATCGAGGACGGTGAGACGCCCGTGCAGCCCAAACGCAGCGCAAATCGGACGTGGCTTCGCCGGCCCGACGAGAGCGCGACGGTCGCCGCGGACATCACGGGCCGGGGCCCGCAGCCGCTAAAAGGCGGCGAAGAGGTCGACCTGGCCCACGCCATCACGATGCGTGTCGTTGTGGAGTAGTGGTTGACATGACGCTGGCCCCAGGCTACGTAATCCAGGGACTCTCCGGCCGCTACACCCTCCTTTCCAAGGTCAAGGAGGGCGGGATGGCCACGATCTACCACGGCAAGTCCGAAAGCGGCGAGGACGTGGTGATCAAGGCCCCCAAAATTACGATGGACGGCAACGACCACATCCGGCTCCAAAAGCTGCGGGTGGAGGCATCGATCCTAAAGGGGCTGCAGTTCCCCAACATCGTCCGCTACCTCGACGAGCAGGACAAGGGAGACGCGTTCTTCCTGGTCCTCGAGAAGATCAACGGATCGACGCTGCGCGAGAAATATTCGGGGGTGCGGATGGATGAGGCGACGGCCGGGAAGTACGCGGTGCGGCTCCTCCAGACGCTGAACCACCTTCACCACAAGAACATCATCCACCGCGATGTGAACCCCCGGAATGTGATGGAAGAGGCCTTGCGGGAGATCATCCTCATCGACTTCGGCGCCGCCAAAATGAACTACGTCCAGATGACCGCGCAGGGCACCGTCATGTTCACCCCGGGGTGGGAGGCCCCCGAACAGCGGCTCGGGGCGGCATCGCCGGCGAGCGACATCTACTCGGTGGGGGCGATTCTCTTTTTCCTCCTCACGGGCAAGGAGCCCCGCCTTTTCATGCAGGGCGATGGAACCCTCACCAAGCTGCCCAACGAGCTCGAACCGACGGTCAGCAGGGAGATCTCCAAGATTGTGAAGAAGGCGATGCAAGTCGACCCCCGGCTCCGGTACGAAAGTGCTCAGGACATGGTGGAGGAGATTGCAACGGGCAGGAACGCGCCCGTCGGCGTCCCCCACATCGTCTTCATGGGCGTGAAGTACCCCATCCGGGACTCGGCAATCATCGGGCGGGAACACGCGGCTTGCGACGCCAAGTGCAAGGGCTTCTCGGTGCGGCCCGACATTGCAGTTGCCGACACGCAGAATTACCTCTCGCGGCACCACGTTCGAATTGCGACGGACCGAAAGGGCAGGTTCACGGTTGAGGACCTTGGCAGCGTCAACAAGAGCGCCGTCTCGAAGGACGGGGGACTTACGTACCGGATCCTGGGCCCCAATGCGCGGGAAGAGTTGCGCAATGGCGATGTGGTAGCCGTGGCTTACAACAGCGACCGCGGGGCTTACACCAGCTTCACCTTTTGGAGCATTTGACGGTAACCGGAGGAGGGCGCCCCGTGGGCAACGAGCAGCAGCGGCCAGATGGGCAAGAGAAAACCATCATCGTGGAGCATGTGCCCGACCCGGAGCCCGAGTGGGCTGAGGTCCCGGGTTACCGCTTGACGGGGTTTGCAAGCGACATCGGCAAGCGCCGAAAGTTGGACGAGGACGCGGTGCTCGTCATTGAGGCGAGCAGCGCGTACAAGGGGACAGCTCGCAAGCGCGTGCTCCTGCTCGTGGCAGACGGCGTCGGCGGCCACAGCAAGGGGGATGTTGCAAGCAACCGAGCCGCCTTTTTCGTTGGGCAAAGGGTGTACCCCGCATTGGTGGAGGCCCAGCCCATGAGGAAGCAAGATTACCAGAAGTTGTTCCAGGAGGCCATTGCGCGCGCCAACGCCGACCTCTTGGATTTTGCGGCGAAAAACCAGGAGTCCCAAGGGATGGGCACAACGATTGCCATGGCGGTGCTTGATGCGACCGATCTCTATGTAGCGAATATCGGTGACTCCCGTGTTTACCTCATCACTCCCAATTCGATCACGCAGGTCACGAAGGACCACTCCTACGTCCAAGAACTGGTGGACAAAGGTGAACTCACTCCCGAAGCGGCGCGCGACCATCCGAAGCGGAACGTCATCACGCGCGCCGTTGGATTCTACGGGGTGGTCAATCCAGACTTTTTCGCTTTGAAGGTGAAGGCGAACGACCAAGTCCTCGTTTGCTGCGACGGCCTTCCGGTGCACGTCTCGGACGACGAGATAGCGGGAATTGTCCGCGAGTCTGTCGACCCCCAAGAGGCCTGCAGAAAGCTCATCGCGCTTGCAAACAGCCGGGGAGGCTCTGACAACATTTCGGTCGCGCTCGCGCCGGCGATTGCCTCATGGCCATAGGTAGGGCCAAGGCCCCTCGGATTCCAGGGGGATCAGCCCCGCGCGGGCGGGGGTCGTTATATACGTCACTTCGGGTTCGCATGGTCTAGCCCGGGCGAAGCACCGTGGGGGGAGCATAGTGTGGCGAGCAAGTTCGCGGGTTAAAGTTGCTGCGGCGTTCATGGCTGGGCTGGTGGCGATCACCTCCCTCGGGGGCGCCCTCGCTGCAAACACTGCCGTTCCACGGCCCCCAACCCATTCGGGCGAATGGCGGGCGGACCTCGCCGACGGGCCGCGGAATCCGGCGCTGGGAGACCCTCCGCGGTCTTTCCCGGAATCAGCCGCGCCCCTGGCCCTTCAAAGCATCTACGGGGGGTTCTCGGATGATTTTGGCACCATCGACGACCTCCTGTGGAGTTTCACGGGCCCATCGGGAGCAAACTGGACGCAAGTCAACAACTCGGGCCGTGCGGCGATGAAGCTCGCGTCCTCTGCTTGCTGCGCGCCTGCCGCGTTCGCGTCGACGCGCGCGGCCGTGGTCGAATTCAACGAGAGCTTCGAACTCGAGTTCGTCGCGGTGGCGCCTGTAGGGTCCCCGGCCTTCGGAGTGGGTTTTGCCGACGACGATTCGGGGGGAGGCTACGTCTCCTTGATCGAGATCGACAGGGCGGCCACGACGGCCCGCGCGCTCAACTGGTCGGCCGCTTGGTCCGCGGGCGGCTTCCAGGCTTACCGGTTTGTCTTCCAGAGCGGCCGCGTGAGCGTGTACCTCGGGGGGCAGCTCGCGGCACGGTTCGCCAATAATACGCTCGCGGGCGCGCACCGGCTGGCGCTTACGGTTGCCTCGCCCGCGAACGCGACGGCCGAGGTACACTTCGATCGGGTTTGGCTCCGGCACGTCTCGGGGACACTGGCGGGCCCGGGGGCCCCTCCTGAACGATGGTTCACCGTGCGGGGGGCACCTGGGAATCTCTCAATCGCCAAGCGCACCAACCTGACGCTGAATTTGACGTTGGTTGAGGAAGCCACCACTGACCGGATCGCCTACAGCAACACGAGCCTCGGCGGAAACGTCTTGGTCACCGACCTGGAGGGAGATGACCACGCGCGGCTGACCGCGAGCAGTATCCCAGATTGGGTCCAGGAGTACCGTTCGGACGGCATCCTGCTCACGACGCGGCGGGACTCGGTTCCGACGACCGATGTTGTGAACCTGAGCGTCGACGGATCCGGCGAGCACGTAATCCTCGACGCAACGACTTCCAACTCTCATTACGGTTCCCCGCACTTTGGACCCGACGGCGGCCTTGCGTACGAATACACGAACAACGGCGCGCTCGCGGCCTCGAACAACATTTACCTCACGCAAGGCGACGGCACAGGGACGCCCACGCAGGTCTCCACCCCAGGGGGCAAGGAGGTGGGGTTCCAGGGGTGGTTCAACCAAACGCACATGTGGGTCTCCCTCCAGACCGGAGGGTACGGTGCGCCGGACATATTCCTCTGGGACGCGCGGGCGGGAAGCGGGACGCAGCTCACGACGGGCGGGTATTCGACGTCCCCGCGGCTCTCCCCCGACGGGGCGACGATCCTCTACACGGCGTTCAACACGACCCCGCCGACGCTCTACAGGATGGGCTTCAATGGCTCGAACAAGGCGTCGCTGGGGTTGAGAACCTACAATCCCATCGTTTGGTCACCCCGCGGGGACCGAATCCTAGCCTTCGACGCAAACTTGACCTATTGGGGCGCCGCGAATCCCGACGGCACTAATTGGACCGCAATCAAGCCCGCCTCCGGTTTCTACTCGGGGCTCGCCTGGTATTACGAAGGCCACGGTGACCTCCCGGTCGCCAATGCAACCGTGTTGGCCCGCCTCGTTGGTCCCGACGGGCACGTCGCGGACGCCTGGGTCCCTTCGACCGACGCGGCCGGGCGATTCCAGGTCAACATGACCTTGCCCGCGGACGCACCCGGCGGCTTGTACGAGCTCGAATGCGTCTACAGCCACTGGCGTTCGTCTCGCTACATCTACTACCCCGGGAACGCCCCCCCCGCCTTCGGGGGGCCAATCGCGTTCAACGCGTCCGAGGATACGCCGCTCGACGTCGACTTCGCGGCCTATTCGTCCGACCCCGACGACTCCGTGTTGAATTGGACCGTTACCGTCACCTCCCCCTACGCGGTTCGGCTGAACGCCACAGCCTGGCGTTTCACTTTCCCTGAGGGCGTTTTGACGCACAACGCAACCGCCCAAATCTCCGACGGGCTGGCGAACAATTCAACGGCCGTTGTCTTTGTCATTGCGGCCGTCAACGACCGGCCGGTCTTCACTCCCCCGGCCCAGTACAACATCACGGAGGACGTGGAGACGCTGATCGACCTCGAGCCGTACATGTCGGACCCGGACAACCCGACGCCCTTGCTTGTGCTCGCATCGGCCGACCCGGCCGTGCGGGTAACGGGCCACGTGGTCCGCGTCTCTTGGGGGGAGGGCTCCGCCATGCGCGACGTTCTCTTGTCGGTCTTCGACGGTGCCCTGTACGCCAACGCAAGCGTGCGCTTCGCGTTTCTCCCCGTGCCTGACCCCCCCACGATCGACCCGCTCCCGACCCTGGTTTGCACCGCGACGGTCTCGTGTTCCTTCGATCTGCGGCCGTACGTCCACGACCCGGACACGGCCTTTGCGTCGCTTTCGGTTGGAGAGGACTCGCCGGTCCTCAACCTCTCCGCCGGTATTCTCACGGGCGTCTACCCGGCAAATCGTACGGGCGAGTCGGTGAACCTGACCGTCTCTGACTCGAACGCAACGGCCCGCGCCGTGCTTTCGGTCTCGGTTGTTGGGAGTCCGCCCTTCTTCGAACTCCTCGGGACGCTCCAGTGCACGGAAGGCCAACCCTGTGCGATGGATCTCCGCTTGAGCCTGCATGACAACGACACACCAAATGGTGCGTTGGTCTTGACTGAGAATTCCTCTTTTGGTCGGATTGTCGGGACAACCTTCGAAGCGATGTATCCGGAGGGCGAATTGGGCGAGGCGGTGCTGATCACCGCCTTCGATGGGGAAACGCTTGCCTCGGCGGTCTTGCTCGTGGCGGTTACGCCGCTGAACGACCCGCCCCTGGTCGTGGGGGAGCCGCCGAAATCGGCGGCGGTCGGCGCCAATTACTCGTTCGCGTTCGGGGCAACCGACCCGGATGACACGGGCGGCTTCTCGTTCTCTCTCGTACGAGGGCCGGACGGGATGGCTCTCGACCCCGCGGGCCAGCTCCATTGGTCGCCGCGCCCCGGGGACCAGGGGAACCACACATTCGTCGTCCGGGTCACCGATTCCCACGGCGCATCGTCGGAGCGCAGCATGGGCGTCATGGTGCCCAATCGCGTGCCGGTTGTGGCTTCCCTGTCGCCCCTTGGCGCCACTAACCACCTCCCCTACTCGGGAAAGCTGGAGGCTCAAGACGGCGACGGCGACTCGCTCCAATACGAAATCGTGGGGACGCCCCCAGCCGGCTTCCAACTCGATTCCCGAACGGGGAAGGCGGTGTGGGCGCCCGACTATCCCTTCATCGCGGCCGGCCACAACATCACCGAGCCGGTAATCGTCAGGGTTTTCGATGGGATCGATTGGAGCAAGCCCTTCCTGTGCGTCCTGCAGGTCGAAGAAGGGCGCAACGCCCTGCCGGGATGGCGGCAAATCCCGTCGGCGAGTGGGGTTGTGGGCACTTCCGAGAAAGTTGTCCTCTCGCTGTATGCCAATGACACGGATGCGGAGGACGCCGGCCACCTGAATTTCTCGCTGCTGGGCGTCTCGGCGACCGTGGTTGCGGCGGAATTGGCGGGGTCCGTGCTTACCATACATTTTGTCGCCCCGGGCAACGCCACCGTGACGGTCGGGGTTACCGACCGGTCGGGAATGGTCGTCCAGGCCTCGGTGGCGGTCCATTCGCAAGCGCTCCCGTCGCCTGCGGAGCAGAAGCCAATTCTGGATTCGCAACTGCTGCTGTTCTTGGCCCTCCTGCTGGGGGGCATCGCCGTGATGGTCCTGCTGAGGCGCAGGCCTCCGGTGCGGGAGAAGGAAGCCCCTGCCTCTTCCCCCTGTCCCCGGTGCAAGGACGAGGTCCCCCATGGTTCCAGGTTTTGCTCGAACTGCGGAGAAGGTCAGGGAGATTCCGCGGGCACCCAGATTTTCCGGTGAGGCGTTCGGATGCAAACAGAAGGTGGTTCCAGGATTGGCGCGGCCTTGCCGGCGGTGAGTCTGGCAATCCTTCTCCTTGTGGCTCCGTTGTTCCCGGCGTTGGCGGCCGGATCGCCGCAAGACCCCATCGCGGGCGTGTCCCCTTGGCACAACGCGCCGGCTGTGGAATGGAGCGAGGCTGTCCCGATCGCGAGCAATTCCGCCCCCGGGCCCTCCCCTTCACCCTCCTTCGCACCTGTGTCAACCTCTATTGGACCCGGGTGGGGCGGGTTCGCCGACGAGTTCGATGGCCTCGACCGCAGCGTTTGGAACCTCACGGGCGCGAGCAACTCGTCGTGGAGCATCGAGGCGGGCTCCTCCGGCAACCGCCTCCGCTTTTCTGCATCCGCTTGCTGCGCGTCGCCGGCGGTCGCGGTTACGACCTACGACGTGGTCAACTTCGGCGAGGACTTCCAGCTCGAAGTCGCTGCAAGCGCGGCGGCCCCTTCCGAAACCGCGCTGGTGGGCACCGCCGACGATTCGGCGGGCGGCGGGTCCTCTTCCCTCTTCGATTGGAACCGTTCCACGGGGCTCGGGTCGTTCCTAAACTGGACCTTCACACTCAACGCGACGGGCACCCACATCTATCGGTTCGTATACCAGGCGGGGCGCGTAAGCGCTTACATCGACGGCCTCCTTTCGGCCCGGTTCCAGACGGCAGGTCTCTCGGGGACGCACCGCCTCACTGTGTCCGTGACCACCAGCTCAAGCGTGGACGCGCTCGCGTATTTTGACCGCATATGGTACCGGCACCAAGAGGGGGCCCTTGGAGGGCCGGCCGTGCCGCCCGAGCCTTGGTACAACCTGCTCGCCGACCCGGGCCCGCGCTCCCTCCAGCGTGGCGAGGTCCTACCCCTCAATTTCACGGTCTCCGAAGAGGCCACTGCCGACATGATCCTCTACGCGAACCGGACCCAGGGCAGCCACCTCTTCGTGACCGACCTCAACGGTCGTGACGTGGCCCAACTTACGAAGGGGACCCTGACTCATGCACCGATGGATGTGCGCTCCGACGGCGTGGTCCTCTACGGGGAACATACCTCGAACAATGTTGGGGATCTGCTCAACATGTCCCTTGATGGGTCGGGCTCTCACATCATGTTCGATGCGGCAAGTGCCAATGAGCACTACCTCAACGGCCGCTTCGGCCCCAATGGTAAGATGGTGTTCCAGTACGTGCCGAACAGCGCGGGCGTGGGGGGCGACTCGTTTTGGCTCGCGGATGCCAGCGGGGCGAATGCGGTTCAGGAGCCGGTGCCGTACACAAACCACCGGTGGGTCTACGCTTGGATGCAGGGCACGCAGAAGTGGCTTATGACCACGGGCACCTGCTGCTCGCAGCGCGACGTGATGATCTACGACACCGCGAACGACACCGTTGCGTTCCTTACCGGGGACGGCTCGGCAAGCTCGATCGACAACATCTGTCCGGCCTCCTCCCCGGACAACCAGCAGATCGCGTGGGTCCACGGAAGCGGGCCCCGTGTCCTGTACTTGATGAACGGCGATGGGGGCGCAAAGGCCTCCCTCGGCCGAGCGGGCGGGGGCATCTGCCCCCAGTGGTCCCCGGCGGGCGACCTCCTCCTGGTGGACGACACCAGCGGCAACTGGGGCTACATGCCGCCGGACGGGTCAAGTTGGACCAAGGTCAAGAGCGACGGCGGCGATTTCCATTGGTATTATGGGGGGCACGCCGCGCGCCCCGCTACCACCGAGACGGTGATGTTTACCCTCCTCGACCCCGCGGGCGCCGTCGTGAATGCGTGGTTTGCGAGCACGAACGCAACGGGGCGGCTTGCAGCCAACGTAAC
This sequence comes from Thermoplasmata archaeon, assembly GCA_041485285.1. Taxonomy (GTDB): domain Archaea; phylum Thermoplasmatota; class DTKX01; order DTKX01; family DATEUP01; genus DATEUP01. The sequence continues at coordinate 15,360 of JBGPJF010000031.1, read as the reverse complement.
GCTTCCGATCGGGGCCGACTCGGGCAACTACTCGCTCATGGCGTTCTACTCGCATTGGCGGTCGCGGACGATCATCGAGTACCGCGGCAACCAGGCGCCCGCATGGGGAAACATCACGCAACAGCTGTCGATTGAGGACATTCCGAGGACCGTAGACTTCCTCCCTTTCCTTACGGACGGCGACAACCCCCTGGGCGCCCTCAGCGTTGACGCCGCGTCGCCGTACTCGACCCGGGTGAGCGCGACCAGTTGGCAGTTCGTGTTCCCGAACGGCGTGACCTCGAGGGTCGTGAAGGTCACAGCGACCGACGGCATCGCGTCCACCAGCCGAGACGTTCTCTTCAACGTCAGCGCCGTGAATGACCCGCCGACATTTTTCCCCCCTGCCGAGTATAACCTTACCGAAGACGAGCTAACGCTGCTCGACTTGAGTCCCTTCATGGCCGATCAGGACACCCCCACCGCATCCCTTCTTCTCTCCTCCAATGACTCCGCCGCGGCGGTGGTCGGCCACCGCGTTTCCCTGCGCTTCGGCGAGGGTTCGACCTCCCGCAACGTTGGCTTCTCGCTCTTTGACGGTGAATTCTACGCTAACGCCACTGTACGATTTGTATTCACCCCGCTGGACGGCCCCCCCCGGCTCGATCCGCTGCCCGTTCTCTACTGCCGCGCGACCGTAGAATGTTCGATGGACCTGCGGCCGTTTATCCATGACATCGATACGCCTCTCGCGGGCTTGACGCTGCATCAGAATTCTAGCACGCTGGCGCTTTCCAATGGGACGCTCGTTGGTACGTACCCCGCGGGTTCGCGCGGGGAGGGCGTCACGTTACAAGTCTCGGATGCGGAAAGCACCGTTACCGGCGCCCTCGACGTGGTGGTGGTCGGCGACCCGCCGGCGATCGCCCCGTTGGCCGTGCTCGAATGCGTTGAGGACGTCCCCTGTTCGGTCGACATCGCGCCAAGCGTTGCGGACCTCGACACGCCCCTTTCCGAGCTGCTGTTCACGGCCAGATCCTCCTTCGGGCGGATCGAAGGGACGGTGTTCGTGGCGACCTACCCCCAGCCTGTCCTTGGCGAAAACGTCACGGTCACCGTTTCCGACGGCGTGAGCGCTTCGAGCGCGTCGCTCTTGGTCCATGTGGCGCCGGCCAACGACCCTCCGACGCTATTGGGGGAGCCCCCAACGTATGCGAACATCGGGGCGTCTTACACGTTCGCCTTTGCGGCGGCCGACCCGGACGACTCGGGCGGGTTTTCATTCTCGCTGCTCGGGGGGCCGCCGGGCATGGCCGTCCTTGCCAATGGAAGCGTACAATGGGTTCCGGGGGCGCCGAGCCGCGGGAACGCCACGTTCACGGTGCGCGTGAGTGACCCCCACGGCGCATTCGACGAGCGGACCTTCACGGTCGAGGTAACGGGCACCGCTCCGACCGTGACTGGGGTCGCGCCGCTCAACGCCTCGAACCATCTCCCGTACGTGGGTCAAATCTTGGCGGCGGCCGCGGCGGGCGGCCCGCTGCGCTACGAACTGGTGGGGAACGCTCCCGCGGGGCTGCGGGTCAACGCCACTACCGGGGCGATCGACTGGGTGCCCGACTACCCGTTCCTGCCCGCAGGCCTCAACATCACCGAGGGCATCACCGTCCGCGCAATCGACGGCCCAAACGCCAGCCCAACCTTCAGCGCCCTTCTGCGCGTCACCGAACCGCCGAACAGACTCCCATCGTGGGGAGCCGTGAGCGACCCGCGGGGCGAGATCGGAACGTCCCTGACGCTAAACCTGTCGGGCCTCGCACTTGACCCTGATGCGGCGGATCAGGGCCGCCTGCAATTCCGACTCGTGGGGGCGTCGTCCCCGGCGGTGATCGCGGAGCTCCAGGGCGACCGCCTGACGCTCCGGTTCCACGAAGGCGGGAACTCCACCATTACTGTCGGGGTTGTAGACCGTTCGAGGTCGGCCGTGCTGATGTCGATCGATGCGACCACGGAGCAACCATTGCCGGTTGCGGTAAGCCCGGCGGGGGCGCCCTTCGGGGCGCTCTTGGGCCTGGCCGCCGCATTTGCGGCGGTGGGTGTTGGGTTGTGGCTCAGGTCGCGAGAGCCCGTCGAGGAAGAACAGACCGCGAACGTGGCGACCTGCCACCAATGTGCCGCCCCGACTTCTCCGGACGCACGGTTCTGCCGCGAATGTGGCGCTCCGCAGCCGGCCGGTGACGGGACGCAGATTTATCACTAGCGCGCCCTGCGCCGCCCCTGGCAATCGGCCAACGCGATGGGGCCCCGTTGTCCGCAAGGCTTATGCCACGTTTCCCCCAATGTTGCCGTTCGGCAGGTCAGGCACATGCGCGCGTGGAATGGTTCGGGTAGGCAAGTCGGAGCGACGAATGGTTTGGTTGTGAACTCGCGGGCCGCGCAAGTGGCGGTCGCATTGCTATTGATTGCCTCGCCCCTGCAAGCACTGTCGGCGGCCACTGCATCGACCGGCGAGTGGTCGACCGCAATGATGATCGAGATGGACAACGCAGGCTCCGCCCTCAACCCGCAGGTGGCGCTCGATCCCTCGGGCAACGGGATTGCGGTATGGTACCAAAGCGACGGCACCCGCTACAACATTTTCGCGGCTCGGTACACGATAGGGTCGGGAATGGGAGCGCCCGCGCTCATCGAAACGGACAACACCGGGGACGCGCGGAAGCCGCAGGTGGCCTCCGATGGGGCTGGCAACGCGTTTGCCGTATGGGAGCAATGGGATGGCACGCGGTACAACATCTGGGGCAACCGGTACGGGGGCGGCTGGAGTTGGGGGACCGCGGCGCTCATCGAAACGAACAATGGGGGCAGTGCCTTCAACGCGCAGGTCGCCTCGGGGGCCGCCGGGAATGCCGTCGCCGTGTGGCAACACCACGATGGCACACGCTACAACATTTGGGCCAACCAATACACGCCGGCCACCGGGTGGGGGACCGCCGGCGCCATCGAAACGGACAACAATGGCGACGCCACAGATCCGCAGGTGGCAGTGGACCCCAACGGCAACGCCGTCGCGGTTTGGCAGCAATCTGATGGGACGCGGTACAACATCTGGGCGAACCGCTATGTGATGGGGGCTGGGTGGGGGAATGCCTCGCTCATCGAGACGGACAATGGCAGCCCGGCCGAACGGGCGCAGGTGGCGGTTGACATAAGCGGGAGCGCTACGGCGGTCTGGCAACAGTTCGACGGGACGCGCCGCAACGTTTGGGCGAACCGGTATGTGGTGGGGACCGGCTGGGGCACCGCCGCACTCATCGAGTCGGACAATGCGGGGCCGGCGGTCGAGCCGGAGCTCGCGGTCGATGCCGCCGGTAATGCGGTGGCCGTTTGGCAGCAGTCGGACGGGACGAGGTACAACCTCATCGCCAACCGGTATGTTGTGGGGGTGGGTTGGGGGACGGCCGCGGCCATTGAAACGGACAATAGCGGCGACGCAAAATTCGCAGAAATATCTGTGGATGCCCGCGGGAATGCGGTAGTGTGCTGGTCCCAAAACGACGGTTCCCGAGACAACGCCTGGGCCAACCGATACCTGGTGGGGGCAGGTTGGGGCACCGCGGCAATGGTGGAGACGGACAACGGCGGGGTTACCTCGAATGTCCAGGTGGCCGTGGATGCAAGCGGGAACGCGGTCGCCGTCTGGTCATCGAACGATGCCACGCGGGACAACATATGGGCGAACCGGTTTGTGGCGATTGATACCACCCCCCCTTCGGTGACGCTCACAACTCCCTCGGAGGGTTCCACGACGAACCGTTCGTCCGTCCTTGTCTCCGGGCGAGCCGAGATGGGCGCGCGCGTTTCGGTCAACGGGATCGACGCCGGCGTCTCGCCGAACGGCTCCTTTGCGATGGACACGCCGCTTGTCAATGGGTCCAACCGCATCACGGTCGTGGCGACCGACGCCTCGGGCAACACCGCGACGGCGTTAGTCAATGTGACCTACGACAACCCGGACCGCCTGCGCATTCAAGCGCTCGAGAACCAAACGGCCACGCTTCAAGCTCAACTCAATCAAACAAACGCGTCACTCGTCGCGGCGCTTGCAGGGCAGAATACTTCACTCCTGCAGACGATCGCTAGCCTCAACAGCAGCTTGGTCGCCTCCCTGGCGGCCCAGAACGCCTCGCTCGTTCAGACCATTGCGAACGTCAATGCGGGCCTTCTGGCGGCGCTAGCGGCGCAGAACGCATCGCTTCTTCAAACGATTGCGGGCCTCAACACGAGCCTGCTTGCGGCACTTGCATCCCAGAACGCAACTCTTCTTGCCCAGATTGCCTCGACGAACGCAACGTTATTCGGGGCACTCGTTGCCCAGAACGTCTCCCTGCTTGCCAAGGTTGCCTCGACGAACGCCACGTTATTTGCGGCCCTCGCGGCTCAGAACGAGAGTCTGATCGCCGCGCTTGCAGATCAGAATTCGTCGCTGCTGGCTACGGCGGCTGCGGGGGATTCCGGACTCGCGGCACTGATTGCTGAGACGAACTCGTCGCTCCTTGCGCAACTTGCAACGCAAAACTCGGCGTTATTGGCGGCCCTCGCAGCCCAGAACGCCAGTCTTCTCGCGTCAATGGCCGCGCAGGACGATGCGTTGCTTGCCGCGATCGCTGCCGGAGACGTCACTTTGCTTGGAAAGCTGGCGGCAACGAATGCATCGTTGCGCGCAAAGCTAGAGGCCGACGGGGGAGCGCTTTGGGCCGCGCTGAACGCCTCGGCCGCCGAAAGCCGCGCGGCGGATTCGCCTATTCAGGCGGGGCTCAACCAAACCAACGCCACGATGCTCCATGCGGAGCGCGAGATCGAGCAGGCTCAGGCCGCGGCCTCGTTCTCGACGATGCTGGCGGCGATGGCGTTGACCGGGGTCGCGGTTACGGCAGTCGGCTCGGCCATCATGGGGCGCCGTAGGGTCCGCTCCGTGGACGAGCCCGCGGGCGTGCCTTGCCAAAAGTGCGGGAAGGCGAACGCGGTGAGCGCTAAGCACTGCAGCGCATGCGGAGCCGAGCTGGCGGCCGGCGACGGGGAAACCAAATTTTATTGAGCTGCCTGCGGCGCAGGCCATGGCGCCCTCAGTAGATTCGCGTCTCGTCGGGCGGCAAGTCGGGATTTCCCCGGCAGGCTGGACAAGCCTTTGACCCTGCCGGGATTTTGGAGTTGCAATGGGGGCAATGTGTAGCCGGACGGGCCTCCGAGACCGGGCCCGTGCGCGACGGGAGCAGTATTCCAAGCACCGCGACAGCCCCGAAAACAAGCAGCAGGAGAACCCCCAGGTAGAGGAACGTGCTTGCGGGCGGAGCCGTCCCTCCAGTTGAGGGAGGGGGGGTCGACGGGGCTGCAGTGACACTGATCAATGCGTAGTCGCAGATTCTTACACGACCGTCGTCGACGCAAAAGGTGACGAGGTATTCTCCCCGGTCCGTGCTGTGCGGCGCAATGACCGCAATTCCGGTGTCATTGCCGACGCGCACCATGGAACTGGCGTCCCACGTGGTCGAGTAACTTAGCCGGTCCCCATCGGCATCTTCTGCGTAGCCGGCCAGAAGGATTTGCAACTCATCGCCAATTCTGACCGCGTACGGCGCAGTTGGCAGGTTGAAGGACGGCGCCCGGTTGGCCGAAACGTCGACGACAATGCTTTGGGAGCTTGAATGACCGAACCCGTCGTCCGCTTCAATCATCATTACGTACGTCCCACGGTCTGCCGCCGCCGCCGTGTAATTGATCCATCCAGTGCGGGCGTCAATCTCGAAGAGCGACGAATTGTCGCTGAACGCGAGGGCGTGGCCGTCCGGATCGGTGACATGCTCGCCGAGGTTCAGGCGGAGGGTCTCGCCGGCGCGGACGGAGAAGTGGTTGTCCGTCAGATCCCATACGGGCGTTGAAACATAGGGCTTGACCGCCATCCACATGGTCCACACAAAACTCTGGGTCCGGGGCATCGCGTCCTGCATTCCGACGATCATCACGGTGTCCCCGTGGGCCTGGAATTGCAGCACGGGATAGCTCGGCGTGAGCCCCAGGGCCGAGATGTCAACCTGCTCTGCCTCGGTCCCGGCGCGTGGGTCGTAGGCGTACACCTTGTTTCCCTTCAGGATGAGCGCCCGCCCATCATTCAGCCAGGCCACCCTATCCTCCTCGTCGGCGTCGTTGGTCAGCCGAACAAGCCGGCTGTTGTCGGTGGTCGGACTTGTGGGACGTTCGTAGAGCCACACGTCCCGATGCGACTCGCCTTGCGCGGTTTGGACGATGAGCAGCTTCTTGCCCTCGAGGTCCCATTTCAGATCCCATGTGGAACCGACGCTACCGACGGAGAACCGGGAGCCTGAACTCGAGTTCCAAAGGAAAATCGTGACTCCTTTCGTCCAAGCGACCCACTCCCCGCCCACGGCGGCGTAGCTCGGACCATAGTCCTCCGGATAGCCTTCCAGCTCCTCGTCGATGAAAGGGTTGCCGAAAGCGCTCTCGCAGCTGCTCATGTTGATGACATTCAATGTCCTGTTGACATCGGACCAATTCGTATGCAAATCGATGTAGGCGATCCAATCGTTTCCTAGGTTTCCTGCCAGGAAAATGTCACCCTCATTGTTTGCGATCGTGCAGGATTGGCTGGTCCCTGCCAGAAGGTCCTTTTGTTTGATCGTAGACGCGTTGGGGCCATCGCTTTCCACCCATGCGACCTTCCCCGAAGGGCTCCAGAATGGCGTGGACATCGCAATCGCCGACGTTTGGGCGACGGTTGTGCTGCTGCTTCCATCCCAATCCGTCACGACGAGTGTGTTCGTGTTGGAGTCTCCCACTCCCTCGAGCGGCGCATAGACGATCCGTTTGCCATCGGGGACAGGTCCGCGTTCACGGGGTAGAGAAGATTGGGCATACGCCCTGCTTCTTGAGGTGCCGTAAGGGCGGTCTGGTGGTTTGCCGATGCAATTCCAGCGAGCAGCGCCGGGCTGAGCAGCCCCAATACAGCAAGAAAGCAAAAACAGGATCTGCCCAAGGTTTTTCCAGCCCTTTCACGTGCTCCCGGTTATAAGGCTTCCACCCGATCACCTGCGCATTCAGCCGACGCCGGATCGGCGGCGAGTGCGGCCGCCCCTCCACGAATCCATCGGCGTCGAATCTAGTCTGAAGCAGTCCCCCCATGTGCCTGTCACGCTAAGTGCAAGCTCGCACGATAATCGCGTTTTGAGCCATCCCTCCATTCAGCGAAGCTTCAACGGAAAGCGTAGCGAGTCCTGAATTGAAGTTGGAAGTCGCCGCGTTGATCGAAACGGTCACCTCCCCGTCATCGCCGGTCCTCAATGTTTGATCTACGTTCCCTGCGCCATGGATGTGCACCGGGGCGCCGGCAACCGGCTCGCTCATCCTCGAAAACACTCCCATGGAGTACGACGTGGAAGTGTTCCAGCAGGCGACGCCGTCCGTGATCCGCACGCGCGTCGGAACGTTGTTGGCCTCCGGACGATACCCCGTTCTTCCGGCCCGCGGTCAATGAAGGCCCCTGCGGTGCGCCCCTTGGAAACGGGCGCTACGGGCAAGGAGGCGCGGGCGATCCCACCTTGAGGAGGAGCGCGGCCTGGGTTTGCCCACCTCCACCGGTGGCCGTCACGGTGAGAGTGGCAAGTCCCGGAGAGGCGCTCGCCGTTTTCGGCGTAAAGGTGACCGTTACGGTTCCTGCAGCGTCGGTTACCCCGCCCGTGTCCACGCCGCCCGCCCCCGACACATGGACCGTCGCGCCCTTGTAGGGGTTTCCCTTCGAGTCCGACACGTACACTTTGACCGTATTGCTGGCGCACCACGTGGCGTCCGCAACCGTCGTGGTACCGCCCGAATCTCGGAACGCGATGGATGCAGGGGGCTCGTGGGGGCAGGGGCTCCACGGATAACACGCATCGGAAACGTACAAGGCCGCCCCTGCCGCAAATAGGCCCGCAATCACCAGGACGATCACGAGCGTTCGTTTCCATTCCTTCAAGGGATCGCGCCGCCTCGGCGCCCTCATTACGGCCCAAGGACGACGATAAGTTTTGCTGTGGCACTCCGTGCTTCCGGTCGAGCATCCATTTGCCCTTTGCTCACCGCCATCGATACCTAGACGCCGCAACCCTTCAAGCTGGATCCGTGTCGAACGGCGCCGCCGCCTACCCCATCACCCCGCTCTTCCACAGCGCACTGGCCACACCCGCAGCAAACTCCGCGTCCGCCATCTCCTCTTCCCCAAGGTGCGCGCTCACGACCGCGCCCTTGTACCGACGCCGCAGCCACCTACGAAGCGCCTCCGACGCGTCATCGACGCCGTCCTCAACGATGAGCCCATCAAAGCCGCCCCGGCCAAGCGCCTCGATCGCCCCGACCGGCGAGAACACGGGCGCGGGGCCGGGCCCCGGCGCGCATCGCACGCTTCACCGCCCGGGGCCGACGAGTCGGGCGGCGGGGGCGCCGCTTTCGGCTATTGCTCCTTGCGCGCTTCGGTGGCGGTCAAGTCCCGCGCGGGCAGAACGGTGGCCACCGTGGCGGTCGGCCCCGGAGCCCGGCGCCGCCCTAGCAATCCGACGACAACCGCGGCCGCCACCGCGACGGCCCCAAGCACCATCCCCATGAGCGCGAGGCTGCGCTGGGCGCCGGCCTCGATGCGGGCGGCTTCGATGCTCGCGTTGGCCGCATTGAGCTGCGACTGCAGGTGCTCGGCCGTCGCGTTGGCCGATGCCGCTTGAGTGGCCGCCTGCGCGGCCGCGGCCGCCTGCACCGCAGTCAGCTGCTGCTGCGTGGTGGAAAGCTGTTGCTGCGTCGAGTTGAGTTCGCCGCTCAGTTGGGTGACCTCGGCTCTGACCTGATCATTGGGGTCGACGCCAATTACGGTGACGAACGTCTGTGCCTCGTTTCCGGTCTGGTCGCGTGCCAGGATCGTGATATCGTTCTCGCCGACGGGCACAATGACCACGCGCGTGAAGGCGCCCGTCGCGTTTACGTTGACCTCAAGGCCATCCACCCAAACGCGAGCCCCCGGCTCGGCGACCCCTGAGACGCGTACGGAGCCCGTGCTCACCAGCGTGCCGTTCTGTGGCCCCGATATGAGCAGCGGCGGCGCCCGGAGGTCGGGAATGGTAAGGTTGAGGCGGTACGAGTCGATGTCACCGTACCCATAGGTCGTGGACACGCGGAGGTAGAAGCGGCCGGGCGCCTGGTTTTCCGCGAACAACGATTGGCTGGCGTATTGGGCGATGGCGACTTGCTGCCACGAGCTGTTGTAGAGGACGAGCGTGACATCGGTGTTGGTGCCCATGACCTCGATGGTCGTGTCGCCGGGGTCTTGCGCGTCGAACCAGTACCAGTCGAAGTCGGTGGCGGGGTGGAGCGAATAGGGCCCGTTTAGCCCGAATGCGATGCGCCGCGCTTGGCTGCCGAAGTCGTTGCCGTCCAGGGAGACCCAGGGCGTGAAGGTGATCGTGAGGTTGTACTCGCCCACGGCAAGGTCCCACGAAGGCCGCGTGACGCGGATGTAGTAGGTGCCGAGGTCGACGGCGAGGCTCACGACTTGGAACGAGTAGTTCCCGGTGCTTTGGCCGGAGGCGATGGGCGACACGCTGTGGTCGTAGAGGACGAGTTCGGCGCCGCCGCGGGGCCCCCACGACTCGGCGCGGATCGTGCCCGGCACGTCGGCAACGAAGGTGTACCAGTCGGCGTCGTCGAGGTAGAGCGAGAAGGGCCCCATGTCGCCTACCCTGGCGGCGGTCGCGTTCTTGGCGTCGTCGTTATGGTCGGGCGGAGGCGGCGGCGTGAAGGCGATGTCGATGGTGTACCCGTAAATCACGGCGCTCGAGGCATCGACGAGGATGTAGCTGCGGCCCGCGCCGAGCATCTCGACAAGGAGCCCGGGGCTGTAGTAGGAGCTCGTCGAGTTGATCAGCGTGCCATTGTCGTCGTAGAGGCTAAGCGTTGTGCCCCATCCGCCGCCGGCGAAAGTGATTTCGACGACGCCTTGGGTGGGGAGCGTGAAGTAGTACCAGTCGAGGTCCCGGGCCGGGTCGATGTCGAAGGGCCCGTTGAGGCCGAACGGGAGCGCCGCGGCGCTGCCTTGGAGCCCATTGCCGTCGAAGCCTTCGGGCGGGGCGCGGTCGAAAACGAGGAGGTAGTCGGAGCCGAAGTCCGGGGCGTAGGACAGGTAGACGACGACATAGTAGTTTCCGGGGTCGAGCGTGAGGAGGAGCCGGAGGGCCGCGGTGCTGTTGCCGTACGAATCGCCAGTGACGTACGACATGGTGCTGTCGTAGAGGACGATCTCCATGGAGACGGAGCTCGAAGGGACCACGAGGCGGACCATCTGGCTCTCGTAGACGCCAAAGGCGAACCAGTTGGGAGCGAACGTCGATGAGGCGTTGAACGGACCGTTTGACCCGTTGGCAAGGGGGACGGGCGAGGCCGTGTCGAGGCGGACGGTGTAGCCGATGAGGGGCGTGTCGTAGACGGTGCTGGCGACCGACACATAGTAGATCCCGGTGGAGAGGAAGCCCCTGAGGCGCGTCCACGGCGTGGAAGCCCCGTAGTCGTAGTCCACGTTGTTGAAGTAAGAATCATAGATCCAAACGGCGGAATCGCCGGCGCTCCCGTTGGTTTGGAGCACGTAGGTCGAGCGCTGGGTGAGGTTGAACTGGAACCAGTCGATTTTCGTGGTGTTGTTGGTGTTGTAGGGGCCGTTGACGCCCTGGGCGAGGATGACGACGGGCGTGAAAGCGAGTTTGAGCGTGTAGTTGTAGAAGGTGGAGTTCCCGCCGCCGGCGGAGACGACGGCGAAGTACTCGCCGGGGAGGGCGAAGTAGCGCAGGTGGCTCCAGGGCGTGACGGTGCCGTCGTCATAGGCGACATTGTAGAGCGAGGCGTCGTAAAGGCTGAGGAAGGTGCTGCCGTTGGAGCCGTTGGTCGAAACGGAGATGGTGCCGGCCTGTGTGAGGTTGAAGGAGTACCAGTCGACGTCCCCGGAGGGGTTGATGTCGTACGGCCCCCAAACGCCGGGCGAAATGGGCGTAGCCGTGGGCCAAAAGTCGTTGCCGTCGGCGGCCGAGGCGCCGGGCAAAAGGAATAGGGCAGTCAGGGCGGCGGCTGCAATGAGGAGCAGTGCAAACGGGCGGCGCATGGAGGGCGGGTGGAACGCCGGGCGCATAAACTTTCGCACCGCGGCTTCGCCGGGGGGTTGACCCCCCCCCTTTAGCGCCGGGGCGGGGGCCCGGTGGGCGCCTTCGGCGTTTCACGCACCGGCGCCCACTCATCGGACGGCGCAGCGCCCCTCGCCTGCGGCATGGGCGGCCTGCGGCGCAAGAGCATCAACGCGGCCACGACGGCGGCCGCGGCGATGATTCCGCCAAAGGTCATCGCGACCATTGCGAACCCGCGTTGGCCGGCGGCATCGGCGCGCGCCGTCTCGACCGAGCGGTTGGCGTTGTCAAGGGCTTGCTGCTGGGTCTCGACCGAAGCGTTGGCAGCAGCGGATTGGTTGGCGGCGGCTGCGGCGGCCGCCCGTGCGGCCGCAAGCTGCGCTTGGATGGCGGCAAGCGCCGCGGCCTGGGCGGCAAGTTCCGCGTTCGTGGCGGCGAGTTCCGCGTTCTTCGCGGCAAGCTCCGCTTCGAGCGCGGCCTTCGGGTCCACCCCGGTAATCACGAGCACCTGCTGCGCCTCATTGCCTTTCCAGTCGCGCGAGCGAATGTCGAAGTTGTTTAGGCCGACCGTCAGAAGCACCTGGGTCGAGAACCCGCCGCTTGCATTCACCACCAGCTCCACGCCGTTTAGCGAGACGTGGGCGCCGGGCTCCGTCATCCCGGCAATCGTCACGACATAGGTGTCGATGCTGGAGCCGTTGGCCGGCGAAGTAATTCCAAGCACGGGCGGCGTGTTGTCGGGCAGTGACAGGTTGACGATGTAGGAATCGATGGTATAGCCGTACGCGTTGGCCACCTTGACGAAATACCGCGCCACCTCGAAGGTCCAGGTCAAGTTCTGCGAATAGAAGTAGCCGCCGTTCAGCCATGAGCCATTGGCGTCGTAGAGCGCGATCGTCGACCCAGAGGGGAGGGAGGCGGCCTCGATCTGCACCCACCCGGCGCCGGCGGCCTCGGCCTCGAAAAAGTACCAGTCGATGTCGTCGTAGGGGTCGATGGCGAAGGGCCCGTTCGGGCCCGGGACGATCTTTTGGGCGACGCTGCGGAAGTCGTTGCCGTCGGGGGAGACATACGGCGTGAAGGTAATCGTGAGGTTGTAGGAGGGCATGACGAGTTGGCCGTAGGAGAGCCCCACGACGATGTAGTAGGTGCCCGCGTCGACGCGGGCGGTGAGGCCATACGAGTAGTTGCCCCCGTAGCCGAGGGTGTTGTTTTGGCTGTCGAGGATGATCATGTTGACGTCGTACGAGGGCGGCGATATGGTGACTGCAAGGGTGCCGGGCACATCGGCGACGAACACGTACCAGTCGAGGTCGGTGCCGTAGAGCGAGTAGGGGCCGGACTGTCCGCCGCCGACCGGGGTCGCGCTCCCCTTGTCGTCGTTGCCGTCGGGCGGCGGGGGGACGAGGAAGGAGACCTCGATCATGTAGCCGTAGGCGGTCCCGCCGTAGTACGGGTCCTGGGCGAGGACGTAATAGGTCCGCGCCTCGACGGCTCCCTGGAGGAGGGCGTCGCTGCCGTAGGCGGACCGGAGGTAGGAGCCGTTTTGGTCGTAGAGGGTGAAGTAGGTGTTCCACGAGGCGCCGTAGAGTTGGAACTGCGCGATGCCGGCGTCGGTGAAGGTGATGACGTAGTAGTCGAGTTCGTAGGCGGGGTCGAGGTCGAAGGGCCCGTTGGTGCCGAGGACGATGGGGGTGGCGTTGGCCATGATCCCGTTGCCGTCGGCGCCTGCAAGCGACGAGCGCGTGAGGGTGAGGTAGAAGTCGGTGAGGGGGGAGTAGGAGTTCGAGGAGCGCACGTAGACGAAGTAGGAGCCGGGGGAGGTGGCATACAGGATGTGGCTCCAGGAGAGGTTGCCGTAGTACCCGTCGCTGGTGAGGAAGCTGAGGTTGGCGTCGTAGAGGGCCATGTACGAGTTGCCGGAGGAGCCGTTGAGTTGGAGGTCGATGTAGGAGGCCTCGGCGACATCGAAGGTGAACCAGTTGGGCAAGAGGTTGGGGGCGAAGTTGTAGGGGCCGTTGGGGCCGTCGGCGAGGGGGGCGGGCGGGGCGGCGAGGAGTTTGAGGGAGTAGTTGGTGATGGTGGGGGTGCCGTTGGCGGCGACGACCCGCGCGAAGTAGGAGCCGGCCTCGAGGAGGCCGGAGATGCGGGTCCATGGGTAGGCGCTGCCGTCGTCGTAGCCGACGGTGGAGATGTTGGCGTCGTAGAGGTTCATCCAGGTGCTGCCGGACGCCCCGCTCGTTTCGAGGAGGAAGGCGGAGCGCGCGGAGAGCGTGAAGGCGTACCAGTCGACGTCGCCCGCCGGCTCGATGTCGAAGGGGCCGTTCATGCCGGGCGAGATGGGAGTGGCGTTGGTGGAGGCGTCGTTGCCGTCGGCGGCGGAAGCGCCGGGCAGCAGGAAGAGGACAGTCAGGGCGGCGGCTGCAATCAGGAGGAGGGGAATGGGGCGGCGCATAGGGAGGGGGTGGAAGGGCGACGGAATAAACGTTGGCCCCGGGGGGAGGGACACGGGGTATTCGCCGGGCGCCGGAGGGGAGCGCGTGGGCGGGGTGGGGAGAGCGCCCTACGCGCGGGAGCGCCCCGCGATGAACCGAACCCCATCAACGCCCCGGAATGCGGCGTCCCCCGTGACGAAGGGGACGCTTCGCTGCCGGGCCATAGCGTAGCCGAGCGCGTCCGCGTAGCTCAGCCGTTTCTTGGGGTGTGCTAGTTTGAATCGACTGGCGGCGAGGATGTCGGCATCTTGGACCTCGGCTGCGAGTGGGCGCAGGTCGCCGAAGACGGAGTCAGCGCTTGGCTCGTCGCGCAGGCGCGCGAGCTGTACATGGAGTTCGAAGAGGTGGTAAAGGCTCGTCCCTGCGCCGTCGAGTTCGCCCTGATAGGCGGGATTGCCGTTCAGAATCTCGACGAGCGCGTAGGTGTCGAGGAAGTGCTTCATTCGCCGTCCTCCCGGCGGATCGCGTTCTTGACTGCTTGGGCGTTGAGAGGACGATCGGCGAGCATCCCGAAGACGTCACGCAGCGCCCGGGCCCGGCGGACCTCGAGGAGGACTTCGTCCCCTTCTTTGAGTCCCTCGGCCTTGAGCGTCGAGGGAGGGATTACGGCGGCGAGGCTCGAGCCCCAGCGGCGCACGGTGGCGCGTGTTGCGACCATGATATCATGATATATATCATCTCATATTTGGCCCTTCGCTTGAAGGAAGCGGCGGCTCGAGGGCCCGCTAGGGAGGTTTAGGCCCCGGGCTGGCGCTTCGAAGGTGTGAGGCGGGGCCGCCTGAGGGGCACCGGTGGAGCTCGACACCACCCGCTTACGCCGACGGGGGCGGCGGCGGAGGCGTGGTCGGCGTCCAGAAGGGGATCGTGGCCGTGACGACCGGCTCCGCGGGGGGCGGCGGCGGGGGTGGCGGAGCAGGAGGCGTGGCCGGCGGAGGCGGTGGCGCCTGAGGCGCCGGGGGCGGAGGAGGCGCGGGAACCGCGACGGTTACCGGCGCCTGCGGCGCAGGCGTGTAGGGCGCGGGCGCGCTCTGCGGTTGGCCCGGCCTGCGCCGCATCATGAAGACTGCAAGGGCGATGCCGCCCGCGATGCCCGCAACCGCGAGCACCATCCCGAGGAGGGCGGCGCCGCGCTGGGCGTTGGCATCGAGGCGCGCGGCCTCAATCGTGCCGTTGGCTTGGGCGAGCTCCGTCTGTTTCTGCAATAGGGTCGCGTTCGCGGCCGCCCGGGCCTGCGCTTCGCTCGCCGCGGCCGCCTGAGCGGCCGCAAGCTGCGCCTGCGCCGAGGTGAGCTGCCCTTGCGTGGTGGCAAGGGCGGCGTTGGCCGCGTTCAGCTGGTTCTGGAGCGACTCGTCGTGGCTGATGCCGAAGACAAGCACCGTGGTGTTGTCTTCGTTGCCGCGGTTGTCGCGGGTGACGACGGTGATGTTGCTCGTCCCGAGGGGGACGAGGATGATCGTCGAGAACGAGCCGTTGATGTCGACGACGAGCTCCTCTCCGTTGACCCACACGCGCGCGCCGGGCTCGGTGGTGCCGGCAACCGCAGTCGACCCGGTGTCCACCTGGGCGCCGTTTGCGGGGCCCGAAAGGACGAGCACGGGCGGGGTGGTGTCGGGCAGCGTGAGGTTGAGGTAGTAGGTGCCGACGACGTAAGACTGGTAGTACGAGGTCGCGCGCACGAAGAGGCG
>JBGPJF010000030.1:0-26245 GCA_041485285.1 Thermoplasmata archaeon | reverse complement strand
CGGTCCGTGAACGGGGGGTTCATGATAACGAGGTCGGCGCGTCGGACCGCGAAGACGCCCCCGTTCGGGTCGGGGACGCGGGCCCGGCCCGTCGACCGAAGCGCCTCGAACAGGGAGAGCGCGTCCACGCTTGCAACACGCAGGCCCGTCGAGGCGCGCCTCAGCGCCTGCACCGAGAGGTTCAGCGCTGTCAGGTGCGCGGCGAAGGGCATCAGGTCGAGGCCGACCACCTGCTCCTCGGCGATGCGCGCGCGGGCCCCCTTGCCTTTCGACGCAATCGCCTCAAGCGCGTGGTAGGTCGCGACGAGCAGCGTGCCCGACCCGCACGCGGGGTCGATGACCGACGTGCCCGGATCATCCACCGCCAGCCGCGCGAGGAGGTCGGCTGCCACCGCCTTCGTGTAAAACGCCGCGAGCAGCTTCCGCGTGGTGGGCGGCAGCAGTTCGTGGAACAGTCGGCCGAGGAGGTCCTGCTTCAGCGCTTCTGGCTTGAGCGCCTTCACATCGGTGACAATCCTGTCGAGGAGCAGCAGCGTGGCCCCCCCCGGGGGAAGCCGCGCCGCCACACCCGTCCCATAGATGGGCCCAAAGTTGCGTTCCCGCATCGTTTCCAGCAGCGCGCCGAACTCATCCCGGGAACCGAATTTCGTTGGCAGCTCTGGGATGTCGCCGTGCAGCCGCTGGTGCATGTGGTAGAACAGGATCTGGTTCACGAGCAGGTACGCGGCGAGGTCGAACGCTGAGTTCCGGAGCTTCGCCTTGTCCTCGCCGCCGCTCAGGCCCGCGAATTGGTCGAACTGCCCAACGACCTCGTCGACGAGAGCGTCGTCCTTCCCGGCGCTCTTGCGAAGCAACGCCGAAAGCTCGACGACGTGCGCGCGCAGGGTCGCGACGGCCGCAGGGAGCGACGGCTGCTTCGGATTGCTTGTTCCCACACCTGCTCGAAGCGCGCCGCACCGTATTAAGGGACAACGAGCGCGCGCCGCTCCATCCTTTCTTCAAGCGCGATCAGCACAACGGCGGTTGCCGAAGCCCCGCCCAGCCACGCGAGCGCCGGCACGGAGGCCGCGGCGGCCCCGAGCGCGAGCGCGACCGCCCCGGCAAGGAGCCTGGTGCCCACCTTCCGCACCCCCACGAGCCACCGGAACAGCGAACTGCCCGCGAGGTAGAGCGCGATCCCGCCGCCGATCAACAACGCCGCGTCGCCGGCCGGCTCCTCGGGGTGCGCGACCATGTGCTGGATCCCGGTCGCGATCAGCACAACCGCGAAGAGCATCCCGATGAACGGGTACCAGTACGCGCGCACGGCCATCTTCGCGCGATTTTCCATCGACGCCTCCTGGAGCGCCTTCTGCGCGCGCTCGTGGTCGCGGCTGAAGTACACCCACCACACGCCCGCGATGCACACGAGCGAGAAGGCGATGGCCGCGACGGTCGGCGCATCGAGGGCGTGGCCGGCGGCCCCGCTGCCGATCCCGGCGACCGTTTCGCCGAGCGCGATGATCATGACGCCCGCGTGGCGGTCGACGAAGTGCCCGGGGTTCATGGGGAATCCGCGCTCGCGGCGCGATAGCGTGGCGATGATGAAGGGCGCCACACCGGCCGCAAGCAGCATCCACCCCCACGACGGGTCGACGAGGCCCGCGGCGATCACGAGCACGGCGGCGCCCACATTGAACGGCGCGAGCCCCATCACGGCCTTGGAGACGGCCTTCCCGCCTTGGACCCAGAACTCGCCGAGGTGGAGGACCACGACGAAGAGGTACGCGAGCCCGAAGGCGAGGCCGTCGCCGGTGAAGATGCGGGGGATGGCGGCCCCCATCACGAGGAACCCGCCCATCCCCGCGATGAGCACGAGCCGCATCATCGGGGTCGTGCCGGCGGCGTTGGTGAGCCACACAAACCCGGCGTACATCCACCAGATCAGGATCAGCACGAAGAGCGTTTTCGCAAAGTCGAGGGGCTCGTGGGCGGTTTCCACGAGCAGCGTAAGTTGCGTGATCGCGTAGACGAACACGAGTTCGAAGAACAGCTCGACGTTCGAGACGCGCATGACCTGCTCGGGCCGCGGCGGCTCGTCGGGCATGGCGCTTCCGCCCGAGATGCGGCGGCGGACAGAAAAGGGGCGCGACGGCGATCCAAGTGGGGACCGCGATGTGCCCGTCGTGCGGCCTTGCGCTTGCGTGGGACTGAAGCCTCAGGGCGGCGGGCTGTCAACGTTTATCCCTCTCCCCCGCCTCATTGCCCGTATGTCCGCCCGCCGCGTCCTCACTCTGGCTCTCGTCCTCCTCACTTCGTCCGCGGCCCCCGCCTTTGCCGACCCCGGATGGCAAGGCGCCGGTGTGTACACTACGCAATTTGACCCTCCGACGGATCTCCGTTTCTTCACCGATGCGCAGGGAGGCTCGCTCCTCGGCGCGAAGCTGCGCGACCCCGCCACCGGCTACGATTCGCTCCGCGCGTGGCGAGGCATCGCCAACGGGTTCTCCTCGCTTACGAGCATCATGTCGGCCACCACCCCCATCGAGAGCTGGGACATGGTCCTTCAGCCGAACCCGGACCAGCCGTACGCGGTCGCCTGGTCTACGCCGAGCCCCACCTACAGCGTGCGCATGGGGGTGTACGATGTAAGCGACGGCGGCTGGAGTACGTATATCATGGCGACTTCGACCGTCCAGATTTCCAGCGTCCGCGTGTTTGCGGCCGGAAACGAGACGCTCGTAGTCTGGATGAATTACAGCGGCACCAACAGCCTAGAGTCCCGCATGCGCAACTCGATCGGGGTCCTTGGAGACCTCACGGCCTTCGACCTCACGTCGGATGAAATCTACGGGTTCAGCGGCGGCTCAAGTGCAGCTGGCGTAGTCAGCGTCGTGTGGGACCAGGTATGGGGCGGCCCTCGCGAGGTCGTCGGGCGCCACTACTCCCCGGGTTATGGTTGGCAGACGCTTACCACCGCCACCGTGGGCGCCCCGGAATGGACGAATAGCACTCCCCTGGCGGTCGTCGACCCCGGCGGCAATGTGACCGCGTTCTTCGCCATGCAAAACGGGACGACCATCGAGCTCCACTCGACGACGTTCCGCTCCAACAGCACCTTTACGCAACCGGTGGACCTCGTCGACGCGTTCGTGCCGACCTCGTACGGCGGCGCGATCCTCCAGTACCGCGACGGCGCGGGCGTTGCAGCGGCGTGGATGGTTTATGAGGCCGATAAGCTGCCGGAGCTGCGCATCGCCACGCGGCCGGCGGGGGGGCCATGGCAGGCCCCGCGTATTATTTCGGTGCCGTCCGCGTTGGTAGCCCTGCGCGACTTTTCCTTGAACGGGTCGGGGGACTCGGTCGTTTCGCTGGTGGAGTTTGTCGGCGGGTTCTACGACCACTGGGTCGCCCGCATCCCGGCGGCCGGTGGCCAGCGCCCGTGGGAGCGACCGCCCTTGGTATTCACGCTTACCTCGGAGAGCGACCGCACGAAGGTCCTTGCCGGCCCGGATGGGAACTTCAGCGCCGCGTGGCTTGAGCGGCGCGGCGACCGAAACGAATTGGTCACCCGCCTGTATTCGCCGGACGACATCCCGCCCGCCCTTACCGTAGCCGCTCCCGTTGAGGGCGCGGTGGTGAAGGTCCCGACCGCGGTCGTCTCGGGGGTGACCGAGCCGAATGCGACGCTCACGGTGGGGTCGCTCATCGTGGCCGTCGCGGCCGACGGGTCCTTTGCCGTGCCCTATGCGCTCCAAAACGGCACGAACCGGATCGACGTGCGCGCCCGCGACGCGTTTGGAAACGAAGTCACGGCTTCGGTCAACGTCACGTACGACGACCCGGTGCGTGCTCTTGGGTTGGCACTGAACGCCTCAAACGCCAACCTCACGGCGGCGCGCGCGGACTTGGCTGCGGCGCAGGCCGCCCTCACCTTGCTCGAAGGCGACCAGAACACGACGGAGGTCGACCTCGCGGCCGCCCGCGGCAATCTATCGGCGGCGAATAACCGCGTCGCTGATCTCGAATCGCATGTGTCTACCCTTTCGGCCCAACTTGCGAACGCGAATGGCCGGATCGACGCGCTTGAGGGTGGCGATTCTCCGGTGCCCAAGGCGGACAACACCTTGGCGCTGCTTGCGCTGATCTTGGCAGGTGTGGCGGCCGCGCTTGCGGGGTTTGGGCTGATGCGCGGGAGGAATGGCAAGAAGGCTCCCGCGCCCTGGCTCGAGCCGCTCCCGCCCGGCCCCCCGAAGCCGTAGCCCGCGGCCCCGAGGATTTCATCACCCCCGAGCACGTCCCCGTGCCGATGGCCGGCCTCATCGGCATCACGCCCAAGCAGCTCATCGAGGTGGACCCGCTCCAGCGCATCCGCGCGAAGTGGCCGGAGGGGCTGCCGATCGTCCGCCCGATGTACCACATGCCGATCCTCTTCGGCGGCGCGAGCGAAGCGGGCTTCCGCGACGCGCGGTTCGGCATATCGCGCACGTTCTCGTCGTTCAACGCGCGCTCCGAAAACTTCGGGGAGAGCCGCCTGTGGAAGTCGCTCTTCGGCAAGTGGCACGCGGCCGTCGCGCTCTCCTACATCGTGGAGTGGCGCGAGGAGAAGGGCGCGCGCGCGCCTTACCTCATCTCGCGCGCCGACGGCGAGCCCCTCTGGACGCCCGCGCTCACCGCGCCGTGCTTCGACGACAAGTCCGACGTCGGGTTCGCGATCGCCACGCGCGCGCCGAACAAGTTCTTCGCGCACTTCCACGACCGGATGGTGGGGGTCCTGACCCCTGAACTCAAGGAGCGCTGGCTTGCGCCCGGCGACTCGACGCCGGCGAAACTTCTCGAGTGCGTGCGAGCGCCCGACGACGAGGAGCTCGTGGCGGTCAAAGCGGTGGGCGAGCTGATGAAACGGAAGGCCGAGGACCTGTCGCCGATCAAGACGGTCGGGGCGCCGATCACCTTCGCGGATCTCGATGCCCCAGCGCCCAAGAAGAGCGCGAAGCAGGCGAAGCTGTAGCGGGGCATTAGGCCCGCTCGACTTTCTCCACGGTGATGTTGATCCGTTCGATCGCCATCCCCGATTTGTCGGAGTCCATGTCCGGTGGTATCCAGTGGGCCGGCAGCGCGTGGAAGATCTGCCACCCGTTGACGACCTCGCCCTCGGGGTCGGTGCAGTTGATGGTGATGTTGAGCGGCAGGCCGCCATTCCCTTCCTTCGAGCGGTTGTACCAGTCGCCCCAGTCGGTCGCGTTCGGGGCGCCGCGCGTGAGGCGGATCAGGCCCCACACCGTCGTGCCCGCCTGGTAGTGTCCCAAGCGCTTTTGGTCGGCCACGAGCGCCACGGTAACCTCGCCGCCCTCAAAGGTGTCGGCCGCAGAGCGGCTGCCGTTGATGTCGACCGTGAAACCCGTCGCCTTTTGGAACTCGTCGGGCCGCGCCATGTGGTGGCTCCCGTTGTCTTCGGCGGTCGCGTCGATGACGCAGCGCTGCGTCTGGAACTCCTCGCTGAAAGTGGGCGTCTCGCCTTGCTTTAGGCCGAGCACTTGCGCGTGCACGGTGAGTTTGTCGTCCGTCGGTCCGTTCGGGCCGAATTGCTGCGGCGTGTAGGTCACCTGCGTGCAGGCCCATTTGCCCGCCGAAGGCGAAGGCACACGGAAGCGCAGCGACACGGTGAGCGACGAACCGCGCCCGTTGGCCATCCCAAAGACCCAGTCCACCATCGGTGCGCGGTCGCCTGTGATCATGCCTACCAGCTCAATGTCAGCGACCTCGGCCTTCCCCGGGTTGTAATGGCCCGTCGCGGGCATCGTCAGGTGCGTCCCGTTTTCGCCGCGGGCCTTCATCCGCGCGTGTGTCTCCAAGGTTTGGCTCGCGTTCTTGATGTCAAGACGCGCGGTCGCGCGCACCGGCGTGCCGTCCTCCAGGAACATGGTGTACTTGATGCTGAGCGAGTCAAGGACCCCTGCAAACTCCAGACTGCTGCCCCAGGTGAAGATCACGACGGGGGGCCGTTTTTCCTCCGTCGCCGTGGTATGAAGGGTGTTGAGGGGCCTTAGCGAGACGGTCGAGTTGCCCCCTTGCTCATAATCGTCGAACAGCAGTTCGACGCTGAGGTTCATGGGCTTTGCCGAGGTGAACTCCGGCGGCTGGTCCTCGGCGTTGCGGTGGTCCTGCCACGCGACGTGCTCCTCCCCGCTCCCGTCCGTCCCGTTGATCCACGCGTTCATCGCCATCAGCGTCGCGGTGATGTCCACCGCGGGTTCCGCGAAGGAAATGCTCGGTTGATACCGGACGGGCGGCGGGTGGTGGACCTGCCGGCCCCGGTCGCCCTTGTGCTCCACCAGGAAGAGGCCGGAGAGGTTCCCGTGGGCGGAGGCCCGCACCGGCGTCCCGCTGGGGAGGAACCATGTGCCCTCCACCGACATGTTCACCAGGAATCCGCGCAGGACCAGGCCGTTGCCCCACGCGAACTCCACGGGGCCGGTCGCGTTGGGGGAGGTCGACGCGAACGTCTTGTCGAGGAGCGCGGAAAGCGCAGGCTTCACCGAGGCGCCCTCCTCGTAGGCGTCGAACATGAGCTCGAAACTCATCGACCTGGGGGCGCCTGCGGTGAACTCCAACTCGGGCGCGTCGGGCCTCGACTCGCGGTGCTTGCTCCAGTTCAGCGTCGGGGTGAAATTAAAGTCGATCATCCACGCCTGGACGCCCAGATCGGGGAACTGAAACTGGACGTCGCGGGGAACCGCGGCTTGCTCCGCTCGCGTCACAACGAATTCGAAGTCGGTCTGGTGGTGCTGGTACACGTGGTCGTGCGTGATGTTGACCGCGCTGCCGTTGAGGCCCGTCACCTCGACATCGAAAGCGCTGAGGTGGCCCCACACGAGGGTCATCGTGACCGGGCCATTGCTTGCGCCGGCGACTTTGGCAAACGAAAGCAGGGCGGCCATCTCCACATCGATGTCGGTGCCGGTGCCGTTGAACTGGAGGTGCACGCCCACGGACTTCGACTTCCCCCCCAAGAACTTCATCGGGTCCTGGTCGGCCGAGGAGCTGTGCTTGACCTTGCCGTTCTTCTCCGCCATGAAATCGAGGGAGACCACGATGCCTGGGAGCTTCACAAACGGGTCGAGGAGGGTGACCACGGTCGGCGCGTTGGTCGCCTGCCCGCCTCCCTCGTTGTTCGCGGCCGCCGCCACGAGGGGGGAGGCTATCATGATAAGCCCCAGGATCAGGGCAAGCGGGGCGCGGCGCATCGGCGGTTTGAAGGGCAACGCCAGTTATAGACGTGGCGGACGCGCGCGCGCTCATTTCGCGAAGGGCGAAACGAAGGGCGCCGCTGCCTCGGGGCGCCCCGAACGGCAGTCGCCCGCCCTCACCGCTGGAAATCAGCGGTGAAGCGCCTCGCCGCAGCCCCGCCTTGCTGGCTCGCTTCACATCGACAAATGAACGAGATTCGGCCCCGGGAAAACGTCCATTTAGCCTCGTTGCAATGCGTCGCGCTGAGGCTTTTCTTTGAAACACCGCGCATTCAAACCGATGTTGGTAGGACTGCTGTTGATCGCCATGGTCGCCCCGGCCGCATCGGCCGGCATCGGCACCTCGCCCTCTGCTCCCGGCACGCACTGGTCGTTCAAGTTCAACGACCAGGGCATTTGGCAGGCGGTGGGCGACCACGTCTCGTTCAGCTGGAGCCTCAAGCCGTTCGAGGTGTACGACCTCATGGTCGACGGCACCCTGCTTTTCAGCGAGCTGTCGTTCCCCGTGGACGCAACCGACTACATGACGGAGGGCGCGACGTTCAAGGTCATGATGGGCCACACGAAGCTATTCCAGCTCAACGACAACCCGTCGGCCGAGATGAGCGCCGCATGCAGCCCGCGCGACCCGGCTTTTCCGCCGGACCCCTGCGACATCGGGTTCCCGGTCGGCTCGACCTTCGAGGTCTACAAGCGCGGCCACACGACGCAGTACCACATCGAAGGCGCCGTACAGGACAACAGCATCGAACCGTGCGTGAAAGTGACCACTCAGGGGACCTCGTCGCTCGATGGCACGACGATCATGTTCGTGGGGAGCCTCAACTTCCGCGCCCCGCCCGGCCTCTCCATGGCGACGCTCGTCGAAGGCTGAGGTTGCTTTTCCGGCCCGCCTGGCGGCGGGCCGCCTCCTTTTTTTTTCCCCGCCCAACGTCCGTTGCCGCATCCAAGAGCTCGGGCTCGCACGCTCGAACGGGGTCACGGGCCCCGCGTGGGGCGCTCGGCGGCCGGGCCGGTCCGCTAGGGGTTGCGCCCTTTCCCGGCCTTGATCTTCGGCGTGGGAGGCCTCTTGATGAAGCCGAGCCCGACGCCTCCAGCCACAGCCGCAGCCCCGATGGCCGCGAGGGCTCCCGCGGCGGCGCCCGCGGAGCCACCGGCACCGCTCGACGCGGACGCCGTCTGGAGGTCCGCCTTGGCGTCGGAAATCGGCGTCGTGGGCGCCGCGTGTTCCCGGGCGTCGTCGCCCGCCTCCAAGACCGGGCCGTCCCCCATCGCCGGTGAACCGGGCGCGGGGCCCATCGTCGGCGGGAAAATCGCCGCGCCGCTGGAGAGGCTCTCGGTCGGCGCCGTGGTTCCAAGGCCCTGCGCACCGCCCTCTTGGTCCGGGTTAACCCAGCCATCGGGCGCGCGGGGCGCGCCGATTTCCCCACCGGCGGCCGCATCCTGCAGCTGCACGCTCACGGCGTTGTCGAAGCTCGCCGAAAACGTCAGGTCACCCGGGTCGGCCGCGGCGTCGCTTGGGATCAGCGGCACCAGCATCGCCTGGCCGTTGATCACCATCGCCCGCGCGTAAGGCACGCTGCCGTTCTCGGTCCACAAGAACGCCGTGATCGTTGCGCCGTTGTCCGTGTAGTTCAAGACCAAGCCGCTGCGGGCGGTGTCAATCACGTACATCGTGGAGAGGTCGAAGCGGTGGGGGTTCGACGTCCACATCTCGAGCGTGGGGTCGCCAAAGGCATGCCACATCTTGTACTCGGCCGCTGCCATCTCCATGTCGACCGCGCCGGCCGTTTGGGGCACGCCGACCTGGAGCATCATGTAGACCTTCCCGTGGTTCAGGATGTCCCCGAGGCGCCGGTGGACGGTGGAGCCGCCGTACTCGGGCGCAAGCGTGGGCCAAGTCGCGTCGAAGAACCCGCGCGTGAGCGCGTTGTTCCCCCAGGTCGGGCTGTTGCGGTTGTCGCCGAGCCCGCCGACCATCCCGCCCCCCGACAGCGTGAGCAGCCGCTCCATGAACGACTCGCTCGTGCCCCCGCTGTCCGTCTCCTGGTCCCAGAAGCCGCTCGCGCAGTTGACGCTGTACACGAAGGGCAGGAGCGCGCCGTTGTCGAGGCTGCCGAAGTTGCCCGTGCCGAAGTTCGGGTCGCCCCAGCCGCCGGAGTTGCCGTGGCCGCGGTGGAGGATCAGGAAGCGGCCCGCGTTGAAGGCGTCAACCACATTCCCGCTCGTCCCCGTCCAGGAAAACCCGCTTCCGCTCTTGAGGTCGACGGGCATCACGGCGTCGTTGAAGTAGCGGTTCGGCGTCGTGCTGCCGCTGTACGGCGACTGCATCGCGCTGGGCGGGCACGCGGCGCCGGTGCAGTATCCGCCGTTGTCGACGGTCTTGGCGTAGATGCGCTGCACGCTCTTTCCGGAGGCAAGCAGCGCGTTGCGCGCGACCTCTGAGGTCTCTACGAAGGCGCGCTGGTCGCGGCCCGAGTGGCCGCCAAGCGGCGTGCCGTCCGCGTTCATCTGGCAGCATTGGAACACCGACGCGAAGCTCGCGGTCGTGTAGAACGGCCCGCCCGTCCCGAAGTCCACAAATGGCGGGTCGGATTCGTAGGCGATCACTTTGTTCACGACGATATCGGCTTCGCTTTGCGTGTCGACCGAGATGCGCCCGACGGCGAAGTCGGGGAAGAACGCGTCGAAGAGGATCTGCACATAGACGGCGTAGCCCCAGTCGCTGCCGGTCGTCGGGTCCCCGCAGCTTGTGCAGGAGGGGAACACGGTGTTCTCGTCGGTGTGGGCCGGCGGCACGTACTCGGAGTCGCCCATGAGGAGCACATAGGACGGCCGCACCGCGCAGTCGTTGTAACGGTCCTCGATGAGGTTGTCGATCTTCGCGGCCGTGTCATACGCGGTGCCGCTGCCGACTTCGATGACGGTCGTTGCAATCCCCTTGGTCTCCTTCCACACCGACAGGTTGTCGGCGCTGCTGCGGAAGTTCGGGTGGGTGAGGATGAGGAGCTCCTCGCCGAGGCAGACGAACTTCGCGAAGTCGATCTTCGAGACATATTGGCTGAGCACCGCCTTGTTGATCGGGGCGTCGGTGTAGAGGGTGGGCGCGCTCTCGAACGGGTTCATCGCCTGTTCGGTGAGGAACGTGCCCGTTGCGCCCTGGAACTCGATCTTGAAGGAGATCGACCGGTAGCTATTGAGGGCGTCCGACGACGGGTTGTACGACCCCCCCGCGCAGATGAGCTGGGCCATGTTGAGGTCGCGGAACTTGCCCATGGGCGTGAGCCTGCAGGGGTCCGGCGGGAACAGCGCGTCGGTCTGATACGCTTTCGTGTCGATGACAAACGGCGGGTTGGCGAAAGTGTCGTTGAAACTGCCGTCGCCGCGCGTGTCGTTGCCGTCGTTGGCCGCGTCGGCAGCCTCGCCTTGGAAGGGGAAGAGGTTGGCTTGCACGGTCATCCCGCGGATCGGGGCGGGAGGGTCGAAGAAACTGGCCGTGGCGCCCTCGGGCACTGCAACCAGCGCGCGCAAGTAGGGGATGGCCGGGATGCCGGGCGTGCCCGAGTGGACGTCCATCCCGGGCATCGTGAATTGCGTGAAGGTCTGGCCGCCGCCCATCATCGTCTCGAATTGCGGCGTGCCGAAGTTCACCGTTGCCTCGAAGACCGTGTTGTCCGAGACCGCGATGTCAATGGCGGGCAACAGGCCGGCCCGGCCGTCGAAGCAGGGCGACGCCCGCACGAAGACGTCGAAGAAGACGTCAAAGAACACATCGAAGAAGCTGCTTTCAATCGCACTGCCGCGGTTGAACATGTCCTCGGCGAGCGCCACAACGCCGGGGTCCGGCGGCTGCTGCCCGCCCGGCGTCCCCCCGCCGCCGCCGAACCTCTCGTGGCCCACGCCGTTGTCCTTGTCGTCGACACCGTCCCCGTCGTCGTCGTGGTGCTGGTGCCCGTTCCACCCATTGCCGCCGCCGTTGTCGCCACCCTGACCGTTGTTGTTGGTCCCCGCGCGCAGATCCTGCGAGAACTGGCGGAAGGACTCCATGCTGTCCACCGCCATGCAAATCGCGCCCTCGGCGTACTCCTGCTTGGAGTCGTTGAGGTGCTTGAGGCCGAGCGAGTGGCCGAGCTCGTGCATGAACGTGCCCGAGGCCGCCAGTTGGACCTGCAGGATGTCGAACGCCTGGAGCACCTGCGGGTTCGGGTGCGGGAGCCGCACGACCGACGGCACGCAGAGGTAGACCGCGTCGCCCGTCGTGACCTTCTGGCCGTCGCCGAACTGGTTGTTTACTTCGAGGTCCCGCGCGTGCCGGGGTGACCGAACGTTGTAGCACACAAGGTGCGCGGCCGCGTTCTCGATGCCTACCGTCGTGTTGTGCTCGAAGTCCACATGGATCTTCCGCGCCGGGTTGCACAGCAGCGCGGCCTGCAGCACGGTCGTGTTCCCCACCGTCGTGGTGCCCGCGTCGAACTGGTCATGCAGCTTCACGGTGGTCGCCAGCGACGGGGCGCCCGATACGGCGTAGCACTTGAAGTGGTCGAGGCCCTCGGGCACTCCACCGCCTTCGCTCGGCTCGCCGCCGTCGACCTTAACCTTCTGGGTGGGCACCAAGAGGAGTGTGGGCGCGCCCACCTTCAGGACCTGGCGGTCGCCGAACTGGTTGTAGGCTGCGACCGTCCGGGCCATCGCGGCGACGTCAAACACCGACTGGATCTTGTAGCCCGTTAGGTGGCCGTCCATGTTTCTGATGTCGGTTGCCGTGCCGTCCGGCAGCGTCTTCTTCGTGGGGTTGCAGAACGCCTGCGGCGCAAGCACCTTCGCTTTCATCGTCGTGCCCGCCTCCACATCGAATTCGTCCTGCAGGGTGACCACATCGTCCACCGAGGTCCCGGCGGCCGCGTAGCACTTTAGGTGGTCGAGGGAGGGCGTCTCGTCGATGAGCGCCGTGATGTCCGCGGCGGCTGTCGCCGCCGCCGTCGTGATCGGGACCTCGAAGTCAACGATTTCGTTGGCCTCGCCGAGGCGCAGGAACATGGCCATATCCCTCGAGAAGTCCGTGAATACGTCGAAGAACGACCCGATCGAGGAGTTCCCCCCGGAGGGCTTGCTCGGGTCTCCCGCCATCATGTTCGCGAACCGCTGGTCAAGGACGGCCGGGTCCTCCAGCAGGTCTTGGAACGAGATCCCGCCGCTGCCGTCGGCATCAAGGCCTTCGAGCATGGCGGCGATCATGTCGCTGTCCATGTTGGCAAGCGCAAAGCGCACGGCCGGCAGCGTCTCGCCGCCCGTCAGCACATCCATCGCGGAGAGCAGGCCTATCAGAATCCCGCGGACCGTTTCCCCGGCCGCCTCGCAGCTCCCGTAGTCGATCCGCACGCCCGGCATCGGCGGGGTGATCTCGGGCAGCTTGTCGCTCGTGTTGTTCGCGGCGCCGCAGTCGCGTCCGAGGAGGATGCCGGTCTCGTCGATGTAGAACGACCGGACGCCCGTCCTTCCGGGGCCCGCAGGCTGGGCCGTCCCGTTCCACACGAAGCTTGTATTGTTGATCGGCGACAGGTGCGCGTTCACCTCGAAGTAGTACCCCTGCTTCGCCCCCGAACCCAGCACATCGTCGATCAGCGAACTGCCGTTCCTGTCGAAGAGCTCCGTGAGGTTCACCGCATAGTCATACACCCCGTCGCCGTCCTTGTCGCCTTCCCGGAAGAGCGACTGCGCCGTGGCGATCGTCCGCAGCGCGCCGATCGCGTCCGCTTCGTTCGAGCCCTTACGCGCCTCAATGAGGTTCGGGATCATGATCGCCGCCAGCGAGGCCTGGAGCGTAATCTGGAGGCTGATGTTCTTGTCAATCAGCGAGAACTGCGCTTGCGCGTCGGGCGGTGGCGCCTCGCCCCCGCCGTCCTGCACAGCCCCGGCGGGCATCGCGCCCGGCAGCAGCGAGCTTAGCACCATCGTGAGCGCTGTCACGACGTGGAGGATGCGGCGTTTGCCTCGCGCCGGGTTTCCACGCCACGCAACGTTCCGCGTTCCGGCCCTTCCCGTCTCCATCTCCGCCGATTCAAGTTCGCCGTTGCTTTGCAAGTCGAGTTCCCCCTGGGGCTTCCCGCCGCCCCCAGGTTGCTGAATCATCGGCATGCGGCGGGCGGATGATAATTCCTTGGAAGCGCCCAACCTTCGGTCAATGCTCGAACATGGCGGCCTTGCCGGGAAGGGGGCCGCCGCATCCAGCGGGGGCGCGTTCACCCGCCATGGTGGAAGCTGGTGGCGACGCCCGGCGCTCCGAGCGCTTCGGCAAGATGGGTGAGCACCTTCCACAGCGCCCGCCGTGGGAATGCGCCCACGAACACGCGGGGGTTCGCGTCGAACTCTCCCCACAAGGCGATCTCGATCCAGGCCTCGACGGCCACGGCCGCCCCTTGCGGCCCATCGAAAACCGTGACGATGACCGTCTGCTTGCCGTACATCATTACGCTGCCGCGCGAGATCACGACCTGATTGGGCGCGGTGTACATCATCGCGAATCCGTTTGCCCCGGCAAATTGCGCCACCGTGGCAATCACCGACGGCGGGGCAACCCCCGGCAGAACGAAGCTCCCCCGCGTGCGGCCCATGGCTTCCAAATCGGGCCACGAATGATCAATTCGAGGGGGCGGTCCCGGCTTGACTTCCGCCCCAGGGCCCCCCGCCAGCGGGAATCAAGGAACCCCCTCTACGTCCTTTTTAAGCGCCTTCCCCATCGCCGCGTACTCCGCGGGGGGGCCTATCATGACAGCAAACCACGAGCGCACGCGAACCACCGACCAAAACAAAGTCACCGCCCCCTCCGAGTTCTCGGTCCGGCACCTCGCCGGGGCCGCTCTCCTGCTTGCCGGCCTCGCCGTCGTCCTCGCCCTTGGCGGCAGCGCCTCGGCCTCCGACGACACGTGCCCCAACGGATACTATGAAGTCAACGCGAGCCTCAGCGCCGACGCGCCCGCCTCCTGCCAGTGGATGGCCATCCAGACGGTGCTCTCCTTGCCGGGCATCGTCCCCAGCGATGTCATCGTCATCCGCAACGGGACGTACAACATCTCGTGGAACCTCACGACGGACGGCATCTCGTTGATCGGCGACTCGACCTCCGGCGTCATCCTCGACGGGCTGGCCGTTGGCCCCGCCCTTCGCCTGGCGGCCTCCGACACCAACCTCACCAACCTCACGCTGCGCACGAACAGCGGGTCGGCGCTCGCGCTCAACGCCGGGATGCTCCGCACCGCGATCCGGGGGGTCAGCGTCACCCACGCGGGCGCGGCGGTCCCAGGCATCGACCTGCGCGGGACCTCGGTGTTCATCCGCAACGTGGCCGTCTCGACCTCGCCGGGCGCGAACTTCACCGGCTCGCTCTACGACGTGGACGGGCTCACCATCACGAGCGCCGCCGCAGGCGGAGCGTACAAGCTGTTCACGACGGTCACAAGCAGCGCTTTTGCCAATATCACCCTCCAGGGGTCGGCCGCGACCGCAGGGCTGAACGTGTCCGCGGGCTCCAACAACGTGGCCTTCACCAACCTGTTCTCCGAAAACGCGACCTACACGGTGGTCCAGGACACGGCCTTCTCGGCCTCCTACCGGAACATCATCCTGCAGAACTTCGCCACCGTCGGGTTCTACCAATTCGGCGTGCTCGGGTCGAGCGCGGTCGTTGACGGCGCCACCATCGTCGGTGCCGGCACCTACGGCCTCGCCATCAACGACGGAGACCTGACGCTCACCAACTCCTCCGTGCGCAACGCGCCCACGGGCGTGTACCACGCCGGCAACGTCCTCACCATGGCCAACGTGACCTTTTCGGGCAACTCCGTCGTAGCCGTGCGCAAGAACGCCGACGGCGGGCCGATCCTGTGGGACGGCGGTAGCGTGACCGGCTCCGCCGCCGGGGTCACCACCTCCGCGCCAAACGCCGGGACCCAGAGCAACCACCGCTTCGCGAACATCACCTTCACGAACATCACCAACGCCGCCATCGGCCTCACGCCGTCCGGAGCGGTCGCATGGTCGAATGTCACCGTGGTCGATTGCAGGGTGCAAAACGCGGGGTCGGGCCTTGCCCTTGGCGGCAGCGCCGCCCGCCCTGACACTGCCTTTGTCATCGCCCGAAACACATTCACGAACCTTTCAAACACCGCCTTTGCCGGCTTCATCACGCAAGCATGGGTGACCGACAATGTGATGGTCGCCGTCCGCAACGGGATCAACATCGAGCTTGCGGGCACCGACCTCCCCCAGAACTGGAACGCGGTGACCACCACGAACACGATCGACGGCCACCCCGTCTACTACCTGCTCAACGTAACCGACGTGGTGATCCCGGCGGGCGCCGGCCAGATTTTCCTCATCAACGTCTCGAATGTCACCGCGTCGGGGGTGGCGCAGACAAGCGCCTGGTACGGCGTGAACGGCGTGCTCGCGCGCAATGTGGCCATCACCGACTCGTCCGTCATGGGCAACGGCTCATTCGGGCTCTATTTCCGCAACAGCAGCGCACTCACGCTGCGCAACGTTACCGTCCCGCTATCGCTGGCCGCCGTGGTCTTCGACAACGTGACGGGCGCCTCCGTCGACACGGTGGCCGGACCCACCGCCAACGTTCTGCAGCTCTTTTACTCCCAGCGAATTACCATTGCCAACCTCTCGGATGGAGGGGCTTGGAGCCGGACGCTGCTCCTTGTCCGCAACAGCGCCCTGGTCACGGCCGACGGGATCACGGCCGCGTTTGTCGAGGCGACGAGCAACGCGATTGTGGTCGACCTCTCCAACACCGTAACCGTGCGCGATGTGACCTTCACGGGCGGCTTCCGCGGTGCATACGTCACGAACAGCCAAGACGTGACTTTCCAGGACTTCGCCCTGAACAACACGCGCGTCGGCTTCGACCTGCAGATGGCCACCCGCACGCTCATCGAGCGCACGAACGTGTCGTCGAACCTCACGGCGTACAACATCGTGCAGAGCCCCTTCACCACCATCCGCAGCGCGTACGCCTCGACCTTTGGCAACCCCATTACGTTCGACCGCTCCCCCGACGGACTGGTGATCGACATCCTGGTGG
This sequence comes from Thermoplasmata archaeon, assembly GCA_041485285.1. Classification (GTDB taxonomy): domain Archaea; phylum Thermoplasmatota; class DTKX01; order DTKX01; family DATEUP01; genus DATEUP01. Next base: position 9,928 of record JBGPJF010000030.1, on the reverse strand, counting down.
CCGGCCGGACCCCGGCCCGCGGCGTCTACGCCGACCAGAGCGACCGCTTCCGCGCCTCGAACGTCACGGTGGGCTTCCCCGGCATCATCGCGTTCCACCTGGGGACGCTCAGCAACGCACTAGCTGACCGGCTCACGCTCACCTCCGGCCCGAATGCAGCGTCGGGCGGGCGCGGTGTCGACTTGAACCTCGTTTTCGGCAGCACCTTCAGCAACCTCCGCATCGACGGGTTCGACTACGGCATCTATGTCACCTTCAGTTCGACGAACGTCACCCGCGCCGCGGTAACGAACGCGGGCATCGACGGCTTCTACAACGGGAACTTCGCCACCGTCGACATCCGCGACTCGTCGTTCGCAAGCTTCCTCGGCCCCGGCGCGTACTTCAACAGCCCCTCGTCGGCGAACCTCTTCCACAGCGACTTCGCCTCCGAGCGCTCGTGGGGCGCCCGCTTCGTGAACGCCGACGGCGCCACCGCCATCGAGTGCAACTTCACCTCGGGGCTGGTCGCGGCCGCGCTCTTCGAGGCTACCTCCAACAACTTCTCCATCCGCCACTCGAACTTCTACGGCACCGGGATCGACAACCCCGGCGGCCAGGGCAGCTGGGACGGCGGCTTCCCGGCCGGCGGGAACTTCTACTCGTGGGCCGCGCCCACGCTGCTCGACCGGCTCACGGGGCCCTCGCAGAACACGGCGGGGTACGACGGCCTTGCCGACTCCGCCTATGATGTCGGCGGCGCCGGCGTCAGCTTCGACTACTTCCCGCTCATGGACCCGTGGCCGCCCGGCGCGTGGCTCACCTCGCCCATGAACGGCTCGCTGATCCGCCCCGGCACGGCCATCAACTTCTCGGTCTCCAACTACTTCTCGTTCGTCGACTGGTTGACGGACACCGGCGAGGCCGGCAGCGTGGTCTACCCGCACGACGTCGACACATCGCTGTGGGCCGACGGCGTGGTCACGATCACCATCGTGGCGTACGACTTGTACGCGCCCACCGCATCGGTGGTCGCGACCTTCACCGTCGACGGCACGCCCCCAGTCGTCACCGCGTTCCCGACGCTGGGCACCGGGGCCTTTGCCCGCGGCGCGGCGATCCAACTCACCGCCTCCGACTCCCACTTCCTGCGCATGGACGCCCTCCTCGACGGCGCGCTCCTCACGGGCTCCTCGATCACGGTCTCCACCGCGGGGCTCGGCGACGGCCTGCACACGCTTGCGATCACGGCCACCGACACGGTCGGCAACGTGTTCAGCTACCTCTGGACGTTCAACGTGGACGCCACGGCGCCCTCGCTCTCGTTCGTCGAGCCCGGCTCGCCGATCTTCGTGCGCCCCGGAGACATCCTCCACTATGATGCGCAGGATGACTCGGGGATCTTCCTCGCCAACTACACGGCCGTGCCCGTGGGCGGCGGCACGGCGCGCACCGGCTCCCTGGCGGCGGGCGGCGCCAACCGCGCGCTCTCGACCTCCGGCTGGTCCGACGGGTGCTACGACCTCACCGTGACGGTCCGCGACGACGTGGGCCTCGAGACCTCGGTCACCCGGGTCGTCTGCGTGGACGGCACCGAGCCGGACGTGAGCGGCATCGCCGACCCCTACTTCGTCGATGAGGACGCGCCCTTCGTCATGCCCGGCGCCGCGGTCAGCGACCTCGACGACGAGCTCGTGTTCTCGTGGGCCGTCGGCGTGGCCGGCGGTGCGGTCACCCTTGACGGGGTCTCCCCGACGTTCGTGTTTGTTGACCCGGGCAACTTCACGGTCATCTTGACGGTGCACGACCGGCTGGCGAACATCGCCCAGCGCTCGTTCACGGTCGTCGTGGCCGACCTCACCGACCCTACGGCCGACTTCACGATCCCCACCGAGTGGCCCGAAGACGTCGCGCTCGGCCTGAACGGGTCTGGCGCGTCGGACAACTCGGGCGCCCCGCTCACGTACCTGTGGTCGTCGACCGGTCCAAGCGGGTTCGACACTGCCGCCGGGACGTCGCCGTTCATGACTTTCGCCACGCCCGGCCTCCACACGGTGACGCTCAAGGTCACCGACCGCTCGGGCAACAACGCCTCCGTGGCGCGCCAAGTCCTCATCAAGGACACGACCGCCCCCACGCTGGTGGTCACGGGCGCAAGCGCGGCCGTCAACCAGGGCGCCGTCATGCGCCTTGACGCGACGGGCTCTACCGACAACGATCCGTCCTCCGCGGTGACGGTCGTCTGGCGCTTCACGCAAGGAGGCACGCCCATCTCGCGCATCGGCGCGACGCTCGACTACACCTTCGATGCCCCCGGCGCCTACTCGATCAATGTAACGGCGACGGACGCCTCGGGCAACGCCGCCTTCGCGACCCTAGCGATCCACGTCAACGGGGCGCCTCGCATCACGCGCGGGCCGGTTGGGTCGGCCGTCGAGGGCGTCCACATCACCTGGCCGCTCACGGCCACGGACGCCGACGCGGGCGACCACGTGACGCTGCGCCTCGTGTCGGGGCCCGCGGGGATGAGCGTGCTCAACAACGAGCTCGTTTGGACGCCGCCGCTTGCAAGCGCCGGTGTGTACACGGTCGTCATCGAGGCGTCCGACGGGTCGGCGTTTGCCAACTTCACCTACGATGTGCAGGTCAACCCGGCGGCGGGCGCCACCACCTCCGCGGGCGACGCGACCGGCCTGTGGATCCTGCTGCTGCTCGTGGCCGCCGCGGTCGCCCTCGTCCTTGGACGGCGCATGGGTGCCGGGAAGCGCCACGACAATGACGAGGATGCCCGGACGCTGGACCCCGCACTCAACCCGCCCACGGCTTGGCGGGGGGGCCGGCGCGATGACTTTTCGGAGGTGGGCGAGGCCTCGGCGTCGCTAACGGCCACGCAGGCCGAAGGGGAGGCGGACGCGGGCGTCGGGTCACAGGCCGAGGGCCGGCCGCGCGGCGGCCGGCGCGCCCGGGGTCAAGCCCCGCCCACGGAGGGCTCGCGTGCGTCGCTGCGCGGGGAGTCCTCTGAGGGCGAGCTTGCCGACGACCACGAGTGAGCGCGGGCACCACCCGACGTCCTCGCGCGTGTCGACCGTCCAGCAACCTTGAAACCCCCCACGCGTGTTTCGGGGGCAAGCGGCGTTCGCGGTGCCCGCTGCGGCAGCGCGGTCCGTGGCCCGTCTGGCCGAGGCGTCTAAATGGCAAAGCGCGTCCGCAAGGCGCACAAGGGCACACGCCCTTCGACGGAGACCATCATTCCCACCCCGGGATTCACCGTGCGCGGCTCAGCGGGCCGGGGGCGCGGCCTCTACACGGAGGACGCCCGCCGCAAGGGCGAAGAGCTGTTCGTGGTCGAAGGCAGGACGCACGAGGCTTCGTACGACACCGCGTTCGACGTGGGGCCCACGTGGTTCGGCGCGGGGCCGGGCCGCTGGGTCGAGCCATCCGAGTCCAACCTCGGCCGCTTCATCAACCACGCGTGTGAGCCGAACGCGTGCGTCGTGGATTTCGTCCATGTCGTCGCGGCCCGGGCCATCGCCGCGGGCGAGGAGATCACGATCGATTACGCGCTCACCGAAGAGGACCCGTTCTGGTCGATGGAGTGCCGGTGCGGCGCGCCCTCGTGCTGCAAGACCGTGCGCTCGGCCGCCCGCTTCGGCAAAGAACCGGCCGCCGCGCCGCCCCAACAGGCGCGAGCCGCGCAGCCGCGCGCCCGCTGATCCGACGGGTCGTGCGGTCGCAGGAAAAAGCCATCACCGGGTTGGACGTTTCGGCCCTGGTACGCCATGGCCGGCCTTGTCGGAATCCGCGCCGAAGACATGGAGCAGGTCGACGCGCTCCAGCGCGCGCGCCTCGAGTTCCCCCAGGGGCTACCCTTCGTCCGCCCGTCGGTCCGGGCTCCCGTGCTTGTCAAGGCCGAGAAGGGCCTGGACTACAAGGTCGCGCGGTTCGGCTTCTCGAAGCGCTTCATGTCGTTCAACGCCCGCAGCGAGAACCTCACCGAGAGCCGGCTGTGGAAGGGGATGTTCGGAAGACACCACGCGGTCGCCTGCCTCTCCTACGTCGTCGAATGGATCGTCGAGGACGGCGTGAAGACCCCGTACCTCATCGGGCGCGCGGACCGCAAGCTGATGTGGACGCCCGCGCTCCTCGGGCCGAACCTCGACAACAAGGAGGAACTCGGGTTCGCGATCTGCACGCGGCCGCCCAACCAGTTCTTCACCCATTTCCACGACCGGATGGTGGGCCACCTCACGAGCGAACTCGCGGAGGTCTGGCTCGCGCCCGAGGGGCACTCGCAGGAGGAGTTGCTCGCGTGTGTGCGCGCGCCGGGCGAAGAGGAGCTTGCCGGGTTCAAGGTCAAGGGCGACATCGCCAAGCGCAAGAGCGGCGACTGGTCGGCGGTCGAGACGCAAGGCAAGCCGCTCACGATCGAGGACATGAGGGTGCCCAAGAAGTCCGCGAAGCAGGCCAAGCTGTAGGCGTCGCGCGCTTGTCTCAAGGACTAAGCAAGCGTCCATATTGCGCGCTTGCCACAAACGCCCATGCGCCGGACGATCGCCATCCAGATCGACCGCGCCGTCAGGGCGCGCCTTCGCGCACTGAAGATCCACTCCCGTGAGACCTACAATGACGTCCTCGATCGCGTCCTCGAAGATCTTCAGGAATTGTCCCCCGAGATGAAGCGCGCCGTCGATCTCGCCCATCGCGATTTCAAGGCGGGACGTTTCAAGACCCATGAGCAGGTCAAGCGCGAATTGGGCCTGTGATCGGGCTCCCCGCGATGGGGCCGTTGCCAACTTAGCGGGCGCCCCTCCCGCAAACCTATAACGCCCCCGCTCTCTCCTGTTGCGGGGATCGGCCACGGACGCCCAAGAAGCTCGCGCAGTTCTTGCCGACCTATGGGACGCCGACTCGGAGGTGTGGGAGCGCTACTGGGCGCCCGTTTTCCGCGACTTTGCCGCTGAAGTCGTTCGCCGCGCCGGGCCAAAGTCCGGCGAACGCCTGCTCGACATCGGCACCGGCACGGGCACCGCGCTCTTGATGGCCGCCCCGCTTCTTGGCTCCGAGGGGCGCGCGGTCGGCATCGACAAGTCCCAGCAGATGGCCGAGCGCGCCAAGCGCGCCGCTGCAAACGCGGGTTCCAACATCAAAGTCCTGCAGATGGACGCGACCACCCTGGACTTCCCCGACGACTGGTTCGACGTGGTCGTGTCGAACTGCGGCATCCCCTTCCTCGGCATGAACGAGGTTCTCTTTGATGTGCGCCGCGTGCTGAAGCCCGGCGGCCGCCTCTCGTGGTCCGACTGGCACATCGATCAGGTCGCGGCGGCCCGCATCCTCGACGACGTGTTTGCCAAGCGCAAGACCGAGCACCCGTCCGCCCGCCTTCGCCGTTTGCGCGAAGCGCTCGCGGTGTGGGGGATGGCGACCGAGCCCCTCAACACGCGGCAGGCCTTCGAGAAAGCCCTCAAGGCCGCCGGCTTCTCGGCGGTCACGGGCGCGACCGTCACCCACACGCTCCACGGCTTCACGCAGGAATCGTTCCTCGAAGCGCGCCTTGCCCGCGCCGTCCCCACGATGGAGCTTAGCGAAATGATGTCCGCGTCGCGCGACGCCTTCTTCACCGACGCGCGCGCCTCGCTTGGCCACCTCATCCATGGCGGGCAGTTCGAGGTGCTGTGGCCGATCTACTACCTCGGGGCGTCCAAATAAGCCCCCGAAGGCGCAGCAGGCAAGGGTTATCGCCCGCCCGGCCTGAGGCCTTCTGGGGTTGCCAATGCCGACCGAACTCATTGCGAACTTGCCCAACCGCCCGGGAGTCCTTGCCGATGCGGCGGGAGCCATCGGGCGCGAGAACGTGAACATCCGCGCGTTTGCCGCGGTGCTCGCCGGCAAGACCGACGAAGTTCGGTTCGTCGTCGACGACCCCGACGCCGCCGAAAGGGCGCTCACAAAAGCGGGCTACAAGGTGCGCCGCCTCGAGGTGCTCGCGCTGCCCGCGTCCGACACGCCCGGCGAGCTCGCAGCGTACGCCGAGAACCTCGGGAAGGCCGGCATCAACATCGAAGGGGGGTTCCTCGCGGCCGCGCCCGACGGCAAGCGCACCGAGATCATCTTCGAAGTGTCGGACATCAAAGCCGCGCGGAAGGCGCTCCAGCGCTGATCAGTCCGGCGGGCGCCACTCGTGCGGCGATGCAATCTCGACGCGCCGGTCCACCTTCTCGTGCGTGCCCACGCCCATCGCGCGGCGCAGCAGCGGCGGTGCCGCGAAGCTCGTGCCGAGGGCCATGAGAACGACGACCGAGAAGAGCGACGCATCGATGATCGCGAGGTTCAGCGCGATCGCGGCCACGATCAGCCCCACTTCCCCCCGCGGGATCATCCCGAAGCCAACGGCGCGGGCCGCTTCCGGCCCGAGCGACCGCGCGCCGAACCGGCACGGGTAGTACTTCGTCGCTACCGCTACGGCGGTGAGGCCCGCGGCAAGCAGGAGAAGCGACGGGTTCGCCCCGAAGGCGGCGAGGCTCACCTTCGCGCCCATCAGCACGAAGAAGAACGGCACGAGCAGCATGCGCACGGGCTCGAGGTGCTCGTGGAGTTGGTAGCGTTTTTCCACCTCGGCAAACGCCACACCCGCGATGAACGCGCCGATGATGGGGGCAAGGCGGACGAAGGAGGACACTGCCGCAAGCCCGAGGCACATCGCGATCGCCAGCACGAAGGCCGACTCGCGGCTGCTCACCGGCTTCAGGAAGTCGAGGCGCGGGTCGTGGACCTTCTTCCCCTCCATGAGCGCGCGCTCGCCGGCCAGCCGTTCGACGACGCGGGGCAGGAAGGTCAGCGTGAGGATGACGAAGAGCAGGGCCTCGCCGATCACGACGAGGATCTCCACGATCCCGCCTGACTGGCCCCCCGCAATGACACCCACCACGGCCAGCACGATCATGCCGAGGATGTCGTCGATGACCGCGGCGCCGAGGATGACTTTCGCCGTCTTCGTCTGCGTCATGTGCAGGTCCGCAAGGACGCGTGCGGTGATCCCGACCGAGGTCGCGACCATGGCCGTCCCGACGAACAGTGCTGCGTGCCAGTCGTAGCCGACCGCAAGGAGGAGCGCGGCCCCAGCGGCGAAGGGGGCCACGACGCCGAGCATCGCGGTCTGGGTAGCGGCCCCGCCGACCTTCTTGAGGTCGCCGATGCGCGTCTCCAGGCCCACGGAAAAGAGGAGAACCACGATGCCGATCTCGGCCAGCGCTTCGAGCGCGAGGCCATAGTCGGGGCTCGCCGGATTCACGATCGAGAGGGCGGAGGGGCCAAGCAGGATGCCCGCGGCAATCTCGCCGATGACGCCGGGCTGGCCCACCCGTTCGACCGCGCGCCCGAGCACCCGGGCGGCGACGAACATCGCAAAAAGGATGCCGAGGAGCTGGACCACGATGTCGGCCAAGCGCCCACTCCCGCCGTGCGAGCCGAGGGTCGTGCCCCATTTGTATTTTGCCGGGACGGGAGCCGGCGCGCTATCGCGGGAACGCGCCCACGACCCCGCCGTCCACGGGTAGCATCGCGCCCGTCGTCTTCGCGGAGCGGTCGGAGGCTAGGAACATCACGGCTTCGGCCACGTCCTCCGGGAGGACCGGCAGCTTCAGCAGGCTCCGGTTCTTGTAGAACTCCTCGACCTTGTCTGCCGCGATCCCCTGGGCCTTCGCGCGGTTCTCGCGCATCTCTTTCGACCAGAGCATGGTCCCTTGGAACACGGCGTCCGGGTTCACCATGTTCGCGCGCACGCCGAAGTCCGCGCCCTCGATGGCGACGATGCGGCAGAGCTGGGCGGCCGCGGCTTTGGATGCCGAATACGCGCCGAAGTCCTTCCCAGGGGCCGTGACGTTTTTGGAGGCGTTCAGCACGATCGCGCCGCCGAGCGCCTGCTTCCTCATGATCTTCAGGGCCGCTTGCGCGACCAGGAAGTGGCCCGTCGTATTGACGTCGTGCGACTTTTGCCACTCGGCGAGCGCCATCGTCTCGATGGGCGCGGAGATCGCGATCCCCGCGTTTGAGAACACAACATCGACGCCGCCGTAGGCGGCGACCGCCGCATCAAAGGCGTCTTTGACCGACGCCTCGCTGGTGACGTTCATATCGGCGGCCAGCGCGCGGTCGGGGTACTTCGCCACAATCTCCGCCGCGACTTGCTCGGCGGCGGCCAACACGATGTCGGTCACCACGACGTGGGCGCCCGCATCGGCAAAGCGCGCGGCCGTCACGCGGCCGATCCCGCTGCCGCCGCCCGTGACGATCACGATGCGGCGCGAGAACTCCTTCTCGGGGGGCGCGAGCGTCAGCTTGTACAATTCGAGCGGCCAGTAGTCCACGCCGTACGCTTCGGCTTCGGTGAGCGAAACGTAGTGCGCGAGCCGCTGCGCGTTGCGGATCACATTCGCGGTGTGGTGGTAGATGTCCGCGATCACCCGCGTGCGCCGCGCCTCGGGCGCGGCCGTGACCATGCCGAGCCCCGGCACGAGCACGACGCGCGGGTACGCGTCGAGGCGGGCCAATTTCCCATCGGAATGCGACTTGTAGTAGTTCTCGTCGCGGCGAAGCCACGCCCCGACGCCTTCGATCAGCGCTTCCTGGAGCGCGGTCTCCCCGTCGGGCGGCCGCCAGTCGATGAATGCGGGCCAAACACGCGTCGAAAGCACGTGGTCGGGGGTAGCGGGGCCCACCTGGGCCAGCTTCTTCGCGTCGCGGCAACAGACAAACGCCATGATGTCGTCGGAATCGTCGAAGCGCAGCACCACTCGCCTGCTCTTCGAGAGCACGCCGCGCAGGATGGGCGCGACGGTCGCGTAGAGGCGCCGGCGCTCCTCCGGCGCAAGCGGCTCAGTGGCGCGCTCCTCGGTCGGGTCCTTCCCCTTGCCCGCCGTGGCGATGTACCCCTCGACGCGCGTGATTGCCTCGATGGTGCGCTCGTAGGCTTCCTTGGCCGTTTCGCCCCACGTGATCAGGCCGTGCTTTCGCAAGACGAGGAAGCGCGCCGCGGGCTTGGCGGCCACCGCGTCGTACACCATCCGCGAGAGCTTGAACCCGGGGCGCTGGTAGGGGACGACCACCGCTTCGTTCCCGAAGCAGGCCTTCACCGCCTCCTCGCCCTTCTCGTTGTTCGTGAGCGCCTGGATGAGGTCCGCGTGCGTGTGGATGATGAACTTCGCTGCGAGGAACCCATGGAGGAGCGTCTCGATCGACGGCCGGGGAGCCTTCGGGTCCGTTAGGCAGTTGGCAAGGTACGCGACCATCGCGTCGTCGTCCATCTCCTGGGTGCGCTGAAGCAGCGGCCGCACGTCCTCGAGCACAACGCCTGCGAAGTGCTTCGCCTCGATGCTCTTCAGGTCGGAGCCCGACCCTTTGATCCACATCACGTCGGTCTCGCGGCCGCGGAAGTCGTTGGCGCGCAGCTTCACGGAGGTGTTGCCGCCGCCCCAGAGGACGAGCGACTCCTCCGCGCCGATCAGCCGGGAGGCGTAGATCAGGTGGTCGAGGTCGCTCTTGCCATGGATTTGGCCGTCGTCCCAGCGCGACTTCATCAATTCAGCGCACGGGCTCGGCCGTTTTAATCATTGCCCGGCGACGGCGCGCGCATCTTCGCCGGGACGCGAACGGCCGCTTCCCGTGGAAGACCGCAAGCTGCGCCGCGAAAGCGCTCGCGCACCACGCGCTTTGCGGCCGGCGTGCGGCCCAACGCATGTTTGGGCGCGTTGCGTACTGCGCGTGTTCCCTGGACGATCGTTTCAATTGAGACGGATTGTTCACGCGATTGTATCATGATTTTGAGTATTTTCCTTATATATGTCCACGATAGTGTCCGGCTTTGGTTGCGCCCGCGCGGCGCCATCAACCCCCAGGAGGAACCGACTTTGGACCCATCGAAGAACAAGACCTACACCGCCAAGGAAGTGAT
>JBGPJF010000029.1:0-26291 GCA_041485285.1 Thermoplasmata archaeon | reverse complement strand
ACACGGTCCCGCCGGGCGTGACGGTCCCGCCGCCTCCAGGAAGGACGATCGTAATCGGGCCGAGGACAACGACTCCCGGAAGGAAAACATCGAACGCGGCCACCGCCGTGGCGTCGGGAGCACTTGCGAAGACCGAATAGGTCCCTGCCGGGGCATCGTCGGCGAGCGTGAACGTCACGCTGGCAATCCCAAGCGAGACGGAAGCCGCGGTGATCAGGACGTCGGCCCCCGACGGGTCGCGCACCGCAAAGGCGATGCTCGACCCCGCGCCCACGTAGACAGCGGCAATCACGACTACATCGCCCCGGTGGAAGACGCTGCCCACCGAAATCGCGAGCGATGGCGAGGCGGCAAGGGGCGCGGGGTTGAGCTCCACAAACGGGCCCCCCGTTGAACCCGATGTGGACAGCCACACGCTCGCCACCGCGGGGGCCCCGTCTTGCCATGAACCGGAAACGGCGATGTCCCACAACTCGTTCGCCTCCAGCCGGAAGGACAGCGCGGTCTTCGTGAGGTTGATCACGTTGACTGCGGTATCGAGCGTGATCCGAGCCGGGGCAGCACCGCCGCCCGAAAGCAGGACGTAGAGGGACCCCGAGTTGTTGCTGGGGTCGGCGTCTGCGATCATGAAATAGGACCTTGACCCTGACGAGCCGGCCTCGAAAGAATACTCGACCCCGGGGTACAGAATCCGCGTTTGGCCGGGCAGCGCCCGGTTGAACTCGATCACCCGCACGGCGCCGAGGTTTGCCCCATCTTGGAAAGAGCCTGAGACCGACAACCGGTAGCGGGTGCCCGCCGCGTAGTTGAAGGGGCGGCCGACCTCCGTGACGTTGGCCACGTGCCTGCGCGCGTCGAGCACCGCGTGTGCGCCGTACAAGTCCCGGTAGGTCTGCTTGACCGGCCCCGACCCCACCCCGCTGTACACCATGACCGTCATTTCCTCAGGCTGCTCGACGAGCCGTGCATCGCCTGCAACCTGCGCATATTCAAGGAAAAGCCCCTGGCCGCAGCAGGAGGCGTCGTAACTTCGGACCTGCCGGTAAGTGTCGGGGGACATCAGCCCAATGCCCACGCGCTCGCCCGGGTCCCACATGGCGAAATACGATTGCGCCGGGGTCGGGTGGATCCGGTCGCCGTTGGAGCCTGTGAAGCTCAACGTCCCGCTGCCCGGCACAAAGAACTGGTCGTCGAAGAGGTCCGTCCCCACATTCCCTTGGTAGTTGTTGCCACCGAAGACCCGCGTCCCATTGGCGGCATGCTCGACGAAACGGACCGTGAAATACGGCTTGCCCGGCAGGATCGTGAGCGTGTAATTCAGCGTCGTCCCGTCGGACAGCGTCCGGTTCGCGAGCACAATCGAGCGGTCGGGCAGGTTCAGCGCCGAAAAGGAGATTGCCACCAAATCGTCGGTCCGGCCAATCGGCCCCATGTTGATCCGGCCGCTGCCGCCGCTCTGGTTGACGCCCGCGTCCTTGTTGTTCAGGTGGTCCCAGGTCCAGCTGAAGCTGGGGTCGGCCCATGGGCTCCCCCGCAGCGCGACCACGTCGTTTTCGAGCCCGACGCTCGTGCCGTCCGCCCAGGCATTCGTGTACCGCCCGCTTGCGTTCGGGTAGAGCTCGTAGTAAAGGTCGCGCGTCTTCTGCGGCCCCGCGCCTTGGAAAACGTGCATCCTCAATGTTGGAATGGTGTAGGTTACATTTTGGAAGAGCGACGCGTAGGCCCCAAACGCGTTGACCCCCTCCGGGCACGAGCAGCTCCCGTACCAATCGTAGATGTTCACGCTTGGGGGCACCTCGGAAGATATGAGCCCGACGCCCACCTCCCGCGCGGGGTCCCACATGGCCATGAAGCCCGCGGTCACGTTGTTGACCGTCGTGCCTTGGGTCGTACCCGTGTAGGCGTTCGGCCCCGCGCCGGGCACGTACCAATAGTCGCCGCCGAAGTCCCCGCCGATCGCCGCGGTGAAGGTCGTCGCGCCGTACCACCCCGTCCCGTTGACCGACCCACGCGGGGTAATCGTCCCATTGATGGACAGGTAAGGGTCGCCGGGGCGCACGGTGACCGTCAAGTTGTACTCGAAACGCTCAGGTGGAGGCGTCACCCGGTGGAAGAAGAGCGAGGCTTGGCCGGAGGCATTGCTCGCCACAATCGTGTAGGGGACGGCGTCCGCCGTCGCGCCATCGAAAATGCTGGGGATGTCGTTCGCGTTCGGGTTGTAGTGCGTCACACCCGCCACCTTGTCGGTGAGGCCGCTGAGTCGCCAATTGGCGCCGCCGCCCCACGAGCCCGAGCTCCCGGTGAGCCTGAGGTACTCGTTCTCGATCGTGATGCTCAGTCCGTTGGCCGACGCGCGGGCGTACGACTCGGCGGATGGAGCGGGGCGCGCCGTCACGCTTGCGCGCAGGCTGCCGCTGTTGTCGGCCGGGTTGTCGTCAAGCAGGAGCAGGCGCGCCGTGTCGTCGGCATCTCCCGTTGCTTCGGTAGACGGGTCGGTCGAGAGGAGGTGGACATCCACCATCGGCGAGCCTCCGTTCTCGCCGCCAGCCGCCACCACCACGGAGCCCGCCGCCGCCGCCTGACCATACGACCGCGGGACCGGGAACCGGGGGCCGAAGGACCAGGTGCCCGTCGAAGTGTCGTAGACCTGCAGCAGGTCGAGGTCCGTTCGCGGGGTGGTCGGCCAATCGATTCCGCCGAACACGAAGAGCTTCGGCCCGACGGAGGTAACGAACGACCCGAAGGAGTACCGAGGAATTGACGTTACGGTGGTGAAGGTGGAGTTCCCGGGCGTGAATTTTTGGATCGCGCGGATCGGTTGGCCACCGGAGTCTGCATCGACGCCCCCCACGAGGTAGGCCTCGCCATTGATGACGGCGCCGTCCCCGAAAGCCCGGTGCTGCGCCATGGCGACCTCGGCGCTCCACGAATTGTTGAGGGGGTCGTAGACCGTGTACGAACTCTCGGCCCCCCGCGTCCCACCAAACGCGTAGATGCGGTCGCCGAGCGTGAGGAAAGCGAGTTCGGGGCGGCCCGCCGGCAGGTTGGCGCCCGTCGACCACGAGTCCGCCCGGACGTCGTAAATGTAGAGGCCATTCAGCGGGCCGCCGTTGAAGCCGCCGGCAAGGAAAATCCTCCCGTTCCAATAGGCTGCTGCACCCGCACCGAATGATGCCGGTGCGCTCGCAAGCGCCGCCCACGTGTTGGACCTGACGTTGTAGCGCCAATTCGTCGAGGAATAATTGTAGCCCGTCAGCACGTAGACATCGTCGCCGACGGAAACCATCGCGTGCGCCGACCGCCCTGCCGGCATCGGTGCGCCCGTGCGCCACACGCCAAAGGCCTGCGCCCCAACCGATGCGCCGTTCCCCGCGAGCACGACCAAACCGTGGTCTCCGACGGCCACCGGCAACGCCGGCCCGGTCGACCACGAATCTGCGCCTGGATCGTAACGCTCGACGGTGGACGTGGACGATGTGTTGTTCGGCATCCCCCCGACTGCGTACAGTTGCCCCTCGGCCGCGACGGCCGCAAGGTGGATCCGCGGAGTCGGCATGGACGCCTTGGTGGACCACCCGGTCGCCGGGTCGTAGACCAACAGAGTAGAGATGAAGGTGGGGTTGCAAGGAACATCTTGGCCGCCTACCGCGTAAATCCGCCCACCCAAGACCGCCGTTCCCTGGGTGGCGCGCGCAAACGGCATGGCCGGGCCGGTGCTCCAAGTGTTTGAGGACGGGTCATAGATGTCCACTTCCGTGAGGACGCTGCCGCAGGAAAGGTCAGCGGCGCCGCCCATCAGCCAGATTTTGCCCGCGAATTCCACGGCCCCGGCGCTGGAGCGGGCCCGTGGCATCGGTGATAGAGAACGCCACGTGTCGGCGACAGCGTCATACACCGTCGCCGAGCTCGAAATCGTTGCGCTCGACCATATCGTTCCCGTCGCTCCTCCAAACACATAGATTCGGCCCCCAAACGCCACGGCACTTGCCCCAGTCACATTGGTGGGGAAATCCGCGCCGGCCGTCCACGCGTTCGTTGACGTGTCGTAGATGTCCGTGCGTCCGTAGAGCGCCGGGGAGACATACCCGCCGACGGCGAAAATCTTTCCGCCCGCCGAGGCGACCGCCATCGAAGATCGCGCCACGGGTAGGGCCGAACGGCTCGCCCACGCGAGCGTCGCGTCGCCCAAATTCAATTCCACGTTCTGGCCAAAACTCGTGCCGTTGGCGTTCGAAATTCCGCCAATGGAGAAGATCCGAGACGCCACGTGCGTGGCACCGGGCACCAATACAACGGCCGCCGGCGCCGTCACTCCGATTGGAATCGGCGGCGCGCTCGACCACGAGTTGGCCGTTGGGTCGTACCGCTCGACATTCGCGGTTACGGCCGTGGGCCCCGCCTGACCAGCGATCGCATACAGGTAATCGCCCGCCGCGACGGTTACGAGCTCGCTTCGGGTTGTCGGCATGGCGGTTTTCGGAACCCACCCACTCGACGGGTCGTAGGCCGCCACGAGGTTGAGGTACGTCCCCGGGTTTTGGTGGCCGCCCACCACGTAGATCTTCCCGCCAAGCACGGCCGCGGAAAGCGAGTTCCGCACCTCTGACATTGCGGGACCGGCTGACCATGAATCGCTCGTCGGGTCGTAGATGTCGACGCTTGCAAGCGATGTGCTGACATCGCTGTTCCCGCCGAGGACCCAAATTTTTCCTTGGTAGACCACAGCCGCCGCTCGGGCCCTGGCCGCCGGCATTGACGCCCGCTGAACCCAAGCTCCTTGTGCAGGGTCGTAAACGAATGTCTTGTTGGTCGTCTGCGTGCTGTTTGCGCCGCCAAAGCTGTAGACCCGCCCTGCGAAACCAACACCTGCCGGGAAGGCGAACGAATCGGGGAGATCGGGGCCGCGTGTCCATGTGTTCATCACCGGGTCGTAAACGTCGGTCAAGTTCGAATTCGTCGCGGAGCTCGTGTTGTAGCCGGCAATCACGTACACTCGGCCGTCCACGGAGGCGCCACCTACTCCGTAGCGGGGGCTTCCGAGCGCGGTTCGGTTGGCCCACGCGGGGGTTCCCTCCCCGACGGTCATTTCGACGGTTTGCCCAATGTCCGGGCCGCCGTGCAGTCGCCCCGCGACGACAAAGATGCGCGAGGCGTCGGCAGGAATCGGCGGCGCCCCGGTAATTCCCAGAATCGGAAGCCCGCTGACGACAAGGCTCGTTACGAGGGCCAAGATCACCAGCTTGGACGCTCGACCGTTTCCCTTCCTAACCACCGCTTTCATGGAAGCCCCCACTTTACCGCCCGCTCACCTGAGAGCGGCGGTGAGGATATAGTGAAACTGGGGTGGGTGTCCATTCCCTATTAAGGATTTCTGGTCTTGCGGGCCTTTTCGCCGGTAGCGCGAGGGGCCGCGATTCGCGAGGCTTCTTCGGGGCCGCCCGCGTTCCCTCATTGGGCGGCAACTCGCGTCACCTTCGAAATCTCTGCGATCCGTGCGCCACAACCGGCCCCGGCCTACCGAGGCGCGGCGATTGAGTTGGCTATGCTCGACCCTTCGCTCGCCCCTGCTGCCAGCGTACGGTCTCAGGCACGAGGGCGGCGCGACCGCTTAATGCACGGCTCCTCGCTGCATAGCTCCGAGTCCGGAGGCGGCCCGCAGAAGCCCGGCGGGGACGTTTTCCCCCAGAGGAGCAAGAGACCAAGGTCATCCGATGAGACGCGCGGGAAACGCGTTTGCGGTAGGCCACCCCCGCCACCCGCGCCATTCTTCTCGGCGCGCCGGGGCCTCAAGAACGTATATATTGACTGTCGGCAAACAGCGGGTGCCATCGGGGGGTTTGCGCGTGGGGAGAGGAGAAGCGAAAGGGGTTGCCACAGGAAATTCGCTTGTCGTCGCGCTAAGCCTCATCGTCGTGGCGAGCCTCCTCTTCGGTTCGCCTGTCTCTCTTGTTCCCGGCAATGGGCAGATCAGTGACGCTGGGGATTCCGACGCTGGACGCATGAACCCGCAACTGAACCAGGAGGAGCTACCGAGCGCCGCCGATGCGAAGCCAGTGGCCGCAGAGGCCCGGGATCTCAGCTACGCCTCGAGTATTCGGATCATCGAGAACACGGGCCAGATTTCGAATCCCGAGATTCGTTATTACACCGTCGGGGGCCAACTGGGGCTCGGCTTCACCCGCAGCGCGGTCGCCATCGCGGTATCCGGGACGCCGACGGCACCTCAAAAGGAGTCTCCAGCGCTCGTGCCGGGTCTGAGGCCGTCCGAATTCGCAGGGACGGGACGGACTTCCATCCCCCTGGAAATGTTGAGGATAGAATATGTGGGCGCAAACGCCGTCGACCCCTCGGCCGAGCGTCCCGTCGATTCAGCCGTAAACGTCTTCCGCGGCAATGATTCCGCGAATTGGCGGGTCGGCATCCGGGCTTACGAGCAGGTAATCTACCGAGATCTGTACCCCGGGGTCGACCTTGTCTACCACGCCAGCCCGAACGGCGTAAAGTACGACGTCGTCGTGCACCCCGGCGGAAACCTTAGTTCGTTTGTCGCGCGCTACCAGGGGGCAAAATCCGTCAACATCGACGACGGAGGCGGACTCGTGATCAAAACGCGGTCGGGCGAAACCCGAGACTCGAAGGTCGACGCGAGCGATGCGCACGGCGACCGTGTCCCGTGCCGGTTCGTGATCGTTGGGCCCCGCGAGGCTGGCTTTGCGTGCGACCCCTGGGACCCCCACGCTGACCTTGTGGTCGATCCCTTGCTGTACTCCACGCTGCTCGGAGGCAACTCGTCCGACTTTGCCGGCGACGTTGCAGCGGGCCCCTCCGGTGAAGCCTACGTTTGCGGCTGGACCTTCTCTTCTGATTTTCCGAACCAGAGTGCCCTCAGTACGACGCTGCAGGCCACCACCGATCTTTTCATCACGCGGATCAATGCCCAGGGATCGGGTCTCGTCTTCTCCACCTACGTGGGCGGCAACGGCGATGATGGACAACAGTGCAACATTGGACTCGACGCGACTGGCGATGCCTACGTGGCGGGGGGCACGACCTCCAACAATTTCCCCGGCACTGCAGGGCACGCCCAACCGTCGGCGGGCGGAGGCGGTGATATTTTTGCCCTGAAACTGGCAGGAAACGGAAGTCAGATCGTTTTCGCCACCTACTACGGCGGAACTGCATTAGAGAGTGCGTACGGTTCGGCTGTCGACTCTTCAGGCGCACTCTACATTGCGGGCTATCAGGGGTCGGGGCGCATCGAGAACGCTGCGATCATCAAACTGAATGCGTCGGGAAACGCGTTCGATTATGCCGCATGGAGGAATGGCACGAGCTACGAAGTTCCTCGCGATATTGCGCTCGATCCCAGCGGAAACGCGTACGCCGTGGGCTGCACAGAATCCTCGGATTTCCCGACGACCCCGGGCGTCATTGACCGAGTCTTCAACGGGACGGGAATTATCACCGATATTTGCCAAGCGGGCTTTCTCTTCAAAGTCGACCCCACCGGCTCGATCGTGTATTCAACCTTCATCGACACGAACAACATCGACAATGTCGACGGCGTCTACGCCGACGCCTCGGGCAACGTTACGGTCGTCGGAGACACGCTGGGGACCGATCTCAACACCACGCCGGGTGCCATCGGTCCCTCACTGAGAGGATACAGCGACTTTTTCGTGGTCACGCTCAATGCAAACGCATCCCAAATCCTTGTCGCCACCTATGTGGGCGGCAACGGCTCGGATTCGAATGGTCTCAGTGTTTGGGTCGACGGGCTCGGCCGCGTTTTCCTTGGAGGCGAAACGACCTCCACGGACT
Source organism: Thermoplasmata archaeon (assembly GCA_041485285.1). Taxonomy (GTDB): domain Archaea; phylum Thermoplasmatota; class DTKX01; order DTKX01; family DATEUP01; genus DATEUP01. Next base: position 18,470 of record JBGPJF010000029.1, on the reverse strand, counting down.
ACCCTACCTCGACGGACGCCTTCGCAAGGAGCCTCGCGGGAGGTTGGGACGACGTCCTAACGGTGGTTTCTCCCGGCGGTGACCGCATCCTCTATTCCACGCTTTGGGGCGGAAGCGCCGATGATCAGGTCATTGCGATTTCAGGCGACACTTCCGGAAACGTTTTCGCCGTGGGATACACGCTTTCCAGTAACTTCAGCACCACCAACGGCTCGTTCAACCGTACGCTCCGCGGCACCTACGATGCGACCGTAACGGCCTTCGCGGGGCCCGGTGCCCCGCGGTCATTGAGCGCGTCGCCCGGGGATGGCGCAATGCGCCTGTCTTGGACTGCGCCCGCGGACAATGGATCGTCAAACCTCACCGGCTACGCCTTGTACCGCGGCTCCTCCGCTTCCAACATGTCGATCCTTGTGACCATCGGCATGGCGACCAACTACACCGACGCTGGCCTGGTGAATGGAGTGCGCTATTACTACGGGTTGCGTGCCATCACGAACCTCAGCCGGGGCTCCCTGTCGGCAGCGGTCAATGGGACACCGGTCGGCATCCCCACACCTCCTTTGAATGTGACCGCAAGCCCGGGCGACGGCAGCGTGCGTCTCGCCTGGAGCCCGCCGGCGTCCAATGGGACCGCGCCCCTCGTGAATTACTCCGTCTACCGCGGAACCTCACTGCCTTCAATGACCTTCTTGCGAAATCTCAGCGTCGTCTCGAACTTTACTGACTCGAACGTTTCCAATGGAGCCAGCTACTATTACGCCATTACAGCTTGGAATTCGCTATGGGAGGGTAACCGGTCGACTGCCGCCAACGCCACCCCAGCTGGCCGCCCCGATAGCCCGGTGTCCCTGGTTGCAACTCCCGGGGACGCTCGGGTCTACCTCACCTGGACGGCGGCCGCATCAACCGGAGGCGTCAACCTAACGGGATTCACGGTGTACCGCGGGACGGCGGCCGGAAATCTAACGAGTTACGCGCTGTTGACGTCAGCCAGCGCGAGCTTCGTGGACAACAGCGCGACAAACGGGCTGACGCTCTACTATCAGGTCTCGGCGTCGAACTACCTCTGGGAAGGGAACCGGTCGGCCGAGGTCTTTGCGCTGCCTGCCGGCCTGCCGTCGATCCCCTTGAATTTGACCGTAGCACCCGGCGACGCGCAAGTCAAGCTCACCTGGTTGCCGCCGGCCTCGAATGGCGGGGCATCGCTGACCGGCTACGCCCTCTACCGGACAACCGACCCGAACAGCTCGACGGTGACCATCATTGCCCTTAACGCGACCACATTCACAGATGTAGGATTGCTGAATGGCGTGACCTATTTCTATCAAGTTGCGGCGCGCAATTACCTCTTCGAAGGGCCGCGCTCGATCGTCGAATTCGCTTCACCGTTTACCGTCCCGGCGGCTCCCGTAAATCTAACGGTTGTGCCTGGTGCGGCCAACGTCTCGGTTTCCTGGTCTGCGCCGCCGTTCGACGGGGGCCGGCCCCTGACGTGGTACGCTGTGTATCGAGGCGTGCCCGCCGGGCCGCTCTTATGGATCGCGAACGTCACCAACCTGACGTGGTTCGTCGACCCCGCCCTTGGAAATGGCACGGCAATCTGTTACGAGGTCCGCGCTGGCAATGCGGCGGGGGAAGGGCCGGGTCCGGCGGCCCAATGCACGACCACGTTCGACGTTCCAGGCGTGCCGCTGAATGTCCGAGTCACCGAACGTAATGGAAGCGTTACGATAGCCTGGTCAGGTCCCGTCGAGGATGGGGGAACGCCGATCCTCGGGTACCGACTCTACGGGGGCTCAAGCCCCAGCGGGGGGCTGTTCCTTCCCTTCGCAGGCGGCCCGCTTTGTTACAACGACACGGGCCTCTCCAACGGCCAGACATACACCTATCGAATTGCTGCCGCCAATGTGGTCGGGGACGGCGTTTTGACGGCCCCCACCCTTGCGACCCCCTTCAGTTTCGCGGAGGCGCCCTCCGGCCTAGCGGCCGTTGGTGGCTTGAGGAGCATTGCCCTCTCTTGGGGGCCGCCGCCGTTTGACGGGGGCCGCGTGATTACTGGATACTCCGTGTACCGCGCCGCCCAATCGGGGCCGAAGGTTCCTTTGCCCACCATTGGAAACGTGACATCTGTTGCCGACGCCGACCTTTCGGACGGGGCGACCTACTGCTATGAAGTTCATGCCCTGAACCTGGCGGGCGAAGGGCCCGCTTCCAGCGTGCGATGCGCGACCACCTTCGACTTCCCGAGCGCGCCCGAAAACCTCACGGCGCATGCGACGGGCGCGGCCCTCGGGCTGGATTGGTCTCCGCCGACCTCCGACGGAGGGAGCGCGGTCTTTCAGTATGTGATCTATCGCCGAACTTCTGCCGGGAACGAATCTGTCTTGGCGATTGTTGTCGGCGAGGTTTCCTTCGTCGACGGCGATGTCGCGTCGGGCGCGGGCTACTACTATCAGCTGCGCGCCGAAAGCCTTGTAGGGCGCGGGGCGAGCACGCGAGAGGTCACGCCGCCCCGCTTGGAGGTTGTCGCTCCGCTGGAGGGCGCGCTCACGAACTCGTCGAACATCACCGTACGGGGCCAGACCGAGCGCACGAACGTGACGGTCATGGTCAACGGCCTTGCGGCCACCATCGATCTGCAGGGCAACTTCAGCGTGAATGTGCCGCTGAGCCTCGATGTCAACCAGCTCGAGGTCATTGCGACCGACGCCGCGGGCAACACCCAGCGCGTCGTGCGCGATGTCAAGGTCGACCGCACGGCACCGTGGATCAATGTGCAGTCGCCGGTCTCGGGCGCCCTCATCAACTCGGCCGAAGTCGATGTCATCGGCATCGTCGAGCCGGGCGCCAAGCTGATCGTCAACGACGAGGTCGTCTCGGCCCCGACGGGCGCCTTCTCGCGCCGCATCCTCCTCACCGAGGGCGAGAACGCGATCCAGTTCGTCGCGATCGACCCGGCCGGCAACACGGGCTTCCGCACGGTGCTCGTCACCGTCGACAGCATCAACCCGGTGCTCACGGTCACGACGCCGACCAACGAGTCGCTCGTGAACGCGGGCAACGTGGTCGTCTCGGGCAAGGTCGAGGACGACCACCCGGGCACGCTCTCGGTCGGCGGCGCGGACATCCAGATCAACACGGACCACACCTTCTCGTTCGTGGCGACCCTCTACGAGGGGACGAACTTCATCGCGCTGCAGGCGCGCGACGGGGCCGGCAACACGGTCACCAAGGTGCTCACGGTGAACTTGGATTCGGTCGCCCCGCACCTATTCGCCGTGCTCGGTGGGGTCGTGGCCACAAACGGCGATTTCACCAGTTACGATTCCACGGTTTCCCTTCGGGGGGGCTCGGAGCCTGGCTCGGTGGTGGCGGCTTGCGTCGCGTCGCCCAAAAGGGCGATACACTGCACCGCGGTCCCGCTAGCGGCGGACGGCAGCTTTGTCACAAGCCTGGATCTGGACCCTGATGCACGAAACATGGTTGAAGTGAGAGCGCACGATGCGGCGGGCAATTCGGCGGTGACGCGGATGAACGTCTCCCAATCCTCTCGCCCTCTGGCGGCAACTGACACGGGGCCGGCGGCCAGCGCCGTGGCGGTTCTGCTGCTGGCGGCCGTAGCAGGGGCGCTGGGCGGCGGTTTCGTCTTGGGCAGGAGGGCACGAAGCCCGACTGAAGAGGCGCCGAGCGTGGATTCCCGGGCGGCGCCGTGCGTAAAGTGCGGCCTTCCGCTCGGGAAGGGAGACCAGTTTTGCCGAGCATGCGGAGCATCGGTCGGGGAAACCGATGGAACCCGTATCTTCTGAGGTAAATGGAGGGGCGGCTCAATAGGCGAAGGCCCTCATTGGCCACAACCAACTTCACGAACGTCCCCTTAGGTCCGTTTCCTTCAAACTCCGGCCCCTCCTCAAAGCCTCCCGTACCGTCGCCCGGGCCACACCTTATCCGCCTCCGCGTCCCTGGTTTTGCCCCTTGCCCGACAAGCCCCAGGACCCGTCGGCGCCGGCCCCCGACCGCCCCATGGCCTTCCTCGTCGACGGCGACTCTGCGCCCGCGTCGCTTGCCACCGAGATGCTCGCGGAAGTCGCCAAATTCGGCCCCGTCGTGGTGCGCCGCGTCTACGGCGACTGGGGCTCCTCGAACATGAACTCCTGGCGCGCCGTCTCGCGCGACCTCGCCCTCGTCGCCGTCCACCACACCTCCAACATCTCCGGGAAAAACTCCACCGACATCTCGCTGGTCATCGACGCGGTCGACCTCTTCCACCAAAAGAACGTGAAGGGATTCTGCCTCGTCACCTCGGATTCCGACTTCACGCAACTCGCGACGTACCTGCGCGAACGCGGGATGTTCGTGATGGCAATCGGGCGCAAGCAGACGCCGATGCCGCTGAAGCAGGCGTGCGACGTGTTCGTCCTCGTCGAGAACCTGAGCCCCGCGAAGGCGGGCCGCAGGCCCGCTGCCGACGAACCGGTCGCGAGAGTCGCGCGGCAAGCGCCCGCGCGCAGGACGATAGCGAGGCCTCGCGCCCAACCATCGCGCGTGTCACGGGGCCGGGCTCCGAGCTCTGGCCGCTCACCGCGCCCGACCCCCGCGCCGAGCCGCTCCGAACGCGTCAAGCGCCCGGTCGAGGACGCGCTCCCGCTGCTCAAGAAGGCGTTCGCCATCGCCGAGAACGAGGAGGGCTTCGCGCACATGTCGCAACTTCACAGCGCCCTGCGGCGGCTCGATTCGGCGTTCGATTCGCGGACGTTCGGCAAGCGGCAACTCATCGACCTCGTGCGGATGTTCCCCCGCGACCTCGAAGTGTGGCACCCGCGGGGGGAGGCGGCCGGTGTGGTTGTGGTGCGGCGCGCCCAGCCATAGTGGCGGCGCCTCATTTGCGCGTGCTCGCCTTCCGCCCCACCTGGTACGCTTCCAGGATTTCGCCGAGGGGGCGAATGGTCTGCATTGCCAAAATTACCTGGATCCCGAGCGGCGAAAGCTCGTAGGTGTGCACGATGGGCTTCTGGCGGGCGTTCGTCCGCCGGTCGATGAGCCCGTCGCGCTGGAGCCGTGTGAGCGCCACGGTGAGGTTATGATCGCGGCGGCCTCGGAGCAGAGCCTTGAGGTCCGCATACCGCCGGGGCTTGCCGAGGAGTTCGTGCAGGATGCCGCGTCGTAGATCTCCGTCCTCCGCCACAAGCTCGTAGGCTAGCCGCAGCTCGACCCCCTCCTCGAGCACCGATACGCTTGATTTCATCAAACACAATACCTATTGTGCTATCATATATAGGCTCCGCGCCTATCCACCGCCAATGGCGCCCAGACCGTCTCAACCCGACTTCGCCCGTACCGTGGCCCAGAACCACCCACGGATGAAGGGGTGGATTTGGGCCCAATCGGGTCCGTGCCTGTCGATCGCCAAGGACGAGGTCAAAAAGATCCGACGGAACCTCGCGGCGGTAGGCCCGACGGGTGCCCCGCCCACGCCAGCGACTCCATTATGGTGGGTGTTGGCCGTCTTGTTGTGCCCCGGGGACACCACGACCGCCGTTGTTGAATGGGCGACGGCCTTGCGGGGTTCCGGAGGCGACCGAATCCGGTTCTACATGCACCCAGACACGGACCCCATTTCGGCTTTCGCCGCTTGGTTTGGCGCGGGCCTCGCCGACCCGCTCACCGCTGAAGTCGAAGATTTCGCCTCGTTCCACCAGCAATTTGGTTGGGACTTCAACAAGCAGGTTTACCGCGACGCGTCGACCCGACGCGAAGACGTGCTCCCATAACGACCCCCCATCCACCCCCCTCCAACCATTGAACCACCCTTGTATTGCCAGCGCCCCCATAGCAGGGGTGAGTTCAGGAGACGGCACCTGTCGAAGGCCCTGAAAAGCCCGAGACCCAAAGCGAGAATGTCCGGCCTAAAACACCGGGCAAACAGCGCAAGGAAAGGGGGTCGTTTACCTGGACCACCCGCGGGGGCCCTGGTCTTTACCCCCACCCCGGCCGACCCCCGCGGGTCGAGTAGTTTTCCTTAAAGACGTGGCAACTCCCTGCATTTGCAGGGCGCGCGATTGGCCGTGAAGAGGACCCGGCTGACGGCCGACGATTCGCCGCTGCTCTTCACGATCGGCTACTCGGGGCGCACACCCAAGGCGCTCATGAACGCCTTGCGGGCGGCCGGTGTCGCGCAACTGCTCGATGTTCGCTCCGTCCCTCGCTCGCGCAAGCCCGGCTTCTCGGGGAAGGCGCTGCGCGCCAGCGCGGAGGCCGAGGGCCTCGCGTACGTGCACCTGCCCCAGCTCGGCGCGCCGCGCGAGCTGCTCGACCGCAAGAAGGGCGGCGCCGAGTTTGCCGACATCGCGCCCGCGTACACGAAGCACCTCTCCGGTCAGCGCAGCGCGTTGCGCGAGGCGGCTAGCCTCGCGAGAAAGACGCCTTCCGCGCTGTTGTGCCTCGAGAAGGATCCGAGCGAGTGCCACCGCGGGATCCTCGCGAAGCGGCTCGCCAAAGAGGGGTTCCGGGTGGAGCACCTGTAGCGTGTCTCACTTGCGTCTCTTCCCACAACCAACGTGTGCTCTAACAGCAAGCTCCATTTTGTTGGAAGGTAGCGACGCTGTCATGACTTCCACGACCACCCTCCAAGTTCCCATTAGCCTGATGGCGCGGCTCGGCGCCATGAAGAGCCACCCCCGGGAAAGCTACGCGGACGTAATCGAACGCCTGCTCGAGGATGCCCAAGAGCTCGGTCCCAACACCCAACGTGCCGTCAACCGGACGCGCCGCTATGTGAAAGCTGGAAAATTCAAAGCGATTCGGCAGGTGAAGCGCGAGATGGGCCTTTGAATGGCCTAGCGGCCCCTTAGCATCCGCACGATTCTCTCGAGTAGCCCGCGGCGCGGTTCCACAGCTGGCAAGGCCGCAGATGGTGCGGGTTGTCGCTGGCGCACCGCCGCCCGCGCCGCCTCGACTTCCCGCTTCACCACAAATGCGCAGTTGCCCGCCCGGTCATTGATCGTCGACCCATGGAAGCGCTGCACCTTCCACCCGGCGTTCTTCAGAATCCAGTCCCGCTTGTTGTCGCGCTGCTTGGCTGCCCCACTGTGATAAGCGGCCCCGTCGGCCTCCACCGCGTACTGAATGTCGGGGAACGCGAAGTCCACGTAGTACCCCTGCACGCAGAACTGTGGCGTGGGCACAAGGCCCTCTGCGGTCATCGCCTTGTAAAGCCCCGCTTCGATCGGGGACATCCACACCTGGCCGATGTTGGTCGCGACGAGGGCTGCTCCGGGCCGCGCGGAGGCCTCCTGCTGGAGGCGCAGCCATGTGGCCGCGCGCCGTTGGTCGGTGGCGGATTGCTCTACTACAGGACCGAAGAACCCCATGGGGACGAATCTTTGGAGAGGGCTGGGCTGGATAAATCACCATCGGCCCGGCGGAGCTCCTGCCGTTTGCCGGCGAGGAAACGACCTACGCCTGCTCCGCAATGACCGCCATCCCTCGCTCGGCCGCGATGCGGTAGAACATTTGCAGCTCGCGTAACCGCCTTCGAACCGTTCGCCCGAGTTCCCCGTCCACGTCATTTCGCTCCCAGAACCCCGGGTAGATCCTGAGTGCGTCCAGCGTCTTCGGTTCGTACCGCTCCATGACCTCTCCTTCATCCAGCCGCCCGAGGGCCTTCGCGACTCGGCGGACCTCTTTCGGCGTGAGGTATTGGGTCGTGTCTGGATCCGTTGGATCGAGGGGACAGGGGTGGCAGCCACACACGGTCCACAGAAGCGGCTTGCGCGGGGTCTTGCCGCTGATCAGGTACGCGAGCGCGTTCCAATCCTTATCGAGGTCCAGGTCATCGGGCCCGGGGATTCCGAATTCGCTGCGAGCGGCCTCATCGCCATCGAGGAACCGATTGAGGAACTCCGGCGTGACGCGCCGCAGGTGGCCGTACATCCCCATGAAGGGCGTCCACCTCTCCCAGCTAACTGCCCCTCTCTTGGCCGCGAACTGTCAAGCCACCTGCACGCCGCCAGGCGCCAGCGTGATGGTCTCGCAAACCTCGTTCTCGTTCGTGGTGTCAACCTGGTAGTCGAGGATTGCGACGTCGGCATAATGCAGCGCCATCACCGGCGACCCCTGCTTGTCGAAGTACCTTATCACCACGGGCCGCACCGGCGGGCCGTTCGGGCCCGCCTTCTCCTCGAACCAGTGCTGCCAGTCCGGGTTCGCGATCGTGAGACAGCGCGTGATCATCACCTTCTGCAGTTTCGTGCTGTTGATCTTGTACGCGTGCAGCTTCGTCGTGTTGTGGTTCACGCCACCTTCTTCAATCTCCACGACAGCTTGTTCGATCTTCAGCCCGCTCGCCGACTTGAAGGGGTACACGGTGCCGTTGATCTGGACCTCGAAGGAGAACGCGCCGAAGGGCGTCGTGCGGTTCCCCCGCGGGGCGATCGCCGGCTGCGGGCCCGACGCCCCCGCGTGGATCTCGCACTTCGTCGTGCCCTTGCCGCCGTCGTCCGAGACCTTGGAGAGCGCAATGGTGATGACCTCGAGGGTGAGCCTGTCCGAGTCCGCCGTCAGTTCGGGAAACGAGATGTCGACTGCTACGCACCGCCAGTCGCCGCCGCCAAGGTCGGAGGCGTGGAACTTGACCAGCATCGTAGCGGGCGTCCCGTCGCCGTTGATGGCCGCCTTTTCCCAATCCAACACCGCGGGCTGGGCCCTTCCGAACGGACCGGTGGCCGTGATTATTGCGCTCGACCGATCTGAATTGGCCGTGAGTCGCCCCGCCAACTTGCCGTGAGCGCCTTCATCGGAGGAGAGCTGGATCGTCGCGTGGTGCGTGCGGCTCGTGTGCCCGGAATTCTCCGCTCGCTCGTTGTCGGAAATGCCGTCCCCCGCGTCTTGGTCGTCGTTGTCATTTGCGTCTTGGTGGCCGTTGCCTCCGCTCCCCGCCGCTGCAAGCGATGCGAATAGCATCAGGAGAATCGCGAGCACGGCTACCGCGGGGCGTCGGACCACTGGAGGGCCTCCTGGGTCAAGGGTGCACGCCACCATATAGGGGTTGCCGCGGCCGCGTTCCTGGCGCGCGTTGGCTATCGGCGTGGCCGCCGGCCGACGGGGAACGCTTCTGGGGCGCTCTTGCCCGGTCGCCGACCGGGAGCTCATGGGGAAAGGACCGATTCTGGGGTACCGCACCATTTGGATCCACATCAAGAAATGTCAAGACGATGGCGGCGCGCGTGAAACGCCACGGCGGCGCCCTCACCGACAAGCCCGAGGAGACGCCAAGCGGGCGCTCGATCGCGACCGTCGCCCACCCCGATGGCAACGAGTTCGTGATCGTCTCGGGGCAGAAGCGCAATTGGCTTACGCAGCGGATAGAATTCGCCCATGAGCCTTCGCGCGCTTCCGTTGGACCATTCTAGACTAGATTGAGAAGCGCTTTCGTTCAGCCCCCTCTCACGGTTTTATACGTGGAATGGGGCCTATGTTCCAATGCGCGCCATGACTCGAAACTCCCTCACTCCGGCGGACCGCCTTGTCCTCCAGGCGATCTGCGAGAGCCCGGATGGCGTGCTCTTCGGCGCGAAGAAACTTCAAAAACTCCTCTTCATGGCCCACCACCCCGGCGTGTTCGACCTGACGCCCCGCCGTCCGCTCCGCTCCTTCGGCTTCAAGGTCTTCAAGCACGGGCCGTTTTCCGAGGAGATCTACGGCTCGCTGAAGCGGCTCGAAGACGAAGGCCTCATCGAGATTGAGTCGCGCGACCTTTCCCGTGCCACCTCAAGCCCCGTTTCGCCGGGGGACTCCGACGAGGATTCGCCGGTGGCCCACGTTCGCGTTTATCGGGCCAAGCGAGGCGCCGAAGAGGAGCTCCTGGGGGCGGACGACGGGGATCGAGGCGTCGTGCGTTCAGCGGTCAAGCGATGGGGGTGGCTCACCGGGGAGCAGATCGAGGAGCTCGTGCTCATCCGCACGGGGCTGACCTACGCGCTCAAGGGTAGGTACGCCGGCACGGAGTGGTCGGCTTTCGAGTTGCAGGCCGCTGACGAGCTCCCCAAGGAACGGCCTGAACCCCCGGCTGTGTTTTGGCAGGCCCAGCAACAGTTCTTCAGGGAGCGAGCCGCGCTGATGCGCGAAGTTGGGGCGGGAAAATTCGCGGCCTACATCGGCATCGAGCGCGTGGGCACCGGGGATGAGGAGATCGCGCTCTACAAGCGGGTGCGTGAGTCGCGGGGCCAACCGCCCGATTACATTGGCTTCGTGTCGGAGAGCGGCCGGCAGCGGGTCGACGCCATGCGGGCCGAGTGAGTACACATGCGGGTCGACGCTTAGCCTGCCGCAAACGGCGCGCTCTACGTGCCTGTGACACTGTATTCCGAGGACGGGCGACGCCGATGGGTGGGCAAAGCCCTGCTCGACACCGGCGCACAATTTGGCATGCTCCACCCCTCTGTAATTGCACAGCTGGGGCTGGTTGCCCGCGGGGAGCGGGACATTGACCCCGCTCTTGGGCCCGCTCGCGCTCGCGCGTTCCTCTTGCGCATCCAGGTCGCCGACATCTTCGACGACGTGCTCAGCGCGCTCGAGAGTCCCTCCCGAGAGCGGGTCGTGTTGGGACGGCAGTTCCTCATGCGCACGCGGCTCGAATCGGACTGGGGCCAGGCCCGATTCTCGATCGTGACCCAGGGGTGACCGGTCGGGCTGGCCCCGCGGCTGCGCCTACAGCCGCGCCATCTGCGCCTTCCTGCGCTGGAGTTCCTCAGGGGTCGAGTCGAAGAAGATCACGTTCCCGTCCGGGTCCTTGACGTACGCGTTCCCCACGCCCTTGTCGTTCAGCACCCGAACATCGTAGGGCTTCAGCCCCCGCTTCTCGAGCTCCTTTGCGATCGCGCCGATGTCCCCGCCCCGGAAGTTGAGGGTGTTTTCCTTGATGTGGTCGCGGAAAAGTCCGACCCTAACTCCGTTGCGCTCTTGCACCGACCACCCCTTTGACTGCTCGCCTTCCGTTTGTCGGAAGCCGAGCTGCCCGTAGAAATTGACGGACGCATCAATGTCCTTGACCTTCAGGCACACATCGAGGCCCCCCAGGTCAGGGAACGGTTCACGGCTGGCTCGCTTAAGGTTGCTTGAGTTCTTGCTCAATAGTTCACTCCTGTAGGGGAGTCGACGTGGCGGATTCTATTTAGCGATTCTGACGTGGGGCGCCTCACCCGCGGTACTTGTGCGTCTTCTTCACTTTCCCGTCCTTCCCGTAAACCTTCCACTCCCCGACCTTCTTCCCCGCCTTCCACACCCCCACATCGTACAGCTTCCCCGTCGGGTAGAACCGCTTCCACACGCCCTCCTGCTTCCCGGCCTTGAACTGCCCGAACTGCAGCGGCTTGCCGTTCTCGCGCCACCACTTCCACGGGCCCTCGCATTTTCCCGCCACGAGCTTCCCGCTCGCCTTCAGCCGCCCGTTCTTCAGGTAATATTTCCACAGGCCCGACGGCTTGCCGTCCTTGTACGCGCCCACGCACGCGAGCGAGCCGTCCGCGTAGAATTCCTTGTAGGGGCCGTTCTGAGGGGGTTTCGACTTGGATTTGCCGTTCATGACTGATCAAGCCCCTGGAAAATCTGCGGCGCCCATCACTTTTGTGGTGTCTCGTGGGGTTCTCGCGCCTTGCGAGCCGCGGCCCGCAGATCCTGTGCAATGTCCAGGACCTCCTCCCTGCGCGCGTACTCCTCGAGGTAGACCCAGTCAATGCTCTGATAGTACTGGTACGCGAGCATCTTCGCATGCTCCAGGTCACCTGCCACCTTCCAAAAACGGGTCGACAACAAGCGCTTGACAATCAGGTCCTCCACCGCGGCAACCTGGACCGCGCCGTACGGCGTGCCCATGGGGCGAAGCCGCGCCACGCTCCCCGTGTACGGGTACTTGACGAGGTCAACAAACAGCCGCAGCGCCTTGCTCTCAAGGCCCCGTCCCGCGCGGCTGAAGCCCCATGATTCCAGGATGGATCGGACAAGCTTGGAGTCGACCGCAACGATGTCAATGTCCGCTGATGTGTACTCACCGGAGGTGTACAACTCGATTGCGGAACCACCGACCACGATGAACTGCTCCCCCCGCATCCCAGCCGCCGAGGCCAGGGTAGCCGCAAAGAACAGCCGCCGAGTCGTTTCATCCGGGGCCGCGGCGAGGCGGGCCACAAGTTCGTCGTAGGAGATTTCCGGCTTCATCGACCCACGCTTCCAGGTTGCTTGAGGTGGGCCACGGCCCGGTCCTTCGAACGCGGACGGCGAAATTCGGCATCAAAGGGTCGCTTCCCGCGCCTCCCCCGAACCGGCGTCACCCGGACGTCCATTTTTTTTGCTCGCTCGATCCCCTCGCGGCGCGCTTCGACTTGAGCTGGGGAAAACCACTCCTCCGCGGTCATGACCGGCACTATCCTGAGCAGGAAACGGCGCAGGTCTTCGTCTCCCAGGAAGTAGGTCTTGCTACCCTTCGCATCCAGGCGCGTCCCCACAATGCTACTCGCCTCGAGCCGCCTCACCTCGGGGTACACGTTCGAGACCCCGAGGGCGAGCGCTTTGGAAATCGCGTACGCCGTTACCGGCTTGGAGGCCTGCGCCAGAAATCCCAGTACGAGCGCGCGCGTTCGGCTGCCAAAGAGGGATTCCGCCGGGCCTTGCATCGGACGACGCATGGTTCAATTCATTACCATAATTAGGTAATAAACATTGCTTAATTTTAGTAAGCCACGAAGGGCCCCGCGGCCCCCTCCCTTCGGGGAGGGCCCGTCCCCGGTGACGGCGAAACGCCCGCGCCGGCCGGCGAGGCGCAGACCCAAGCCTTTTCCAGCGCCCCCTCGAATGCATGACGAGGCGTCGTCGTGAAGGTGATCTCCGTCAACGTCGGCCGCCCCAAAGCCGTCGACTGGTCAGGGCGCGTGGTCCAGACGGGCATCTACAAGGCCGCTGTCTCCGGCCCCGTAAAGGTCCGCACGCTCGCCCTCGAGGGCGACGGCCAGGCCGACCTGCGCGTCCACGGCGGGCCCCGCAAGGCGGTCTACGCCTACCCCAGCGAACACTACGCGCCGTGGTCGCGCGAGCTTCGGCGCAGCGACCTCGCGTGGGGCGCCTTCGGCGAGAACCTGACCACTGAGGGGCTCGTCGAAAACGACGTCCGCATCGGCGACCACCTCGAGGCGGGGACCGCGCTCTTCGAGGTCACGCAGCCGCGCTTCCCGTGCTTCAAGCTCGGGAACAAGTTCGGCACGCAGGCGTTCGTGAAGCAGTTCGCGCAGAGCGGGCGGTCTGGATTCTACTTAGCCGTCGTCCGCGAGGGCGTGATCGCGGCGGGCGACGCGGTCCGGCTGTCGACGCGATCCCCGGATGGGCCGACGGTTGCGGGCGCTTTCGCCGAGGCGCTCGAAGGCGACGACGACGCCTGACGGGCCGAATCGGCTTCCCACTGTTTCGCTCCCCCCACCCACAACTATTTCCTGGGCCCGTTCGATCTCTTGTGGCGCAGGTGAGCCCATAAGCGACGCTGTACACACCTCGCGCCGCATCGTGGCGGTCGCATCCGTGCTGCTCCTGCTGCCGCTCTCGCTCCCGGGAGAAGCCGCCCTTTGGTCTTCGGTCATGACCGTCGAGGGCGACAACACGCGGAGCGCGGGCTACCTTGCCGGCGGCGCCGACGCCGCCGGGAACCTGTTCGCCGCGTTCTCGTTCGCCAACACGACCGTCAGCATCTTCGCGTCGCGGTACACCCCGAGCGGCGGATGGTCGGCCCCGACGCTCCTCGAGTCGGACGACACCGGCGACGCGCTCTCCCCGCAGATGGCCGTTGACCCCGGTGGGAACGCGACCGTCGTGTGGAATCAGTGGAACGGCTCCTTCTTCAACGTATTCGCGGCCCGCTACGACATCGGCTCGGGCTGGCAAAACGCCACGATGATCGGCCCGGGCATCGACAACGATTCGCTCTACCCGTTTGCAGCCGCCGACGCGGGCGGAAACACGACCGCCGTGTGGGTGCACAACGGCGCAGCGGTCGGCACCTCGATCCACGCACGCCGGTGGACCGCAGGCCTTGGCTGGGGCGGCGAGACGACGATTTTCTCGAACGGCACCCAGCTTGCCGACCTCGCGCGCGTGGGGGCCGACGACGCCGGCGACGCGGTCGTGGCGCTGCGCACGTACGCGGCCTCCGACTACCATTGGTTCGGCTTGCGTTATGTGCCCGGCGCCGGCTGGGGCAACGCGACGGAAATCAAGACGCCCGGGAATCCCACGGCCATCACATGGGGCCCGAGCCTGGCCGTTTCCGCCAACGGCGATGCGATGTTCGGGTTTTACAAGTACAACGGGACCCTTGCGAACACCTGGGCCGCCCACTTCACGCCCGGCGGCGGCTGGGGGGACGCCCAGGTCATCGACGGCAGCGCCTTCAATTCCTGGACGCCGTCGATCGGCGCCACGCGCTCCGGCGATTTCCTCGCCGCGTATTCGTCGAACAACGGCGCTCAGGACCGCGCTTATGCGCGGTGGTACCGTTCCGGGTCGGGGTGGGCGGCCGCCACACAGGTCGACGCAAACAACGCGACCGAAGCACGGGAGCCGGTCGTCGCCGTCGACGCGGCTGGAAACGCGTGGGTCGGGTGGCACACGGGGATACCGCCTGAGGACCTCAACGTGATTGTGTACCTCCAGGGGACGGGGTGGGGCACCTCGGGGCCGCTCGAAAACGCCGCGGGGCGCGCCGTGTCAACGACCATGGCCGCCTGGGGGCCCGGGAACGCCGTGGCCCTCTGGATTCAAGACGACGGTGTGAAGAACAGCGTCTACGCGCGCGTCTATGCCGTGCCGCCCGACACGACGCCGCCCGCCATCACGCTCGTGACGCCCGCGTCCAACCCCTCCGCCACGAACCGCTCCGCCGCGTGGGTGAACGGCAGCACCGAGGTTGGCGCCACCTTCACCGTGAACGGAATGCAGGTTATGCTCGGGGCCAACGGCACCTTCAACGTCACCGTCGCGCTCTACCCAGGGCTGAACTCGATCAACCTCACCGCGCGCGACGCCGCAGGGAACAACGGCACCCTGATTGTGATCATCACCTACAATGACCCCGTGCCGCCGCTCCAGGCGCAGCTTGCCGCCGCCCTTGCACAGATCGCGAACCTGTCGGCGCTCCTCAACAACACGAACGCGCAGCTTGCCGCCGTCCAGGCGGAGCTTAACGCGACGCTCGCCGAGCTCGTGCGCGACGGCGTGTGGCTCGATTCGGCCAATGCGAGCATCGCGAACCTGTCGGCGCAGCTGAGCGCCGCGCTTTCGGCCCTGAACCAAACGCGCGCCGACCTCAACGCGAGCAACGCGGCCGTTGCCGACCTCTCCACCCAGCTCACCGCCTCGTCGGCCGACCTTACCGCCGCACTTTCCTCGATCGCCGCCGTGCAGGCCAACCTCTCGAAGGACGCCGCGGCCCTCAACGCCTCGCGCAACGCCTCCGCCTCCGCCGCGTCCGAAGCCGCGCGCCTGCGCGCGCAGCTGAACGCGACGAACGAAACGCTCGCGGCGCTTCGCGCCGACAGCGCCAACCTTTCGCGCGACCTCAACCAGACACGCGCGGACCTAGCCGCCTCCCGCGCCTCCGACAACGCCTCGCGCCAGCAAGCGAACAACACCGACCGCAGCCTCGCGGGGCTCCAGGGCCAGATTTCGCTGCTCACCCTGCTCGTCCTCGTGCTGGCGGCCGCCGCCGTCGGAGCGATCCTGATGGGGCGCGTTAAGGGCAGGCGCAAGGGCCCCGATGGGCCCGAAGCGGTGGAGAAATGAGTGCTCCCGCAGGGATGTGGACCGAGATGGGTTCAAACCCCGGCCCGCCAGTGAGCCCGGCCATGAATCCCGCAGGTTGCCCCGGACGAAGGCTCGTGCGCTCAGAGGCGTAAGCCTAACGGACCTCCCCGCTGAACTTACCGAAGGTGTGGTCGATGCATAGAAGCATGTGGCGACGACGCGGTGATTAGTCACTCGCCCCGTGATTCGGCTGACGGTCAAGCGCCCCTCTCGCCGCCTCATTGCGCGCCTCCACCTGGCCGTCCTTCATGCGGAACAGGTAGGCACATCGTTTCGAAAGCTCATTGTCGTGGGTTGCAACTATCAACGTCACGCCGTGCTCTCGGCTCAGGGCTATCAGGTGCTCTATGGCCGTCTCGCCCGTCTCGCTGTCGAGGTTTCCCGTCGGCTCGTCGGCCAGGATCACGGCAGGGCCATTGGCCAGAGCGCGGGCAATCGCCACGCGTTGTTGTTCCCCACCACTGAGGCGGTTTGGCCGGTGCCGCGCGCGCTTGTTGAGCTCGACGGATGCGAGAAGTTCGAGCGCCCGCTTTCGCCGGTCGCCTTTCGGGATACCGGCCGCTTCCATCGCGAGCTCGACGTTTTCGACCGCCGAGAGCGTCGGAATCAGGTGGAACCTTTGGAAAATGAACCCCACCGTCCGCGCGCGGTAGCGCGTGAGCGCGCGGTCGCCTAGTTGGGAGAGGTCCTTGCCCGCCACCACCACCGTGCCGGAGGTTGGCGTGTCGAGCGCGCCGATGAGCGCGAGAAGGGTGCTCTTGCCGCTCCCGCTCTTCCCGCGGACGGACACGGCGGCCCCTTTCGGTATCCGCATCGAGACGCCCCGGAGCGCCTGGACTTCCTCTGCTGCCCCCCGCATGCGGTAGGTCTTCTCGACCGCGTCGAGGACGACGACGTCCTCGGTCGTCGCCTCATTCATCGCGGAGCGCCTCCGATGGCCGCATGCGGACCGACCGAATGAGGGGGAAAACGCTGCCTGCGACCGCGGTGCCAAGCGCAGCCCCGAGGGCCACGAGGACGACGCTGGGCTGGAGAGAGAAGTCCATGCCCGAAACGAGGCTGGGCACCAGGAACTGCGCCCCCCCGAACCCGCCGCCGCCCGGTCCGCTGCCGGGCGTGCCTCCCGGGCCGGCGGTGGGGGTGGTTGCCGCCTGACTGCCGGCCACAAACCCTGCAATGGAAGGTCCAAGCCAGACCACTACGACCAGACTGACAAGGAACCCTCCCACCGCGAGGGTGGCCGCCTCCGCCATGAACTGCGCGATGAGCTTGCCGCGGCCGAATCCGATCGCCCGCATGACGCCAATCTCCGTCCGGCGCTCGCGGGTGGCCCACGCCATCACGAACGCGAGCACCCCGAAGGCGGTGGCAAGCGAGGTCAGCGAGCCAAGCTCGCTCGAGCCCCGGATTGCGTTCACCGCGTTCTGGATCGCCTGCCCCTGGTTCTGCGACAGCGGCACGACGTCGTACCCGTCCCCCAGGGTTGCGTTGAGGTCCGCCTGCGCTGGCTCCATGTTGCCCGGCTCGTCCACCTTCACATACACGGTCGTCGGGCCCGACGCGTTGTAAGTCGTTTTCGCGAGCGCGTAGGGGATGAGCACCCCGTTGTCGCCGAACTGGTTCCCGGTCGAGTAGATTCCAACGACGGTGAAGATGGTTCCGTTCAACGCGAAGGAGGACCCGACGACGTAGTTGTTGTTCGACGCGTAGCTCGACCCCACTAGGGCCACGGCGCTCAGATTGTCGGCAGCTGCGAGGGTGCGCCCCTCGGTGATCGAAAGCGTGCCTCCCCCGAAGACCACGAGCGGGAGCGCCGGATCCTCGCCTTGCACGAGCACGACACGCGCGAAGGCCCCGGGGCCGCCGGGCCCGCCGCCGCCTTGGGGAGGCGCCCCGCCTCCCTCGCGAGCGAGGATGACCGGCTGCGCCCCCTCAACGTGAGCAACGCCCTCTATCGTCGAGAGGACGCTTTCGTTCATCTCCGCGGAGGAGAAGAAGCCGAAGGCGCCCGCGGGCCGCACGGTGAGCGTGGTGTCGACGGCGCCGGATGCCTCGGACGCCTGCGCCGAGATATTGGCCTCCACGATGGTCATGGTGAGGAACACGCCGAGGCTGAGCCCGACGATCAGGACGACGGCGGCCGACCTCACCTTCGTGCGCGAGAGGTTCCTGGAGGCGCGGGTGATCATCGACATGGAAACGGGGCCGACCCTGCCGGAAGGACAGATAAGGGTTTTCCAAATTCGATAGTGAATTTCGTTGGCCCGGGCCAGCAAGCTTTGGTACGATCCGCCGACGTAGCGCCCATCGATGGCCCACGAGCGCCAATGAGCAAACCTCAATGACTTGCCGGACATCTCGCCCCCTGATCTCGTGGACGGCACCGAGCGAATACTCTGGTGGCTCTTCGGCTCTAGCCTCGGGGGCCCAGCCAGGATCCAGATTGTTCGCGAGATCCGTCGCGAGCCACGCAACGCCGCGAAGCTCGCCCAGGCCACCGGGCTCGACTACACGACAATGCGCTACCACCTTCGCATCCTGCAGCGCAACGGCCTTGTCACGGTCGGCGGGCCGAAGTACGGACAGCTCTATTTCGTGTCGTCTCAACTGCAGGCCGCGTGGCCCGCCTT
>JBGPJF010000028.1:0-26437 GCA_041485285.1 Thermoplasmata archaeon | reverse complement strand
GCAGGCGGCGGCCGGTGCCGCTCTCATTCCATGTCCGTCCTGAAACGCGAAGACGTGCATGAACGAACCATGGGGGTCAGCCGTTATAATAGACCCTCGCGATGCGTACACGAGGAGTGAACAACTCGTGGAAAACTCCGACGGAAAAAGCGGGCCTTCAACCGTCGCCTCGGGCGGCGCCGGCCAGTCGCCCCACATCGGGCGGGGCGACCAGGTCCTCTTCCGGTGGAGCGAGCACGAGGCGCTCGCGCAGGTCACCGAGAAGGGCGCGAAGGTTGAGGGCCTCGGCGTGTTCAACGAGACGACGGTCGTTGGCAAGCCATGGGGGGCGTCTGTGACGGTGGGAGCCCAAACCGTGCGCCTGCTGCGCCCCACGCTCCCCGACTTCTTGCGCCTCATGCGCCGTGGCGCCCAAATCATCACGATGAAGGACGCGGGCGCGATCATTGCAAACGCCGGCATCGGCGCGGGCGCGTTTGTCGTGGAGTTCGGCGTGGGCTCCGGCGCCCTTACCCTCTGCCTCCTCCATGCCGTCGGTCCCTCCGGCCGCGTCGTGTCCGTCGACAACAACCCGAAGAACTTCGCCGTCGCGCAGCGCAACGTCGCGCGGACGCCCTGGGGGGCCGTCTGGCAGATGCGCGAAGGCGACTGCGCGGACGGCGTGAGCGAAACCGGGGTCGACGCCGTCGTGATGGATGTGGCCGAACCGTGGAGGGCCCTTGGTGCGGCCTTCCGCGCCCTCAAGCACTCGGGGAGGCTTGCATCGTTCTCGCCGACCGTGAACCAGACGGAGCGGATGGTCACCGCCATGGCGGCCGCGGGCTTCGGGGACATCCGCACGATCGAGATGCTTGAGCGCGAGCACGCGATCCGCGAGGGGGCAAGCCGCCCGAGCTTCGAAATGCTCGGGCACACGGGCTACCTGACATTCGCGCGGAAACTCGAGTAGGCGCGGCTAGCCCGAAGCGTCCTCGGCCTCGGCGCTGACGCGGTCCTTGAACCGCCGGTCGACAAGGGCGCCGGCAAACACGGCGCACAGCCCGAGGCCGACAATTCCCGACGACGCCCACGGGCCGAACCCGTACGCCATCCCCAGGATGACCGCGAACAGGCCGACTGCGCCCCACCCGATCATGAAGTAGCCCGTGAGGGGCAGGAAGCGCAGCGTGAGGCCGCCCGAGTGCTTGCCGCGGCGCAGGCGGAAGTCGAGCACCCTGAACACGAGCCGCACGAGCAGCGCCGCGAAGAGCACCGGCGCGAAGAGGAGCGAGAATGCCACGAGCATCCCGAGCACCTCGGAAGGCGCCTGCCCGCGCGGGAGGACCCACCCGAGGGGCGAGCTGCCGGAGATGATGAACTGGGCGCTCACGGCGGCGCCGAGGATCACGATCACTGCCGCCGAGACGCTGCCAGTCACCGTGAGCCTTGAAGTTGCAACCCCCACGCGCATGGTGCGCCCGAAGTTGTGCAGCGCCTCCGCGACATTCAGCGCCGTAATGGCCATGTAGCCGCCGACGACCAGCGCGAGCGCCGGCACGAAGAATTCCGCCCCGCGGGCGAAGAAGAACACTCCGTACGTGATGAGCGCGAGCGAGATGGGAAGTACGAATTGGATCTTGAACCGCTCCTCCTGCATGTACTTGCGGAGGATCGAAATTGTTTCTTTGCCTGTCGGGAGCGACTTCACGATCACCCGCTCGATGTGGATGATCCGGAGGCGGCTTTGGATGAGCGGGATGACGAACTCGTCCTCCGCGCCATTGGTGACGATGACGGCGGAGTCCGCCTTGAGGATTTGCACGATGACATCAATCTGGTGCGAGATCCGTTCATCCGACACAAGGCCGACAGAGCGGTCTCCAAGGACGGTGACGACTTCGACATCGCGGCCTTCCGCTTTCATCTGCTTGAAGACCTTGACCGCCATGAAGATCGTGTTCGAGTCGGTGTCCTCGGGGTCGGCAAGCGCGAGTTTCATGGCGGCGGCTAGGTTGTCCTTGAGCCCGATGATCGGCCCCTTGATGCCGGCCTTTTCCCCGACATCGTTGTCGCGGTCAATGCAAAGGACGACCGTCTTCATGCAGTATTTCTTGGTTGCTGGCGCGACTTAAGCGTTTTGTAGCGTTTGATAGAACCGCGACGGTGCAGGCGAACGCCCCTGGGGACGAGCTTTCGGCCGCCAAATCGCGAAACGCCGATCAACGGCGGCCCCGGCGCCACACGACGAGCGCGACGGCGCCTACAGCGCCGACGGCCACGATAACGATTGCGAGCATCGTGTCCGAGAACCCGCTGCCGGGCGGCGGGGCGTTGTCGACGATTACCGTCACCCGGACGGTCGCGGAGACGTCGAGCCCGTCGGAGGCGCGCACCTCGATGGTCGCGGGGCCATCGGGGGACTTCGAGAGGTCGAGCGGCGCGCTCCACGTATTGCCGGTCACGTTGGCCGCCCGCCACTCGCCGGTGCCGATGCGGAATTCGACCGTTAGGTTGCCCCCGTCGGGGTCATCGACCGAGCCCGCCATCTCGATGGCCGACTGGATGATCGCCCCGGGGGCGGGGGTCACGACGCTCACGGTCGGCTTCGAGTTGATGAACGGGTTGTCCACCGCGTAGGCGCGCAGGACAGCCGTCAAATTGGCCCCGTCGGAGGCGCGGAACGTGACGTTGATCGGCCCGTTTGCAAGGCCCGTCGTGTCAAGGGCAATCGTCCACCGCACGGTGCCGTTGGCAAGCGCCCACTCTCCCCCTTCAATGCGCACCTCGACGAAGCGGTCGGGCCCGACGGGGTCGACGGCAAGCGTCCCGCCGAACACGGCGGTACCGCTCAGCACCTCGCCAACGGCCGGCTCGATCGTTAGGAAGCGCGGCGGCACGTCGGCGGGCCCCCCCACGGTGATGTCCAGCACGAACTGCGCGGTCTTCGTGCCGTCGCTCACGACGAGCGTGATCGTGTGGAACCCCGAGCCCAGGGTTGTGTTGTTGACCACGCCACGGGCGACTTCCACGCCGTCGGCGAGCCACACGTAGGAGAGCGTCGCGGAGTCGGGGTCGCTCGTCCCCCGGCCGTCGAGGAAGATAGGAAGGTTGGACGCGTAGGCGCCCTCGGCGCGCGGAGAACTCACTGCCGGGGACGGCGGGACGTCCCCGAGGTGGACGACGAGGAACATCGTCACGTTCGTGGAGCGGCCCGTCGAGTCGGTCACCGTTAGCGTGATCGCGTGCGTGGCGGCCGGGAGCCGGACGACCACGATCGACGCGTTTCCAAACACGCCGACATGGTCGCTCGTCCAGCGGAACGAGAGCGTGTC
Source organism: Thermoplasmata archaeon (assembly GCA_041485285.1). GTDB lineage: Archaea > Thermoplasmatota > DTKX01 > DTKX01 > DATEUP01 > DATEUP01. The sequence goes on along the minus strand of JBGPJF010000028.1, from coordinate 23,126 downwards.
GGCCGCGTTGGGGTCGTACGAACTCGCGGCGCTGAAGGTGATGTCCTGGTCGTCGGCCGGTGTGGCGGAGGGCAGCGGCGAATCGATCACCGCAACGGGCGGGAACTGCGCCTCGACGACGTGGACGTCCACCGAGACCGACACGTTGTTGCCTTGGGCGTCGTCGACGAAGACGGTGATCGTGTGGTCGCCCGCGGCAAGCTGCGTCACCAGCGAGGCCCCGGTCGTAAGGTAGCCCGTGCCATTGTCCCACCACGAGAAGGTCAGCGGGTCGTCCTCGGGGTCCGAAGAGCTGGTCGCGTTGAACGTGATGGTCTGGGCCGTCGTCCAATTCGACCCGTTGAGGGGGCTGCTGAGCACCACGGTCGGGGCGAGGTTGGGGAAAGTGCCCTCGCGCATGCTGAAGGCGAGGTGGCTCGGGCCGAAGAACATCGGCTCGTGGGTGACGGGGTTGTAGTCGACGCCGTTGAAGTCGGCGAAGAACCCCGTGTCGAACTTGAGCACCTTCGAGAGGTTGACGAAGGCCGTGCACGTCTGGTTGCCCACGAGCAGGAGGCCGTCTCCGCTTGGGCGGGCCACAATCCCGGTGAAGCGGGTCGTGTTGAATCCCCACGGCAGCGACACATTGTCCCAGATGCCGTTGCCTGCGTCGTAGCGCTGGATCTGGTGCTGGTTGCCGACGGCCCAGACGTCGTCCCCGAGGAACGCGATGCTGAGGAATGTGCCGATGCGCACGGCGGTGGAAACCGCCGTGGGCGGGGTCAGCCGCGCCACGATGTTCGCGCCCGCCGCATACGCGTAGTCCCCGTTGCCGCCACTGTCGACGTGCCACTTCACCGTGAAGAGCCCCTGAGCGATCGAGGTGGTGATGTTGGTGAGCGCCGCCCCGTCCCACGTGGCCATGTAGCCGCCCCCGCCAACCACGAGCGCGTCAGTGCCTCCAGGCCGGAAGTCGATGGCGTAGAGGTCCGGCGGCGTCGCCACCGGCGTGGTGATTGCGCCCGTCGCCGCGTCGAACTTCCAGAGCGCGTAGGCGCCCACGATGATGGCTTCGCTCCCGTTCTGCGCCCACGACACGCCGCGCAAGCTCGCGGTGGTGTTCGGCCCCGTCACGGCGCTGCTCGCGTTCGAGGTTGCGTTGTATAGCTGGACGGTCCCGTTGAACCCCACGAGAAGCGCGAGGTCGCCGGTGCCGCGCCACGCCCCATCGGTGAACACCGGGCGGTACGGCGCGGAGATGTTCGTCCACGTGCCGTTCTGCCACGCCTGCACGAACATCCCGTAGAATCCCGTTGCGACCGCGTACCCCGCCGCGGGGCTGCGCGCGACCGACTCGACGCCGGCAAGGCCCGACCCCAGCAGGATCGTGCTTGAGAAGGTCGCGTTGGTGAAGAACACGGAGCCCACGGTGGCGTTGCGCACCGCGATGGCGGCGGGCTCCGCGGAGCTCGTGACCGAGATGTCATAGAAGCTGCCGTTGATCGCCGCGTGGGTCTCGTTGGCAAGGGCGCCGCCGGAATACGAGAGGAGCACGCTAAGGCCGCCGGCGACCAAGCCCTTGCCCGTGTCCGATTCGAACCCGACCGCCCGCAAGTCTTCGGTCACCGGAGAGGCAACCAGCGACGCCGCGCCCGCGGGCGTAATCTCGACGGCCGTCCCCGCGCGGCCCACGGCCAGCGCCCGCCCGAGCACGGGCGAGTACGCGACCCCCAAGAGGTCTTGGGTCGTCGGCGAAACCACCGCGGTGCGCGTGCCGCCGTCCAGGAAAAACATCTGCCCGCCGTTGCCCACGACGAGGAAGCCGGCGGTCGGCACATAGGCCGCGCCCTGCCAGATCGTGGTGCCCTGCGGGGGGAGGTCGACGATGGAGGTGCCCTGCACCTGCACGAGCGCGCCGTTCCACCCGACGGCAAGGGCAGTCAGCGAGTCGTCCGACCAGGCCACGCCATAGAGGTTCCCAAGCGTGCCGTTCCGCAGGATCCGAGCCGTGAGGTTGGTTGCGTCCCACCCGACGAGCGTGTCGTGGCTGCCCACGGCAATGGCCATGTGGCCGTCCGGCGCCCACGCTGCGTCATGGAGGTGGTCGTAGGTCACGGTGGGTGCGATCATCTTGGTCTGAAGCCCTTCCATCGTGCGGTAGCTGAAGGGGATCGAGAAGGAGAGTGGCTCGATCGATTGCGGTTGGGGCCCCGAACCGGCGTCGGCGGCGCCCGGCCCGACGGCCGACGGGATGAGGAACAACGCCACCCCAATCAGCGCAGAAAGCGGCCGGGCGCCGAGCACAGTCCCTGCGATGCCAGGCGGCGCTATTTACTCTTTCACAGACAGGGCTAGAACCGGCCGCTCGGCCGCCGCGCGCAACCCTTTAGACGGGCCTGCGCGGTGGCCACGCGATGGCACGGGGCGACTGGTTTCGCGCACTGCAGGTGCCCGTCCTGCCGGTGAGCGCCGGCGCGGCCATCGTGGGGTCGCTCCTCGGCGCGGCCGCGGGCGCGGCCTTCAACCTCGCCGTCTTCGCACTCGTGCTTGCCAGCCTCGTCGTCATTCAGGTCGCAGCCAACCTCCAGAAAGGAATCGTGGAGGCCTCGGACCTCAAAATCTCGCCGAAGCGGCCGCGCAGCGCATTCGTTTTTGACGCGGGCGCGGTCGGCAGAACCGGCCTATCTCCATCCTCAGCGGGGAACCTCACGATGGGGCTCTTCGCCATCGGCGCGGCGCTCGGCCTTCTGGTCGTCTTGATCACGGGCGACCTCGTCCTCCTCGTCCTCGGCGCGCTCGGCGCCTTCTTCGCGTACTCCTACAGCGGCCCGCCGCTGAAACTCTCGTACCGCGGCGTCGGGGAAGTGGCTACCTTCGTTGCCTTCGGCCCCCTCATGGTGTGGGGCGCCTACCGTGCGCAAGTTGGGGGCCCCCTCGGCCTAGGGCTGTCCTTGAACGGCGTTCTGTTCCTAACGTGGGAGGCACTCTGGGTGGGCCTCGCGTACGGCGCCCTGGCGGCTATGATCTCGTTTTCGCGCTACTTCCCCGCGGAGGCCGAGGACCGCGCCAAAGGCAAGCAAACGCCGGTTGTCGTGCGCGGGCCCGAGCGCGCGGCGAGAATCTATGCCTCGTTCGTTGCAATCGCAGGCGGCAGTTTCGTTCTAGCGTGGCTCCACGCTACGCCGGACGTCTGCTACCCTTTCCTGAGTGCACCACCCCCGCCGCGGGGAGCCTTGGAATTGCTTGTTGCAGCCGCTGCCACGGTCGGCATCGGCGCGTTGGCGACCGAGCAATTCCGCAAGGGGGATGCCGCGGGAATTGAAGCCGCTGTGTCACGCACGGTCAAGCTTCACTTGCTCGTTACGATTGTCGTCACGCTTGGCGTCCTTGCGACCGTCCGTTGCGGAACCTTGGTCTAAAACGGCAACGCCACGAACACGGGCACGACGAAAGCCACCACCGTCGCGATGCCGCTCACGAGCACGCTCTGCAAAGTCGCTGCGTTCGCCCCGATGTGTTTGGGGAAGCTCGCGTAGTCTTTCTGCAGAATGGAAATCCCCTTCAGGCCGAGCGGCAGCGACGCCAGGCCGAGGAGGGCGAGGACCGGCAAGAACCCGAGGACGACGGCGGCGATAATCCAGGCGTACCCGGCGGCCATCAGGCCCACGTAAATCTTCATGGAATTCTCGAGCCCCACGCGCGCGGGGACCGTGATTTTGCCGCCCTTCGGGTCGCTCTGCCATTCAGGCATTTCGTTCACGAGCAGGAACGCGCTCACAAACAGCCCGAAGGGCACTGACGCGACAATCGGCAACATGTCGAAGCGGTGCGCCTGCACGAAGTAGGCGCCGAAGACGAGCACGGGCCCGAAGATCACGCCCACGAGCACCTCGCCGGCGCCGTGGTATTGGAGCTTGAGCGGCGGGTACGTGTAGAACAGCGAGAGCAGGCCCATCGAACCGCCGAGCGCCAAGATCACCCAGCCGTCCGCCACCGTGAACGCGAGGTAGAGGCCGATGGCCGCGCCCACCGCGTAAAGCGCAAGCCATGCGCGCTTGTGCTGTTCAGGGGTCAGCAGCTTTTCCGGCAACACCCGGCTTCCCGCCGTAAAGGGCGAAATGATTTCAGGCGGCTGGTTGTCGACCCCCGTCTTGTAGTCGACGTAGTCGTTGCTCATGTTGGTCGCCGCGTGGATCGCGAGCACGCCGACGAGCGTGAGCCAAAGCAGCGGCCAGACGAGCGGCGCGCCTTGTCCGGCCGCGATCGCGGCCCCCACCAGGACCGGGATCACGCTCACGATGAAGGACTGGGCCTGGGCGGCGCGCAGCCACACCTTGAGGGCCGCCATCCCGGGTGCCTCGCGGTCAGATTAGGCGGCCTTGCCTTCGGCTTTTGCCTTCCGCATCGCCTCGATCCGGGCAGCTTCCTCGTCGACCTCGCCCTTGTTGCGCGGCGTCGAGAACACGCGGATCTCCATCAGCGTGAGCTCGCCGGGGCCGTCGTTGATGATCGTGTGGTGTTCGCAATTCAGGAGGCGCAGCACGGACCCCGGACCGATCTTGAACTCCTCCTCTTCGATGATCGCGCGCCCGGTCCCATCGAAGATGTAGAAAATCTGCGGGTAGTTGTGGTGGTGCGGGGGCGACTTGACGCCGGGGCCCATTTTCGCAACGCTTACGAGGAAGTGCTCGCCTGACGTCTTGGTGTCGGCCCCGGCAACGAGGTATTTGTTCACGATTCCCGGGCCAATCCCCGGCTTCCAGTCCATGGCGCCAAGGTCAAGGTGCGTTCCTTCAGGCATCTGATCGCCAGAGGGCAGAAGGCGTTTTGCCAGCCTTAAACCAGTGGTTAACCTGTTAACCCTCCCAGTCCATGAGTCGGCCGGACTTGGGGGGCGGGCGTGAAGCAGGTTCGGCTGACGATTCCTACTCGGACGGTCACCGAGGCCGGGATTCTCCCCAAGCGGTTTTTCGCGCACAACCGCAAGCTCGAGGTGCTCCGCGTCTTTGCGGTCGCCGAGCAGACGGCCATCCTCATCGCCGCCATCGAGCGCGATGGGACGCTGTACACGCCCGCCGAGATCGATGCGATGCGCAGCGCCCTTTTGTCGCGCTACAACTTGGAGCACTTCGAAGTCGTCGAGGTCGACGAAGAGCGCAAGACGTATACGGTCCTTCTGCGCGCGCGGATTCCCGACGAGCTTGCCGACGCATGGAAGACGGTCGGGGCGGAGGCGTTCCTCGAGGGCCCCATCACCGTAACCTCCGACAGCGCGTCGGTGTCGTTCGTCGTGCTCGGGAGCGCCACGACGCCGACCGACCTGCTCGACGCTTTCAAAATTCCGTACACGGTCGAGGAGGTCCGCAAGAGCCCCACGCAGGGCCGGCGCGAGGGCGTCACGCGCGAACAGCGCGCCCTGCTGCGCCTCGCGCTCGACCTCGGATACTACGAGGTGCCCGCGAAGGTCAACCTCGCCCAGCTTGCCCGCTACACGGGGGTCAGCAAGGCGGCCGTCTCGAAGCGCCTGCGCCGCGCCGAGCGCAAGATCCTGTTCGACTCGGTGGGCCGCAGCCGCTGAAGGGGCAACGGCGCTTTCACTCACCCCCCACCCGGCCTTTTATACCCGGTCGGGCGTAGCACGAAGTTGCCTCCAAAGGAGAGACGGATATGGGCGTTGCACTCGAAGAATTGCCGGGCGTTGGGCCCGCGACCCTTGAAAAACTGAAGGAGGCGGGTTACGACGACCTGCTCTCAATTGCCGTGGCATCCCCCGGCGACCTGGCCGAGAGCGTGGACATCGGGGTCACGAGCGCCCAGAAGATCATCGTCGCGGCCCGCAAGGCCGCGGACGTCGGCGGATTCGAGACAGGCGACGTCCTGCTCGAGCGCCGCCAGAACCTGAGCAAGCTCCTCACCTGCTCCAAGGCGCTGGACGACCTCCTTGGGGGCGGCATTGAGACCCAGGCGATCACCGAGGCGTTTGGCGAATTCGGGTCGGGCAAGACCCAGCTTGCGCACCAGCTTGCCGTGAACATCACGCTCCCCAAGGAGGAAGGCGGCCTCGACGGCGACGCCCTGTTCATCGACACCGAGAACACTTTTCGCCCTGAGCGCATCATGCAGATGGCCGAGCACAAGAACCTCGACGGCAAGGCCGTGCTGAAGCGGATCCGGGTGGCGCGCGCGTTCAACTCCCACCACCAGATGCTGCTCGCCGAGAAAGCGTTCGAGCTTGCCAAGGAGCACCCGATCCGCCTGCTCATCGTCGACTCGCTGACCGCGCACTTCCGCGCGGAGTTTGTCGGCCGCGGGACGCTGGCCAACCGCCAGCAAAAGCTCAACACGCACATGCACACGCTGCTGAAGTTCGCCGACCAGGCCAACGCGGTCATCTACGTGACCAACCAAGTTCAGTCAAAGCCCGACACTTTTTTCGGCGACCCGACGCGGCCCGTGGGCGGTCACATCGTGGGCCACATGGCCACCTACCGCCTGTACCTGCGCAAGTCGAAAGTGCCCAAGCGCATCGCCCGCCTCATCGATTCGCCGAACCTGCCCGAAGGCGAGGCCGTGTTCAGCGTGACGGAAGACGGAGTCGGGGACGCGTAAAGGCGATCGGTTCAAATCCCCTGGCCATGCTCGCCGGGGGCAATGAGCCGCCGCCGCCCCCCCAAGGCCAAACCAAAGGCCCAAGGCGCGCCGCCGGGCGGCCTCGAACGCATCCTCCTCTTCACCGGCAAGGGCGGCGTGGGCAAGACCACGACGGCCGCGGCCACCGGGCTCTACACGGCAAGCCGCGGGAAGCGGACGCTCGTGATGTCCACCGACAGCGCCCACTCGCTTGGCGATGCCCTCGAAGTCGAACTCACGGGCGAACCGACCGAGATCGTCCCCAACCTCTTCGCGCTCGAGATTGACCTGCAGCACGAGATCGAGACCCACTGGCAGGAAGTCGAGGCGTACCTCGTCTCGTTCTTCGAAGCGCAGGGGATCGACGCGCTCACCGCCAAGGAGCTTGCGTATATCCCCGGATTCGAGCTGCTCGCGGGCCTCTTCCGCGTCCAGCAGATTCACCGGGACCGCGAATTCGAGGTGCTCATCCTCGACACGGCGCCCACCGCCGACACGCTGCGCCTCCTTTCGATCCCCGACGCGCTCGACTGGTACTACCGGCGCTTCTTCAAGACCTTCCGCCGCGCGGTCAAGGTCGGCCGCGGCACCGTCGGGCGCATGATGTCGATCCCCTTTCCGACCGACCGCGTGGTCGACACGATCGGCGCACTCCACGAGCGCGTGCGCGATGTGAACGCGATCCTCACGGACCCGAAACTCACGAGCGTGCGCATCGTTGTCAACCCGGAAAAGATGGTCATCCGCGAGGCGCAGCGCACGCTGTCGTACCTCTGCCTGTTCGGGTTCCTCGTCGACCATGTCGTGGTCAACAAGGTGCTGCCCGACGAGGTTTCCGACCCGTACTTCAAGAAGATGAAAGCCGACCAGTCCGCGTACCTGAAGACGATCGACCAGGAGTTTTTCGGGATCCCGATCGCAATGGCCCCGGTCTTCCGCCGTGAAGTGCTCGGGAAGGCAGCGCTGCGCCAGTACGCCGACGCGCTCTACAAGTCGCACGACCCGCTTGCCTTTGTGGAGCTGCCGCCGCCGATCCGCGTCGAGGTCGGGCAGGGGGAGGCGGTGAGCGTGTCGCTCAACATGCCGTTCTTGGAATCGGAGAAATTCGATGTGTACGCGCAGGGGGCCGAAGTCATCGTGCGCTACGGCAACTTCAAGCGGTCGCTCATGCTCCCTTATACGCTGACGGGGCGCGACGTCACCGGCGCAAAATACGAAGGGCGCCGCCTCGTGATCTCGTTCGGGGCCCAGCGCGCTGGACGCGGCACCGGCCGGTCGTCGGGCGACAGCGAGGATGCGCGCACAAAAGTCGAGGAGGAGGAGGCACATGGCGAAGAAGTTGGGCTCTAGGGGCAAGCAAGCCGAAGGCGTTGAAGGCGTGGTCGCGGAGCTGAAGCGCGACGCAGCGCCGGCGCTTGCCAAGGCGCTCAACCTCGACAGCGCGGAAGCCGTCGAGGCGGCGATGAACGCCGGGATCGAACTGTTCCTCGCGGCGCGCGCGGTGGTCCGCTCGATGCCGCTTCCCCCGGAGGCGCGCGCGCACCTCGACCGCGCGGAAGTCGAGACGCTGCGCGCTGCGCGGATGGCGGCCCGCGGAATGGGGGTTTCTTCGAAGGCAAGAGGCCAGGGGCCCGCGAAGAAGGTGAGCGTGGACTTCGCAGGCACTGACAGGCCCGCGGCGCGCAAGGCCGCAAAGAAGCGGTAGCGAACCGCACTTGAGAACATCTAATACCGGGAGCCGGCCATCGCGCCAGCGCCCGAGACTGAAAGTCGCCGCGGCCCGGTGCTCCCCTTGCCGTCCCACCCCAAGATCAAGAGCGGCATCTATGGCCTCAACAGCATGCTCGACGGCGGGCTCAACGAGCACTCCAGCACGGTCGTCATCGGCGCGTCGGGCGCGGGCAAGACCACGCTCGCCACCCAATTCCTGCGCCGCGGGCTTGCCGACGGCCAAGAAGGCATCTACATCACGCTCGACGAGCCGCCGGAGCAGATCATCCGCGAAGCCCAGATGATGGGCTTCGATGACATCCGCCATGCGCTGGACGAAGAGCAGTTCATCTTCATCGATGCCTCCGGCAAGCAGTTCCGCGAATTCATCCTCAAGGAGCTGCAGGACTTCGTGTCCTCGTGGGGCAAGTCGGACGCGCGCATTGTCATCGACCCGCTCACCCCCGTCTTGTGGGCCACCCCCACCAAGTACGAGCAGCGCGAGCTGCTCTCCTTCCTCTTCAAGCAGGCCAAGCGCATCGGCACGCTACTTGCCACCCTCGAGGAGCACGCGAGCGAAACGAATCTCTCCGCGCAGGAGGCGGTGATCCCGATGTACCTCGCCGACAACATCATCCACCTGCAATACCACGTGTCCGGCGAGGAGCTGTCGCGCACGGTGCGGGTGCTGAAGACGCGGTCCAGCAAGCACAGCAATCAGATCGCGCCCTACGAAATCCGCCGGGGACTTGGGGTCGTCGTCCGCCCAAGCGCTCGCAGCGACGGGGAGCCCGAAGCTGGAGCCGACGTTGCCGCCCAGTGGAAGAAGCTCGTGCGCGAGCGCGTGAACGACCGCGAAATGCCGGCCGCCTCCGCTGCGCGGGTGCGCCAGCTGCTCGAGGGCCTTGAAACTGAGCCGCTCCTGGGGATGACGCCGCAGGATTTGCTCGAGCTTGTGCTCGAAGACGCTTCGCACAAGAAGTAGGGGGATGGCCGTGACGCAAACGGGCGCGCCCCGCCGCAAGCTTGGTGCGGCGCTGCAGCTTGCCCTTTCGGGGAGGCCCCAGGTCGAAAGCCCTTCCGAGGAGCGCGCGCCGGGCGCCGGCGTGCTTGCCGGCGATGCCCGCGCGCGGGCGTTCCAGGCGCTCCTTGACCGCCCCCTGCTCCACATCTCCGGCATCGCGCGCGCTGCCCACGTTGCAAGCGCGACCGCCTCGTGGCACCTCGCCGTCCTCCAGCGGGCGGCGCTCGCGCAGCGGTTGCGCGGGGGGCGCGAGGCCCGTTTCTTTGTGACTGGCACCGTCGATGACGCCTCGCGCGCGCAGCTCCTCGCGCTGCGGCTGCAGCTGGCCCTGCCGGTCCTTGCCGCGGTCACCGAATCCCCGGGCATGTCGCTTGCCGAGGTGGCCGCCGAGGTCGGGGCCTCGCCGCAGTCGGTGCTGCGGGCGCGCGCGCCCCTCGAGGCGCTGCGCTTCCTCGAGACCCACCGCGAGGGGCGGAGGGTGAGGACCTACCCGGCCGAAGGACTGCCGAAATTCCTCGCCCGAAGGACGGCCGACCTGCCCGCTGTGTACGAGAAGGTAGAGGGCGCGCTGCGCGCCGCGGGCGAGACCTGCCAGGTCTCCCGCAAGGGCAGGGGCGAGATCGCCTTCAGCGTCGGCCGCCGCGGCGCCATGCGCGACTTCCACCTGCGCGCCGACGGCCCGCTGCGCCCGGCGGCCAGGCGCTGACATTCGTGCCGACCCCGCCAGAGAGCCTATATGGGCGGGCCTCCCAGACTCCCAGGGATGACGAAACGGCGGCGGCGCAAATACCGCACCCGTACCCGCGAGAACCGGTGCAACACCTGCGGGAACCTCCGCAATGAGGCGGAGGAGTGCCAGAACCCGTTTTGCCCCATGTTCAAGGGGCCGCCGCGGAAGGCGGCCGCCCAAGCCTAGTTTTGCCGCTTCGTGTCAACTGCGTGCACGCTCTCGAAGTTTGCGGTGCGCCGGCCCGGCGCGACCTCCGCGCCGTCGGCGACGACCGTCCCGCGCGAGATGCGCGCGCCATCGCCGATGAAGGCGCGGTTGCCGATCACGGAGTGCTCGATGCGCGCGTGCGCGCCCACCCGCACCTCGTCGAGCAGCACGCTGTCGTTGACCTGCGCGCCCTCGCCGATGACGACCGCCTCGCCGAGGCTGACGTTCGGCCCGATCTTGACGCCCGGGGCGAGCTCGGTGCTTGGCGGGATGAGGCAGGGCGGCTCAACGGTGACGCCCGGCGACTTCCGCCGTGGGCGGTAGCGGCCGCGGTCTTCGTTCATGAGGAGCCGGTGGGCCTCGATGTAGTCGAGCGGCTTGCCCGCGTCGATCCAGAATTCGCCCGACACGTAGCCGAAGAGCCCCTTCGGGAGGAGCTGCGGGAAAATCTCCTGCTCGATTGAAACGGCGCGCCCCTTGGGGATCAGGTCGAGCACCTCGGGCTCCAGGATGTAGGTGCCCGCGTTGATCAGGTTGGAGAAGGCCTCCTCGAGCCGCGGCTTCTCCTTGAATTCGGTGATGCGGCCTTCGCTGTCGAGGCGGGCGATCCCGAAGCGCGTCGGGTCCTCCACCGGCCAAAGGTGCAGCGTCCCCACCCCCTTGCGCCGCTTGTGGAATTCCACCATGGCCCCCAGATCCACGGAGGTGATCACGTCGCCGTTCAGCACAAAGAATCGTTCGCCCCCGAGTTCCCGCTCGAGGTTGCGCACGGCCCCCGCGGTCCCGAGCGGCTGCTCCTCCAGGATGAGCTTGACGGGCAACGCGGGGGGGTGCGCCTTCAGGTACGCGCCGATCTGCTCGGCGAGGTAGTTCACCGCGAGCACGACCCCGTCGACGCCGCGCGGGAGCCGCTCGATCGTGCGCACGAGCATGGGGACATTGAGGATCGGCAGGAGCGGCTTGGGCGTGGTGAACGTGAGCGGCCGCATCCGCGTGCCCAAGCCGCCCGCCAGGATTGCCGCCTTCATGGCCAGCGCCCCGGTCACTTCGGGCTGATGCTCACCACATTGTTGCCGCGCAAGACGACGGTGCCGACCTTCCTCGAGCCGGCCGCCGAGCGCTCTTCGGCTTCGCTGATCACGAGGTTCATGTGCTCGTCAAACCCCGTGAGCGTCCCCTCCAGCGTCCGCTGGTCCTTCAGCGTGAGCGCGACCTTGTGGTTGAGCGCCTTCTCAAGCGCCTGGAGGGGAAGCGTCATGGCCGTTCCTGTCACGCGGTAAGGAGCGCGCGATCCATTTGAAGTGTGGGGAAGCCCAGCGAGGTCGCCCGCGGCCGCTGCGCTCGACAAAACGGGAAGTGCGAGAGCCGGGATTTGAACCCGAGTCCCGGCGTTGGCAACGCCGCGTACTAACCAGCTATACTACTCCCGCACGAGTTTTTTCGCACCGGAGGGTTGCTATATAAGTCTCGCGGGGCGCGGGTTTCGTGTGCAGATGGCGCGCGTCGGCGCCGCGGCGCAAGCGGAATCTTTTTCGCCAAGGCGCGCGTGGCCGACAGGGGGATCCGTGGGATGCGCGCCGATGTAGTCGAATCGGTCGCGAGGCTCGGCGTGCTTGCGCAGCCCGACGCCGTCGACGCGATTTCTGCGGCCGCCGACCCTGACGCGGCGCTCGACGCGGTCGTAGCGCACCTTCAGTCGATGAAGGACTTGCCCTTCTCGCTCACCCTGGTCGACGTGCAGGAGATCCTGCGGGGCGGCGTGGGCGCTCCCGGCGCCATCTCGACGCCGCGCGCGGCGCGCCACGGGCTCGCGTGGGACGTGGAGGCGCAGGTCGATGTCCTGAAGGACCCGACAGGCCAGTCGACGTGCGAAGGGCGCATCGAAGATTTCACGCGCTACTTCCACGACCGGCTCCAGCGCCTGCGCAAGATCCTGCGCACCCGAAGGGAGGCCTCCGGCGCCCAGGAAATTGCACGGCTCAAGGCGCGGGCGGGAGGGGTGCGCGCCATCGGGATGGTCGGGGACGTGCACCGCGCGCCCGGGGGCGCGACGACCTTCGAACTCGAAGACGAAACGGGGTCGGTGCGCTGCATCTGCGGCAAGAAGGGGCCGGCCCCCGCGGACCTTGTGAACGACGAAGTCGTGCTGGTCGTCGGCGACATGGGGACAGGCTCCGACGCTCCGCTCTTTGTGGGCGAGATCATCCGGCCCGATGTCCCATCCGGTTTGCCGGTGCGGCGCGCGCAGGAGGATGTCGCCGCCGCTTTCATCTCGGACATCCACGTGGGCTCGAAGACGTTTCTCGCCGACCGGTGGGAAAGCTTCCTGCGGTGGCTTTTGGGGGACGACAGCCGCGGCAAGGACCTCGCGCGCCGCGTCAAGTATGTCGTGGTCTCCGGCGACCTGGTGGACGGCGTGGGGGTATTCCCGAACCAAGAGCACGCGCTCTCCATCTCCGACCTCGAAGAGCAGTACGCGACGCTTGCGTCCTACTTCCAGCGTTTGCCCGACCACATCAAGGTCATCATGCTGCCGGGCAACCACGACGGCGTTCGCCCGGCCGAGCCGCAGCCGGCCCTGCCCGAGCGCGCGCGCCGCGCGTTTGACTCCAACATCACGTTCCTCGGAAACCCGAGCGAATTCACGCTTGAGGGCGTGCGCGTGCTCGCGTACCACGGGCGCAGCTTCGACGACCTGGTCACGAACATCCAGGGGATGAGCTACAGGACCCCCCTTGAGATGATGGAGACGCTGCTCAAGAAGCGGCACGTGGCCCCCATCTACGGCGACAAGACCCCCCTTGCGCCCGAGCACCGCGACTGGCTCGTGATGGACGAGGTGCCCGATGTCTTCGTCACGGGCCACGTGCACCTGACGGGGGCGCGGCCGTACAAGTCCGTCACCATGATCCACGACTCGGCGTGGCAGGCGCAGACCGAATACCAGCGGATGATGAACCTCGTGCCCGACCCGGCCCGCGTGCCCGTGCTCGGCTTGCGCTCGCGCGAAGTGTCGCTCGTCCAATTCTGAAACGGCCGGGCCCGCCCTACAGGTTCTTTTCGCCGTAGGCGCGCCACTTCTCGCGGATGATGCGGTTGTACACGGCAGCGCCCGCATTGAGCACGATGAGCCCGAGCAGCAACATGAATACGGAGCCGACGAATCCGGGGTCTAACTCCCGGTTCTGGTGGTAGGCGATGTTGGAAGCCTCATTCTCGTGGCGCTCGAGGACAATCATGTAACGCTGGTCTTCCGGGTAGGGCTCGACCCGCGACCAGTTGATGAGGCCGTCGGCCGTGTGGTTTTCGCGGGGGATCGTCGTGACGTTGCGGTCGGTAAACGAAAGCCGGAAGTGGGTCACTTGCACCGCCTTCAGCACCTCTTTGCCTATGTTGGCGGTGGCGCAGAACGACGAATAGTCGTCGTGCTGGTAGACCGTGAGGTTGAACGCCACGCCGTTGGTCGCATCAACTTCCACCCACGAGAGGTAGCTCGACCCCGTGTAGTCGGAAGTGACGTTGAACGGGGCCGTGACGGTGCTCTGGAACGAACTCACGCCGAGTTGGATCGAGTTCTCGTAGTCGATTTGGTCGTCGATGATCGGCCCGAGCGCCGCGATGACCACGAGGAAGAAGGCGGCGAACGCGGCGGTGACAACTCCAGTGCTGAACCCGTGGCGCGCGATTAGGTAGCGCGTCTCGCCGCCCGAGGCCGCGTGCACTTCGAGCGCGCCGAACACGACCGAAGTGAGGTTGAGAAGGAGGGCGCCGAGCAGCATCACGAACATCAGCTGCGGCAGCGGGATGAAGAAACTGCCATCACCGGGGCTGTGTTGGAGCCAAGTGAGGTAGATGAGCGCGAGCACCATCACGGAGAGCGCGATGTAGCTGTAGCGGCGCACCAGCTTGAACTGCTGCTTGCGTTCGCCAAGGGCTAGGTAATTGTCGGCGGCCGCATCGCCGGAGGAAACAGCCACATCCCCCAAGACCTCAGCGAGGCCGACTTATACTTTGCGCGTGGGGAAGCGCGCGCGAGATTCGGCCGTTTGCCTTAGCGGAACTTGTTGAAAACGCCCCGTTTTACCCCTGCTGGCGCGCCGCGCACGTCCGCCAAGCGGCGCAGGAGTTCTTCCTCGTCGCGGGTCAGGTCCTTGGGGACGTCGATGACCACGCGGACGATCATGTCGCCGCGGGAGGCCGACCCCATCCGCGGCATCCCGAGGCCGGGCAGGCGCAGCATCGCGTTCGAGCGGGTGCCGCGAGGGACCTTCACGCGGGCGGTGTCGCCCATCACCGTCGGCACTTCGACTTCGCCGCCCAGGGCGGCCGTTGGGAACGGCACAGCGGCGTCCACGTGGAGGTCGTCCCCTTCGCGGTGGAACCGTGCGTCGGGCACCACCTCGACGACGACGTAGAGGTTCCCCCGGGGGCCTCCGTTCATCCCGGCCTCGCCCTCCTCGGCAATCCGAAGGCGGATGCCGTCGTCCACCCCGCCGGGAATCTTGACCTTGATTTTCGTGCGGTGCTCGCGCGTCCCCTCCCCTTGGCACGAGGGACACTTTTCCTTTACGATCTCCCCGATGCCGTTGCACCGGCCGCAGCCGGAGACGGTCACCATGCGTGCGGCGCCGTGCTGGCTGACCTGGCGCACCTGGCCGGTACCTTGGCAGTTGGGGCACGTTTCGGGGCGCGTGCCGCGCCGTGCGCCGGTCCCCCCGCACGATTCGCAGGGCTCGTTGCGCCGGATGGGGATTTCGCGTTCAACGCCCGCTGCCGCTTCATGGAGCGTGACGGGCACAACGACCTGCAGGTGGTCCCCTTGCCGGGGCCCGGCGCGCCCGGGGCCCCCGCGCGTGGAGCCGAACATCTCGTCGAAGATGGAGCCGCCGAAGGGCCGCCCGCCACCGCCGCCGCGGCCAAAGATGTCGCCGAAGATGTCCGCCACGTCGCTCTGGCGCGAGAAGTCCTGCCACTGGAAGCCTTGCGACCCAAAGTCGTTGGCGACCCCTTCGAAGCCTCCCGCGTCGTAGCGCTTGCGCTTCTCGGCGTCGGCGAGGACCTCGTACGCCTCGGAGATCTCCTTGAAGCGCTCCTCGGCCGCCTTCTTGTTCTCCTTGTGCATGTCCGGGTGGTGCTCTTTGGCCAGCTTCCGGAACGCCTTTTTCACTTCGTCGGCGGCGGCGGTGCGCGGCACACCGAGGACTTCGTAATAGTCGCGCTTCTTCGCCATCGCCATCCTCCGTGCCCGTAGCATCCGGCATCCAAGCGCCCGCTATTTCAGCGTGCGCTACCACGTTCTGAGCGATTGGAAACAGGGGGCGCCGTTGCGGCCGCCCCCCGTTGGCTCACTTGTCCTCGTCCACGACCGTGTACTCGGCGTCGACGGTGCTGCCCTCGGGCTTTGCACCCGCGGGCGGCCCGCCGGCGTCGCCGCCCTTCGGCCCCACCTCAGGGCCCTGGCCGCCCTGCGCTCCCACGCCGCCGCCGGAAGCTTGCACGCCCTTGGTGTACATGTCCTGCAGCATCGCGGAAAACGTCTTCTTGGCCGTTTCGAGCGCGCGCTTGATGTTGCCGTCGTCGCCGCTTTTGATGGCGTCCTTCAGCTCCTTGAGCGCCGACTCGGTGGCCTCCTTGAGCTTGGCCTCGAGTTTCCCTTCGTACTCCGTGTAGGACTTCTCGATCTGGTACGCTAGCGACTCCGCTTCATTGCGCGTCTCTGCAGCTTCGCGCTTCTTGCGGTCCGTCTCGGCGTTCTTCTCGGCGTCCTTGACCTTGGCCTGGATTTCGGCTTCGGACAAGTTCGTCGTTGCCGTGATGACGATCTTCTGCTCCTTTCCGGTGCCAAGGTCCTTGGCCGCCACGCTGATGAGCCCGCTTGCGTCGATGTCGAAGGTGACCTCGATCTGCGGCATGTTGCGCGGCATCGGCGGGATCCCCATGAGGTGGAACCGCCCCAGCGAGATGTTGTCGGCAGCCATGTCGCGCTCGCCCTGGAGCACGTGGATTTCGACGGCCGTCTGGTTGTCGCTTGCCGTCGAGTAGACCTGGCTCTTGCGCGTCGGGATCGTCGTGTTCCGGTCGATGATGCGGTGGAACACGCCGCCCTGCGTCTCCACGCCGAGCGACAGGGGCGTAACGTCGAGCAGGACGATGTCCTTGACCGCGCCAGTGATGACTCCGCCTTGGATGGCCGCGCCGACGGCCACGCACTCATCGGGGTTGATGTTCTTGAACGGCTCCTTGCCGAAGATCTCCTGCGCGATCTGCACGACCTTAGGCATGCGCGTCGCGCCGCCCACGAGGATGACCTTGTCGATCACGTCGGGCTTCAGTTTCGCGTCTTTGAGGGCGCTTTCGGTCGGCCCGCGCAGGCGCTCAAAGAGGTCGCGCGTGAGCTCTTCCATCCGTGCCCGCGACAGGTTGAGGTCGAGGTGGACGGGCCCGTCGGTGCCGACCGAGAGGTAGGGCAGGTTGACGTTGGTGGTCGTGACGGTCGACAGCTCGATCTTGGCCTTCTCAGCGGCCTCCTTGAGGCGCTGCATGGCCTGCTTGTCTTTCGAGACGTCGATCCCCGACTGCTTGCGGAACTCTTCGGCCATGAACTTCATGATGCGCTCGTCCCAGTCGTCGCCGCCAAGGCGCGTGTCGCCCGAGGTCGACAGGACTTCGAAGACGCCGTCGCCGACTTCGAGCACCGAGACGTCAAACGTCCCGCCGCCGAGGTCGAAAACGAGGATCTTCTCGCCCTTCTTCTTGTCGAGCCCGTAGGCGAGCGACGAGGCCGTCGGCTCATTGATGATTCGCAGGACTTCGAGGCCCGCGATGCGCCCGGCGTCCTTCGTGGCCTGACGCTGGTTGTCGTTGAAGTACGCGGGGACGGTGATGACCGCCTGCTTCACTTCGTCGCCGAGAAACGCCTCGGCGTCGCGCTTCAGCTTCTGGAGAATGAGCGCCGAGATGTCCTGCGGCGTGTACTCCTTGCCGTCGATCTTGATGCGGTGGTCGGTCCCCATCTTGCGCTTGATCGAGACGATCGTTCGCTCGGGGTTCGAGACGGCTTGTCGCTTGGCCACTTGGCCGACGAGCACTTCTCCATTCTTCGCGAACCCGACGACCGACGGGGTCGTCCGTCCGCCTTCCGCATTCGGGATGACTTCCGGGCGCCCGCCCACGAGGTGGGCGACGCACGAATTCGTTGTTCCTAGGTCAATTCCGATTACTTTTGCCATATTGTTTTCCTCCTTCAGGTTGGGTGATTCTCATGCGCGCCCTTCTTCCGGGCCTGCGGGTGAGCTTGTTCGCCGGGGTTGCGGGCGCCTTGCTTTGCAGGAGACGCCGCGTCGGCCCCCGCTTGCTCGCCCTGCCCGAGGTTTTTGGGCGGGCCCGCTGAGATCGAGACCGCCGCCGGCCGCAGCAGCCGGCCGTGCGATTGGTAGCCAGGCCGGAGCACCTCGACGATGTGGTCGGCTGGGATCGTTGGATGCGGGACGCGCACCAGCGCTTCGTGGAGGCCGGGGTCGAACTCGGCGCCCCCGGCGTCGATGATCGTGACGCCTTCGGCGGCCAAGAGGTCGGCAAGCTGCCGTTGCAACCCTTTGACGCCCTCGAGCGAGCGGCCGATACCGGCCTGCAGTTCGGGCGGCGCCTCTGCCTGGAGGCGGGCCAGGTCCGCGATGGCGCGGTCGACGCTGTCGACCGGTTCAAGCAGCCGGCGCATCACCGAGTCGGCAATTGACTTGACATACGCGACCCGCTGTTTCTCGAGCCCCTTGCGGTAGTTGTCGAGATCCGCCAGCGCGCGCAGGTACAACTCCTTGTAGTCGGGGGCGACGCCACCCTCGGGGCCGGGCTGGTCGGGTGTGCCAATGGCCGACTGTTCCTCCGTCACCGCTTCCACCACCACTACACAACCATTAGTTGTATACTTGCAGATCACCAATACCGTGCCCGCTATTTAACTGTCTCCTTCCAAAGTCCGGCCAGCAAGCTCCCTGGAGCCGCGTTCGTCCCGAATACGTATTTAAGGCGCCGGAGGGGCTGTACAATACCATGCGACTCCTCGTTGCGCTGGCCCTGTTCGCGCTCCTTGCGGCGAGCGGCGCAGCCCCGCTGTCGGGAGCCGCGCCAGCGGCTCCGGTCGTGCCGCAAGTGCGCCTTGAGGTCGAGCAAGTCCCGGCCGTGGACGTGGACCGCGACACCGAGGCGGTCATTTCGGTCAACGGGACGGTCAACGTGACCGTGCCTTCGTGGGTCACCGTCGACACGCACGTTTACTTCAATGTCACCGTGAACAACACCTACTGGTTTGCAACGATTGACCCGCCGGCAGCGAGTTTCACCGGGTCGAAGGAAGTGCCCTACAAGGTCAATGTGACCATCCCCGGGCGCGTTTCCATCGACGCCGGGGCGGAGATTTTCATCGAAGCAAACGTCTCGGTGCCGCCGGGGGTTGGGAAAGTGTGGGCCACCTCGACGCCGATCCCCATCGTCCAGTATTTCGCCGTGGCGATCACGCCGTACACGAGTTCAAGCGCCGTGAACTTCAGCGCGCACGCGGGAGCCGAGACCGGCTTCGCGTTCCGGATCCAGAATCTCGGCAACGGCCGCGACTCCTTCGACCTCCACGTCGACAACATCGCGGAGCTACAGGCCGCCGGCATCAGTGTTTACTTGCCCTCGCCGGTAACCGTTCCCTCAAAAGTCACCGCAAACGTGAACGGGAATGTCACGGTGCCCGCGAGCCTCACGTCGGGGAATTTCACCCTGTCGATCTCCGCGCTTTCATCGGGGGCGGCTGCCAAGGGCGCGTCGGTGACCTCAGCAGGCGCGAAGAAAATCATGGTGCTGCCGCCCGACACGACCGGCGGCGGAGGCGACGGGGGTGGGCAGAACAACACGACCAAGCCCAAGGGCTTCCTGCCGGGCCCGGGCGCTGCCGCCGCGGTCGGCGCGACGGGGATTGCCGCTGCGCTCGTTTCAAGGCGGCGGATCAAACGCCCATAGCCAGGCGCAGCATGTCGCGGGTGCCGGGCCCCATCCCCAGCGCAATGACCGTGAGCTTGAGCAGGCCCCCGAAGGACGAGATCTGGCCGTTGCGGTCATAGAGGTCCGCGCGGAACCACACGTCGGTCATGTAAGACACGAGCAGGACGAACCCGGCTTTGAGCGGGAACATGACGGCCGCCGTCCCGGTGAGGCCCATCAGGAAGCTCGGGAGCACGTGCTTTTCCTGGTATCCGAAGTGGTCGACGCCCCAATAGGTCGCGGCGCCGTCGAGGTACTGGGCGAAGAAGAGCAGGATTGTGAGGGGCGTGAGCATGTTCCCGAGGCGCGGTAAGCGCGTGGAGGCGACGAAGACGGCCGAAGCTGTGATGAGGGTGGCGAGCAGCGCGAGTCCCACAATCGCCGGGATTTCGCCGGCGTGCGTGGCGGCGTGCACGGCCTGGGCTTGGCCCCACCCACCCGTAAGGATCCACCGCGCGATGAGGAACGCCGATAGACTGAGCAGAAGCGCCCCCGCATTCGCGACGAATCCGTGAAGGCCGGGCGCCGGGGCGCGTTGGACAAGGACGAGGCCGACCAGGTACGCGCACGCGATCGCGGCCAAGAGGATGGGGGCGGGGATGGGGGCCGCCAGGCCGCCGGAGGGCAAGAGGTGGAACAGCGCCAGGGCCGCGGCGCCGGGAAGAAAGGCCGCGCTCCACGCTGCCACAGCGCGGCCGACGCCGCCTTGGGCCCGGGCGCGCACCACCCACCACGACGCCACGACCAGCGCCAGCACGAACAGGCCCTCGGCGATGTAAATGAGGGGCGAGATGAACGCATACGAGACCGGCTTCGAAAAGTACTGCGCATCTTCAAGCGCCCGGGCCGCGCCGCCGAGCACGAGGAAGGGCGTCAGCATGAGGACGAAGCGGGTGTCGACGCGGACCTTGAGGCGCTCGAGCACGCGGTAGATGAAGATGATCGCGGGCACCAGGATGAGGGCGTAGGCGAGCGTGTTGACCGCGTTGTAGGCCTCCGCCCTTCCGCCCACATTGCTTGCGTCGGCCTCGATCGACTGCCAGAAGTAGGGGAAGAGGAACCGGTCCCAGAAAAGACGGGGGGCAAGCAGCAGGCCGAGGAACAGGGTGAGCACGGGCAGCGCCATGGCGAGGTTGAGGGCGCGAGCCGCGCGGGGGCTCACCGCGGGCAATTGGCCCCCCCGCAACTGCCGCGGGGGCTTCTCGGCAGCGGCCTTGGCCTGCTTGCGGTTCTTCGATCGCGCATCGTCCTCGGCCGGCGCGTCGGATTCCCTTTCGCCCTCGTCCGTCGAGGGCGCCTCAAAGAGCCGCGCTTCCCAGTCCTCGGGAGGCGCCACGCCCTCGACAAGCTCGCGGACCTTCGACGGAGCAAGCGCGGCCCCGCGCCCGGTCCCGCCGGCGCCTTTGGGCGTAATGACGCCGCGCGAATGACCGACTGACGCGACCAGGTTCGTGAGCCGGTCGAAATCCGCGGCCTCGACGAGCACGACGCCGCGCGCGGCTCGGGGCACCGTCACGCTACGGATGTCGACGCGTTCGATTTGAGCGCGCGCGCCAATGCTGTCAGCCACGGCCCGCTCCTCGCCGGGGGTCGTCTTAACGACGAACACCGATGCGGGCGGAACCGCGGCCTCGGCCTCTGGCCCTCGGAGCTCGTCGGCCACTCGCTTCGCCCGGCTTCCCGAGCCGGGTGAATTGCGTTAAGCGTTTCGCATCGCGCCGGCGGGCCCTGTGCACGAAGCGCGCGTCCGAAAGGGTCAAGTGGGATCGTCCAGTTGGGCCAGCGTGAACCCGCTCTTCAAGAAGACGCGGTCGATGCAGCTGCCCCGCGAAATCGTCGCGGGCCACGGCGTCCTGCCCCAGATCGCGCAAATGACGCGCGACTTCGGCCTCAAGGGGACGGGCGTCATCGTGTGGGGCCCCCACACGCGGCCGATCGCCGGGGAGCAGATCGCGCAGACGCTCTCGGACGCCGGCTACGACCTCCAGACGTACGAGACGGGGGATGCCACGGCGGAGGCCGTCGCCGAAGTCAAGGAGATTTGCACGGAGGGGAAGGCGACCTTCCTCGTCGGCGTGGGAGGCGGCACGAAGATCGATGTGGCCAAGCTCGCGGCCTCGGACCTGGGCGTGCCGTTCATCTCGGTGCCCACGAACTGTGCCCACGACGGAATTGCCTCCCCGCGCGCGACGATCAAGGTCGAAGGGAAGATCAAGTCGTTCGACGCGCGCGTGCCGCTTGGCGTCCTTGCCGACACGGCGGTGCTCATCAAGGCCCCGTGGCGGTTCCTCGCGGCCGGGTGCGCAGATGTGATTTCCAACAAGACGGCGATCCTCGACTGGCAACTCGCACACCGGCTGCGAAACGAGGAATTCTGGTCGTCGGCGGCGACCATGTCGGAGATGAGCGCGGAGGCGATCATCACCGAGTCGGAGTTCCTGAAGAAGAACCTCGAGGAGAGCGCGTGGATGATCGTGCGCCCCATCATTGTGTCGGGCGTTTCGATGGCCATCGCCGGCTCGTCGCGGCCCGCCTCGGGCTCGGAGCACCTGATTTCGCACGCGCTCGACTCGATCGCGCCCGGCAAGGCCCTCCACGGGGAGCAGTGCGGGGTGGGCACTATCATGATGATGGCTCTGCACGGCGGGGACTGGAAGCGGATCCGCGGGGCGCTCGAGCGCGTGGGGGCGCCCGTCACGATCCGCCAGCTCGGGATCACCAAGGAGCAGATGGTCGAGGCGCTCACGAGCGCCCACCGCGTGCGGCCCGACCGCTACACGGTGCTTGGCGACCAGGGGATCACGGCCGAAGCCGCCGAGCGGCTGATGGACGCAACCGGCGTCTCGGCTTGAGGGCGCGCGAGGGGTTCGGCCATGGCGACGATCACCCTCCTTGGGGAATCGCAAGCCCGCGTGGGCGCCCGCTTCCGCTACCAGGGGCCCAACGACAGCCCCGATGCCGCTTGCGCGCCTTGCAAGCTGAAGCCGGCCTGCTTCAACCTCGAGCCGGGCGAGTCCTACGAAGTCATCGCCGTGCGCGACAAGCAGCACCCGTGCTTCCTCCACGAGTCGGGCAAAGTCCGCGTCGTCGAGGTGGACCGGGCGGCGCACGAAGTGATCCTCCCCTCGCGGGGCATCATCGAGGGCGAGTCGTTCCTCTACCCCGAGCGCTCGTGCGAGTTCCGCGGGTGCCCGATGTGGCGCCAGTGCGTCGGCGCGCCGCTGCGTGCGAACTTCTCGTACAAAATCGTACAGGTCGGTGCGCCGGTCGCCTGCCCGCTCGGCTACGCGCTGCGGCGCGCCAAAGTGGTGCCGAAGTAACTACTCGGCCAGCGTGAACAGTTGGTCGTCGCCGCCCACATCGAAGAGGCCGAGGCGCGCCCCTGCGTCAAGCCACCCATGCGCGTAGTTCACGCACGAGAGCGCGTTGACCAGGTCGCCTTGGTCACGGAAGTGCCGGGCGTCGCCCGCGTACGCCTTGGCCATGCCGAGGAAGTCTTCCGCCAGGCGCCGGTGGTGGGAGCGCGCGGGGGGCGCGATCTTCGCGGCGGCGAGTCCTTTCTCCGTGACTGCGAGGTAGCGGTCGATGTGCGCGTCGGTAATGACCGCGCGCTTGGTGGAGGCGCCCTTCGGCCACGCGCGCTTGCCGGCCACCGGTTTCAGCCCCGCACGACTTGGACACTTGCGCCGCCGTGCTTGGTCTCGCGGACGCGCGTCATCACCACGATGGGGGCCGCGACCGCGCCGCCGGTAATGAGCGCCTCGCCGATGGCAAGCTCGCGGATTTCTTCGACCAAGCCATCCGTGAGCCCTTCGATGGACT
>JBGPJF010000027.1:0-27828 GCA_041485285.1 Thermoplasmata archaeon | reverse complement strand
CCCGCCGAGGCCGATCGCGAGGCCGACCAACCCCATCCGGTTGACGCGCTCGTCCCTCAGCAACAAACGGCTGAAAGCGGTGGCAAGGATCGGATTGAGCCCGACGATCACGGCCGCGATCGCCTCGAGCGTGTGCCCCTGGCCCCAATACGTGAGGGCGTGGTAGAGCAGGATGTTGAGCACGCTGGTGGCCGCGACCGCCTTCCATTGGGCCGCGCCGCGCGGAAAGGCCTTGCGGCCGACGCGCACCAAGGCGAACAGCAGCAGCACGGGGCCTGCGATGTCGAACCGCAGCGCGGCGAACAAGAACGGCGAAAAGTCGCGCAGGCCGAGGGTGATGAAGAGGAAGGCCGTGCCCCAGATCGCGCTGAGCAGGACGACCAGGAGCACATTGGTTGACGAGGAGCGCATCGCGAGGCCACCGGTAGGTCCATATTTGGCCGTTCTTGGCCCGGGGCCGCGGTCTATGGCACGAGCCGGTACCGGTCCCTCGGGAACAACACGGCTTCTCGAATATTCGGCAAATCAAGCATCGACTGAATGTACCGCTCGACCCCGAACCCAAACCCGCCGTGCGGCGGCACGCCGTAACGGAACGCCTTGAGGTAGAACTCGAACTGCTTGGGGTCGAGGTTGTTCTCCTTCATCTGCGCAAGCAGCCGCTCGATGCGGTGCTCGCGCTGGCCGCCGCTCGTGAGCTCCTGGCCCTTGAACTCGAGGTCGAAGTAGCCGGTAAGCTCGGGGTGCGCTTCTTGGCGCTTGGCGTAGAAGGTCGCGCGTTTGATGACCGTCGGGAATTCGGTGAGGAAGTAGAGCTCGGCGCCGTCGTGCTTTTCGGCGACCATCTTCGCGACCTGCTTCTCCTCTTCCGTGCCGTACTCGACGTCCATCGACGCGTGCACGCCCTTCGACTTCAGCCACTCGACCGCTTCCGAGTAGGGCAGGCGAGGGAACGGGAGCGTGGGCACGCGCACCTTCTTCCCCATCTTTTCGAGGTCGACCTTGCAGTCGCGGGCAACGGCCTCGAGCCCCGCGTGCACGATCCCCTCAAGCATCTTCATGACGTCCTCGCTCGACTCGATGAACGACATCTCGATGTCGAAGCTCGTGAACTCGGAGAGGTGGCGCACGGTGTCCGACGCCTCCGCGCGGAACGCGGGCGCGATCTCGAAAACGCGCTCAAAGCCAGCGGCCATCATCATCTGTTTGTAGAGCTGCGGCGACTGCGCGAGGTAGCCCTGGCGGTCGAAGTACTGGACCCCGAAGAGCGTCGCGCCGCCCTCAGCGCCCGCGCCCACAATCTTCGGCGTCTGGATCTCGATGAAGTGGTTGCGGAAGAGGTATTGGCGGATCGCATCGGTCGCGACCATCCGAATTTTGAAAATGGCGCGAAGCTCGCTCTTGCGCAGGTCGATGAACCGGTTGTCGAGGCGCACGCCGAGCCCCGCTTCGACTTTGTCGACGATGCCAAGCGGGAGCGGAGTCTCCGAGCGCGTGATGACCTCCGCGGCCTTCGGGATGACTTCGAAGCCGCCGGCCTTCTCGCGCGACTTCTGGACCGTGCCTTCGATCGCCACGACCGACTCGCGCGGGCATTCCAGGAGCGCGGCGGTCGCCTCCGGGGGGACCCGCTTCTTCGGGATCGTCACCTGGATGGAGCCCGACGCGTCGCGCACGCGCACGAACGCGATGCCGCCCTTGTCGTTCTGGTTCTCGACCCACCCGGCGATGACGACGTCCTTCCCGTCGTCGCCGTCGGCGAGGCTCGCCACGCGCCGCCGGTGCTGGAGCGAGACCATGGACGCCGACCCCCTGCGGGCAAACCCGCTTGGAACGGATAAACGGGCCGCTACTTCGCGGCGGCCTTGACCTTCGCCTTGGGGGCCTTTACGGCCTTCTCTTCCTTGGCCGGCTTCTCGTCGCCGTGGTCGTGGCCCGCGTGGTCGTGCCCCGCGTGCGATTCAGCCTTCGGGGACTCTTCGGCCGGCTTCTCGTCGGCCTCCGCCTTGTCCTCTTCCGACTGCTTCTTCACGTACTCCTCGATGAACGAGACCGTGTCGAGGCCCGCGTGCTCGCGGACATCGAGGACGACGCGCAGCTTCTGCGTGGCCCAGGACTGGTCGAACTTGCACACATCGGGCACCTTGATCGAAACGGCCTTGCCGGAAACGTCGACGTTGAACTCGTCGGCGCGGCCGTAGTGGAGGTCGATCACCGCACGGACTTTGTCGGCGGGCTTGTCGGCCAGGCTCGTTACCGTGTACTCGTACTTCAGCGCCTTGCCGGCCAGCTTGTGGTTGTAATCGACGCGGACTCGGCCGCCGAAGATCCCGCTGATGTAGCCGGTACGGTTCTTGCGCTGGACAGGGGCGCCGACCTCGGGGTCGATGCCGAGGCGCAGGAGTTCGCGCACCGAGATGGTCTCCACAAGGAGCGGGTTGTGCGCGCCGTAGGCGTCCTTCGCCTCGAGGGTGACTTCGCGCTTCTCGCCGACCTTGGCGTGGAGCAGGTCGAGCTCGAGCCCGGTGGGCAGGTCCTGCGAGCCGGAGCCGATGATGAACACGCGCGGCGCGTAGGTGTGCCCCTCGTGCCAGAGGTTCTTGTCCTTGGCGAGGGCCTCGTCGGTGGTGTCGAACAGCTCGCCGGACGCCGCGTAGTAGCAGTTGAAGTCCAGGCGGATGATGTCGCCCTTTTTCATGGCATTTCCCTCGGGAGATTGCCCCAGCAACTGGAAGGGGGTTTTCGCGCATCCGGCTTCCCCTTAATGAACGTGAGGGGCCGCGGGGGCTTTTGCACCGTGACTTGCGCCGGCGGGGCGCGCGCGGGCGCCCGGGCCAACCGCCTGAATGACCTCGGGACTATTCTCATATACGCGGCGGGAGAAGCGTGGGCCGATGGCAACCTCAACGATGGAAATGCCACTGCCCAGCACGCGAACGCGCCCCGCGCCGAACCACAACATCCTCACGAAGACGGGAGGCCTCTTCGGAGGCATCGTCCTGCTCCTCGTTGGTGTGATCTGGTTCCTCGACGCGGCCGAGGTCATCAACCTCGGGCCGAAGTTCGGGCTGCTCGTTGCGCCGTTCCTGCTGATGGTGGCGGGCATCTACTTGGTCGTCGCGAAGCTCGTCCGGCGCTAGCGGCCGGCCCCTTCACGCAGGCGCGGCAGGCGACGCCGCAGGCGGAGCGCTCTTCGGTGAGCGGCCGAGCACCTCGTTGTAGACCTGCTCGACGCGCTCGGCGATGTGCTCCCAGGTGAATTCGTGCAGCACGCGCGCGCGGCCGTTTCGCCCCATCCGCGCGGCGGCAAGCGGGTCTTGGAGCACCGCGTCGATGCGCGAGGCGAAGCTCTGCGGGTCGAGGGGGTTTGCAAGGTAGCCTTCGGTCCCCTCGCTCACGACTTCGCGCACCCCGGGGATGTCGGAGGCGACGACCGGCAGCGCGGAGGCCATGGCTTCGAGGGCCACGATGCTGAAGGCCTCCAGGCGCGACACGGAGGGGAGTGCGAAAACATCGCACGCGCGGTAAACCTCCGGAAGGTCCTCGAGCGGCACGCGGCCCATGAACGTGATCCGCTCGTTGGCCGGTGAAGCCGCCGCCCGCGCTTCAAGCGCCGACTGGATCGGGCCGCCCCCGACGATGATGAGTTGGGCGGGGGGCCGCAGGAACGCCATGGCATCGATGAGCTGCTCGAGCCCCTTATGGTCGACGAGCCGGCCGACATAGAGGATGCGGAACCCGGAGGTCCCCGGAAGTTTCCCGGCGACCCGCGGGGCGGGGGCGCCGGGGCGGAAAAACGCGGGGTCGACGGCGTTTGGAATCACGGAGGGCGTGTAGTTCCAGATCGTGCGGGAGGTCGACGCGTACGACGCGGTCGTGGAGATCAGGTGGTCGGTGCGGCGCAGGGTGGCGCGGCCCAGGGTGAGGCGCCACGCCTCGACGACCAGGCGCCCGAAAGCGCCTGGAATCTCCGGGTCGCAGTGGAAGGTCATCACGTGCGGGATCTTCACGCGGCGCGACACGCGGGCCGCGCGCCACGACGCCAGCGGCGGCGGCGAGTGGGAGTGCACGAGGTCGAACCTGCCGTCCGCGACGACGTCCTCCGCGCCGGGCATCGAAGGCGAATGGAACCAGGTGGTGGCCGGCGGCACGCGGATGACCTTGAGGTCGCCGAATTCCGCCCGCGCCGCCGCCCCATCGGACTCCGACGCGACGACCGTCACGTCGTGGCCGCGCTTTGCAAGCGCGCGCGACAGCTCGCGGACGTGCGTCTCGACGCCGCCCACGTGGGGCTCGAAGTACGAACAGACCTGGGCGATGCGCAAAGGGACGCCGCCTTGGCGATGCAGGCTCCCTCACATCACCCTTGCGCCGGCCTCGATGGCGCCCGAGGCCAGCGCCCCCGGGCCCACGAATGCGCCCGGGCCGATGACCGTGCCCGCGTTGATGCTCGCGTTGATGCCGGTCTTCACGCCGTCGGCGATGACGGCCCCGAACTTGCGAAGGCCCGTGCCCAACTTCTTCCCGCCCACGACGACGGAGATCTCGCGCTCGTCGAGGCGCAGGTTCGCGATCTTCGTGCCTGCGCCGAGGTTGACTTCGCCGCCTATGATCGAGTCGCCTACGTAGTTCAGGTGCGGCGCGTTGCTGTGGGCGAAGAGGATGGAATTCTTGACCTCTGTCCCCGCGCCGACGTGGCACCCGGCCCCGATGTGCGTCGCCCCCCGGATGTAGCAGTTCGGGCCGATGCGGCAGTCGGCGCCGATGTACACGGGGCCCTCGATGTAGGCGCCGGACTTCACGATGGCGCCCTCGCTCACGAAGACGCGCCCCTCGAGGACCGCACCCCCTTCGACGGTGCCAAACGCGCGCGTCTCGAGCGAGGCAAAAAGCCGCTCCTGCGCAAGGAGCAAGTCCCACGGCCTGCCCACCTCCGTCCACGGCTTGCGCGCAGCGAGCGCCACGGCCCGCCCGGCTTTGATGAACGGCTGCAGCGCGGCGGTGAGCTCGTACTCGCCGCGCGGGCTTTCTTCCAGCTTATCGAGCTCCGCGACGACCTCGGGCCCCAGTTTGTAGACGCCCGCGTTGATCCGGTTGGAGGACGGCCGGGCGGGCTTCTCGGTGAGCGCGCGGACGCGCGAGAGCCCCTCGGGGGCGGGGTCGGCCTCGACGACGCCGTAGCGCGTGGGGTCGGCCGCCTCCGCCGTCAGCATGGTGACCGGCGCGTCGCGCGCGGCTGCATTCGACAGGCGCTCAATGTCGGCGGCGTCCGCGAGGACATCGCCGTTCACGACCACAGCGCCCTCCTCGAGGAAGCGCGCGGCGCAGCGCAGCGCGTCGCCCGTGCCGCGCGGCTGCTCCTGGTGCACAAACTGGAACGGACCGTCGGCGGAGTCCGCAAGGTACCCCCTGACTTGCTCCTCGCGGTGGCCTACGACCACCGCAATTTCGGAGATCCCGGCCTTGCGCATCGCGCGCAGGACGTGGTCGATGAGGGTGGCGCCCGCAAGCTCAACGAGCGCCTTCGGGCGGTTCGCCGTGAGCGGCTCCATCCGCTTGCCCGCGCCACCTGCAAGGACGATTCCGCGCATGGCCTCCCGCTCCACCCAGGCAATTGGGCCAAAATTACGTCAAACCATGGGCGGCGTAAGCCAGCATCACGAATGTGCACCTGGCCATCCCGGCTTTTCGCGCGAGCCAGGAGTTAATTTGTGGCCGCGCGATAAAAATAGCACCCCTATTTGAGCGTTAGCACCGCAAGCCAGCATAGTCACCCGCGACGAGCCAGGCGCTTTGAAAACGCATTTATACAAGAAATTTCGATATTGGCCTGCCCGGCAAAACCGGGCGGAAACGGGGTAACCCAATGGCCATGCAAGAGATCTCAGTGGACAAGGCGAAGACAATCGCCTCGAAGAAAGGCCTGAAGCCAGGCAAGGTAAAGGGAACGAACGGGGTGCAGTTTACGAAGGGCGATAACCCGCGCCTCCAGACGATCGACTGGGACGAATTCCAGACGACGCTGGACAAGCACCGCCTCGCGGTCTACGAGTCCGGCGGCTGGATGAAGATCATGAAGAAGGGCAAGAAGTAGCCCAGTGGGGGGGCCGCCTCCTTTTGGGGGGTTGGCGGTCCGTCAGCTTCCCCCACATTTCTACTCGGTCCGAGCGCGAGCGCTCGCGCTCGCCTTGAGGAGTGCGGGCGACAGGATTTGAACCTGCGAAGTCCTTCGACAATAGACCCTGAATCTATCCCCTTTGGCCACTCGGGTACGCCCGCTTGAAGGGCCACGCAAGACCGGGGGCGGCAGAAAAACGTTCGGGCGGGGCCTACGGGCGCTCCGGGCCCTCGCCGTGGCGCTCGGCCTTGGCGGAGCGCGACCCTTCGGGCAGGAAGTGAATCGCCTCGGCCTGGCGGACCTCGGCAAGCTCCTCGCGGAACGACCACCAGATCCAGGAGGTGACGCCCGCCATGACGAGCAACAGCGTCGGGTAGAACCAGCTTGTGCCAAGCTCGGGCATGTTCGTGAAATTCATCCCGTACCAGCTTGCGACGGCCGTGACGGGGAGGAACACGGTCGCGATGAGCGTGAGGCGTTCGAGCGCGGCGTTGGTGCGCAGCGAGATCTCGTTCATCTGGAGCGCGACCATCGAGCGGTAGCCCTCCGCGGCGGTCGCGACGAGCTCGCGGTTGGTGTCGACCTGGTCGTAGACGCGGGCGAGCCGGTCGTAGTCGTCGCGGAAGTGGATGGCGGCCTCCTTGGAGACGAGCGGCGAGTCCCCGCGCGCCAGTTCGTTGAGGACATCGCGCTGGGGGCCGATCGTCTTCTTCATGAGGAGGAGTTGGCGGCGCACGCGCAGCGTCCACTCGACGATCCCCTCGAGCTGGCCGTGCGAGATGCGCTCCTCCATCTGTTCGATGTCGTCGTCGAAGGCGGAGACCATCTCGTAGGCCAGGTCGATCAGCCGGTCGAAGAGGATGTGGGCAACGAGGGCGGGCCCCCGCGCGAGCACCTCGCCCGAGCGCTGGGCCTCCTTGAACACCTTCTCAAGCGAGGTGATGGGGTCGACGTGGACCGTGACGATGTACCCCTTCCCGAGGAAAACATCCACCTCGCGGCTGGTCATCGAGCCGGACGCTTCGTCGTAGCCGAGTGCGTGGATCACGATGAACGCGTAGTCGGCAAACGTGTCGAACTTCGGCAGGAGCGAAAAGGTGAGGCAGTCCTGCAGCGAGATGTCGTCGAAGTTGAACGCGTCCTTCAGCAGTTTCGTGGTCTTGCGCTTGGGGGCTTCGACGTCGACCCAGAGCACGGCGCCGGGGCGCGTTGCCGCGGCTTTCCAATCCTTCGGATCGAGGCCGTCGGTGACCTTTCCACTTTCAAGGAGCAGGCTCCGAATCATGGGCTTGCCGTGACCCGGGGGGTAGCAAATGAGCATTTGCCAGCATCCGGCAGAGGCGCAGGAGTGCGCATTTTCGGCAATTGCGGAGATACACTGGCTCTGGTGCGATCGATAGCCCTTATCTACCCCCCTCCCCGTCGCGCGGATGAGGGCGGGTTTGCCAAGCGGTACACGCGTATTCATCGCGGGCGGCCACACCTACCTGGGGGCACGCCTGGCTGCCGTCTGCCAGGAGCGCGACTTCGAGGTCGTGTGCCTGGCTCATGAGAAACAGGAGGCGTACGGCCTCCAGGCCATCGGGGTCGAAATCGTGCGCGGGTCGATCCTCGAGCCGGAGAGTTTCAGGGATGTGCTGAAGCGCTGCGACTGGGCGATCAACCTTCACCGGAACATCGACTTCACGATCCCCGTCGAGGGCCCGAAGGGCATGGGGAAGGTCGGCGCGAAGCTCAACAAGGAGCGCGAGCAGGAGCGCCTGCGCGCGACGAAAACGATGAAGGCGATCAATGTCGACGGCGCGATCCATTTCCTCGACACGTGCATTTCCGTCGACGTCCCGAAGGTGATGACGCTCTCGACGACGCTTGCCCTTGGCGACCACCGCGGCCAGCTCACCGACGAGACCGTGGAGCACCGGCGCAACTTCCGCTCGTACTACGAGAAGACGATGTACGACGCGCTGTTCCACACGCGGGTGAAGATCGACGAGGGCGCGCAGATCGCGTGCGTGCTGCCGGGGCCGATTTTGGGCCCGCGGGCGGAGGGGATGTTCACAGCCTGTGTGTCGGATTTCGTGACGGGCAAGAGGCCGTGGGCCGTGGCGAGCCAATCGACGGTCACGCTGACTTACATCGATGACATCGTGCGCGGGATCTTCCAGATCATGGACCGGCGCGCGCCCGTCGGCCTCTACATTTTCGGGAACGAGCCCGTGACCTGGGAAGAGTTCTACCGCAAGATGGCGCAGGTCGCGGGGATGGAGCCCGAGGGTGGGTGGGTCAAGGAGGGCCGCCTGGCGGCCAAGGGAGGCGCGGCGCCGCTTCCGCGCGAGATCCTGCCGTACATGGTGGATGCCCAATACAAGTGCACGAGCGCGAAGGCGAAGAGCCAAGTCGGGTGGGACGACACGACGATGGAGACGTGGCTTGCAGAACTTATCGAAGACATCCGGACGGCGGCGGAGGGCCCGGCGACCCAGGCGGCCTTCGAGACGTTCAACCGGTCGTCGCTGCCGGCGGGGTACTAAGTTCGCCCGGGGCGGGGATGCGGTGGCGCGCGCGGAACGCGCTCGCTTTTCGCAGGAACGCGCCGAGCGCTTCGCGCTCGCCTTCGGGGTGGTCGACCTCGTCGAAGAAGACGCGCCGAAACTCGAGGTCGAACGTTTGGGCTTCGCTCGTTTCCATCGTGGGGTAGCGCCACGCGTTCGCGATATCCTCCGTGAGCCGCGCCCAAGTGCGGTACGCCTCGGCGTACGGTTCCATCCCCGAAGAGGTGGCCATCGCGTGCAGGGTGTTGACGATGGGCAAGGAGTGGCCGCCGGGGTTGGGTGGCGGACAGGGGTTCGCGCGGATCGTGAACCGCGAGAGGGCCGGACGCCAGCCGGGCTCGTTGAGGTCCGTGAAGATGCCGAGCGGGTAGGAACGGCAAACGAGCGGGCGGTGGTCGTACGCGGTGCAGCGGTTAGCGTCGTCGAGGAAGGTGCACTTGGGAACCGTCTCGAGCATCACGGCGGGAAGCTTCGTCAAGGGGTGCTTGAGGACGACGCAACGCTCGCGGACGAAGGCGCGCGGGGATTCCTTCGTGAGGGCGGCGAGCCGCGCCAGGTCGAAGGGCGAGAGGAGGATCGCCGAGCCCTTGCAGCAGTCGCCGCAGCCGTGGCAGGTGAAGGCCGCGGTGCGGGAGCCGGGGAAGGGGGCGGGGCCGCGTTCCATAGTGCGCTCGACCCCCTACGCCAAGGAGGGCGGATAAAAGACGCACCGGGAGCCTCCACAAGATCGAACGGCGGAGGCAGGACCGGCGCACATGAATCTTCAAACAAAAGGCTCCAAAAATGGAGGCTTGTAAATATCCTTGACTGAAGCGTCGGCGGCGCCACCC
Organism: Thermoplasmata archaeon; assembly: GCA_041485285.1. Classification (GTDB taxonomy): domain Archaea; phylum Thermoplasmatota; class DTKX01; order DTKX01; family DATEUP01; genus DATEUP01. The sequence goes on along the minus strand of JBGPJF010000027.1, from coordinate 18,328 downwards.
TCAAGCGATCCGCAGTTGCCCCTTCTTCTTTCCTTTGATCGGCTCCGTTTTCCCGATCAGCTTCCTAAGAGCAGCGAGATCCTTCTTCCACCCGCTGCACTCGTCGTCCTCGGGGTCCGTCTCCAGCACCATGGGGAACCCATCGAACCGCTTTCATTGACGATGAGCAGGAACGCCTCGGCCCCGAGGAACCCCTTGCCGATGTGCTCGTGGCGCGGCCGCCTTGCAAACTCGCCGCGCTCAAAGGCCGCCGCTCCAACCTTCAAGGTCCGCGACGAGCCGCCCCACCGCCGCGACCGCCCGCTCCCTGCCCGCGCGCGGCCCAGGGATCCGTGACCCGAGGAACTGCTGCGCGGCCGCTGAATCTTGGATCAGACGCGCGCGAAGCGCGGCCACCCGCTCCCGAAGTAAGTCGGGGCGCGCGGCCGCGAGAGGTTGGACGAGGCGACGGAGCTTCGGCGGGGCATACCCCGACAGGGCCAGGCAGGCGAGGTCGCCGAGGTCGCGCTCGCGCAGCGGCTGCAACTTCAGCGCGATGAGGACCTCGATGCTCGCGACGGGGAGTCGCAACGCGCTCTCCTCGATGCCGCGCAGCGTCAGGAGCTCCGCGCCGCTCGACGCTCGGGCGAAGGAAATAGGTACCTGGAAGTGCCGGTCTTGCACGCTTGCAGGAAGCAGGTCCACCGTCGCGCCGGCCGCCGCGCGCTGCCAGCGCTCCCATGAGCCTCCGTAATTCTGCTCGAATCCCTCCCGGTCGCGTGTCTTCTTGAAGCGCTGCGCACCGAGGAACCTGCGCACCCCTTCAAGCGACTCGCGCTCAAGTACGAGGTCAATGTCGTGACTGTACCGTGGAATGGACCGTGCGCTCACCGCGTAGCCCCCAATCACCAGGATGCCGGAAGTGGGAAGGCCTTCGAGCCCCTCGAACAGGTCACGCTCACGCGCGATGGCACGGGCTTGCGGGCGTGAAGTCAACGGGTCACCCACTCCTCGGCTCCTTCATAGGCCGCCGGGTCCGCCTTGATCAGCCGGAGCACTTCGCGCCGGGGAACGACAGGTTGGCCACCTCGGAATACGGGGCGCAACGTGGGCAGCGTCCGCACGATGGCTTTCAGGGATCTTCCGGGAGGCCACTCGCCGGGGGGGGCCCAGGGGATCCCCAACGTTGCAAGCGCTTCCGATGCGGCAGGGAGGTCGCGCGCTGCGCAGGCGAGGTGCACGAGGGGCGGGCCAGGGTGCCGCGGAGGGTGGTACCGACCAGCGGTCCAAATGGCGACCGCATCGGGCCCATCGAGTGCCAGCGGTACGGGCCCCTCGAAGAGCTCGCGGATTCGCTCGGAGGCGAGCCTCGCCTTCAGCGCCTCGGGGGAGGCCGGGGGCGCGAGGCGGTAGCGTCCCGGGCCTGCTTGCACGACAAAACCGCGCGTCTTGAGGCGAGAGAGCGTGCCGCCCGCGCGCGTGAGGCCAAGGGCCCATGCGGCTTCAGACACCGTGAATTCTCGGTTCCCGAACGCGCGGCGAATGATATCAACATTCATGTACTTCGATCCACTAAATGGAGCCCACAATATAATTGTATCTTACAATTCAGAATACCTAACCGATCCTCGCCTGCCCCTTGCGCTTGCCCTTGATCGGATCGGTCTTCCCCACCAGCTTCCTCAGCGTCGCGAGGTCCTTCTTCCACCCGCTGCACTCGTCGTCCTCCGGGTCCGTCTCCAGCACCATCGGGAACCCATCGAACCGCTTGTCATTGACGATCAGCCGGAACGCCTCGGCCCCGAGGAACCCCATCCCGATGTGCTCGTGGCGGTCCTTCTTGGCGGCGAATTCGAACTTGGAGTCGTTGAACTGGAAGCACTTGAGGACACCGAGCCCCACCACGGAATTGAATCGATCCCACATTTCATTGTAGCTCGATTCCTCCGAGAATTCAATCCCCGCGGCGAACGCATGGCACGTGTCGAAGCAGACTCCCACGCGCTTCTTGTCCGACACGAGCTCGCGCATCGCCGCAAGTTCCTCGAAGGTACTCCCGAGGATCGTCCCGGCCCCCGCCATGTTCTCGATGCACACGATCGTCTTGCCCTTCGGGTACTCGGCGAGCGCCGTATCGATCGCGGCCGCCACACGTTTAACGCCCGCGGCCGAGCCGGACCCCATGTGCCCGCCCGGGTGGAACACGAAGTACGGGATCCCGAGCGTCTCGCACCGGCCGATCTCGTCTTTCAGCCCACCGACCCCCTTCTGGTACATCTCCTCAACGTGGGTGCCCGCGTTGATCAGGTAGGAGCCGTGGCTCATTGCGGGCCACGGGCCGTCCTTGGCCTTCTCCTTGAAGAGTTTGACATCCTCGGGGTCGAGCGGCTTGGCCCGCCATTGGTTGGGGCTCTTCGTGAAGACCTGGATCGCATCGCACCCGAGCACGCGGCCGCGGTCGATGGCCTGGTTCATCCCGCCCGCCGAAGAGACGTGACATCCCAGTTTGGGGGTCATCTAGGAGGGAGCGTCAGGCGGGGCCATAACGGTTCGCCCGGCGGGGCTCGCGGCTTGGGCTGCCTCATGATTAATGATCGAGGCCCCGAGAGATTTCGGGCCCCCCTCATAAGGGTGGCCGCCTCCCTATGGGTGGGAGCGGGGGCGGCGCGTTGGCCTGGGTATCTACCCTTAGGAGAAACCGGCGAGCGAATGCCGGGTTTGCCCTCGTGGCGGTGGCCCTGCTCCTCCTCGGGGGCGCGGCTGCCCTTTACCTTCACGCCGTCGACATCGCGTCCTCAGACAGTCGCGGGGCCAACGCCGCGGAGCGCGCTGCCCTCGTCGCGCAAGCCGGCCGAGAGCGCTTGTTCGTGGGCTCCCTCGCGCAGGGCGCGCTGTTCGACGCGCTCGACGGTCGGGTCGTCCCGGGACCCGGCGAGCTTGGCGCGCTTGGCGCGGCGGTGGAGGCGAATCTTTCGCGCAGGCTCGCCGACACCTATCCACGCGTGGCCGTCGGCGCGTTCGCCGTCGATGCGCGGCTCGTGTTTGCGCGCGCCAGGGCGTCGGAAGCGTACGCGGACCTTGCCTCGCCTTTCGGCGGGCGTTACGACGTGCGCGTCCCGGCGTTCCTTGCCGTCGAGGGCGCCTTGAACATCACCGTCGCCGGGGTACGGTCCTCCTACTCCACGACCACTTCATTCTCCGCCCGTCACCCGCTCCCCACCCTGCTCCCGGTCTCCATCGCGTCGCGGCTGTCCCTCGAGACAAACGCGGGCGGCCGCGTGGAACGGCTTGTCGGCCAATTCGCGCAGCGCGCGATGGCCGAGAACGCGAGCGCCCCCCAGGGAGCCTCGTGGGCGCGCGACCTCGTGCGCCTCGCGCTTGGCGTCGACCTCGCCTTGCAATTCGGTTCGTCGGGAGACTCCGGTCTTGATACCCGGCTCGCGGGACTCCTCGCTCCGCAGGGGGAATTCGCGGCAGCCACCCTCGCCGGTGCCCTCGCAACGGACACCGAGACGCTCGCAGGCCCGGTCAGCCGCGCCTTCCATGTCGACGGGGCGACAGATCCCGTGTACCTGGACCTGCGCGCCGTCGATGCCTCCAACCTGACAGTCTCGCTGTCGTGGTCCTATTTCGACGGGCAAGAAGCGGCCCTGGGCACGTGGGCCGCACTGCGGATCGGGGCGTCCGGCTCCATGTCGGTCACGGTCGGCGTCTCGTCGGCCGCAGGCGCGGTCGATGTCGGGCCCATCGAGGTGCCGGTCGCGTTTTCCGCGCGCGCATTTCAGGCGACTGTTCCGGACGCAGCCGTCGTCCCAGGCGGAGACCTCGCCGATGCAATTGCAGACACCTCCGCAAAGGGGATTGCGGGCACGTACGGCAACCGCCTGTACGACGCCGGGTTCAGGACCAACCGCACCTTTGCGTTCAACATCACCGCACCGCTGGTCTCGGCGCTTTTGGGGTTCCTCGCCGACGACCAGCGCGTGAGGCTGCCACCCCTCGAGGACTACACCGCCTTCGCGGACGCTCATCGGCCCGAGATCGCCAGCTACTCCAACGGGACGGTGGCGCTGGAATTTCTCGAGCCAAAGACGGCGAACCGCGCGGATCTCCAGGTCGACGGCGCCGACCTTGGGGCCTTCCCCCTAGTGGGCACTGCCATCGACGTCCCCCGGTTGCCGCTCGGAGTCCACTCGCTCCGGGTGGACATCGAGGCGGAAGGCTCACGCCTCCAGGGCGGCGCCTCGTTCACCGTAAACGGATCGGGGTGGCGCGCTGAGGTCCCCATCGCCCCCGTGCTCGCGATGGATTTCCTCCGCGCCGCTCTTGCCCGCGGCCAAGCGGCCCCCGCACGCGCCGGGCTCGTCGTCCTCACCGAAGCGGGCGACCTTGTTGGGCTCCCCCCGGCGCTTAACCTCACGACGCTCGACCAAGCGGCCGCCTACGCAGGGACCGCCCTGCTGCGCCTCGAGGCCATGGGAATCGGCGGTTGGGCGGACGCTGCAAGCGAGGAGAGCGCCTCGGAAGCGACGGCGTTCATGAAGATCCTCCTCGGCCTGCTGAAGGACGCGGACACGGCGTACGAAAGCCTGACCGAGCGCAACCTGCCCATCGGCGGGCTCGCCAAGTCGCTTGCCACGGTGTTCGTGCGCGGCGACGCCACGGAATTCGCGCACGCGAGCATCGACTCCCTCACCATCGCCAAGGGCGTCACGCGCGGCGACACCATCGTACTCACGCTCCGGCCCGAAGGGCGTGCGCCCACCGTCCTTACGTTCCCGATTGACCGGACGCTCCTCGTGCTCAGCGCGGTCGCCAACGGCATTTCGCTCATGGCCGACTTCGTGAAGATCCGCGACGCGTATGCCAACAACACCACAGCCGACGACGGCGACCGCCAGATCGCCGTGGCGGGGCTCGGCGTCGACCTTGCGCGCATCACCGTGCAGACCGCGCAGGCGGTGTTCCGGTGCGTCCTCGGCTCCACCGCCTTCGAGGGGCTGAAGCCGCTCTTCCTCAAGCTCGGGACGGCGGTGGCCGCGGTCGCCGTAATCCTAGACGTGGTCGCCCTGTACCACGAAAGCGAGGGCAACTTCTCCAAGATGTGGCAGACGCTCGCCGCTCCCACGACGGTCGCGGGATTGACGCGGCTGCCCGCGATCGTGGCCGGAGCGACCACGGTCGTCCTGAACGTCCTCTACCTGGCCAACGTGATCGGCTTCAAAGCCGGGCCCATCGGGGCGATCGTCGCGCTCTTCCTGCTCGCGGCGCTACTCGTTGCGAACAAGGAGATGGTCGCCTCGGCCATCTTCGGCACGCTGCCGTACAGCGCGCTTTCCGATGTCCGCGCGCAGGTGGGCGGCGCCGTAGCCGTCGCCTTCACAGCCGCCGCGGCTGCAAACGCCATGGATGGCCCCAAGATTCTCCAGGCGCGCCGCGCCTCCTCGGCGCAAGCTGCGGCGTGGTGGCTGCGCGCTGCAACCGCTTCGGGACCCGCCATGGCGTCCGCATGGGCCGAGCGCGCGTTGGGGTTGCAACAGCGGGCGAGGGCCTTCGGTTCGCTGGCGGACGCAAGCGGCCGCCTTCGCTTTGCAGCACGCGCGCTGGTAGAGCAGGCCGATGACTTTGCATCGCCTCCCTACGACGTGGACCCAGGGCGGAACACGGAGGGGTACCGCGCGTTCCACACTCCGGCGGGATGGTTCAACTTCTCGGGCGAGGTCGTCGTGAACCTCACGGCGCCCGGCCAACCGAACGCAACGCTCGGCCGGCCCGACTGGCGCGCGCTGTTCGCGGCGATCACGCCCGACACGCTGCCTTCCTACAACTGCACCTACACGCTCACCGACACCAACGGGATCAAGGAAGGCGAGTTCTCGCGCTGGGCGGGGAAACTCGGGGCCGCCGGCTCGCTCTTCGCCCTTGAAGCCTCGCAATTCCAGGTGGCGTCCGCCGCCTTCCAGCGCCGCTAAAGCGGAGCTCACTTCTCGCCGCTTGCGGGCGACTCGGCCTGCGGCCGGCTCGGCTTGCGCCTCGGCGGGTTCGCCATCTTCTCAGCGACGGCCTTGACTTGGCGCGGCGCCTTCTTCGGCGTGCGCCGCGGCTTCTTCGCCGGCTTCAGGTTGGCGGCGGGTTGGGCCTCAACGGCTTCCTCGGAGGGCGCTTCCTTCGCCTTCGCCTTTGGGCCCTTCCCTTCGAGGACCTCGGCGGGCAGGTCCCCGCGCGCGACCGCGATGGCCGCGAGCTCCTTGCCGCGGGCGGCCGCTTCGGCCGCCTCCTTCTCCTTCAGCGCAAGCCGCTCCAGCCGGTCCGGGCACTGCAGGTTCACGCAGACCTCCCACGGCCTTCGGCCCTTCGAGTAGACGCGGACCATCGGGGACGCGCAGCGCGGGCAGGTCACGCCCATCGCCTCGAGCCGCCCGTACTGCGGCAGCGGGTACGACTGCTCGCACTCGGGGTAGTTGATGCAGCCGGCGAACCGCTTGCCGGCCCGCGAACTCTTCACGATGATGTCCCCGCCGTCGCGCGGGCACTTGCCGATCGTGTTGTGCTTGCGGATCGCGACCTTGATCTCGTCGCCGATCTCCTTCTTCTTGTCGTCGAGGACCTGCATGACTTGGCGCAGCATCGACTTCGACTCTTCGGTGACTTCCTCGAAGGTCTTCTCGCCGGTGGCGATCAGTTCCATGTCCCGCTCGAGCTGCGCCGTCATCTCCGGGCGCGTGATGATGTCCGCGTGGCGCTCGAGGGCGAAGATCACGATCTTGCCGACTTCGGTCGGCACCGCCGGATTTGAGATGATGTAGGAGCGGTCGTAGAGCTTCTGGATGATCGTGTGGCGCGTGGCCTTCGTGCCGAGCCCCAGCCGCTCCATCTCGGTGATGAGCGCGCCTTGGCTCCAGCGCGGGGGCGGGAGCGTCTCCTTCTTCGTCTTCGTGAGCGCGTTGACCTTGAGGATGTCCCCCTCGTTCATCTTCGGGAGCAGGGTCTCCTTGATTTCGAGGTACGGGTAGAAGTGGCGCCAGCCGGCCTCGACGATGCGCGTGCCCTTGGCTTGGAAGATCTCGCCGCCGATGTCGATCTTGACCGTGAGCGTCTCGGTCTTCGCCTCGGGGGCAAGCGTCGCGAGGAACCGGCGCACGACGAGCTCGTACACCTTCCACTCGTCGGGCTTCAGCGCCGCGCGGTCGGCCGCCTCGACCGGGTGGACTGGCGGGTGGTCGGTCGCGGTCTTCGGGCCCTTGACGGGCACGATCTTCTCTTGCTCCTCGATTTCGAGGACGAGGCCCTTGAACTCGCTCTTCTTGAGGTTGTCGAGGATCTCGCCGATCCCGAGCGAGGGCGGGTAGACCGTGTTGTCGGTGCGCGGGTACGAGATGAAGCCGCGCATGTACAAGGATTCCGCCATGTTCATCGCGGCGTTTGCGGAGAGCCCGATGCGGCCGGCGGCCTGCAGGAAGGAGGTCGTGTTGAACGGCGGGACCGGTTTGTCGCTGCGCGTCTTGGCGGAGACCGAGGTCACGGTGCCCGTCTGGGACGTCGACGCGGCCTTGTGCGCCTTGTCGGCTTCCGCCTCGTTGAAGAACCGGCCGTGCGCGTGCTCGGCCTCGAACCGGCCGTCGCCTTCGAGTTCGGCGGCGATGACCCAGTAGGACTTCGGCTTGAACGCGTCAATCTGCTTCTCTCGGTCCACGATGATCGTGAGCGTCGGCGACTGCACGCGCCCCACCGACAGGAAGTCCTGGCCCACCTGGCCCGAAGTCATGGAGAGGTAGCGGGTGAGGCAAACGCCCCAGGCGAGGTCGACGACCTGCCGCGACTCGCCGGACTTGGCGAGCTTGAAGTCGATTGCAGTGGGGGTGTCGAAGGCCTGCTTGACTTCTTTGGGGGTGAGCGCCGAGAACTGCGCGCGCTTGAAGGTCAATTTGCGGTTGGCCTCGTGGAGGATGTCGAGCGCTTCGACCCCGATGAGTTCGCCCTCGCGGTCGTAGTCGGTGGCGATGACGACGTTGCCCGCTTCCTTCGCAAGCTTCTTGAGGGCGCCGATGATGGCCACCGCCTTGCCCCTAGATTCGGGCCGCTTTTCGGGCTCGATGTCGACGAGTTTGGCCGGCGCGATGGAGAACCACCGCTTGTACTTCTTCGGGAAGTCGAGCTCCACGATGTGGCCCGACAGGCCGATCACGGTGTACTTGCGGCCCTCGTGGGTCCACGCGTAGGTGGACGTGTTCGAGACGATTTGCCGCTTGGACTTGTTCGACGAGAGGATCTGGGCGATGCGCTTGGCGGCGATGTCCTTCTCGGCGACAATGAGCGTTTGTTGCGCAGAAGCCACGAGGGCGACCAATTGTGCGGCCCTATTTGGAGATTTGTAGGTTGACTTTTTGCGCGGACACCTGGGGAAATTCGCACGTCCACCGCGCGCGCAAGTGTGCGCGCGCACGCATGGGCGCGTACGGGCGTGCGCGCGAGACGATCGGGCGTAAGGGCGCAGAATGGGGAAAACGAGCCCGCGTCGCTGCCCCGACAGTTCCCTCGCGCCGCCGCCAACCTTTATGTACGGTCGGGCGCGCTCCTTCGTCGCTTCTGGGGGCCCCCCTTTTGAGTGGGGGGGTGGAGGGCGCACCCGTTGGACGATGACCTGAAGGCGTTCCTGGATTGGCTGCGCTCCAGCCGGGGGAAGCAGCGGCCGGAGAAGTGGTACGACCTCACCATCGACCTGATCTACGAGTACCGCTCGAAATACATGCCTCCCCTCAAGGGATTCCTGCAATTTGTGGACGACTCGATTGACGCGATCCAATTCGAGTCGGAGATCGAAGAGCAGACCATCGAATCGCTGAAGGCAAACCTCGCGCAGGAGATCCGCAACGAGCTCGACCGGCTGAAGGGCGAGTCGGCGGACTTCCGCAAGCGCCGCGACCAGCGCGAGCGGGACAAGCTCTACTTCCAGTCGGCCCACATCTTGGGGCTCATTTACCGCGGGAAGATGCAGTGACGGGCGCGCCCTCCGGGCGCGCCGCGCCGCTGCCGCGCACAAGGCTCGTGACGACCCCGGCGGCCGCCACTCCGGCGATTACGAGAAACGTCAGCGCCTGCGCCCCGACAAAGGCCGCAGCATCGGGGCGGACGTCGCCAGGCGGGAGCGGGACGCCCCCCGTCTGCGCCGCGTAGAACGCCGACAACAACAGGGCTGCAATGGCCACGCCGATCGCGAGCCCGAGCGAGCGCATCGTCGAAAGGAACCCGGAAGCCAGCCCGAGTAGCGGGCGGGCGACGGCCCCCATGGCCGAGGAATTGTTGGGCGCCTGGAAGAGCGCCATCCCGGCGCCGAACGACGCGAGCCGCCAGACGAGGTCGAGGTCCCCCGAGGTTGTGGTGAGCGTTGAAAGGCTGAACACTGCGGCCGAGGCAAGCGAGAGGCCGGCCGCGCAGGGGATGCGCGACCCGATGCGGTCCGAGAGGCGGCCGGCCAGGGGCCCCACGACCGCGATGGCGATGGGGATCGGCAGGAGCGCGAGGCCCATGCGGAATTCCGGAAATCCGAGCACGCCTTTGAGGTAGAACGGGATCACGAAAAAAACGCCGCCGATGGCGGCAAACGAGAGGACGCATGACGCATTGGCCGCCACGAATTCGCGGTTGCGCAGGACCGCAAGGGGGACAAGGGGTGCGCCCGCCTTGCGCTCGACGCGGCCGAGCATGACGAGGGCCACGGCTCCCACCGCGAAGCCGCCGAGCGCGAGCAACGAGGTCGCCCCCGCGATGGGGACGGCTTCGAGGGCCACCATCAGCGCGATCATGGTGGTGGGAAGCAGGACCGCACCCTTGCGGTCGAAGGGGAGCAGCGAGCCGTCGGCGGCACGGAACCGCGCGCTCTCTTGGACGCCCTTGAGGACGCCCGAGGCCCAGAGGTACGAGACGACGCCGATGGGCAGGTTGACGAGGAAGATCGAAGGCCAGCCAAACGCCCCAATCAGGACGCCGCCGACCACGGGCCCCGCGGTCTGACCTGCGGCCACCGACGAGGCGATCCAGCCGAGCGCCTTGCCGCGCTCCTGCGGCGGGAAAACCTCGACGAGAAGGGCGGGTCCAAGCGAGAACATCATCGCGCCGCCAAGTCCCTGGAGCGCGCGAAATGCGACCAGCGCCTGCAGCGACCAGGCAACCGCGCAAAGCGCCGAGCTCGCGGTGAAGAGCGCCATCCCGACGAGGTAGAGGCGTCGCCTTCCGCGGCGGTCGCCGACCGCACCCACCAGGAGCAGCGACGCAACGACGGCGATCAGGTACGCGCTCACGACGGGCGACATTTCGGAAGCCGCGGCGCGGAAGGTGTGGCCCATCGTCGGGAGCGCGAGGTTGACGACCGAGGTGTCCAAGGTCGCCATGAATGTGCTGATGGAGACGACGAGCAGCACGTTGCGTTTTCGCGGGCCCCCCGGGGCCTGCGCTTCCGGCGGCGGTGCTCCTCCCACGCGCGCCGCAAACTAGGGCGATGCGAATGAACCTTGCCCCCGACCTTCCGCGCGCAGGTTACATAGCCCCCCAAGCCCAAGGCGTGCGGGGGCCCTTCCCTGGCGACGCACGTCGATTCGAAGGCCACGCCCGCCCTTGCAACGCCCAAGCAGGTCGTTCGCGCCCACGGCCTTGCGTTTGCAAGCGACAAGATGTACCGCGTCGTCGTTTACGTTAACATCGTTTTCCTGGTGACCATCTTCGCGGTGAATTACCTGCTCGACCTGCCGAGCGCGCTCGAGCCCTTTGCCGCACTCCTGCTGTACTTCCCGCTGGCGATCGGGCAGTGGCGCTTCTGGCGGTGGGGCGGCCTCGATGTCGGCACAGCGATGGCCTTCGTGAAGGTCCACCGGCGCGCCTACAAGGACACCGACCACTTGGAGAAGCTGGAGAAGCCTGATGTCGTGCGGGGCGAGCATTTCCGCGTCTCCCTCGCTGCGCCGATGACGCTCGGCCGCGTCGCGGGGCGAGCCTTCTATGTCTACACGATCGCGCTGACGCTCGGCGTCATCTTCTCGACGCTCTTCCTCCCGATCAGCATGGGCGCGCAGGTGTCGAGAGCCGAATTCGCGCTCCGTTCGACATCCGTTGCCTTCCTCACCCTGATGGGCGCCTTCACGGTCGCCTGGATCCTGCCGCCGATGTGGCTGCTCGAGGACGCGGGCGTGCGCTACTTCAGCCGCAAGGCGCAGTCGGTCGAAAGCGTCGCGCGCTGGTACCTCGTGCAGCTCGGGCCCATCATCGGGATGGGCGCCATCGGGACGTTCTTCCTCATCTATTGGGTCGCGGGGTTCACGCTGCTCGAGGCGATCCTCGGCCTGGTGCAGCTTTCCCTCTCTCTTTACCCCGCATCGCTCACCGCGACGTTTCTCTACTGCAAGTTTAGGGAAGTGCCCGCGCTTGAAATTGTGCGGCAACGGCTCGACGAGGAAAACGTACCCGAGCACCAAAGCTTGCTGACGGCGCTCGTCCGGGTTGCGCCGAAGTAGGGGCGCTACAGGGACCGCGCGCGGCGCGCGCCCACGCCGGAGAGCGCCGCGAACGCTGCGGGCTCCCTGGACCGGAAAAACTCCGATTCCTCGAGGTACTTGAACAGCAGCCGGCGGCGCGGCGCCGGGGCCGCCGCCGTCTCGAAGAACGATTCGCAGGCGCGCTTCGACGCCCACGCCGACAGCAGCACCACGTGCCTGGGGTTACGCCCGCCGAGGAACGTCTCCTCGCCTAGGAACCCGCGGGCCCCCCGCATCGTGGCAAGCAGCGCGTCAAACTCGCCCAGGAAGTCGGATTGGGTCCGCACGGGCACCTTGAACGAGTGCAGGCGCACCACGGGGCCGCCCGACTCGGGCCGGTCGGCTACCACGGTTTCGGGCATCGGCCATCCCCTTTCGCGCTCTTCACGATGCGCGGGGGCTACTTATTGAAGTGGGCCGCGTTCTTCTCGATGTACGCCTTCCACTGGTCGGGGACGGAGTCCGCTGGGAAGATCGCGGTGACGGGGCACACCGACTCACAGGCGCCGCAGTCGATGCACTCGGCCGGGTTGATGTAGATCATGTCGATGCCCTCGAACTCGGGCTCGTTCTGCGTCGGGTGGATACAGTCAACCGGGCAGACATCGATGCATTCGCCCGACTTGACGCCGACGCACGGTTCGGTGATTACGAAGGTCATTTGCCCCACTCCATTTCTTGCGTTTTTGACGGCCAGAATCCCCCCGGAAGGAGAGCCCGCCTTGGTACTTACGGTAAAAGCATCGTCAGGCCAGATAAACGTGTCGCGCGGCCAGACGCCGGGGCCCGGCGGGCTGCGCAAACCGGGGACGATGGATGGCGGCGCAATTGGCGAACCCATTTAGCGGCAATGCGCGGTGGGGCGGCGGGGTACCGATGAGCGAAGAGGAGCGGCTTTTGGCGGATGTGGTGAATGTTGCGCTGAGGGACCGCGTGAAGCTGAAGCGTGGGGAGAATGTGACCGTGGAGACCTGGGGCCACGGGATGGCGCTTGCGCGCGAGTTCGTGCACGGCGCGCGGGCCATGGGGGCGAAGCCTATGCTGCTCGTCGAGGACGAGGAGGCTTTCTGGAGGGCGATCGAGACGCTGAAGCCGGGGTCGAACGCCGCGGGCACCCACGAATGGGCGGCGCTGAAGGAGGCGGACGCCTACGTGTTCGTGACCGGGCCCGCGGACATCACGCGGGTATGGAAGAACGGCCCGCGGATGGGGACCGCGTACCCTTCGAACGACGAATGGTACACGCGGGCGGCGCAGGCCAAGATCCGGGGCGTGCGCGTGCTGTACGGCTACGCGACCAAGGAGCGGGCGGAGGCGTACGGGATTGACCACGCCTGGTGGCGGAGGATGATCCTTGAGGGCGCGACGGTGCCGCCCTCGGCGATCCGGGCGCCCGGCAAGAAGCTCACGGCTCTGCTGAAGCGGGCGAAGACGCTGCGGATTGCGGCGCCGAATGGGACGGAACTGCGGATGGAACTCGGGGGCCGCGACGCCCAGATGGACGACGGGTCCGTATCGCCGCAGGACGTCAAAGACGGCGAGAACATGACGCAGGCGCCGGCGGGGCAAGTGTGGGTGGCGCCCAATGAGGCGACCGTGGAGGGGCACTTCCTGTCGGACCGGCCGTCGTACACGCTGGGCCGGCCCGTGGAGGGCGCGGAGTTCGAGTTCAAGGGCGGCAAGCTGATGACCGCCGCGTTCAAGAAGAACGGCGAAGCGTTCGACCGCGCGTTCGGCGCGGCAAAGGGGCACAAGGACCGCGTGGGGATGGTCATCTTCGGGCTGAACCCGAAAGTGACGCCGGGTTCGCCGCAGGACGCGATTGCCGCGGGCGTGGTGACGCTCGCGATCGGCTACAATGAGGAACTCGGCGGCAAGAACGACACGACCTTCCAGTTCCTGGCGCCGCTTACGGGCGCGACGGTGGAGGTCGGGGGCAAGAAAGTCGTCGACGCGGGCCGGCTCACGCTGTAGCGGGCGCGGTCACGAAAGCGCGTCGAGCGCGTCCATGTCGGCGCGCGCGAGCTCGAAGTCGAAGACCGCCGCATTCTCGCGGATGTGCTCGGGGCGCGACGAGCGCGGCAGGCTGATCGCGCCGTGCTGGAGGCCCCAGCGAACCAAGACCTGCGCGGGGGACTTGCCGACCCCCTTGGCCACAGCCTTGACGCGAGCGTCGGAGAGCGCCTTGCCGCGCGAGAGCGGGCTGTAGGCTTCGACCGCGATGCCCCGCGCGCGGCACGCCGCGATCGTCGCGCGCGGGTGCTCGAACGGGTGCATCTCCACTTGGTTGGCCGCCGGCGGCGCGTGCCACGAGCGCGAAAGTTCGTCGAGGTCCGCGGGCGTGTAGTTCGACACGCCGATCGCGCGGCACTTCCTTTCGGCCTGCAGCTTTTCGAACGCGCGCCAAGTGTCGCCGCCTTTGCCTTTGACGGGCCAGTGGATGAGGTAGAGGTCGATGTACGCGGTGCCGAGCCGCTTGAGGCTCGCGTCGCAGGCCGAAAGCGTGGACGCGTACCCTTGGTCGTCGCCCCACACTTTCGTGGTGATGAACACCTCTTCCCGCTTGAGACCGCTTGCGCGGACGGCCGCCCCGACGTCCGCTTCGTTGCCGTAGACGCGCGCGGTGTCGATGTGGCGGTAGCCGACCTTAAGGGCGGCGGCGACCGAGTTCAGCGCGACGGGGCCGGCGGCGAGCTGCCACGTCCCGAAGCCGAGGACGGGGATGCGCGCGCCTCCTTCAAGCGCGATCGTGGAATCGAGGGAGAGGGGCACGAGCCGGGGATTTGGCCGCGGGCAGATGAGGCTGACCTTGGTGGGCCCCGCCAAAAGGGCGGTGCGTTTGCCGGCGGGCGGCCGCAAGGCTTAGATGGGCGGCTGGCAAATTGAGGCCGCCTTGAGTTATCTCTCGGAAGGGGGCGGGGCCCTCCTCTTAGGGTTCGTCATCATCCTGATTCTGCCGATCGGCGGGATCATCACGATCGTCCTTGGAATCATGATGCTTGCGGTCGGAGCCTCGAACGAGCAGCCAGGGCGCCACGCTAACCGCTGCTCGTGGCTCGGCCACGATTGGCGCACCAACATGTCGGCCATGTACGGGGGGACGCGCTGCCGCAACTGCCTGCGGATCAAGGGGCAGCCCGCGGTGGTGGGGTATGTGCCCATGGTGCCAGGGGCGTACATGGCCCCGGCGGCTTACGCGGTGCCCGGCTATGGCGCGCCGGTGGTGGTAATGCCAGCAGCCCCCAGCGCCACGCAGCGAGCCGCGTATGCCCCGCCGGTCCAGCAGCTGGTGTGCCCCGCGTGCCGTTCGCCGGTCCAGGCCGGCATGCAATTCTGCCCGTGGTGCAACCGGCCCTTCGGTTAGCAGGGCGTTCGAGCCAATCATCATGTAGCGCGCGGCCGACTCAGGGAGCTATGAAAATCGGAATCCTGGGCAGCGGGGATGTCGCGCAAGCGCTAGGGCGCGGGTTTGCAAAGCACGGCCACGAAGTGATGATCGGGTCGCGCGAGCCGAAGAGCGAGAAGCTCGTGAAGTGGAAGAAGGCCGCGGGTGCGAAGGCATCGACCGGCGGCGGCGCAGAGGCGGCGAAGTTCGGCGAGGTCGTGGTGCTTGCGACCCTTGGCGTAGGGACGCTTGCCGCCGTTGAGAATGCCGGCCCCAAAAACTTCGACGGGAAGATCGTCCTCGACGTGACGAACCCGCTCGACTTCTCGAAGGGGATGCCGCCCGGACTTTTTGTGGGGACGACGGATTCCCTTAGCGAGCAAGTCCAGAAGGTGCTCCCCAAGGCGAAGGTCGTGAAGTGCTTCAACACCATCTCGAACGTCCAGATGATCGACCCGAAGTACAAGGGCGACAAGCCGCGGATGCTGATCGCGGGCGACGACGCGAAAGCGAAGAAGGAGGTCACGAAGATGCTGCAGGGCCTCGGCTGGGCCGGAGCGATCGATTGCGGGGGAATTGAGGGCGCGCGGTGGCTCGAGGCACTCGTGCCGCTGTGGGTGCGGGCGGTTACCGCTGAGGGGAGCTTGGACATCATCTTCCAGCCGGTGAAGCCGTGATGTAGCGCCTGGGGTGCGATGGTTCTCACAAAATGTATACATAGAATGAAAACAACGTATACATTGTGACGACGATTCGCCTTACGCCTGCACAAAAGCGAAAGCTCGAGGGCGCCCGCAAGGTAATCGAAGCCCACCGCGGGCGGAGACTGTCGCGCGGCGAAGCCGTGGCCGAGCTGGCCGAATTCGCAATGGAGCGGCGCGCGGATCTGGTCAACGAGGACCGAAATGCGGAGCCTCCCTGGAAGGACGATCCCCTCCTCGACCCCGACATCGGGTTCCATTTCGGTCGGACGGACGCGAAGTCGATCGACCGGCTCATTTACGGCGGGAGGTGAGGGCATGGCAGTCTTCGCGGACACCACGTTCCTTGTGGCCCTGTTCAACAAGGACGATCCGCGCCACCTTGGCGCAACCAGGGCGCTTGCGCAGGTGGCGGAAGGTGGGGGACGAGCGCCGCCGGTTGTGTTCACAGATTACGTGTTTGACGAGGTCATAACGGCGCTCCTCGTACGATCGCGGCGCCACGAGCTCTGCCTGAGGGCCGGCCAAATGCTCCTCGAGGGCAAGTTCGCCAAGATGGTCGAGGTCGGCCCGGTCGCCTTTCGAGGAGCCTGGGAGCTCTTCAAGCGACGGCCCGACAAGAAATGGTCGTTCACGGACTGCACTTCGTTCCGCACGATGGAGGCCTTGGGAATGGACACCGCCCTCACCTTCGACTCTGATTTCGAGGCTGCCGGGTTCAAAGCGATCCCATGAAGGGGCGGGGCACAAGGGCGCACGTTAATCCGGCCAACGGGGGATTTCCATCGGATGACGCGCGAAACCGCGACCCTCGCCGGCGGCTGCTTTTGGTGCCTTGAGGCGACCTTCGAAATGCTGAAAGGCGTCGATAAAAGCGTGAGCGGCTACACGGGCGGCCACGTCAAGGACCCGAGCTACAAGGCCGTCTGCACGGGGCGGACGGGGCACGCGGAAGCCGTACAGCTCACCTACGACCCCGCCGTAATTGGATTCTCGGACCTGCTCGACATCTTCTTCACGATTCACGACCCGACCACCTTGAACCGCCAGGGCGCGGACGTGGGCACGCAGTACCGGTCGGCGATCTATTACCATAGCCCCGAACAGAAGGAGTTCGCGGAAGCGAAAATCAAGGAACTCGACGCGAAGAAGGTCTGGGGCGGGAAGATTGTCACGGAAGTGACGCCGCTGCCGGAATTCTACCCAGCTGAGGACTACCACCAGGGCTACTACCGCAACAACCCGTACCAGGGCTACTGCCAGGCCGTGGTGGCGCCGAAGGTCGCGAAGCTGCGGAAGCACTGGGCGGCGCGGCTCAAAACGGGCGCTTGATTGCGAGGCGGAACCAAATGGTGAAACCCGCGTATTTCAGCAGCCAGTTCTTCGGGTTCTTGTCGGAGCTTGAGCGCAACAACCACCGCGATTGGTTCCAGGCCAACAAGGCGCGGTTCGATGCGCAAGTCATGGCGCCCTCCGTGCGGTTCGTGGCGGAGGCCGGGGGGAAGCTACGCGCAATCTCGCCGCACATCGTTGCGGACCCCAAGCCGTTTGGAGGTTCCATCTCGCGGATCTATCGCGACACGCGCTTCTCGAAGGACAAGCGGCCCTACCACACCCACGTCGGGATCCACTTCTCGCACGGGGGGATGAAGAAAGGCGAACATTTGCCGGGGTACTTCGTGCACCTTGACCCCAAGGAAAGCGGCCTCTACTCCGGCGTCTGGCGCCCCGAGGGCGCGGCGCTCACGGGCATCCGCGACGCGATCGCGAAGAAATCGGCCGACTGGAAGAAGGCGACGAAAGCGCCGGTCGAGCTCTACGGCGAGTCCCTGAAGCGTCCGCCTCCCGGCGTTGCCGCCGACCACCCGATGGTGGAGGA
Source organism: Thermoplasmata archaeon (assembly GCA_041485285.1). GTDB lineage: Archaea > Thermoplasmatota > DTKX01 > DTKX01 > DATEUP01 > DATEUP01. The sequence goes on along the minus strand of JBGPJF010000027.1, from coordinate 859 downwards.
CCTCAAGCGGAAGGACTTCATCGGATCAATCACGTTCACGCAAGCCCAGGTGACGAGTCCCAAGTTCATGGATTCCTTCGTCGCCGCATGCAAGAAAATGGACCCGCTGAACGCCTTCCTGGCGAAGGCCATGAACGTCGAGTGGTAGCGCCTAAGAAAAGGAGTACCGGCGCCCTTCCGGGCGCCGGGAAGAGAGAAAGCCGCTGCCTTACGCGTCGAGGTACCGGTAGAACTCGTAGGGGCTCGGCCTGAGGCTCGTCTGCAGGTGCTCGTCCATCTTGATTTCGATGTACTTCTCGATGAGGTCCTCGCTCATGACGGGCTTCAGGAAGTCGTGGTCCCCTTCGAGCTCCTCGAGCGACTCGCGCAGGCTGCCGGGCAGCTCGCGGATGCCGTACTCCTTGCGCTTGGCGTGCGTCAGCTTGTAGATGTCCTCGTCGACCGGGTCGCCGCAGTCCATCTTTTTCTTGACGCCGTCGAGGCCCGCCGCCAGCATCGCCGCGAAGCTGAGGTACACGTTCGCGCTCGGGTCGGGCGTGCGGTACTCGATACGCGAGGCCGACTCGATCCCCTTGAAGTAGCGGGGAATGCGGATGTTCGCGCTGCGGTTGCGCCTCGACCAGGCGATGAACACGGGGGCTTCGTAGCCGGGCACCAGGCGCCGGTACGAGTTCGTGGTCGGGTTGGTGATGGCACACATGGCCCGCGCGTGGTGCATGAGCCCGCCGATGTAGTAGCGGCAGGTCTGCGAGATCTCCGCGTACTTGTCGTTGGGGTCGTACATCTTGTTCTTGCCCTTGTTCCAGATGGACTGGTGGACGTGCATCCCCGACGCGTTGTCGCCGAAGATCGGCTTGGG
>JBGPJF010000026.1:0-28857 GCA_041485285.1 Thermoplasmata archaeon | reverse complement strand
TAAACCGTTCGAGGAGCCCTCCGGCCCGGCCGGAGGTTTCCTTCGAGTGGAAGCACGGCGCGCGCCTAAACGCGCTAATAGGGCTCCGCGAATCTTGGGGGGGATGGAAGCGGCCGACGTCCACCTCTTGCTGAGCGACCGCAACCGCCGCCGGATCCTTGAACTCGTCCTTGCCGGGTCGCCGACGGTGACCGACCTTGTGCGGACCACGAGGCTGCGCCAGCCGCTCGTGTCGCACCACCTCCGGGCCCTGCGCGGCGCAGGCCTTGTCGTCGCGGTACGGGAGGGACGTTTCCGGCGCTACAAGGCGTCCTCGCAAGAGGTCGCCAAGCTCCTCAAAGAACTCGAGAAGGTCGCGCTCTCGGTGGGGCAGGCGGGAGCCGACGCGGTGGACGGCGCAGGCGTGCAGGGCGCGAAAGGGGCGGGCGCCTCGAAGGCCCGAAAATGACTGCCAACCGACCTACAGGCCGAGCGAAGACACCAAAACGTAGCTGAGCGCGCCGAGCCCCGCGGCCGCGGGGATGGTGATGATCCAGGCGCCGACGATGCGCCTTGTCATGCCCCACCGGACCGCCGACAGGCGCCTGGTAGCACCGACCCCCATGATCGACCCCGTGATGACATGGGTCGTCGAAACCGGAAGCCCTAAGAATCCTGTCCCCAACAGCACGAGTCCCCCGCCCGTTTCAGCGCCGAAGCCCTGGTAGGGCTGGAGCTTCGTGATCCGCGTGGCCATCGTCCGGACGATGCGCCACCCGCCGAAGAAAGTCCCGAGCGAAATCGCAGTCTGGGCCGAAATCATCACCCACAGGGGCACCGCCGCGCCGGCGGGCAGCATGCTGTTCGAAATGAGGAGCACGGTGATGACGCCCATCGTTTTTTGCGCGTCGTTCGTGCCGTGGGAGACGGAGTAGAGGAAGGAGGACCCGATCTGCAGTTTGCGGAACCAGAAGTTGACATGGTGGGCGGAGCGCCGACGGCCGAGGTGCATGATGGCGGCGCAGAAGAGGAACGCCACGAAGAAGGCGATGACGGGGGAAAGGATCATCGGGATCACGACTTTCTCGATGACCTTGTCCCCCTTGACCGCCGCGAACCCGGCGGCGGCTATGCCCGCGCCCACGAGCCCTCCGATCAGCGCATGGCTCGACGAGGTGGGAAGCCCCCAGTACCAGGTGATGAGGTCCCAGGCCAGCGCGCCCAGCAGCGCGGCCATCACGATCGCCACCGGGTGGGCCACAAGCGCCCCCGACGTCACGATGTCGTTGGCCACGGTCTTGGCGACGGCCGTCCCAAGCAAGATGCCCGCGAAGTTCCCCATCGCGGCCATCGCGACGGCCTGCGAGGGTTTCAGTACGCGCGTGGCCACGATCGTCGAGATCGAATTCGCCGAATCGTGGAAGCCGTTGGCAAAGTCGAAGGCAATGGCCACGGCCACGGTGGCCCAGATCAGGATTTCCAAGGCCACGTTGGGCACCCCCCTGCAGCCGGCGACCGCGGCCGTCACGCGTTCTTCGTGGCGATGTCCGCGAGCACGTCGGAGGCGTCTTCACACCGGTCGGTCGCGATCTCGAGGTGCTCGTAGACTTCCTTCAGTTTCAATATCATCTTGACATCGGAAAGCTCGAAGATCTCGACCAGGGCTTGGTTGGTCGTGTCGTCGGCCTCATTCTCGAGGCGGTTCACCACCACGCGCGTCTGCTGGATCGCGGGGCTGTCCATCTTCCGGAGCTTCTGGACCCCCGCGTCGATTTCCTTGACCTGCTCCAAGATGATCTCGGCCAGCCGCTTCGCGTGCGGCGGGGGGGTCGTGATCTTGTACATCGACATCCGCTGGACGGACGCGTCGATGTAGTCGAGGATGTCGTCGATGCGGCCGGCAAGCGCGGCGATGTCGCTGTGGTCGAAGGGCGTGATGAACGAGCGGTTGAGTTCGATGGCGATGTCGTGGACGAGCGAATCGCCGACGTGCTCGAGTTCCTCGACGCGCTTGGCGTACACGCCGAGCCGGTCAAACGCGCCGAAGAGCTCGACGAGCTGTTCGGCGGCGGCCGTCACGTTCTTCGATTCCTTTTCAAGCAGGTCGAAGAACTTGTCTTCCCGCGGGATTACCCACTCGCGCAGCCCCATCCTTCCACCGCACTTCGAGCATGGGGCGGTGCGTATTTCAAAGAGACGAATGCGATGGAAGTGATTCGCTTACCGCCGGGGCGCGCCTAGGCAAATTGGACACGCGCGCCGTAGATGTCGGAGTCGGGCGTGGTCGGCGAGCCGTTGCGCGTGTCGGCCCACGAGAGGTAGGCAATTCCCTCGGCCGACGAGATGCCGATGTAGTCGCCGATCAGGTGGTTCTCCCCGGAAAGGAACGAGGTCCCGCCGTCGTCCCCATTGAATTGGCCGGAGACGGCGATGTCCACGAAGGTGACGCCCCCGTCGGTGGAGATGCCGAAGTAGGGCCGGATGAGGGTGTTGTTGGGGTCGTCGCGGCGGTCGTACCATTCGAGGATGACATAGCCCTCCGCGGTGACCGCGATGTCCGGCATGAATTGGTCCGTGCCGTCCCCCTTGGGATTGGTGTTGACGCGCGTCGCGTTGCTCCAGGTGGCCCCGCCGTCGCGCGAGGACTCGAGGAAGATGTCGCTGTCGCCGTTGCGGTAGTCGTTCCAGGCCAGGTAGATGGACCCGAGGTGCTCGGAGTACCCGGTGTCCGCCGCCGTCTGGGGCAGGAGCGCGGAGCGGAACTGGGCGTTGGGCAGTGGGTTGGGCAGGTCCGTGAAGTTGCCGATGTCGATGGGGCTTGTGAACGTCCCCCCGTGGTCGGTGGAGCGCACGTAACGGAATTGGCTGGTCTGGAAGTCCGCCCAGGTGATATGGAGGTTGCCGTCGGCCGTGACCACGGGGTACGCCCCTTGGATCTGGAATTCCCCGGTGGTGGCGTCCGAGATGATTTTGGGCACCGACCACCGGAGCCCCCCATCCGTCGAGCGCGAGAACACCATCTCCGCGATGGCCCCGGCATTGAAACGGACCCAAACCATGTACACGTAGTTGTTCGTGGGATCGACGGCAATCCACTCCTTGTCGTGGAACGTGAAGCGGGATACGGAGCGCGCCACCACGCCGATCTGCGAGTAGGTTTCGCCGCCGTCGGCGGACTTTGCCACGAACACGATGGAGTCGCGCCCGGGGTTGGGGCCCGGCACGGGCGAGACTGCGAATGCAATGCCTGCGAGGTACACGTTCCCGTTGCTGTCGAACGCGATCGCGGGGTCACCCGAAGCGCCCATTCCCGTGAGGGTCGACACCTCCCTGCTGCCCGGGTACCCGGGCAGGAGTTTCGCGCCCCAGGTCTTCCCGCCATCCTTCGACCAGTAGGCCCCGACCCAGTGCGCGCCCGAGGGCTGCGCATAGTCGTTGGCCGCCGACACGATGTTCTGGGCGTTGGTGGGGTTGACTTGCAGGTCGACTTCGTTGACCTGCTCGGGCCCGATCCGTATCTCCATGTCGCACTGGGGGTCGCACAGCACCTTCGGCAGCCCGGCAGCCAGCCCGTTGGGTTGGGTGGACGGGTGAGGCGTCTGCGTGGAGAGCGTGTACGTGGCCGTGCCCGCGATGATGATGAGGGTCACGAGCAGCGCGGCAAGGAGTGGGGGCGAGCCCGCGAGGCGGCGGAACGCGCGCCCGCCCGTGTTGTACGAGTACCGGCCGAAGTCCGACACGAGGCGCATCGGGCGCATCGGGCGCGCGATGGCCACGGCGGGTATAAAACCGCCCGAACATGTGCGAGGAGCGGGTGGAGCGGGGTGCCTCGCGCGGATGTGATCGCAAGCGCGCGGGTGGCCCTTACCTTCGCCGGGGCGGCCGAGGCGCGGGCGATCGGCGCGGCCCTTGCCGTCGATAACCCCGGGGAGGCCGTCTCCCAGAAGGTCGAGGGACGGCGCGTGTTGCTGGAGGTGCGCGCAGGCGCCGTCCTGTCGCTGCGCGCGACCCTCGACGATTGGCTTCGCTGTGCCGCCGCCGCGCAGGCCTTAGCGGCGCGCGCCACGGCAAGCGCGCCCCCTTCCGGGGGGCGGAAGCGTTGAGCGGGCGCCTGCCCACGGGTTGCGCGGCCCTCGACGAGCTGCTCGGCGGGGGCGTGGAGCGCGGGACGATCACGGAGTTTTTCGGGGAGGCGGGCTCGGGCAAGACGAACATCTGCCTCGTGCTCGCCCGCAATGTGGCGCGCGAAGGGAAGAAAGCCATCTACATCGACACCGAGGGCGTCTCGCTCGAACGGCTTTTCCAGATCTGCGGGGGCGCGGCCGACCGCGTGAAGGCGGAAGCCGCGATGAAGCTCGTGTTCGTGTTCGAGGCGCACGACTTCGACGAGCAGGAGGAGGCCGCGAACAAGGCGATCTCGCTTGCCGAGAAGCTCGAGGACGTCGACCTCATCGTGCTTGATTCGCTTGCCGCGCACTACCGGCGGCACTTCGGCACCGACGACGAGTCGCGTGCGCGCCAACGCCTCGGCCTCATCGTCACGCGTCTGCTGCGCTGCGCGCGCACGCGCCTCCTGCCCGTGGTCGTCACGAACCAAGTGTTCACGGACATCGACGCCGATTCCTTCGAGCCGCTGGGCGGCCATGCCGTGAGTCACACCGCCAAGGCGATCATCCGCCTGGCGCGCGTCGCTCCGAACAAGCGGCGCGCGACCATTGAAAAGCACCGCTCGGTCGCCGAGGGGGGCTCTGCCGACTTCACCCTCACCGCTGATGGGATCGCCTGAACGCCGCCCGCCCTTCCGCAAGGCTAAAACCCGCCCGTCGCCTTATGGCCCGAGGGCCCCCCCCAATGAAATGGGTGACACGCGAGGGTGCGAAGGTCGACCGCGTCGCTTGCCCGTGGCTCATCAAGCGGTTCGTCGACCCTGAGGCCGAATTCCTGTTCGTGGCCCCCGACCAAGTGGAAAAGGTCGCCATGGGGGAGGGCGCGACCCCGTTTGACACGCCGGGGGCGAAGCTCGGTCACCGCGGCGACCAGTGCTCGTTCGACGCGATCGTGCACGACTACCATGTCAGCGACCCCGCCGTCCTTGAGCTTGCGAAAGTCGTCCGTGCCGCCGACATCACTTCGCAGCGAGGCCTTGTGCCCGAGGGCCCCGGCCTCGCACTGATCGCCGAGGGTTTCCGCCGCACGTCCAAGGACGACTTCGAGAATATGGCGCGCCAGTTCCACGTCTACGACGCCCTGTACGCCGCCATCGCGGCGCGCCAACGGGGCGCGAAGTGAGGCCGCCGCTTGCTCGACTTCCTCACCCGCGACGGGTGGATCCTCCTCGCGGCGCGCGCTGCGCGCGGCGTCACGTACGGATTCGTGTCCGTGCTCCTTGCGACCTACCTCGCGCTCCTCGGGGCCGACGAGGCGTTCTCGGGGGTCGTGCTTGGGGTCGCGCTGCTCAGCGGCGCGGTGCTGAACATCGCCGCAAGCCGGTACGCCGACCGTTTGGGCAGGCGCCGGTTCCTCGCCCTCTCCGGGCTGCTCATGTGCGCCTCGGGGCTGGTGCTCGCGTGGACCCATTCGCTCGAGGGTGCGCTGGCTGCCGCCCTGCTCGGAGCACTCACGCCGACCGCGATGGAGGTGGGGCCGTTCCTCTCCCTCGAGCAGGCGATCCTCCCCCAGGCCTGCGCCGAGAAGCGCCGCAGCGACGCCTTCGCGTGGTACAACCTCGTCGGCTCGCTGGCCGCCGCGTTCGGTGCCCTGCTCACCGGTCTTGCTTCGTACTTCGCGGTGGCCGGCGGCACCGACCTCATCGGCGGAATCCATGTGATGTTCGTGTGGTACGCCGCCGCGGGAATCGTCTCGGTCGTCCTTTCCCTTGCGCTTTCGCCGGCCGTGGAGATGGCGGGCGGCGCCGCCGAAGAGCGGCCTGCGGTGCTCGCGCCCGAAAGCCGCGCGGCCCTGCGCAAGCTCACGACCTTGTTTTCCCTCGACGCGTTCGCGGGGGGCATGATCATCCGCACCTTCACAGCGCTCTGGTTCGCCGTCCGTTTCTCGCCGTCGGTCGAAACGCTCGGGTTCGTGTTCTTCGCGGCCAATACCCTCTCGGCCCTCTCTTACCTGCCAGCCGCTCGCCTGGCGCGCCGTCTCGGAATGGTACGGACGATGGTGTACACCCACATCCCCTCGAACATCCTCCTTGCGGCGATGGCGTTTGCACCGACCTTCGAATGGGGCGTCGCCCTGTTCCTTGCGAGGATGAGCATCGCCTCCATGGACGTGGGACCGCGCCAGCAGTTCGTCGTGAGCATCGTGACGGCGCGCGAGCGCACGGCCGCTGCCGGCATCACGAACACCGCGCGCAATGTCGCCCAGGCAGGCGGCCCGTTTGTGATCGGCCCTATCGTGGCCCTTGCAGCGATCGGAGGGCCGTTCGTGTTCGCGGGAATCCTGAAGCTGGTCTACGACGCCAGCCTCCTGCGGTCCTTTGGAAAAACGCCTGAAGGAGCCCCCGACTCTTGATATACCCGCATGGGTTTCGAGCGATTGTGCCAGAAGATTTCGGACTGATGATCCAGGTTCGCAACGCCGACGATGTGGCGCAGTACGTGCGGCTCTGCACGCTGCGCGGCGTGGCCCTTTGGGGCGTCGACTACCCCCTGGACACCAAATCGATCCGGTACCCGCTTGTGGTCTACATCCACAGCCCGTGGCGCAACGGACAGGCCTCGGAGGGCGTCCAAGCCTACGGGACGGCCACGCGGGTCACGAGCGGGCCCACCCCGGTGGGGGCCACGACCCCCGACTACGTCCCCGTCCACCTTCGTACCGAACTCCACCGCACGTGGTTCCGCTTCGACCAGATTCTGAATGTCAGCCCCTCGGTCCCCCACACCGAATTCTACGGGGCCGACCGCCAGCGGCTTGCGAGCATCCCCGCCGACCGCGCGGTGGCCCTCGGGCCGCCTTACCCGGTTAAGCACCACTAGCGCGGCCAAACGCTCTTCTTCGGCGCCGCCCGTCGGGCCCTCGTGAGCAAGTTCGTCTGCCGTGAACTCGTGGCCGAAGCGTTCAGCCACGCGACCGAATCCGAGGAGCGCGTCGCGCGGGCGCTTTCCACGGCCGCTCCCGGGGCACGCGTCGAGCGCAAAGCCCTCGGGGGGCATTTTGGCCAGCCCCTGGTCCGCCTCACCGCGACCACGCGCGAGGGCGCGCAGATCGCGGCCGCCATCGAAAGGTTGCGCGCCGCCGCGGGGAGCGAAATTGCGCGCACGGCGGCCCGCCGGCTCTCGGAAGACCGCGTCCTCCACCTGCGCCTCGACAAGCAGGCCGCGGCCGAGGGTGAGCTGCGCCTGTGCGAGGCGTCGCAGGGGGACGTGATCGTCGTGCGCTTGCGCTTGCGGGTTCCCCGGGTGCCCGCGGAAGATGCCGTTGTTCTCATCCAACGAGTGTTTGGCGCGCCGCGAGGCGGCGAAGAAGAGTGACCCCAGCGCGCGGAGCCACGCGCAAGAACCTTAATCCCCCTACGGCAATCCTGCGGTTGGCCCCGCGGAAGGGCCTTCGCGCGGTTCGACACCGATTGGGGCGGATGGAATGGGGTTCCTCGACAAGCTATTTGGCAGGGGCAAGAAGCAGGCCCCGGCGCCCGCCCCAGCACCGGCCGCTCCTGCGGCCCCCGGGGCCGCACCCGCTCATACGCCGCCGCCCGCGCCGGCACCGGCGCCGGCGCCTGTTCACATGCCAGCGCCCGCCCCGGTACCTCCGCCCAAGCCGGTGGCGCCCGCGCCTCCAGCTCCGGCCACGAAGCCGCCCGCGCCTGTAGCCCCGCCGCCACCCCCGCCACCGAAGCCAGCGCCTGTCGCCCCGCCAGCGCCTCCTCCGGCCCCACCCCCCGCGCCCGTCGCGCCGGCGCCTGCCCCCGCTCCCCTCGCTCCCGCCCCCCCCGCAGCCGCGCCGGCGGCACCCGCGGCCCCGGCAGCGCCCTCGAAGGCCGCCGTCCCCTGGCTGACGGCCGCTGACATCGCGAAGAAGCAGGCGACGCAAACGCCGTCGGCGCCCGTGGCCATGCCCGCCGTGGTTACCGGCAAACTCGACGTTACGCCCATTTCCGAATTCTATCAGGGCTTCGTCAAGATCACGGTGGAACTCAAGAACGGCATGAACATCCCCGCTGCGCGCACGCAGGTCACGCTCGACTTCAATGAGGACGTACTGCGCCTGCAGCGCATCGAGCCCCCGAACTACCGCGCGAGCGGCTCGAAAGTCCTGCTCGGCGACATCAAGGCCGGCGCGACCACGAAGCTCGTCTACTACCTCGACCCGCAGATCTGCACCGAGTCGCTCGTCGACGGCGTCGTCCTGTTCCGCTTCCCCGACGGCAAGAGCGAGACCGTCCAAATGAAGGCCCTCAAGGCCGAGGTCGTGTGCCCGCTCTTCTTCACCAAGGAAGTCGCAAGTTCGGCGCTGCTCAAGCGCCTTGTCGAGTCGGAGCTGCAAGTCCGCGACTCGAAGGTGTACCACCCCAAGGTCCCCGCCGGCACGAAGTACGAGAAGATCTTCGACCTCGCGAAGTCGACGGTGCTTGCCCACGATGTCAAGGAAGTCCGCGAGTTCAAGTCGTACAACCCCTACTCGTCCGAGTGCTGGTTCTACGGCGAGACGAAGGTCAAGGGCTACAAGATCGTGATCCGCACGGCCGTGCGCGAGAAGGAAAACATCGTCGAGTTCTTCGCGGCCTCCTCGGAGGTCCGCGCCGTGACCGGCCTGCTTGCCGAACTCAACCACCAGCTCGTCACGGACATGGAAACCCACCTGCCCGGCGTCAGCCTCGAGCAGGTGCTCGATGACCAGCTGAAGGCGCGCGTCCAAGCGCAGGCGCAGATTGGCAAGCTCGCCGAGGACGTGGCGGCCGGCGAGACCGAAGTGTAGCGTGCAGGCGCCTCGGGAAGTCCTTATTGGCGCGCGAAGCGCTCCCCTCGACTGCATGGCAAATCGCAGCGATCGCGCTTCCAACCTCGAGCCGACCATTACGCGGCTGCAGTTGGAACTCAGGTCCCGCAGGCGCCTTGCCGAGGCGTGCGTGAACGCGGGGTACCGCTCGGCCGGCGAAGTTGCGGCGGCCGACGACGCCGAGTTCCATGGATCGGTGCGCCTCAGCGCGGCCGAACGCGAGGAGGTGCTGGCGCTTGCCCGCACCCCCGGGTCGCACGCGCCGGCGCCCGGAAAGCGGCCGGTGCTTGTGAGCGAGCGCAGGCCGTCGGGGAAATGGCGTGCCGCCGCCAAGCCCGTCAAGGAACGTTTGGTGCGGATGGCTGGGACGCGCGAGCCGACCCCCGCGCCCCGCGCGGCGGGCCCGAAAGTCGAACCTCCGCGCTCCACGCCCGAAGAGCGCCGGCGCAGGAAGCAAGAAGCCGACGCCCTCGAGGCGGAGCTTGATGATCGGCTGGCCGACACCCGCTAGTCCGAGCGCGGGCGTTGGCGGCGGGTCCTGAAGTAGAGCAGCCCGATCACGACGCCGGCCCCGGCAAGGAGCAGCCCCAGCGCTTCCATCCCGCCCGAGGCGGTCGAGATCTGCGCGATGTTCCGCGGGCCCTCGGGCGAAGGCGGCGGCGGGCCGCTCGGCTGCAGGGGGTCGGGCGGCACCACGGGCGGCTCGGGCGCGACATAGGGTGGGGCGGTCGTGCCCGTCGCGCTCACCGGCGGCGAGCGCACCTCCCCGATGGCCACGACGACCACATCAAAGGTGTACTGGGTGGAGGGCTCCAGGCCCGTGAGGTGCAGGCGGTCGAGCCATTTCTGCCCGGCCCCGGCGTCGATCGTTTGGAGCAGCTTGCCCGTGCTGCTGCGGACGAGGATTTCGTAGCGCACGAAGTCCGTCTCCCCCGTGGGGGTCCACCGCAGGTCGGCCCACGTCGAGCCCATCCCCGCGATCCAGGCCCCCGCGACCGGGTCGGAAGCCACGGCCACGAGGATCGTGAAGGTGACCGTCGTCTCGCCGCCGTCTTTGTCAAGGACGCGGGCGGTGAGGCGCGCCTGCCCGTTTGCGACTCCAAGGAGCCTGGCGGTGAATGCGCCCTGCTCAACGATCTTGACGCCGCCCTCCACGGTCCACTCGACGCGCAGCGTCAGGTTGTCGATCACCGAAGGGTCGCTGGCGGTGATGGTGAAGTTGCCATACTCGCCCTCGGCGAACTGGCGCGGGCCCTCACCTTCCGCGTTCGGCGGGAGGTTGCGGACGCTCACGTTGGCCTGGACAAACCCGCTTGCGCCCGCCCCCGACACCGCGGTCACATTGACGACCTGGATGCCGGAGTCCAGCGGCGTGAAGCGGATGCGCAGCCCCGTCGCGTGCGTGCCGTCGGGGAAGTCCCACACGATGGTCAAGTGCTGAACGGCCGCGGCCGGGTCGGTCCAGGAGTAGCGCAGGTTGCCCCACGAGGCGTTGACGGCAAGCTCCACTTCGCTGCCTTCGACCGCGTCGGGCGTGAGGACGACGATGTCGAGCTGGATCGCGTCAAGCTGGATCGCGATCAAGCTGGTGTCCGAGGCCTCGAGCCCCCAGATGTCCTCGACCCGCAGGGTGACCGCCACGAGCGCCGCGTGGTCGAAGAAGCCCGCGATCTGCTCCCATGTGAGCGGGAAGGTCGGTTCCGTCGACTCGATCTCGAGGCCGCCGACCCCGCCCACCGTCCACAAATACCGCCGGATGCCGCCGGCATCGTACGAAAGGCTCCCGTTTAGCGTGACGCCTTCGCCGGGCCGCACAAAGTAGGGACCGCCTGCGTCGGCAAGGGGCGGGCTGCCGTCAATGTCGAAGTGGAAGGTGTCGGGGCTTTGCACGATGACGAACCCGTCCGTGACCGACACGGTCCACGTGTAGTTCCCGTCCGGCAGCTTCCAGTCGAGCGCGGGGTCGGACAGATTCTGGTCGACCACGATGCGCCCCTGGCCGTCGGTGACCTTGAACCGGTAGGTGAGCGGGTCGCGGTCCACGTCCGTGGAGGTCGTCGACCGCATCGTTACGCTAAGGCGGCCGAGCCTGGTCCCGTCGTCGGGAGTGAGGAGCCTCGGCGCGGTCGGCGCATGGTTCGGCGCGAAGAAGCGCACGCGTTGCTGGTCGTAGAGGAGCAGGCCGAGAGCCCCGTCCCAATCAATCGCGCTCCAGCGCCCGCAGCCGTAATAGTAGTAGTAGCTGTACGGGTAATAGGAGTAGTAATACGAGTAGTAGTAGGCGCACGTTACGTTGTTGATGGGCAGGTTGTAGTCGTCCTGCTTGGACCCATCGGCCGTGTAGGCGCCGACGACCTCCGTGTAGCCGCCGTAGTAGGGCGAGTACACCGGGTCGCGGACGATGAGCACGCTGACGCCAGCTTGGAAGCCCACCATTCCGTCGGTCATCCCGCCCATGGACCGCTGGCGCTCTTGGCGCACGAGCGCACTCGAGACCAGCGAGCCGGTGCCTGCGGCGAACTCGAAGCGGTAGAGCCGCTCCCACATGTCAAGCTGGCGGAACATCAGGTAGACTTCCACGTTCCCCGAGCTGGTGCGCCGGTGCCGCAGCTCCCCGGTCGTCTGCTCGATGAGGATGTCGTCGGGCCGGCCCGCCCACAGGCTCGTGTCCCGCTTAACGACCGTGTCGTTCGGGAACCAGCGTGCGACGCGGAGCACGGGGGTGGAGACGTAGGCGTACTGGTACCCGCCGGTGTAGTTGCCCACGACGTAGGCGATGAGGACATCGTCGCCCTCGGTCCAAGCCGTGACCGGAAATCCGCAGACCCCCGTCACCGTCGAGTAGCTGCACCCGTAATACCACCAAGCGGGGCTTGGAATGATGCTCTCGTTGTACGAATTGTAGAGTTTGGTAGAGTTGTAGGCGTAGTAGTAGCCGCTGTCGGTCATGGCGATGCGGAATGTCGCCGTGCTGTTCCACGGGTCGATGAGGAAAATCCCGAGCGAGGTCCACAGCACGGGCCGCGGCTGTGCGTTCATGAGGCGCCAGTCGATGGGGTAGCTGTTGTCGTAGGAAACGCGCGCGGCGTCGTAGACGGAAACGGGCGCCGTGGTGGTGCCATCGCTGGCGATGGTGAACATGAGGTAGTCGACCATCCCGTAGCCGTAGGACGAGCTCGAATAGTAGTACACAACCTGGATGACGGCGACGGCGACGCCGCGCTCGAGGATCACGCGAGCCGAGTACACGCTCGCCTGGACGGCAAGAGGCGCCGAGATGCTAAAGGCCGGAGGCGACCCCGAGGCGTAGAGGATGCGGGCGGCCCCCGAGCCGTTCTCCATCGTGGTGACCACACCCGCCTGCGCGCCGTTCGGGAGCGTGACGATCGACGAGCCGGTGACGGGCGCCACGGTGGCGTCCTCCCAAGTAGCCATGTCGACGGCCGCGACCCCGCCGGCCCCGAGCATCGTGAGCGTGGGCCACGAGCGCGTGAAACTGAGGTTGTAGAAGACCGAAGTGTTGGCGCGCAGATAGGTCCGCGTCTCGCCAAGGAGGCCGCCGCCGACGAACTGCAGGGACCCCGCCGACCCCACCGCGGCAATCCGCTCCATCGGGTGGGTGGGCGTCCACGAACGGCCGGAGGAAAGGGGGCCCGGCCAACCGGTGACCTCGCGCAGGCGGCCGCCGGCCATCGGTGTCGCGTTGACGATGTCGCCGACGAGCAGCTTGACACCGCCGCCGTCAATGAACGCCTCGGCACCGGTCGGCGGGTACCCGCCGAGCCCGAAGGTCGCGGTGTCGACCGTGCCGCCGCCCACCCGCGCGCCGTACACAATGATGCTCGAGTTTCCCGGGATCGTGAGGAAGCCCGCCACCGAGCCATCGGGCGCAGCAATCGCATCCAAGAAGGACCAGATTCCGTAGTAGGACGAATAGTAGTACGAGTACGCGTAGGGCGTGACGTTCATGAGCGCCTGCGCCGAACCGTCGGCGCGCACGAGCGTCCAATTCACGTCGACGCGGCTGTAGTAGCACGAGTAGGAGTAGTAGGGAGAGCAGACCCACCGCAGCGTGAGCGCGAAGATCGAAGGCGTGCCTGACGCGTCAATGGCGCCCGCAAGCGAATTGGACTCGTAGAAGATGCGCCAGTCATCGGGATAGTCGATCTGGTTGTAGGACTGGTACGGGGAATTCAGGGTCGTGTTCGGCAGCAGCGCGACCTGGTACGGGGAACCGGCGGTGCCGTTGATGAGGTCGATGTCGACCCGGCCGATTTCGAGGGTGCCGTAGTAGTCGTAGTAGGGGTAGGAGGTCGAACTGTAGGCGTTGCGCGCCCAAGCGATCGAGGGGTGCGACGGGTCGAGGCCGTTGGGCATGAGGGTAAGGTCGCCAAACGTCCAGCTTTCGAGGCTCGGGCCCGGGTCGGTGGCCGGGAAAATCTGGCGGGTGACCGTTGCATTCTCCGCCTGGCCCTCGTCGAAGATCATGGTGTCGAGGCCGGCGAAGGAGAACGCGTGGGAGATCATCACGCGGCTGCCGAAGCTCTCGACGATGACGAACTTGAAGTCGTAGTCGGGGCTGTTGCTCGAGTAATAGTAGTAGTAGTAATCGTAGATGTGAATGTTGAACCCCTTCTCGGTGAGGTTGACCGATTCGAGGACGGAGCCGTCGGCGACGTTGACCCAAATGTAATACGCGCCGCCAAGGCCGGTGACGACCAAGTGGGCCGTGCCGTTGGTGCCCGGGGCGCCATCGGCGAGGTACGCGTGGGGGTACGGGAACGTTTTCGGAATTTCAAACGGGGTGGGGCGCTCGACCATCTCGGTGTCGGCGGCCGCGGGCGTTGCGAAGAGGACCAGCGCGGCGAGGCCGAAGAGGAGGGCTGCGGCGGCGACCGCACGGGGCAACCGGTGCGCGGGTGCGTGCGATGGCTGGTTGCGCGCGCCTGTTAGCCGTGTGGATTCGTGTGCGGCCAAGCCTGCACCCCTCGCGGTGCCTTTGGGCTTGACCCTTTTCAACTTTTTGGATGGGTTGGGCAGATGGGGTGGCGTTTGGCGGGGTTCTCGGCCTTGGCCCCCCTTTACGGCGGCCCCTGGGCAGGCTTGACATCGAGCGTGCCGCCGCGGCTCACGCGCGAGGCGTGCAGGACGTTCCCCGAGGCGGCGGCCAGCAGCACGGTTTGCGCGCGGCCGGGTGAATCCGCCGGCCGGAACTCGTAGGAGAGCCCCCACGAGGGCCCCCCTTGGTCCCCGGTGCGGTGCTTCGACACCGCAAGCAGCATCCAGTCCCGGACGCGCGGCTGCAGGTCGTCGCCGGTGACCTCGATGACCAAGAGGCGGCGCCCGTGCCCGAGGCGCAGGGGCTGGCTCGTGGCGACGAGCCCGTCGAGGGCGAAGCTTACCCCGCGGAACGCCGAGCCCGGCGGAAAAGCGGTCTCGGTCTTCTCGGGGACGCCGCCCGGCCCGATCGTGGTGCCGAACGCGCGGCCGCCGAAGCACCGGAAGGCCGTCGTGGTGACTTCGGACGGCCGGTCGAGCGGGTTGACCTGCAGGTCGAACGACGCCCATTCGCCGCGCGGCGCGAACCCCGCGGCCAGCGACCACGCGATGTCCCCTTCGCCGTGCTCGATCCCCTTGGCCGCGAATTTCCGCGCGTCGGGGGGCCCCTCGAGGGACCATTCTTCGCGGGCCGAGTAAGGCCCGGCGCCCGCCGAAGCGAGCACGCCGTGGAGGCGCGGTCCGCCCGCGGGGTGGCCAGCCACGGCAGGGCAAAATCGGCCGGCCGCTTAAACACAGTCGCAGTGCAGGTCTACCGGATGCGTTCGAGCTCGAAGGCCCCGAGTTCGATTCCCTTCGGGGTGTGGCGGTAGCGGATCCACTGCTGTGACTTTACGCCGGCAATTCCCTGGACGCGCAGCGCGTGGCCCTCGCGCTCCTCTTGGCAGCGGACGACGCCCTGCATCATCCCAGCGAGCGACTCGATCTCGTCGGCGCTGTGGATGCCCGACTCCGCGACCCAGATGGCCCCGCCCCCTTGGCGGCGCACGGCGGCCACCATCTGCTGCACGAAGTTGCGCGCGACATTCGGCTCCGACAGGCGCCAGCTCTCCGTGAGCGGGAGGTAGGCGAAGTGGAACGCGGGGTGGCCCTTGGCTTGGAGGGCCTTGAAGTGGGTGCCGATCGCCTCCTTGATCTTGGGGAAGTCGGCGGGTGACCCGATGTCAATGATGTGGTCGCGGGCCAGGTCCCCCCGCTGCGACTTGTTCGAGCAGTCGACGAACCACAGGTTCTCCTCGATCTGCTTGCGCGCGTCCGGGCCGACCATGAACGAGAGCTCCTCAACGACCTCGGCGGGCCCCTTGACGGTGGTCACCACAATGCAGGGGAGGCGGGCGGCGATCCCCGCCGCGAGGAACCCGAGGGGGATCGCTTCCTTGCCGCAGAACGCCGGGCCCACCACGAGCAGGGAGGTGCCCTCGGGTATTCCCCCGCCCGTGAGCTCGTTGAGCCGCGTGTTGCCAAGCGACAGGCGCCCGGTCCCCACGCCGCCGGCTGGCTCCTTCATCGGCGCGCTTTTGGCAGGCGTAGCGGCCTCGCGGACGGCCGCACTCTTTGCCGCCGACTTGAGCGGCGCGCCGATGGCAAGATCGTCGGAGAGGGCAAATGCGGCCTCCTTGGCAAACTCGGGGTGCTTCTCGAAGTGGAAGATGGCCTCCTCGCGCTCCTTCAGCCGCGCCGCGTCGGCGCCGATGCGTTCCCGTTCCCCGGCGATCGTCTTGCGCTGCGAGGCCACCTCCTGCTGGCGGCGCGTGAGCTCGGCTTCGAGCTCCTTGATGCGCCCTTCGCGCGCCTGGAAGCGGGCCTCCTGCACCTTCACGGCCTCGGCCGCCTGCCTGGAGGCCGACTCGCGCTCCGCGGCCTGCTTTGCCGTCTCCGAGGCGGTCTTCGCGCGGTCGCCGGCCTCGGCCATCGCGGCCTCCGCTTGCCGGCGCAGCGCTTCGATTTCGGCCTTTTCCTTTGCGAGCTTGGAGAAGGCGTCGCCTAGGCTCCCTTCGACGGTCTTGAACTCCTTGGATTGCGCGGCGATGGCCGCCTCCCGCTCGGCGAGGCCGGACGCTTCCCGCGCGACCTTCGCGCGCTCCTCGGCAAGGCCGCCCCGTTCTCTTTCAAGCGAGGTGCGCTCCGCGGCGAGTTTCGTTTGCACGGCGTCGAGGGCCTGGAGCCGTTCGGAGTCGACCGCGGAGGAGCGGGCGTCGAGCACCGCCCCCTTCTCATCGAGTTGCCTGCGCAGGTCGGCGGCGAGCTGCCGCGCGCTGTCCGCTTCGCGGGACGTTTCTTCGGCCGCGTGGAGCGTGGCCTTCGCCGCCTCGCGTTCGCGTTTGGCGTGGCCCAGCTGCTCGGCGACCGTCTGCCGCTCGCCGTCGAGCTTGCGCCGCTCGGCCTCGGCCTCGGCCTTCTGCTGGATCGCGGACTGGCGGATCTCAACGAGGGCGCCTTCCTCCTGGCGCCTGCGCGTTGCGCTTGCAGCGAGGTCCTTCTCTTTGAGGTCGATGGCGGCGAGCCGCCCGGTCACGTCGGCGACCTTGGCCGCCGATGCGGATTCGGCTTTTGTCGCGCGGTCATAGACCGCCGCGGCTTCGTCCTTGAGGCGCTGCGCCTGCAGCGCGTAGTCGTCCGCTTCCCGCCGTCGGGCTTCGACTTCCGCGGCGTCCTCCTCGATGGCGGCGGCCCGGTCGGAGGTCTTCGAAACGGCGACGTCGAGTTCCTTTTTCAGGGACTTGAGGCGGGCGTACTCGGCGGCCATGCGGCCCTCCGCCCCCTTTACAATCTCGCGCTCGGCCGCCGAGGTGGCGGACATCGACACGAGGAACACCACGCCCGCGACGAGGAACAGACCGCCTGAGATCATGTACTCCCACGCGGTGAGTTGGATGGCAAGCGCCTGGTCTCCGACCCGTATGAGGTGGTAGGCCGAGAGGGCCGCGGGAATCACTGCGCAGAAAACCGAGAGGATCTTGCGCAGGCTCCAGCCGCCCCAGGTGAGCAGGTAGCCGAGCAACCCGAGGGAAATCCCCGCCACGCCGAGAGGCGCCGTGTAGAATCCAATCTGGCCTGGAATCGACCCCGCCTGGATCAAGATGGCCACTACCAGGATGACGGCCGAAAGAACAAGGCCGGCGAACATCGCGATGTTGTGGGGCTCCTTCAGCTGTCCCGAGATGAGCTGTCCCCGCTTCGTCATGAGCCCCGTACCGCTGACGGCCAGCCCCGCCAGCGCGGGGCCAAGGGGCACGAGGAAGCTGAAGAGCGCAAAGAATCCGACCGGGTCATTGAGGATTCGGTCGCGGAAGCTGAACAGCGAAGCGAGGAACGCAAGGGTCGCCCATGCGACTGCGCAGGCGACGGCGCACTGGCGGCCGAGGCTCACCTCAAGGAGCGCGGCGCGCTTGCGCGAGGCGGCGTCGCTGTCGCGTTGTTCGGTCGTGGCGCGCGCGCGGCCAACGGCCGCATTGACTTTTCGCGTGGAAGGACTGCGCGCCATGTTTCCCTTCCCCCCAAACAACTCCGGAGGCTCGGCGGACGATATTTATACTCTCCCCGGCGCGTTTCAACCTCGGTTCGAATTCGCCTGCGCCGGGCCCCCGGGTCGGACAAAACTTATCCCCGGTCGCCCTTGGCGGCGCAATGGCCAAGCGGATCGCAAAGCGCCGCAGGGAGGGCGCAAAGCACGCCCTGCCCGAGGTCGAGGACTTCGTGCTCGCGCGCGGCGTGACCGCCGCTGACCTTGTCGAGCAGATGGGGCTTGCCGGCGGGTTCACCGCGAGCCACGTGGCGAAGGCCGCGGAGGTGCTCCGCGCGATGCGCGCCGACCGGACGAGCGTCAACTTCCTCTCGTTCCCCGCGGCGTTGATGGCGACGGGCTGCCGGGGCGTCCTGCGCGCCCTCGTCGACAGCGGCATCTTCCACGCGGTGGTCACGACCTGCGGCACGCTCGACCACGACATCGCGCGGTCGTTTGCGCCGTACCACCACGGGTCGTTCAACCTCGATGACCGGGTCTTGCTCAAGGCCGGCGTGCACCGGCTCGGCAATGTGCTGCTCCCGAAGGAGAACTACGGCTCGCTCCTCGAAGCGCGCATGCGGCCGTGGCTCCAAGAGCTGTTCGAGAAGGGGATGCGCGATTACACCTCGCCGGAGCTGCTGCGCGCCCTCGGGCTTCGCCTGCCGGGCTCCTCGCTTCTTGCGACGGCCGCCAAGCGCGCCGTCCCCGTGTTCGTGCCCGGCCTCACCGACGGCGCTGTCGGCTGCCAGCTGTGGCTGTTCTGGCAGGACCACCGTCAGTTCAAGTGGGACCCGATCCGCGAGGAGCACGAGATCTCCGACATCATCTTCGCGGCCAAGAAGTCGGGCGCTCTCATGATCGGGGGCGGAATCTCCAAGCACCACACGCTGTGGTGGAACCAGTTCAAGGGCGGCCTCGACTACGGCGCGTACATCACGACGGCCACGCAATACGACGGGTCGCTGTCGGGCGCGCGCCTCGAGGAGGCGATCTCGTGGGGCAAGCTGAACCCGAAGGCGCGGTTCGTCACGGTCGACGGCGACGCGACGGTGATCTTGCCGCTGCTTGCGGCCGCCATTTTCGACCGGTGAGCAGCGCCGCGAGCGTGCCGACGGCGCGGGGCCCTTTCTATCATGAACGTGAGGGTTGCCCGTCCCGGGCAACCCCGCCGACCCGACGAACGATTCGCAGGCATAAGAGCGAAAGGGGGAGTAGAGCGAAGCGGGCTACTCGGCCTTCACGGTCGCAGCCTTCAGCGCCGCCGCTCCGGGTTTCCTCCACGGCTTCGGGACAAGGACGGGCAGTTCGCCGAACTTGACTTGCAGCGTGGGCGTGGGGCAGGCGGTCACGCACCGGTAGCAGTGCACGCAGTTGTTCGTGTCCCGCGTGCGCTCCTTGGCCTCGCCGTCCTTCCCCTCGACATAGGTGTCCTGGCCCTTGCCCATCGGGCACGTCTTGAGGCACGCGCCCGTGTGGTCGCAGGTGGATTGGCGCTTGCGCACCTGGAGGAGCGCGTACTTCGAGGTGAGGGAGATGAGGGCCCCGGTGGGGCAGAAGTACCGGCAGTAGAAACGCGGCGTGGTGATGATTCCTCCAAGGACGAACAGGAACATCACCATCTGGACGCCGAAGAGCGTGGTGAAGGCTGGCCCCCCGAGGGTAAACATCGACACGAACGCGTAGAGGTTGGCTTCGAAGGCCATGAAGCTCAGCGGGGCCTCCCCGCCTGCCGGCCCGAGGGCGGAGGCATAGGCGGCGCCGCCGGCGGGGTCGACGGCGGCGGTGATCCCGATGGAGGCCGCAAGCGTGAGCGTCATCCCTAACGAAACGTACTTCAGCAGGAGGAGGCGCGCGTGCAGGCGGGCGGAGGGCTCGCGGTCCTTGAACCCCAGCTTGCGCCGCGCGCCGGTCACGAGGTCCTGAAAGAACCCGATGGGGCAGGCCCACCCGCAGAGCGCGCGGCCAAACAGGGAGCCGAACACGAGGACCGCTCCGACGGTGAGGAGCGCCCAGTGGATCGGGACAATCCCTTCGAGCGCAACGGCGGCAAGCGTGTACTGGGTGACCACGGGCCGGTCGCTGCCAAGGAACCAATGGTGCGGGTCGGGCACCACCATCGGCACCACGGGCAGCAGGGGCTGCACCATGCGCCCGGCAACCGTGAACGTGAGCACCGTGAGGGAAACGATTTGGACCGCGGTGCGAAGCCGCTGCACGCGCTTGTGCGAGGGTGCGTCCTCCTGGGGAAGCGGGTGATTGATGACGGGCAGGTAGAGCGCTTCTTCCGCGCGGCCGCCTCGCGCCGCGGGGGCGCGCCTGAGGGGGAAGGCCGACCGCAGGCGCCCGAGGAGGCCCTTCAAGGGAACCCGAACCACCCCCAAAAGCCGGTGGCGGCGCCAAGCGCTACGGCTGCACCAAGCAGGCACGCGCCGACCACGAACATCAGGAGGCCCGCGCGGATCCGGTCTGGCGAATTGTGCAAGGCGCCGCTGGCCGGCTTGCGGTCGAAGGGGTCGTAGAACATCACGTAGAAGGCCGCTGCAACGACCGCCGCGACCGAACCGATCGCGCCCCAAAAGACGGCGGCCGTGACGCCGGGGTCTTCCACGAAGATCTTGAGGGGCTCGCTGGTGGCCGCCCCGATGGCGGTGCCGTTTGGCAGGCGCGCCTCCGCGTAGACCCAGAAGATCAGCGCGCCGCGGTCGAAGGGCGCCGCGGCGCAGCTGAAGGTGTCTCCGCCCCCCGGCAGCATGGGGATTGGCCTGCCCTTAACGAACGTCCAGCTGCGGTCGGCGTTGGCAAGCCGGAGCGTGCCATTGATGGCCGAGGCGGGCGTGAGCCAGGCCGCGGCCGGAAAAACGAAGAGCGTTACATTCAGGGTCACGTTCGGGTCGTCGAAGCCCGAGCTCACGGGGAGGGCAAATGAAACGGGCGTAGCCGTCCGCGGGGTCGCCGGCTGCAGGGTCACGCGTCCCAAGACCGGCCCTTCCCGGACTGAAACGGGTGCGCTTGCATTTGTCGACCCGGCGCTGGCGGCGGCCACGGCGAGGGCGATGCGGAAGTCGCCGGCGCGGGTCGCGTTGAGTATCCACGTGAACACGGCTGCGTACAGGGGTGGAGATGGCGGCACCAGATACGATTCGATCAACCGCGGGCTGTCGCCTTGGACGAGCGCCAGCCCGGGCTCCAGGGTGAGCGAAAGGTTGAGGCCGTGGACGACCATCGTTTGCGAAGCGTCCGCACCGAAGTACAGCGTGGCGGTAAGCACGAACGGCCTGCCGACGGCGTGCGCCCCCGGGGCGGCCGAAAGTTGCGCGTGGTCGATGGCGCCTGGAGCTGCGCTGGCCGCGGCCATCCCCGACGCCGCGACAAGGAGCGTCGCCGGGCCAAGGAGAACGCCGACCATGATGAGGACGCACTGCCGGCGCACGCTTGCCATTCGGCCCCCCTCATGCAAGGGCCGCCTCGAACCGCTAAAGCCTTGCGGAACCCTCCCTTGAGGAGGCTCCAAATCAGGACCGCCGCCGCCCTACAGGCCCTTCATCGCCTTGGCGATGTCCGCGTTCTGGGGGTTCAGCTTCTGCGCTTCACCAAAAGCCTTCTTGGCCTCGTCGTTCTTGCCGATGGACTTCAGCGTGAGGCCGAGGTTGTACCACCCGGTCTCGTTGTCGGCCTTGATGGAAAGCGACTCGCGGTACGCCTTCACGGCTTCGTCGTAGCGCTGCAGTTCGGCCAGCGTGTTCCCGAGGTTGAAGTGGGCCTCCGGGTACTGCTTGTTGAGCGCGACCGCTTTCTCGAATGCCTGCAGCGCTTCGTCGCTTCGCCCCGTCTCCTTGAGGGCTGCGCCGTAGTAGTTCCAGGCCTCAGGGTAATCCTGCTGCGCTTCGATGGCTTTTTCGTAGCAGTCGAGCGCCTCCTCGAATTTGCGCAGCGCCTTCAGCGAGTTGCCCTTGTTTACCCACGCGTCGGCGAAGTCCGGCTTCAGCGCCAAGGCCTTGTCGAAGGACTCGAGGGCCTCGCCGAGGCGCCCCAGGGACTGCAGCGCGAACCCGCGGTGGTTCCACGAGCTCTCGTGCTTCGGGTCGATGCGCAGCGCCTGGTCGTACGACGCGATCGCGTCCTTGTACTTGCCCGCGCGCGCGAAGGACGCGCCCCGGAAGTAGTAGGCGTCCCGGCTGTTGGGGTCGCGCTTGATGAGGTCGTCGTACACTTTGACCGCCTGGTCCCACTTCCCGGCTGCAAGCAGCGAGTTGGCCTTCGCCTGCACGGCCTCGACGGCATTCGGGTTCAGCGCGATTGCCTTGTCGAACGCCTTTTCGGCCTCGCCTGGCTTGTTGAGGCCGCGCAGCGCCGCGCCGAGGTTGTTCCACGCGTCGGCAAACTCGGCGTTGAGCTTGGTCGCGCGCTCCGCCGCGTCCTTCGCGCCCTGGAAGTTCTTCATCGCGTTCAGCGAGGAGGCCTTGTTGTTCCACGCGCTCGGGTTCTCGGCATTGGCCTTGATCGCGCGGTCAAACGACTCGGTGGCCTTCGGGTAGTCCTTCAGGCGGTGGTAGGCCGCGCCGCGGTTGTTCCACGCAACGTCGGAGTCCGGCCGGATCTCGACGCCCTTGTCGAAGCACTCGAGGGCCCCCTTCACATCGCCCTTCTCGTAGCGCAGCTGCCCGAGGTCGGCCCACGCTTCGACGATGGTCTTGTCCTTCTCGAGCGCCTTCGTGTACCAGTCGGCCGCGTCCGGCTTGCGGCCGAGGGCCGCCAACGCGACGCCCTTCGCGTAGTAGTTCTGGCCGTTCTCCGGCTCGATGCGGATCATCGCATCGTAGCACGAGAGCGCCTCTTGGTACTTGTCGGCCGAAGTCAGCACGGTCTCCTTGTTGCGCCATGCGCCCAGGAAGTCGGGGTTGATCGTGAGCGCCTTGTCGTACGACTGCACGGCTTCGTCGGGCCGCCCGAGGTTGAAGAGCACATTCCCGCGGTAGTTCCACGCCACCTCGAGGTCCGCGCGGATGGCGACGGCCTTCGAAAGGGCGCCAAGCGCGTCGTCGAACCGCTGGAGGTCGTGGAGGAGGATGCCGAGGTTGCTCCAGGCCTCGAAGTCGTTCGGGTCGATCTTCGTGACCTGCTCGTAGCACTTCATGGCCTCCTCGTATTGGCCAAGCTGGTAGAGCGCGAAGCCCTTCTGCGACCAGGCCTGCCCCTGGTCGGGCTTGATCTCGAGCGACTTCGAGTACGCCTGCGCGGACTCTTCGAAGCGGCCGGCGTTGCGCAGCGACATGCCTTTGGCCGCCCACGCCTCGGCGAAATTCCCCTTGATGTTGAGGGCCTTGTCGAGGGACGCGATCGCGTCGTCGGCGCGCCCGAGCAGGTCGAGCGCGGTGCCGCGCCGGTACCACGCCTCCGAGTCCTTCGGCTCGATGGCAAGCGCATGGTCGAAGGAGGTCACGGCGTCCTCGTACTGGTCGAGCTCGGCCAGCAGCTGCCCCTTCGCCCGGAAGGCCTCTGCGTGCTTCGAGTTGAACTCGGTCGCCTTCGTGAACGCGTCGAGGGCATGGGCCTTCTCGCCCTGGGCCTTCAGCGACATCCCGAGCCAGTACCAAGCGTCGGCAAAGCGCGGGTCGAGCCGGATGGCGTCGCCAAGCGCCTGGATCGCGTCGGCAAACGCGTTCTTGAAGTAGTGGGCGCGGCCAAGCTCGAAGGACGCGGGGGCGTCTTGGGGCGCGAGTTTCGTGAGCGCGTGCCAGGCCGGCGCGGCTTCATCCCACCGCTCGAGCCGCGTGAAGGCGGTGGCCCGGATGCGCATAGCCTCGACGCTGTCGCCTTTGAGGCCGAGGGCCGCCGTCGCCGCTTCGGCCGCTTCCTTCCACGCCTTGAGCTCACGCAGGGCGGTGCCTTCCGCGAGCCACGCGTCGAAGAGCTTGGGGTCGGCGGTCCTGGCTGCGCGCGCGGCGTCGCGCCCCGCCTCCCACGCCTTGGCCTCCAAGTGCAGGCGCGCCTTCAGCGCGAACCCGTCCGCGCGCTTCTCGATGGCAAGCGCCCGGTCGAGCGTCTTCAGGGCGCCTTCGCGGTCGCCCGTCTCGACGCGCGCGCGCGCCGATTGGATCATCGACTCGACGTCCTTCTTGTCAAGCTCGGCGGCGCGGTCATAGGCTTGGGCGGCCGCCGGGAAGTCCCTGAGGTCAAACAGCGCGCGGCCAAGCGCGCGGTGGGCCTCGACGAGCTTTCCGTCGGTGTCGATCGCTTTGCGGAGGGCTTCGACGGCTTCTTTCGTGCGCCCGAGCGAGTACTGGGAAACGCCGCGCCCGAGCCAAGCGTCGCCGTGCCCCGCGTCGAACGACAGCGCCTTCTCGAAGTCGGTGAGCGCCTCGGCCGAAAGCTTGCGCAAGAGGCGCACGTTGCCGCGCTCGACGAGCGTGTCGGCGTCCTGCGGGTTCAGCCCGATGGCCTGGGTGTAGGAGTTGTCGGCCTCTTCGAGCGAGCCTGCCGCGGCCTCGAGCCGCCCCTTCAAGCGCCACGCATCGAAGAGCGCGCTGTTGATCTTGATTGCGCTCTCGAGGTTGCCGAGCGCCTCCCTCACCGACTTCGGGTCGGCCGAGAGCGCTTCCGCGCGGCCGACGAGCGCTTCGGCAAGCTGCGGGGAAAGGCGCAGCGCCTGGTCGAAGGCGGCGATCGCGCCCTTGCGGTCGCCCTTCGCGAGCAGCACGCGCCCGCGCTCGAGGTGGGCTTGGTCGAGGTCGCCCTTCGCCCTGATCGCGGCGTCGAGGCTCTTCAGCGCGTCGTCCGCGCGGTTCAGCGCAAAGAGCGCCCGTCCGCGGCCGAGCAGGGCCATCGCGGAGGCCTTGTCGAGCTTGAGGGCCTCATCGTAGGCCGAGAGCCCATCGGCCGGCTGCTTGAGGTCGAGGAAAACCTGGCCCGCTTGCAGCCACGTCTGAATGGAGCGGGGGTTCACCTGGAGCGCCTGCTTGAAGGACTCGACGGCCGGCTGGAGCCTTTTCAACGCGACGAGGGCCGTGCCGCGGCGGATCCACGCGTCCTCGGTCTTCGGCGCGGCCGCGACGATCTTGTCGAGGACCGCCACCGCCTCCTCGAACCGCTTGAGCTTCAGCAGGCCGTCGGCCTTCTTCGACAGGAGGTCGACGTTTTCCGGCGCGCTCTTGAGGGCCTCGTCGAAGGCGGCGATCGCCTCGTCGAAGTTGCCTTCCTCGAGCGCGAGGTCCCCCTTGGAGACCCAAACTTCGCCGCGCGCAGGTGCAAGCGCCGAGGCCCGGGCATAGGCTTCGCGCGCCTCGGCCTTGCGCCCCGCCTTGTTGAGCGCGTCGGCCTTCGACGACCACGCGTCGGCGAAGTCGGCCTTGAGTTCGATCGCCTTTTCGAAGGCCGCCACGGCCTCCTTCGGCCGGCCGAGGCTCACGGTGCAGAGCCCCTTGTAGTACCAACCTTCCGGCGACTGCGCGTTCAGCGCAAGCGCCTGGTCGAAGTCCGAAAGCGCTTCCTTGTGCCGGTTCTGGGCAAGCAGCGATTCGCCCTTGGCGCGCCAGGCGTCGGAGAAGCCCTTGTCGAGTTCGACGGAGCGGCCAAAGGCCCGCTCGGCCTCCTTGAACGACTGCATGGCCCGGTGGATTTCGCCAAGCTCGAAGTACAGCTTCGCGTCGTTGCCGGCGATCTTGATCGCCTTGTTCATGGCCTCGACGGCCTCGGGGTTCTTGCCAAGCGCGCGCAGCGCGCGCGCCTTGAGGACGAAGGGTGCGGCGGTGGCGTCGCCCGCTTCGACCGCCGCGTCGAAGCACGTTGCGGCCTCCGCGTTGGACCCGCGGGCCGAGAGCACGCGCCCCTTGGCCAGCCACGCGACCGGGTTCTTGCGCTCGACGCCGATGGAGCGGTCGAAGCATGCAAGGGCGGCGTCCGTGTCGCCCTTGTCCATCAGCGCTTGGCCCTTGAACGTCCAAAGCTCGTGGTCGCCCGCTTCCTTGACGAGCGCCTGGTCATAGCAGGCAACCGCCTCGTCGAGCCGCTTGAGCTCCGCAAGCGCGCGCCCCTTCCACTTCCACGCCTTGCCAAATCCCGCGTCGATCCTGATCCCCGCGTCGTAGGAGGCGATCGCCGCCGTGGGGTCGCCGGTCGCGTGCAGCGTGCGCCCCTTCTCGAAGTGTGCGCGCCCGTTGTTGGGGTTGAGCGCAATGACCTTGTCGAAGGACGCTCCCGCCTGCTTGAGCCGGCCGAGCTGCTGGAGGACGATGCCCTTCGAGTAGTGCCCCTCCTCGGAGGCGTCGTTGATCTCGATGACCTTGTTGAAGCACTCGACGGCCTTCTCGAGTCGGCCCATCGCCTGCAGGGCCTTCCCCTTCCCGAGGTACGCCTGCGGGAAGTTGTCCTTGAGCTTGATGGCCGCGTCGTAGCAGGCGATCGACGCTTCGAGCCGCCCCTGCTCGACGAGCACATTGCCCTTTTCGAAGTGGGCGCGCTCGAAGGTCCCGTCCAGCGTGATGACCTTGTCGAGCGAGGCGGCCGCTTCGTCGAGCCGCTTGAGGTTCTTGAGCGCGATTCCCTTGTTGAAGTGCGCCTCGGGGTTTTCGGGGGCAAACGAGATCGCGCGCTCGAGGCACAGGAGCGCTTCCTCGTGGCGGCCGAGCGCGTTCAGGGCCGCTCCCTTGTTGTTCCACGCGTCGTCGTACTCCGCCGAGAGCTGCAGCGCCTTGTCGAAGCACCCGAGCGCGTCGGCGTGGCGCCCGAGGGCCGCAAGCGACTCGCCCTTGTAGTTCCACGCCTGCTCGAAGTTGGCGTCAAGGCGCAGCGCGGTGTCGAAGCACTGCAGCGCCTCCTGGTGCTTGTCGCGGTAGGCGAGCGCGTACCCTTTGTTGTTCCACGCCTTGACGTTGGCCTCGTCGATCTCGAGGACGTCGTCGTACGCCTGGATGGCCTCGTCGACCTGGTTGAGGTTGAACAGCGCGTTGCCCTTGTTGTAGATCGCGCGCACATAGCCCGAGTCGATCTTGATGGCCGACCTGTAGCAGTCCACGGCCTCCTGGATCTTCGCCTTCCCCTCGTCGTTGCGGCCGTGGCTGAAGAGCGAGTTGCCAAGCGCATAAAGCGCGTTGCCTTTGTTGTTCCAGGCCTGCTTGAACGCGGGGTCGAGCTTGACGGCCTTCTCATAGCACGAGATCGCGTCCTCGACCTTTTGGAGGCTGTACAGCGCGTTGCCTTTGTTGTTCCACGCCTTCTCGTAGGACGGGTTGATCTCGATGGCGCGGTCGTAGCACTCGAGCGCTTCCTGGAACCGCTTGAGGCTGCCGAGCGCCGAGCCCTTGTTGTACCAGGCCTTGTCGTACTGCGGGTTGATCGCGATCGCGCGGTCGAAGCACTGGATGGCCTCGTCGATGCGCTGCATGTTGTAGAGCGCGTTGCCTTTGTTGTTCCAGGCCTCCGCGTAATTGTCCTTGATCGCGATGGCCTTGTCGTAGCACTCGAGGGCCTCGTCCATGCGCCCGAGCGACCCCAGCGCGAACCCCTTGTTGTTCCACGCGACCTCGTACTGCGGGTTGATGCGGATGGCCTCGTCGTAGCACTTGATCGCGTCCTCGTAGCGCAAGAGCGACCCGAGGGCGAACCCCTTGTTGTTCCACGCCTGCTCGTAGTCGGGCTTGATCCCGATGACCTTCTCGTAGCACTGGATGGCTTCCTCGTAGCGGCGCAGTTCGTCGAGCGCGTTGCCTTTGTTGTTCCAGTACTCCTCCCCGTAGGGCTTGATCTCGATGGCCTTGTCGAAGGCCTGGACGGCCTCCTCGAAGCGGCCGATGGCCTCCAGCGCGTTGCCCTTGTTGTTCCACGCCTCGTCGTAATCGGGCCGCAGCGTGACCGAC
This sequence comes from Thermoplasmata archaeon, assembly GCA_041485285.1. Classification (GTDB taxonomy): domain Archaea; phylum Thermoplasmatota; class DTKX01; order DTKX01; family DATEUP01; genus DATEUP01. The sequence goes on along the minus strand of JBGPJF010000026.1, from coordinate 1,518 downwards.
TTGTCGTAGAACTGGATGGCTTGCTCGATGAGCGCGATGTCGCCCTTGGCCACGATGCTGGTGGGGCCGCCGTCGCCGGTCGTTTCGGCGTCCCGCGTGCGCTTGATGATGTAGTTGACATTGCCCAGGCGGTTGAACACCTCCGGCTCGCCGAGGAGTTTGCCGAAGTGCTTCTCGGCCTCCGCAAGCTTCCTGGCCATCGTCTCGACGAGCTTGCGGTCGCCGCCGGTGAGCTTGAAGCGCGACTCCTTGTCGACGAGCGTTGGGACATTCATCTGCGTGAGCAGGGTGTTCATCTGGCTCGTGATCGACTTGAACTGGGTCTCGTCGAGGTCGGCCGCGTTGATCTGGTCCATCTGCTGGAGGGCGTCCGAGCCCCCCACGAAGGACACTTCATCGCCGTAGGCGACCGGCCCGACCCCGATCAGCTGGTCGGAGGCGGCCCTCTTCGTGCGCTTGAGCGCCGCGCCGCCCCCCACCAGGGAGTCGCCGCCGATGAGGCCGCCGCCGGAGGGCAGGGGGGTGCCGCACTTCCCGCACAGCCGCTCCCCCGGTTTGGAGGGCGTCTTGCACTTGGTGCAGAGAACCGTTCCAATCCCCTCCCATTGCCCCTGATAATCGGAATGCTGGACGCGCGGCGAAAGCAATTGTTGCAGGGGAAAAACCGGTTATAACGCTTTGGGTGCCAGCGTCGGCGCCTTGCGAAGGTGCGATAAACAATGTGACGCGGCAGGCACGCGACGCGGGCGATATGCGTGAGGCCGCGCAACCGACAAGCCAATTACGGTGCCTTCACCATCGCAACTTCGGGAAGTGAACATGGACGACGTTTGGCCGGAAGGGGCCGTCGTGTCCATGGGGCCGCTCCAAGTGCGGCTGGTGGGAGAACTGCGCTCGACGCAGGAGGAGCTGTGGTCGAAGCGCACATGGCTGCAGCCCGGCGCGGGGATTGCCGCGCGCTTTCAGACCGCGGGCGCCGGTCGTGGAGGAGCCCTCTGGCGTTCGCCCGAAGGCGGGGTGTACCTGTCGGTGTTGGTGGGGCACGGCTTTCCCGCCGCCGAGGCCGACCTCCTTGGCGAGGCGGCCGCGCTTGCCGTGCTGCGGACGGTGCGCGAGCTTCTGCCGAGCCAAAAAGTGTTCCTGAAGTGGCCGAACGATGTGGTCACGTGGGGCCCGCGCCGCTCGATCGGGAAGATTGCGGGGGTGCTTACCCGCACGGAAATCGCCGGCGAGCGCGTCGAGCGCGCCGCCGTGGGGATCGGCCTCAACGTCGGCGAGGTCGTAGAAGAGGAGCCGCTGGGGACGCCCGGCGTCACCGCCGTGAGCCTCGAGGGGATGGCCGGGCGAGCGCGGGTGCCGTGGACGGCCTCGCGCTCGAAGGTGCTGGAGTGGCTCGTCGGGTGGTTCGGGGTCGAACTGGCGCGCGCAGGCAAGGAGCCCGAAGCGGTCCGCCGCGAGTTTGCGCGGGAACTTGCCAAGGCGCCGCTGCGCGCGAAGGTGGCGGGGGTGCACGAAGAG
>JBGPJF010000025.1:0-30096 GCA_041485285.1 Thermoplasmata archaeon | reverse complement strand
CTTCGAAGCGCACCGTGATGGGGACCTGCACGTTCCCGCTCGGGTCGGCCTCGGCGGTGTGCGCGGCAAGGTAGCCGTCGATCGCTGCCCCGAACCCGCCCACGAGCGACGACCCCTTCATCCCGCCGCTTCGAGCCATGAGCGCGCTGCCCCCCAGCGTGATGCTTACGTTCTGCGCGAACGGCTGCGCCGTCCCGTAGTACACGCGCACCGCCCCCGGCTGGGTCGTCCCGTTGTACCCGAATTGGAGCCACACCCCGAAGTCCTCGAAACCGTCGCCATTCAGGTCACCAAGGCACCTCGTGCCGCTCCCGAAAGCCTCCGCCCGCCCGGCGGCACCGCCCCGGAAAAAGCTCCCCGCACTGTCGGAAAGATCGCCTCCCGTGAACAGGTAAGCGCCGCCCTCCGAATCCGAGTTGAAGTGGTCGGCCCCCACCACAAGGTCGTCAACGGCGTCCCCGTCCACATCGCACAGCGCGGCGTCCTCCCCAAAATTCTCCCCGGGCGCTCGACCGCCTAGCACCGCCGTCGGGTTCGGCGGGTAGCTCCCGTTCGATTGGCCTGCAAAGACGTGGACTGCCCCCGTGCTTTGATTGATGCTCGGCAGCATCAACACGAGGTCGTTTCGCCCGTCCCCGGTCACGTCGGCCCCGCCCTCGGCGTGACCCCCGTACCTGGCATTGATTGAACCGTTGATCGACCAGGGCCAGCTGACATTCGTGCTATTCGCCTCGCCCTCGAAGATCGCGGCCGCCCCGAGGTTGCCGTTGTAGCGCTGGTTCCCGTCGAGGACCTCCTCCAAACCGTCTCGGTCATTGTCGCCGATCGCCCGCATGGTCTGGCCGAATTCGCGGTACGGCGGGTTCTCCGGGAAGAAGTACGTCCGATTGCCGAAATCGACGCCGCCCGGCCTGCCTGGAAAGACCGCGACCGCCGCGTCGTTATCGTAGGGGGCTCCGCGCCAATCAGACTCCGAGACCAACAGCTCCTTGTGCCCATCGCCATTCAAGTCCACGAGCAGCATCCCGAAGGACCACCCCGTGAGCTTGGTGGCGTCGTGCCCCGTGAGCCGAACGCCGGGGGTCGCGGGCAGCCCTGCGGGCGACCCGTTGAAAATCAGGACCGACTCCGGCGGCGTGCCCCGGAAGCCGAGTTCCTCCTCGCCGAGGATGAGGTCGTCGAAGCCGTCTTCGTTTACGTCGCCGTGCGCCAACGGGGAGGCGAACTGCGCCGCATTCGGGCCAATGTACGACCAGTTGGGCCGGAGGCCGACCCCTCGGGCCGACCCGTAATAGACGTCCGCGCGCCCCGGCTGCGTCGTTCCGCTAATCGGGAACGGGGCGCCCACGACCAGGTCGGCGAATCCGTCCCCGTTGTAGTCGCCGCGCCCTTCCATCGAGAAGCCAAAGCCTTCGCCGCTGCGAGCCGCCGCTCCGTCGCCCGTGAGGAGCACACTTTCAAACCCCGGCGACCCGGCGGCCACGAAGGACGCTTCAACGACCCGGGCGCTCGCGTTCAGCGGCAGGTAGAAGGTCGCGCCCGGCGCGGCCGCTTGGCTGAAATTCAGCTCCAAGGTTTGCACGGGCGAGCCCTGAAACAGCGCCTCGTGCGAGTACTGCACGCCCGCGGCCGTTGGCAAAAGGGCGGCCAGCGGAAGCCCGGGAGCGATTAGGGCTATCACTACAACGAACGAGGATCGCCTTCGCTGCCACGGCGGATTACTTCGACCCAGCGGGGCCCCCCAATTGCGAACAATCGCCTCGGCGTCGTTATAAAGGGTTCTCACGCCGCGAGGGGAAGCCGGGGAGCAATTTCGAGGCTGGCGGCGCCGGAGGACCATCGCGGACGACCCATGGACCTAGTCTTCGGCCGCCTCGGCCTCGGCTTCCGCGCCCCGGTCGAGGCCCGACCGCAGCCGCGCGCCGGGGCGACCCATGCGCGCCGTTTGTTCGAGCGCGATGGGACTCATGATCCGCGTGAACGTTTCCGCGACACCCTCGAGCAATTCCTGCTGCGCTTGCAGCCCCGTGAGCCGCGGCGGACGGGCCTTCTTGCCCCCTTCCCCGATTCCGTCCAACAGCTCGTCGGCGTAAGGGGCCACAAACTGCCACCCCTCCCCCGAACCGCCCGTGGCCGTGCGGCGCATCTCGTGCCAAAGCTCCGTGGCCCCGATCTCGCCCTGCATGTGCTTCAGCAACAGCGTCGAGTGGAGGTAGGGCGCCGCCTCTTCGAACGAGGGCGAGAGCGCGGCGCTGCGCTGCACGACCACGCGCTTGCCCATGAAGCGCTCCGAAAGCAGCTCGCGGATCCTGCGCCGGTACTCGGCTTTCACGCCGAGCAGGTCGGGCAGGCTCTTCGTTGCGGCGCGGACTTCGATGAGCCGGCCCGGCCCCCGCACCGCCACTTCGATGAGCATCGGGTAGCCCGAGGGCGCGACCTTCGCGAGGTACCACGCCTCGTGGTAGGCGGGCGCCGGGGCGGAGAACTCCATCAGCTTGAGGGGCCGCTCCCGCGCCACGGCCTCCTTCACGCGCTCGAAGGCGAAGTCGGGCGAAACGGCGCGCGTGTAGCGCAGGCGGAAGACGTCGCGGGGGTCACCGTCGCTCGGAGCGACTTGCTGCGCGAGCATCGAGGGGTCCGCTCGGGGCGCCTGCAGGTGGGGCATTTTCACCGAGATCCGCAGCGGCCGAGCGGGCACCTGGGTCCCGTTCGGCAGATGTAGCGCAAGTTGGAGCGGCCCTTCCCTCGGCTCTTGGGGCTCGAGCCGCAGCTCGAGGAGTTTTTCACCCGGTTCCAACGGCTCCACCAGGTGGACGGTTGCCAGGTCGACGGCCGCGCCGGTCCCGTAGAGGGCCGCCGCGCGCAGGAAGTCCTTCGGGGAAGCGAAGCTCACGGAAACGCCGTGGACGGGCTCGCGGGTGAAATTTCGCAGGCGCAACAGCACAAGGATGCCAGGTCCCCTTGGTTCGATCGAGGCGTGGACGAACACGCGCCCGGCGCTCGGCGCCGAAAGGGTCCCGCGGACATTGGCGCGGTAAACCTGTTCGACCCGTGCGCGCGCGCCGGCAAAAATCGAGGGCGGGGCACCAACTTTCTCCAAATGCGCGGCATAGGCGGTTTCAAGGTCAAGCACCGCGCGCAGGAGCCGCACCTCCTCACCCTCCGGAGGGGCGCCCTCGAAGGTGGCGTGCAGGAACGCGTAGTCGCCGGACACCGACACCATCGGGCCGCCGACCAGTTCATGGGAAACGAGGGAACGCGGGGGCATCAGCCCGTCGGCGCCTATGCGCGCGGCAACCGAGAGTGCTGAGGGGGGCAGCGGTTGCGCGCCCTGCTCGGGCGAAGCGCCGTCGAAGACCGAGAGGATCCGGCCGGCCTCATTCGTGAAAATGGCGTGGGCGAACGGCAACGCGCTCGCCTTGGAACTGTCCGGGGCCCTCCCGGGTTTGCGCTCGGGCATCCGAGGCCTCCTGGTGCTCGTGTTATGAATTCCTTTGCTCTGATTTATCGCCGGACGCGGGAAGCAGGCGTACGCTCACCTGCTCCCCGGTCCGCTCCACGAGGTAGTGTACGCCCTCCGGGGAGACCTCGCCCGGCACCGATTCGAGCGTGGTTCCATCCATGAGCGTGAGCGCCACATAGAATTTTTCGGCCGCGGCCTCGCGCGCCTCTCCGCGAACAATCTCCCGGAACGGCGCGAACCGGCGGAAGCGCAGGAGGTTGCGCCGCTCCGTGCCGTGGACGCCCTGTTCGAAGATGTCAAAGGGTTTCTGTCCGGCGCGGCCCCCCGCAGCGACCATCGCGAGCGGGTAGAGCAGCGCTGCAGCCCCCAGGGAAGCCATGGCCACCCACGCGGGGAGAATCTCGGCGACCGCCCCCGCTAGCGAAATGCCCGCGAAGGCGAAAACGACGAGCCGCAGCGTCCGCAGGTCCGTCCTTGCTTTCCGATTCCACGCCTCGACCACGCGGGAATTCCCGGGGTGAAGCGGAGGCCCGCCGGGTACACTCCGGTCAAATTTGAGCGGGACGTTCCTCACGACCGGCGTGCCGTCAGGGATTGGCGTTTCCCCCCTGCCCCACCGACTCGAACAGCGCCCGCTGCGCGGCCGCCTCGGCCTTCGCCTTGTCCAGCCGGGCGGCCATCTGCTGGGCTCCCGCTTCGGCGAATTCGCCGGGCGCGGACTCAAGGAAGCCGCCCGAAGCCGCGCGCACGCGCAGCACCGGCAGCGGGCCTTCCGCCGAATCCATCTCGACCGCCTCGATGTCCTTCCACGGCACGAACCGCCGACGGCAGAACAAGACCGTTAGGTGCGACCCGGCAATGCCGTCCTCGTAAACCTCCATCGGCTTGATCCAAACGCGCTTGCCCACCGCCAGGTGGACGACCATGAAGGCGGTCGACAAAACGCCGAAGGAAACGGCGCCCTCGAGGAGCCCGTCGGCTCCGGCAACACGCAATCCCAGGCTAATGGCCACCACGCTGCCCACAAAGCCGAGCTGAACGACGCGGCGGCGCACGCGGAATTGGCGGCGGTAGCGGACGACCGCCGGCTCGTCGCCCACAAGCACTGGCGGTCGGCGGTACAGCTCGGCGGCGCGCACGTTCCTCGAGTCCCGCGCTCCGTTATGAAAGCCCCCCGCCGGCTTTCGGGCGGGCACCCGGCCCGGGGGAAGGGTGAAATACGATGGGCCGCGCTCCGGCGCTGGGCGCGTTCAATTGGTGTATGATGCGGTGGTCACGACCATGGGGATCATCCACGGGCTCGTCGGGGTTTCGTGGATGGGGATGCACGTTTCCAACGAGATCCTCGTTGTTCCCGACATCCGCAAGGCACAGAAGCTTGCCGACGCGCCCATCCTGCGCTCCTTGAAGAAAATCTCGGTCGTCGCCGCCGTGCTCGGGTTCCTGACGCTGATCACGGGAATCATCTTCATGTATGTCCGGTGGGCGCTCGACTTCGGCCGGATCCTCAACGAGCCGGAGCCGCGCGCGGTGTTTATCGCGCTAATCTTGATCCTCGTCGTGCTCGTGCTCGGGATGGGCCTGTTGCGCCCTTTGGGGATGAACATCGGGAAAGACGCCGCCGGCTTCAAGCCCATGGAGGATTTTCCCGCAGAATTCAAGGCAAAGCTCCACCGGCTGGGGCTGCTGCTCCATATCTCGAGCGCGCTGGTGGTGGGCGGTTTCATCATGATGATCATCGCCATCAACGGCGGGATCTGAGGGCCCCGGCGCTCCGGGCGCGTGCTTCGGCCCGCGCGTCGTGGAAGAGGTACTGCTGGGCGTAGCCGGCGCTGCTCCCGAAGTGCGCACGGCCCCACTCCTCGCAGCGCTTGGCCGCCAAGGGCTTGCCGCCGAAGTACCAATCCCCGACGCACCGCTGGACCCATCGGTCGACCGGGAAGGCGTCGTCCTTCCCCATCGAGAAGAGGAGCGCGCACGCGGCCACCTTGGGGCCCACGCCCTCGAGACCTTCGACCATCGCCCGCTGCGCTTCCATCGTGGGCATCCCCGCGACGGCTTCGAGGTCGACCTCGCCCTCGGCAACGGCCTTTGCGGCCGCCTTCACGTAGCGCGCCCGGTAGCCGAGTTCGCAGGCCCTCAGCCCGGCCGCGTCGGCGCGCGCGAGTGCACGCGCGGTGGGGAAGCTGAACATCGTTGACCTCCAGGCTTTCGCGGGCTTCCCGTAGCGGGCGCTCATTTTCTCGATCGACCGCGCGATCTTCGGGATGTTCGAAGCGCTCGAGGCGATGAATGAGATCGTGGTCTCGAACGGATCCTGTGCGAGCAAGTGGAGGCCTCTCCATCTTGCCGACGCCTGCGTGAGCCTCCCGTCCGCGCCCCAACCGCCATAGATCTCGTCGAGCGGGTCGGCAGTGCGCAAGTAGCGGCCGACCGCGTGTGCGGCGTCGCCCGCTCCGGCCCATTCGATTTGGAGCGGTCCCTTCGTTGGCTTCAGCCGGGCGGGGTGGTTTGCAACGAACCCCTGGAAGCCGTTGCGGATCCGCTTCCAGCGAAACGCCTGGCCTGAAAACAAGGTCTCGCGGAGCGCGTAGGGGCCCTCGATGGCAAGCTCGGCTCGCTCCACGCAACGCCGACTTCGTTGGCCCTCTTCAAGCTTGGCGGGGAGAGCCCCCGATAGCGGAGCGCCAAGGTTCATAACCCCGCGGCCGTTCAAAATGCCGAGGCCCTACCCGTGTATTGCTGGCACTGCGGAAAGCCGCTGCCCGAAACCGCTCGATTCTGCACCGCTTGCGGCAGGGCGCGAAGCGCGCCGTCCGGCCCCCCGCCGGCCTCCCAGACGGGGCTCGCCGTCAAGCAGGTCATCGACGCCGCCGTCCTGGCCATCGACCGAGTGCTTGCCGAGGCCGAACCCCACATCAAGAAGGCCGTGGAATCGGTGCGACCTGCCATCGACGAAGCAGCGAAAGCCACCAAGGAAGCGATCGACCGCGTTTCGAAAACCGCGGGGGGAACCTCGAAGAGGGCCCCCGAACCCTCAACGAAGGCTCCCAAGCGTTCCGCCGAGGAAGCGAAGAAGCACTGACCACGGGTCAAGCCATTTATGCAAAGCCGCGGATGCGACCGCGTGGCTCACATCGAAGTCCCCCCGGGCGTGCCGGGAATCCGGTCGCTCTTCGTCTACCACCCGGCCACGGCAAAGCCGATGTGCGACCTCTGCGAGGTCATGCTCCGCGGCCCCTCGCCGCTTTCGCCCGCCGAGCGCGAACTGATCGCCACGCGCGTCTCCCGCGGCAACGAGTGCGTTTTCTGCACCACGGCCCACGCGGCCACGGCAGCGGCCCTCCTCGACGGCGACCGCAAACTCGTCGCCGACGTTAGCGAGGACTACCCGACCGCCGCCGTGTCGCCCAAGCTGAAAGCGCTCCTGGCCATCGCCGACAAAGTGCGCAAGGACGGGCGCACCGTCTCGCCGGCCGATGTCGCGGCAGCGCGCCAAGAAGGCGCGACCGACGCGGACATTCACGACACCGTGCTCATCGCCGCGATGTTTTGCATGTTCAACCGCTATGTGGATGGCCTGGGCGCGTGGACCCCCACGGAGAGTGCCCCCTACGACGAGCTCGGCAAGCGCCTGGCCCGCGACGGGTACGTGACCATTCCCGGCCTCCACGTCCCCGACCCCAACCTCAAGCCGCAAAGCGCCGCGGCCAAGCATTAACAAAGGGAGGCGACGCAACATGGCCCACATCGAAGTCCCCCCCGGCGTGCCGGGCATCGGCTCGCTCTTCCAGGCGCGGCCGGACAGCGCCAAGCCCATGCGCGAGCTTGCCCAAGCGCTCCTGCGCGGGCCCTCGCCGCTTGCGCCCGTCGAACGGGAGCTCATCGCGGCATACGTTTCGAATCGAAACGAGTGCGTTTTCTGCGCGTCCTCCCACGGGGGCGCGGCCGCGCACCTCGAGGGCGGCAGCTTCGACCTCGTGAAGGCGGTGGAAACGGATTACCAAAAAGCCCCCATCTCGCTGAAGCTTAGGGCGCTCCTTGCGATCGCGGAAAAGGTCCGCAGCGACGCGCGCAAGGTTTCCACCGCCGACATCGATGCCGCCCGCCGCGCCGGGGCCCTCGACGCCGACATTCACGATGCCGTGCTCATCGCGGCCGCCTTTTCGATGTACAACCGGTATGTCGACGGATTGGCCTCGCTAACTCCCACCGACGCCGCCCTGTATGACCAGATGGGCGGAAGGCTCGCGAAAGAGGGCTACAACCCGCCGCGGCCTGCGCCGCAGCCGTAGTGCTACGCGGCCACTTCGGGCGCCGGCTCTTCGGGCCGCGCGCGTTGGCGGCGGTTAAGCACGCCTCCAATGAGGAGGAACGTCGCGACAAAGCCGAGGAGCCCGAAGAGCGTGCCCAGCGCGACCGCCGCGATCCATCCAACGGCCACCGAGACCGCGAAATCCGTCCCCAGCGCAAAGCGGCCCACGACCGACCCCATTACGATGAAGAGCGAGAGGAAAACCATCGTGAACACCGCAAACCCGAGGAAAAAGCCGGAGTTCGCGGCGATGATCAGGCCTGCGACCGCGGCGATCCCGAATTCCGGCCCGAGGTCCATCAGGCTTGCGACGGCCCACATCAAAATCGCGATGACCGTGACCGCAATGAAGATCCAAACCCGCGCCGGGTCTTGGCTCACCCAGGCGAACAGCCACGCGGTGATGTCCTCGAACAGCAGGGGCACCTAGGGGGCCAAGCGAGCGGAAGATATTCGAAGGTTGCGGGGGCGCTCGTCCACCCGAAGGTCAAAGACGATGTACAAATCCGTGGGGCTGTAGGTCTTCACTGGCCGGGCCCGCAAGATCGTGAGCTGGACTCCCGCGCTCTCCCCGATCGCCCGCAACGCGCCCTGTTCTGGGAGCACACGGTCGAGCGGCAGCACCTCGTAGAGGTGCACCATCCCGCCGCGCGCCACGAGCCGGAGCGCATCTGGGAGGAACTCCTTGGCGCGGTGCGGGAGGTTCATGACCACGCGCGAATACGAGGCGGGCTTTTGGGCCCCCGCAAAGGCGTGGAAGTCGCCCTCGTGCGCCGTGATGTTCGTGAGCTTGTTGCGCTTCGCGTTCTCGCGCAGCAGGGCAACCGCCGCGGGGTTCAGGTCTACCGCGTCGACACGGACCGTGGGCTGGAGCTTTGCGATGTGGAGCGAAATCGGCCCGACCCCGGCAAAGGCGTCCAACACATGCTCGTAGGGGGCGACCATCAACGCCACCCGACGCCGCTCGCCTGCAAGGCGCGGCGTGAAGAACGCGCGCGAGAGGTCCACTTCGATCGCGATCCCGAATTCCTTGTGGAGGGTGCGCAGTTCGCCTTGCCCCGCGAGCTTGCGCAGCGACCGCACGCGCAGGTCGCCTTGCACGCCCTCGTCGGCGGCGACCACGCGGACGCCCTGATAAGTCGCAAGAATCGCATCGGCCACTTCGGCCTCGTACCGCTGGTTCCTATGGTCAAACGTTAGGACGGCAAGGTCGCCGATCTGGTCGAAGCCCTGGGGCAGCGACGCACGGACCTCCGGAGGGACCTTCACCCGTTCAAGGTAGGACCCCCGGTCGCGCGAGCGGACCTGCGCTTCCCGGACGGCGAACTTCGCGCCGAAGTGCGTCGCGAATGACTGCGGCATCGGGTTCAGGTTGCCGGCATCGACCGCGCCATCGTCGGCCGCGGCGCACCCCTCGGCGGCCTCGAGGGCGGTCGCGGCCCCGGCGACGGCTCGCTCCGAAAGCGGGATGAAAAGCAGCGGGCCCTCCCCCGACACGCGCGCGTGAACATCGAGCAGCTCCTTCTCCATCAGCCACTTGCGAGCTTCTTCACCGCGCGCGCGAGGGATGACTGCACACAAGCGCAGTTCCGACACCTCGCGAGAGGCCGGCTCGCCCGCCACGCGGCCTCCAACCGCGTCGCGGTTAATGGCCGTTTACCGGATTCGCCGTGTCCGGCGACCTCCCCTTTCGGTTCCTATGGGGCGGCGCCCTCCAGCGCTCGTTCGAAAGGCACAAGAAAAAGTAATGGCGGGGTGGCACAGCCTGGTACTGCGCCGGATCGATGATCCGGCAGGTCCTAGTCGGCCTTCGCGGGTTCGAATCCCGCCCCCGGCAACCACCCTGACACCAGCAGACGGTCGGGCCGCCTGCAATGGCTGATGCGGGCGCCCGGTATATCATGATGGCGCCCCGAGCCTCTCTTATGAGACGGTTTTAAGACGGCCCCCTTACTCTTTTTGGTAAGGCCCCCGTTCCACTCCCGTGGCCGGCATCGTCTTCCCCCAACTCGGCGTGTTCTTCCTCTCGCGCGAGCCCGTGCGCGCGCCGGCACCGCTCGCCGCCTTCGCGACGGTTCGGGCCGGCCTTGAGAAGCAAGGGGGCGACGCCCTGCTCCCAGGATCTCTGTCTGTTACCACGCAAAACCGCTTCGCGATCGCCCCGTGCCCCCAGGTTCTCGGCGCCGCCCCTGAGTCCTCGATCTGCGAGGTGTACGAGTACGACCCCGTCCGCTTCCAGGCAATGGTCATCGGCCTTGTCGAACCGCCAAGCGAAACTCCCGTCCATTGGATCGCGCGGCGCGTAAATCCGCAGGCGACGGTGGTCGGGGTTGTCCCCCACCCACCGCCGCTTGCCAAGTCCGTCGAGGTCCATGCCCGCCCGCGCGGGTACCTCGGGGACCCCAACACGCTGCTCGCACTCGGCCGGTTGCTGAAGGGAAAGCGGGCGGTCGCCATCGAGGGCACCGGGCTCGTCCTCATCGGTGCCGACCCGCGCGACCTGGTCAACACTGCCAAATCCAGCCTGCCGAGGGCCGCGCCGGCCACGCGTCCCTCCCGATCGCGCGTCGTTCCTCCCCGAAGCGTCGCAACAAAAACCGCAAATAGGCGCCGCACCCGTTGACGCGTAACGGCACCCGGCCGGGTTTGGCCGGGTACCCGGACGATGAGAACATGGCGGACATCACAAAGGGTGCAGGCAAACTGTTCAAGGGCGCGATTGAGACGACCAAGGACGTCGGCGGCAGGGCCGTCGATGTCACGAAGGATGTAGGCCACAAGGCCGTGGATGTGAGCAAGCCGGTTGCCGGGAAGGCCGTCGATGTCACGTCGGACGTCGGCCACAAGGCGGTCGACGTGACCAAGGACACGGGCAAAGGCCTCAAGCGCAAGCTCTTCTAAGGGCCGCAAACCTAAAACGCCGCCGCCCGCTCGGAGGCGGCGTGAAGGTCCGCGACCGCGGCAAGACGCGTGAGCTACGCGCCGTCTGGATGGACAAGAAGGGCACCATCCGGATGATTGACCAGCGCAAGCTCCCAGGGGCGCTCGAGTTCGTCGCGGCCACCCGCATCTTCGACGTCATCGACGCGATCAAGGACATGGCCGTGCGCGGCGCGCCCGCGATCGGCGCCACCGCCGCACTGGGGATCGCCCAGGCAGCCTCGCAGGGGCTCGACCTCGACGAAGCCGGCAAACGGCTCAAGGCGGCGCGCCCCACCGCCAACGACCTGGCCTTTGCCATTGACCACACGCTCGCCGAAATTCGGGCCGGGAAGGACCCGCGCAAGGCCGCCGAAGATTACGTCGACTCCATCGTCGACCGCTGCCGGAAGATCGGGAAGTTCGGCGCGCCCCTCATCAAATCCGATTCGAAAATCCTCACGCATTGCAACGCCGGCGCGCTTGCCACCGTCGACTACGGCACGGCGCTTGCGCCGATGCGCGTGGCCCACGACGCGGGCCGCGACTTCTTCGTGTGGGTCGACGAGACGCGGCCGCGTCTCCAAGGGTCCAAGCTTACGGCGTGGGAACTCCTCAACGAAGGGATCCGCCACGCGGTCATCGCCGACAACGCGGCAGGCCACTTTTTCCAGCGCGGCGAGGTGGACATCGTGATCATTGGGGCCGACCGGGTCGCGGCCAACGGCGACTTCGCGAACAAGATTGGGACGTACGAAAAGGCCGTCCTGGCCCGCGAACACGACGTCCCCTTCTACGTCGCGGCGCCCATCTCCACCTTCGATTTCTCGATGCCCAGCGGCCCGTCGATCCCGATCGAAGAGCGCGCCGAGAGCGAAGTGACCGATGTCGGCGCTGAGCGCCTGGCGCCCATCGGGTCGACGGCCCGCAACCCCGCCTTCGATGTGACGCCCTCCAAGTTCGTGGTGGGGTTCATTACGGAAGTTGGAATCCTGAAACCCTCGCAGATCGAACGCGTCAAAGCCGCGCGCATTGCGCCTGGGCCGGCTCCGCGTCGGAAAGGAAAATCACGTTGAAGGCGTCACTCAAGGATTCGGTTGCAGCGCCGCGACGGCCTGCCAGGCCGCCGCGTACGCGCGCGCAAAGTCGCCGGCGTACCTCGCATCGCGGGCTTCCTTGAGCCACCGGATGACCTTCGGTGTGGGCCGCGCGCGCTTGGCAAGCTCCACCCCTTTGCGCGTCAGCTCGAAGGTCGTGCACGATGCGCACTTCCCGTTGATTCGGACCCGGCAGCCGTTGCACCCCGGTCCGCCGTTTTCGTGCGGCCCGGCCCTTGTGATAACCACGCCGGCGTAGACCGCCGACTTGCCGGGCGAAGGCATGGGGCTCCCTTCCTACCGCCGCATGAAGCCCTTCTTCTTCTTCGGCTCTTCCTCGGCCGGCTTCTCTTGTGGAGGAGCAGGGTGCTGCTTGGGCGGGGGTGCCTGCGGTGCCGGGGCTCGAGGCGCCGCTGCCGCCGGGGGCCGGGGAGCCGGGGCCGGTGCTGGCGCAGCCGCGGCAGGCTTGGCCGGCGCCGGAGCCAGGGGCGCAGCGCCCCCTTCCATCGTCGAGATCGCCCGCCTTGTGAGCGCAAATGCCCGCGCGAAGTCCTTTTCATCGCGCGCCTTTCGCGCGTCCTTCAGCCCGTCGATGATCTCCTTGGACGGCTTCACCTGCTTTGCAATCGTGACGGCCTGCTTCAGCAAGTCGAGCGTCGAACAGGCCGCGCATTCGCCGTTGATCTTCAGCGTCGAGCCCTTGCACTCCCCGTCGTGCGGGGCTCCTTCGAAAACCTTGACGCCTGCGTAGGGCTCGACCACCATCGGCCCTGCGTCCTCCTCCTCCTCCTCCTCCGCACGTGCCGGTTCGCCCGCCTCTTCCGGCGGTGTTTCTTCGGCGGGGGGCTCCTCCGGCTCGGGTTCTGGCGCGGGCGCCTCCTCTTCCTCCGGCTCGGGAGCCGGTGCCTCCTCGGGGGTCTCGACTTCCTCCTCGATCTCCTCGTCGGGCTCCGGTTCGGCTTCCCGCTCCACGGCGGCGAGCGCCGCCTGCCCGCGCGAGGCCGGCACCTCCTCCACCTTCACCTCCGGCAGGCTCCGGTCGTCCCCCTCCGCGATCTTTCGTTGACTGCGCGCGGCCTCTTCCGCGTCGGCCTGCGCACTTGCCGCGAATTTGATCGCCGACTCGTAGGCCCGTGCGGCCTTCGCGCGGCGCGCGATCCCCAGCAGGTAGGTCGCCTTCCGCGTGTCGAACCCCTTCGACTTGTCGAGCGCCGCCTGCGCCTTGCGCACCCCGTCTTCGGCCTTCGCCAGGTACCCCGCCGCGCGCAGGTCCCCGGCCTTCCGCTCCGCGTTTTGTATCGTTTCGAGGGCCTTGGCCGCCTGCCCCGCCTTCACTTGCTTCAGGGCCTCCTTGGCGAGGTTCTCGGCTTCCGTGACCGGGACGCCCTCTGCCGCGATCTGCCCGATGCGCCTGGCGCCATCTTCCACGACGAGGGCCGCAAGCTCGCTGTTGTCGGCCACGATCACATTCCCTTCCTTCGTGGCGAAGGCCAGCTGCGTCCCCTCGCGGTTCGCGTCAAAGCTCCAGATGTCCTCCGGCGCATGGCGCAAGAGCACAACATCCCCCTGCCGGTTTAGGAAATGCACATAGCTGTAGTTCGTCGCCACCGCCACGGCCGCTCCCATGCACACGAACCGCGCGCCCACGACCGTTTCGTTGGCCTCATAGCGGTAGATCAGGTCCCCGTCCTTCGAGAGACAATAGAGCACCGAATCTTCGCCGCCTGCCACCACGCGGCTGCCGTCAGGCGAGATGTCCACCGCCCGCACCGCCCCCTTCGTCCGGAACTCCCACGCCTTGCCCCCCCGCTTGTTGAAGGCAAGGACCGCGCCGTCTTCGAGGCCCGCGACGATCAGGTTACCGTCGTCGCTCACGGCAAGGTCGAGCGCCGTGCGGTCGAGCCGCTCCTTCCAAAGCAGGTCGCCCCGGCGGTTCAGCAGGTAGATCGAGCCCCTCCAGGTGCCGGCGGCGATCGTCGACCCGTCGGCGGAGACATCGGCCGCCCGCACCGGGTTGTCCACCTTGTAGCGCCACAGCATCTTGCCGTCCTTCGCGATCGTGTACAGGTACTTGTCATAGGAACCGGCCACGACCGTCGCCCCGCCCTGCGACACGGCCACCCCCTTCACGAAGTCCTCCGTCGGGAACGCGAAGAGCTCCTTGCCCGCCGCGTCAAGCAGGTGGAGCTTCTTGTCCCACGCCCCGTAGGCCAGGGCGGCCCCGTCGCGCGCAAGCGCCACCGCCCACGGCACATCGGGCGAGGCAACCCTCCAGCGCTCCTTTAGTTCCACACGACCACCGAGCAGGATTCAACCCCCATGAACGGATTTAACCGTTGGCCCCCACTTCGTCGGGAGAACGAGAGCGCGCCCGCCCGCGCGCGCCTGCCGCTTAACCCCACGCCATGCGCAGCGGGCCGTCCTTCGGGGCCGCGCGCACTTCCACATCAAACGCGCCAAGCCCGCCTTTCCCGGCCAGCCCCTTCCGCACCGCATCAAGCGCGACCTCGGGCCGGTTGTTCTCCTTGCTTAGGTGCGCGAGCAGCAGCTTGCGCATCCGCCCTGCCGCCATCTTCGCCGCCGCTTCCCCCGCCTGCTCGTTGGAGAGGTGACCGCGCCCCCCGCCGATCCGTTCCTTGAGGAATTTGGGGTAGCTGCCCGACCAGAGCATCTGGCGGTCGTGGTTCGATTCGAGCACCACGAGGTCGGCGCGCGCGCCCGCCTTTACCAGCGCTTCGGGCACCGCCCCGAGGTCCGTGGCATAGACCAGGTGGCGCCCCTGCACTTCGATATCGAAGCTTGAACAGTCCGCCGAATCGTGCGGCACGCGGATCGGCCGGACCGCAAAGGGACCGAAGCGGACGACCTCATCGTCCTCGAGGGGCCGGACGCCGTCGCCCCCGAAGGTGCTGCGAACGGCCGCGGCCGTCGCCGCATTGGCCGCCACGGTAAGCCTCTCGTGGCGCAAGAACCGGCCGACCCCGCTTGCGTGGTCCGAGTGCTCGTGGGTGATGAGCAGCGCCACGACCGTGTCGAGGCCCAACCCCTCCTGCCCCAGGCGGCTTCGTATTTCCTTCATCGAAAAGCCCGCGTCGATGAGCAGGGCGCCCTCGTCGGCCACGAGCATCATCGAATTGCCCGAAGACGAGGAACCGACGACCACGAGCTCCATGGCGCATCCTCAGCGCACGAGCCGGCCCAGGGATTTCACCCTTTGTAGGGGGTGGGGGAGAAAAAAGGCGCGAGGCCGGCGGTGCCGACCGCCGGTCCCCGCGCCGCCCTGGGGGGTTATCCAGGGCTGCCGATCGATCCTGATCAACCCGTCGGGGTCGGGCCGCCCACCGGCGCTGCCAGCGCGTCGGCCGACTCCGACCAGGGGGCCGCGAGCTTCGCCATGATCTCATCGCGGAACTGCTCGTCGTACCGGACAGGCTCCCGGCCGTCCACCACGCAGTTCATGTGGACCGCGCCCACCTCGTAAACGATCTCGAAGCTCCTTAGCCTCGACTCGTAGAGGTTCTCGCGCTTGCCGAAGCCCGACGGCACGCGGTCGCGCACCGCCAGGATGCCCTCGTTTTCGAGGCGCTTGATCCGGCGGTAGGTCCGCGAGACCGGAATCTTCAGCAGCAGGGCGAGCTCGCGCGCACTGCGCGGCCGCTCCGTCACTGCCGAGATCATTCGCAAGTTCAGCTCGTCCGAGAACACTTCCACCAAGGCGCTTTCCATCATTCGACCCCAACTATAGGCGCGTGCAACCGATAATTAACCTCCCGCCCCGCGCTTACTGGCATGATTATCACACCGGCCCGGCCGAATCCACTTTCCATATTTCTCCCATATTTACGGAACGGCAAGTCCCTCGCGCGGGCGCACGCGAAACCCCCCTCCCCCCCGGGCTCCTCTGGCCTCTCCGATTTTTTATATAGGGGTTCGCGTGATAGACCGCCGGGATGCCTCTAACGCAGGTCGCTTGACTCCCGAGCACGTCGCTTCGTGCGAACGCGCCTCCGGGGGCCTTGGGCTCGCGCCAAGAGAGCGAACGACCGACCGGAAGGGATGCAAATGGACTCACTGATTACAAACGGGATGGCCCGCCACGAAGCGGCGGCAAACAACGCGAAGGCTGAGATTGCTGATGGGGACGCGGAGCTCGAGGAGCTCCTCAAGTCGATCACGCTGACGATCAAGGTCGTCGGGTGCGGCGGCGGCGGCTCGAACACGATCACGCGCCTCATGGAAGAAGGGGTCCGCGGGGCCGAACTCATTGCCTGCAACACGGACGCCGTGCACCTGCGCCAGGTCCACGCGAACCGCAAGATCCTGCTTGGCAAGAACCTCACGCGCGGCCTCGGCGCCGGCGCGATCCCGACCGTGGGCGAGAAGTCCGCCCGCGAGGCGGAGGCCGAACTCAAGAAGGCCGTCGAGCACGCCGACATCGTCTTCGTGACCTGCGGACTCGGCGGCGGCACCGGCACCGGCGCTGCCCCCGTCGTGGCGCAGCTTGCCAAGGAAGCAGGGGCGCTCACCATCGTGTTTGCCACCAAGCCCTTCAGCGCGGAAGGCAAGGCGCGCCAGGAAAACGCCGACCACGGGCTCAACCGCCTGCGCTCGGTCGCCGACACGGTCGTGACGATCCCGAACGACAAGTTGCTCGAGATGGTGCCCAACCTCCCGATCAACGCCGCGTTCAAGATCGTCGACGAGCTGCTGAACCACTCCATCAAGGGCCTCATTGAGATGGTCACCAAGCCCGGCCTCGTCAACCTCGACTACAACGACCTCAAGACGATCATGCAGAACGCAGGGATCGCCGTGGTCGGCGTCGGCGAGAGCAACGAGAAGAACAACCGCGCTCGCCAGGCCGTCGAGGACGCACTCACCTCGCCGCTGCTTGAGTACGACGTGAGCCAGGCTTCCGGCGTCCTTGTCAAGGTCACCGGCGGGCCGGACATGACGCTCCAGGAAGCGCAGGAAGTCGCTGCGCTCATCGGCGCGCGGGTCCAGCCCGGCGCCCGCATCATCTGGGGCGCGTCCGTTGAACCCGAGTACCAGGGGAAGATCAGCGTCATGATCGTCCTCACCGGCGTGACCGGCAGCGAACTCACGGGGACCCGCGCAGAGAGCGAAGTCCCCGCCTCGTCCGGGCGCGTGGGGCTCGACGCCGTCCACTGAAGACCTCCGGACAACCTTCATCTGGCCTCCGGGCTTCGTGGCGTTTAGGCGCCATCAAAGCCCGGAGGTTGGACCATTCAAAGTCCCGCGTTCTCGGTGGTTCTCGAGAACCAGTTTTCCGTCTTCTTAGCGCGCGCGGTCGCCATGGTTGACGCCAGCGAGCCCTGGCCCAAGATCGAGGCGGCCGCGCTCGGCGACTTAGGCCCGCAGCAGGCCAAAGCCCTTGGCGCATGGCTTGCCGAGGACCTCGTCGCGCAGGGCGCGCCCAAGGGGGCGGCCGATGCGCCGGCGATGCGCGCTCGCGCGGCGGCTACCGAGCGGGTGGTTTCCGAGGCGGTCGCAAAGCTTTGCGCGCCTCCAACGACCGACAGCGGCCCGCCGGCCGGGGAAGAGGCCCGCGAGATCCTCGCGGACCTGTTCGGGGGCGAACTCGACCGCCTCATCGAGGCCGTCCACGAGGGGTTCGCGCGGGCGTCGGGGTCACCGATGGTCGCGCTGCGCCCCCGGCTTGCCCTTGCCGACGTGCTCCCGGAGGGCTTGCGCAACGAGCGTGTGCGCTTCGCAAAACCGGCCGGGCCGCCCCCGGGGCTTGCCCTTGAGACCGTCGCGCACCTGCGGCAGGACGTGGCGCGGCTCAAGCACTACGCGCTCCACGACGCTGCCGTGCACGGAGGGCGCGGACAATCGCTTGCGGCCACCTCCACCTACTTCAAGATCATCCGGCCGCCCGTCTCCCTCGACGGCGACCTCTCCGAGTTCCGCGCAATGTCGGGGATTGCCAATGCCGCCGATGCCTGGGCCGACGCGGCCCGCGGCGCGCTGCTCTCGGGGTTCTTGGAGCGGCTGAAGGCCCGCCAAGCGGCCTTCCTCATCGGCGCGCCGACCGAAACGTCGGGCGTGCTGCGCTCCCTCGAAATCGAGCGCGCGGCCGCCGACCTCAAGGGTGCGCTTGCCGACGACCCTCGCGCTGCCGTAATCCCGGCCGAAGGGCTTCTGTCGCTTGTGGTTGGCGCCCCGCTCGTGGCCGGAGGGCTCCCACCGTGAAGCGATCGACCGCCGGGGTGGCCGCCGCGGCCCTAATCATGATGGTGGTCGGGCCCGCCGGGGGGGCCGCAGGGGCCGACATTCGGGTCGACGGGCGCGCTGCCGACTGGGAGGCCGCCGACCTGATCGGCACCTCGATCGGCGACCCCACCGACGCCAATGCCACGGCCGACCTGAAAGCCCTCTACGCCGCGGACAACGGGACGGATTGGTTCTTCCTCCTCACCCTCGGATGGCGCGGGCCCCCGGCCAACGCCTCGCTTGCGCTCTACCTGTTCGGCCCCGATGGCAACGCGCCGGCCTCCGAGGACCCGGCGGGCAACCTCGTAGGGTTCCCCGCCGGCAACGCGCTTGTGTACGCGATCTACTTCGAGCTTACCCCGTCGTTCCCCAACGGTTCGCACGCGACGTTCTTCGACGGCCTCACATGGAAGAATCGGACCTTTGCGGAACTCGGCGTGGTCGCGGTCCTGAACGAGAGCACCGGGATGCTCGAGCTCTCGGGCAGCCGGGGCTCGTTCGCGTTCCTCCACCCCGGCCGCGCCGCCGCCGTCGAACTGATGCCGGCCCCGGGCGGGGCTCCCGGCCCCAAGACCCTCGTCGACGCGATCCCCGACGATCCGGCGCCCTCGGGAGGCCACCTTTCAGCCCTCGTCCCGTTCTTCGATTACGCGGCGGAGCCGCCGGTGGACCTCACCGCCCTTGGCCTTTCCAACCCCTTTGCCTCGCAGGGCGAGCAAGTCCAGGTGTTCGTCGAACTCACGAATACCGGCCCGAAGAACATCACGGGGCTCTCCGCGCAGGTGCTCGTCGACGGCGTGGTGGCCGGAGCGCGCGGGGGACTTTTCCTCCTCCACGGCGGCACCGCCGTGGTCGAATTCAACTGGACCGTCGCCGCCGGCTCGCACAATGTCACTGCCGTGTCGTTCCCCGGGGGCGCGTCCCGCACCCTGATGCTCACGGTGCGGCCCGCCGGTGCGCAGCTGCGCGTGGTGGATGCGACGGCGTCGCCCTCCGCCCCAACGGCGGGGCAAACCTTCGCCGTCGATGTAAGCGTTCACAATGACGGGGTGGTCGCTTCCCCGCCCTCGCGCGTCCTGCTCAAGGATGGGACGCAAGTGATCGCCACCGCGAACCTCGCGCCCGTTTCGGCCAACGGCTCGACCGTTGTCCGCCTCGAGGCGCAGATCACGCGGACGGGCATCGTCCCGCTGCGCGTGGAGATCGACGGGGAGACCGCCGGAAACTCCAGCGCGAACCTCGCGCTCACGGTGAGCGCGCCCTCCTCCCCTTTCGGCATCCCCGGGCCGGTCATCCTCGTGGCGGGGGCGGCCGGCTGCGCTGCGGCCGCCTGGGTGCTTGCGCCGCGGCTCCAGCGGCGCCGCGAGCGCACACCCCCGCCCCCCGAGGCGCCCCCACCGCCTCCGTGAACTCACGCGCGCGCTTCCACGAAGCGGTTCGCCCGCGCAGTCCACTCGCGACCGGCTGAAAAGCCCGCCTGCATGGCTTCGCGCTCCAATTCTCCCGGGTCGTAGGCGTGG
The DNA here is from genome assembly GCA_041485285.1 of Thermoplasmata archaeon. Classification (GTDB taxonomy): domain Archaea; phylum Thermoplasmatota; class DTKX01; order DTKX01; family DATEUP01; genus DATEUP01. The sequence continues at coordinate 10,545 of JBGPJF010000025.1, read as the reverse complement.
AAAAAGCGCTCCACCGGCGCGGCCTGTTCCGCCTTGAAGGGGACGAGGAAGTCCCTCGGCCCCCCCCCGGGAGCCGGCCTCGCCCCGTCGAAGACCTCGGCCTCCCGGCTCCAACAGGTGACCAGGGCCCGCCCCCTCGGCTTCAACACGCGGCGCGCTTCCGCCAGGGCCGCGATGCGCTCTTCGCGCCGCTCGAGGTGGTGGACCACCGCCACGAGCATCACCGCGTCGGCCGCTTCGGCGCGCACCGGCAGCGCGCGGGCGTCGGCACGGACCAAATGCGCGGCCGGGGCTTCGCGCCGGGCGACCGCCAACTGGCCGCGCGACACATCGATCCCCACGAGCGCAAGGCCCCGCGCCTCCTCCACCTTCAGGTACCGCCCGCTCCCCGCCCCGACGTCCACCAAGCGAGCGCCCCGCGGCACCGCTTCGAGGAATTCGCGCACCTCAGGCCAGGGGCCACTGCGCGTTTTCACCCACGCCTCGGCGATCGCATCGTAGACGGCCTCCGCATCCCAGGCCCCGGAGGCGCCAGCCGGTTTGGGCATTGCGCCCTTTCCCACACTTTCCCAAACTATTAAGGCAAAGCGCCCCGTCGCGCGAACCGAGCGTGGCAACATGCGGCACCCCCCCCAGCGGTTCGCGCTCGCCGCCCTTACCGCGTGCGCGGCGGTCCTGGTCGCCGGCTGCACCGCGCCCACCTCCTCCAACCTCCCGCCGGTGGCATCCTTCGACCTCGGGCGGGAAGTCGTCGAGGTCGGCGAAACGGTCGTCTTCAACGGGAACGCGTCGCACGACCCGGAAGGCGACATCTCGACCTACCAATGGAACTTCGGCGACGGCAGCCTGCCCGAAGTCAATTCGGTCGTATCGCATGCCTACGCGGTCCACGGCACCTACGCCGTCACGCTCACCGTCACCGACATCCACGGGGCGTCCAACAGCCACGCCGCCAACCTCACCGTGAACGCGCCGCCCACCGCAATCCTCGACACGAGCCCTGGGCCCTACTTCGCGAAGGAGCCGATTGCGTTCTCGGCAGCGCTCTCCCACGACCCCGACGGCCGCATCGCCGCGTATGTCTGGAGCTTCGGCGACGGCGCGACCGCCTCGACCTCCGAAGTCGCCCACGCCTACACCGACACCGGGCAGTTCGACGTGGCCCTCGAGGTCACCGACGACAACGGCGCCCACGCGCGCGCGACCACGACCGTATTCGCCGACCTCCACACGTACAATGTCGAATTCACGGAGCGGACCAACCAGCTCCCCGAGAGCCGCAACTTCACGATCGCCAACCAGACGAAGACCACGACGGTCGAAGTGTTCCAACTCAACATCACGAAGATCGTCTTCCGACTCAACTGGACCGACATCCTGCCCCCGTCCTTGTTGGGCTCGCCCAACGACGTCATCCGTATGTCGGTGACCAGCCCCGAAGGGGCCTCGCAGACGGCCCAGGGCAACTGGGACAACATCACGCTCGAGTTCAACCTGAACGCCATCCCAAGCCCCGTGCAGACCCGCGCCGCCACCGCTGGCGATGTACCGGCCGTCCTCGGCGACGCCTACCTTGGCCAAAAGGGCCGGGGCGTGTGGGTCATCGAAATCACGGCCGTGGACCTGAACGGCGGAGTCGTCGACGGCCAGAGCGGGTTTGTGCCGGAGCCCCTCTTCTTCTGGCGCCTCACAACAGCCGTCACCACGTACGAGGCCGTGCCGACGCAGATCGCCTGACGATCAGAACCTTTTTCCACGCGGCGCGGTCTTGCGCGCGCGCACCAAGTGCCCACGTGGCTCAGCCTGGTCAGAGCGGCAGTTTTGTAAACTGCATGCCGGGAGTTCAAATCTCCCCGTGGGCTTCCCTCTCCTGCGCGCGCGCCCGCTCACGGCCCACGGACGAAAATCACGTACGGATTTGGGCTCTCGTCTACCATCGTCGTGTCCACCTCATCGTCAAGGGGCAGAAAGAAAAGGGCAAGCTTCGGCTTTGGCACCGTGTCCACCGCCGCCCGCAGGCGCGCCACGGCCTCCTCGAAACGGGTAGGGCCTTTCGGGTCTACGCGCACGCCCACCACGACGCGGGTCGGCCCGCCATCGTCGTCCCGGGCATCGGCGAGCGTGAGCGCCTTGACGGCGGGCAGGAGAGCCGCCTCGGCACGAAGCGCCTCGACGACCTCCCCAGGCACGCCCTGCGCGGGACGCAAGTTCCACCCGGCGTCGTACTCCTTTTGGGCCTTCTCGCGCGCGGCCTTGCCGGAGACCTCGAAGTTCGGCATCGTCCCGTCTCCCCGCGAGGCTCCCCTCACCGCCGCCGATCCAACACTTCGTTGATCCGCTTTGCCAGATTCTCGTCCCGCTCCGTGAGCTTCCCCACATCATGACTGTAGGTCGTGACCCTCAGCTGGTTCCACCGCTCGAGGTGGAAGTCCGGGTGGTGCTCCACTTCCTCCGCGATCGGCGCGATCGCGTTGATCAGGCCGACCGCCTCGAGGAAGTCCTTCGTCTCCACCTGGAGGCTCATCGATTTGCCCCCCTTGTCCACCGTCCACCCCTTCGGCACCGTGATGCCCGGGCCCTTCGCCTTGCCGCCGCTCCCCGTTCGCTTCGCCGCCATTTTTCCGCCTACCCCAACGTATCGTACTTCGCCTTCGTAAACACCTCGGCCCCGCTTTCGTGGATGAAATGCGAGTCTTCCACGCCCACCATGCCGACATCCTTGAACACGAGCTTGGGCTCCACGGCCACCACCTGGCCCTGCTCCACCTTGGAGGTAATTCCCCGCGCCAGCACCGGCAGTTCGTCGAGCTCGATGCCAATTCCGTGGCCGATGAACGACACGCGCTCGGCCCCGAGGCCCCCGAGGTTCTCCGCCAAGCCCCTCTTGGCGCACTCCTCCTCGGCAAAGGCGAACAGCGCGGAGCCGTCGGCCCCCGGCACGAGCTTCTTGCGCATCGCATCGAGGAGCTGTACCGTGAATTCATAGCGGTCTTTGAGCTCCATCGGGAGGCTGCCGAGCGCGAAGGTCCGTGTTTCGTCGGCAAGGTACCCATTGTAGGCGTTGGCGAGGTCCACGACGATCGGCTCGCCCCGCCGGATCCGCTTCATCCCCGCGTCCTGCGGGTACCTCCTCGAGATGCCCGGCCCGCCCATCGCGCTGTCCTGGTAGCTGAAGAGGCAGGCCGAATCGCCCGAGAGCACGTGCCCCTGGAACGGCTCCTGATTGAACCGCCGCTGGAGCACCAGGCCCTGGGCCCCTAGCGTCCGCATCTTGTGCTCGATCTTGGCCTTGAGGTCGATCTCGCGCATGCCCTCCTTCAGCATCGCGTCGACCTCCGCGAAGGTCTTGTCCAGGATGTCGGCGGCCTGCCGGTGCATCCGCCATTCCCAGGCGGACTTCACCGCGCGCACGCGGCGCAAGGTCTCCCCCACATCGCGCATGTGCGACTCCGCCGCGCCATTGGCCTTCAAACTCCGCTGCACCCACGCGTACGGCACGACATCGAGCTCCAGGCCGATCACCGGGTGCGCGTTGATGTCGGTTCCGCGCGCGCGCAGCGCCGCGACCTGGTCCTTCGCGAAGTCCGCGACCGGTTGGAGCGCCGACTCCTCCTTCGCCCGCTCCACGGGCTTTTTCGCAAACAGCACGGCCTGGCCGTCGGCGGGTACGGCCACGACGCCCTGCGCCACCGTCCCCGTCAGCCAAAACATGTCGGAGTTCTGCTGGATGAGCGCCACATCTACGCCCTGCTCGCGCAGCGCGGCCTGAAATCGCTTCAGGCGCTCGGCGATTTCCGCCGTGGGGACCGGCTCCGGTATTTCGTAGTCGGCCGTCGCGGCGATCCCAGCCTTCTCGCTCTTAGGGGGCCGCGCGTACATAGCCTCTTGGCCCGCCCCGGTCACCGCGCCATCCCCGGCCTCAGCCGCGGCGCTTCCAGGTCGGCCCCTTGGGGCCGTCTTCCACTTCGATCCCGAGGCCGCCCAGCCGGTCGCGGATCGAGTCGGAAGTCAGGAAGTCCTTGCGCTTGCGCGCCTGCTCGCGCAACTCCACCAAGTAGTCGACCAAGTCCAGGAATGCCTCATTCACGCCTGCATCTTCGCCGGCCCGGATCCCGAGGATCCCCAACATCTCCTGGAACGCGTTCATCAGCTCATTCAGGGTCGGCACCGACAGCTCCTCGGTCTCGTCCAAGAACCGGTTCGTCTCTCGCACAAACTCGAAAAGCGCCGCGATCGCGTCGCGGGTGTTGAAGTCCTCGTCCATCGCGTCCCCGAACGCGCGCTTTGCCTTGCCGATCGAGGCGGATGCTCCTTTCATCACCCGCGTCTGCTTCCCGTCCTGCGCCCCTTTCGCCTTCCTCAGCCGCTGGCGCAGCTCGAGCACCGTGTTTTCGACGCGGCGGAACGCCTCGGCGTCGCCCTTCAGGTTGTCGGGGCTCCACTCGACCGGCTTGCGGTACTGCGTGTTCAGCAGGTGGAAGCGCAGCTCCTCCGGCCGGAAGGTCGCGAGCACCTCGCGGATCGTCTTGAAGTTGCCAAGCGACTTGCTCATCTTTTCTTCCTTCAGCGTCACGTGCCCGTTGTGCAGCCACACGTTCACGAACGGCACCTTCCCCGTATACGCCTCGCTCTGCATGATCTCGCACTCGTGGTGGGGGAAAATGAGGTCGATGCCTCCGCCGTGGAGGTCGAACTGCCCTCCGAGGTACTTCGCCGCCATCGCGCTGCATTCCGTGTGCCAGCCGGGCCGCCCCTTGCCCCACCGCGACGGCCATGACGGTTCCCCCTCCTTGGCGCCCTTCCACAGGGCGAAGTCCATCGGGTCTTCCTTGGCCTCATCGGCGTCCACGCGCGTGCCTGAACGCATTTCCTCCATCTTCTGGTGCGTGAGCGTGCCGAAGGTCTTCGCCTTCTTCACGCGGAAATACACCGAGCCGTCCGCCGTTGCGTAGGCATACGCCGTGTCGACGAGCTTGCCCACGAGCTCCAGGATCTCGTCGATATGCTCGGTGACGCGTGGCTGGATGTCCGGCGGCTGGATGTTCAGCCGGCCGAAGTCGTATTCGCACTCCTCCATGTAGCGCTCGGCCAGTTCGCTTGGCTCCACATTGGCCTCGCGCGCCCGCTTGATGATCTTGTCATCGATGTCCGTGTAGTTCTGCACGTATCGGACGCGGTACCCCTTGTGGGCGAGCCACCGCCGGACCGTGTCGAACACCACATACGCGCGCGCGTGGCCCACGTGCGTGAAGTCCTGCGGCGTGAGGCCGCACACGTACATCCCGACTTGCCCCGCCCGCATGGGCTGAAACTCTTCGAGCTTTGAAGTGCGCGTGTTGTACATCCGCAGCGCCACGCTCACGCCTCCTGGGGTTTCGTTAAGGGGAATGGTGTGGGGGAGAGTCGAACTCCCGGAATCTCGATCTGCAGTCGAGCCCATTTGCCGCTCTGGTACCACACCATGGAGCCCGGGCCGAAGAGGCCCGGCCGGCGCGGGCTCCCCGTCACGGGGCCCTCTAGCGGCTTATTTCGCCGGACAAAAGATCCTCCGCGGCGCTAAGACGAGTACGTCGAGGGCCATGGAGGTCGCTTCCAGCGGAGGAGCGACGCTTCGGCGTAATAAGGGTGCAGGTTCGCTTGGGCGCGGGCTCCGCGTGAGCCTGGGCGTTCACGAGCGGGGGGCTTTCATTTACCCTTGAGAGTGAATAGCTCAAGCTGGAGCGCGAGGAGGGACGTCAAATGGTCTCGAAGGGCGGGTTTTCGCTGCCGCCGGAGGAGGCCGCGCCTTCGGTGCCGCTTGCGGCGTCCGGCGGAGTTCCCTCGGCGCCCCATGGGGCTGGCCCCGCGTACCACTACCCCGTCTCGTGGGGGTTCTCGTTGCCTCCCGTGCCGCCCGGCGTGGCCGTGCCCCATCTCCTCCACCCCGACCGGGGCCGCGAGACGCTGCGCGGGCTCGGGCGCCTGCGCCTCGCCACGGCCGTGGCCCTCAGCGGGTCAGGGCTCACCGCCGCCGTCGGCGCCCTCGCCCTTTACCTCGTGATTACTCCGGGTGCCCCACCCGGAATCCTGAGCTTCTACCCCGCCCTTGTGCTAATGCTTACCTCGTTCCTCGTGCAGGCGATCGCCGTGGCGTTTGGTTGGAGCGCCTTCGAAGACATCATGGATGCTTCGCACGGGATGGGCGAGGAACACGCACGCACCGCGCGGCGCGCGGTGCGCCTCGCGTACCTGGCCGTCCTCACCTGGGCCGTTGGCGGCCTGGTCGGCCTTGCCGTGGTCGGGGCCTACTTCAGCAGCGGGATTGGCAGCTTGCCGCTCGGTCAGCTACCCCGCGAAGCGGTGCTCGCCATTACCGTCACGTTCGCCATTACCGGCATCGCGGTCAATGTCGTCGTCGGTCTTGCCTTGCAGACCCTCATCAGCAAGCTGCTTACGGCCCAAGGCCGCGCGATGCGCAAGCAGTTTTGGCAGCTCTCGATGGGGGGGACATTCGCGTCGGTCGGCGTTTCGATGGTGTGCACGCTCCTCCTCGGGATCGTCGACCTTTTCGGCCTTGTTGGGGTGGTATCGGCCGCTTCCCTTGCGGTGTTCCTTGGCCAAATCAGCGAAGCAGAACGGGGGACCGCCGCGATGGCAGCCACACGGGGGCATGACCCCGACGCCGAGCTTCCCGCGGTGCCGCTCGCGGCCGGGGCGGAAGGTTGAAGGCCACCCGCCGGTACTGTAGCGTGAGGCCGCCCCGGTGGCCTCGGGGATGCCGTAGATGACGCCGAACCCAATGCCCAACCCGCAAGGACAGCCCGCGCCGCCTCCAGGCCCCCCGCCCCCGGCCATGCCGCCCGTGCCCTCGCCCTACGGCACGCCGCCGATGCCCTACTACCCCCAACCCATGGGCTACTACCCTCCCCCGATGGTGATGGCTCCCGTCTTCGTGAACCAGCCGGGCCAAAAGACGTTCGAGGGGCTCAAGTGGCTCCGGTATGGCACGATCTGCGTGATGGCCTTCAACGCCATGGCGATCATCGGGGCGGTGTTGGCCTTTAGCCTCGTGTCCACCTTCAACAACACCAACCCGCAGACCGTCCTCAACGCATTGGGGGCCCTTGCGGCCATCGTCGCCGTGGCGCTCATCGCCGGCGTGCTGGGTCTCGTTTCGTTCATCCTCGGGCTCCTCGGGATTTACAACATCAACGACGGGAAGCGCGAGTTCGGGGACGCCCACCTCGCCAACGTGAAGGACGCGGTCAAATGGTTCGTCATCGCGTGCGGACTTTACGTCGGCTCCATCGTGGTAGGAGTGGTGTTCGGCCTTTCCGCGCTCTTTGCCAACGGGGCGACCGCCCAGCAGATCGCCTCCCAGTTCGCGCTTTCTTCCGCCGCTTCGGGCGCCATCCTTGTCGGCTATGTGTACGCGGTCGCGCAGGTCATGCAAAAACTCGTGGGCGGGCTGATGACGGAAGAGGGCCGGAAGATGAAGCAGCTGTTCGTGCTCCTTTCCTTGGTCGGCGCGGCTGCCGCGCTCGGCGTCCGCGTGGTCTCGGCCTTCCTGTTCACGAACGCGTTCACGAACCAGAACGCCGCAGACCAGGTGAGCACCATCGGGTCCTTCGTCGGCATCGTCTCGATCATCACGGCGTTCATCTACATGCGGCAGGTCAATGCGGCCGAAAAGGGCGCCCGGAACATGATCGCGTCCGGCCAGTTCAACCCGGACGCACCGCCGCCGGGCCAGGCCCCACCGCCGATGGCGCCGCCGGTGGCGCCAGCGATGCCGTGAAGCGCCCGCGCGCGACCTACCCCTGCGTTGCAGTCGAGGTAGTTGCGGCGCAACCCTTTTGAAGCCGCGGGGGCCGTAATCGGCCGGTCGTTGCGCGAGGGGGGACACGGGGGCATGGCTGGGGCAACCAACGCGGACATGTACATCCCGGTAGGCATCGAGGAGCCCGTCCGCGAGAGCGGGCTCCCGCGCGAACAGCGGGCGCGGCCCACGCAACAGGCCTCGTTTGGCGTTAACGAGCTTGAGACGGTCCGCAACGGCGCCAAGATGACGCTGCGCGGACTTCTCGCATTCCAATGGGCGAGCGTTTTCATGGCCCTCGCGCAGTACGCCGCCCTTGCGGCCGCGGCGGCCCTCGCCGGCGCGTTGTTCACGGCAGGGCCGGCGGCCGCCACGCAGGGATCGATGAACGGCGGGGTGCTCGCGATCGTCGGCTGGATCGCCGGGAGCCTGGCGTTCATCCTCTGCTTCATCGCAGGGTGGTACGCGCTTGCCGGCATCCGGGCTTCGCACATCGGGCGCGGCGAGCTCGGCGTCCTCCAAAAGCGCGAGGTCGAGCGCGCGGAGGCGTACTTCTGGCGCGGCGTCATCTCGCTGATGGCTGGGGGGGCGGCCACGGTGGTTATCGCCATGCAGGAACCGACCTACGCACGCAACGCCACATTCCTCTACGCGTTGCCCATCGCGCTTGGGGTCGCCGTGGTGACCGGAATCGTCGCGTCATCGTCGTTCGGGGCGTTCTTCTCACGGTACCTGCGGAACCTCGCCCCCGGCAGCAGCAAGAAGTCGAGGCGGCGCTTCCGCCTGCTCTTCGTGCTCGCGTGGGCGCTGCCGGTGGCCTTCGCCGTGGGTGGAGTCGCCGCCGTCGCGATGGCCAACGACTACGACTGCTATTTCCGGAATGGCCAAGACTGCGGCGGGCAGATCTGGACCCTTTCGAGCCCCGGCTACGGGCCGCCTTTCTTCCTCATGGGCAAGCTCGTGTACGAGCAGTACGCGGCCTTCTACACCGCCTTCGCCTTGATCGCCGGCGGCCTCGTGCTCTCGCGGGTGTTTGGGATCATGTGCATCGCCTCGTACCGCAAGCAGCTGCGCACCGCCGAGCTCGTCCTGCGCGCGCGCATCCGCGCGAATGCGCCGCCCGAGGGCCCGCCCGGCTGAAGCCGCCTGCATAGGTTCAAAGGGCGCCGCGGGAATTCCCGCGCGTGGCGCAAGTCGAGGGTTCGTTGTGCCGCTGCGGGCGCGCCGTGGCCCCGCCCCGGCGCTACTGCCCGGACTGCCAGCGGGCCATGGTCCCCGCGCACTTCGAGCCTGAAGGCGTCGTTGTAACGTTCACCACCGAGGAGGTCACGCCCGAGGGCCTCGAGGCGCCCCTTCACTTGGCGGTCGTCCGGGTTGCGGAGGGCGCCAAGGGGAAGACCCCGGTGCGCGTGCTCGCGCGCCTCGAAGAGCCGGGCGAAACGGGAAAGGCCGTGCGCCTCGAACAGCGCGGTGAGGTACTTTGGGCGCTTCCGCGGTAGTCGTGCCGTGAGGGAGGGGTCGCGTTGCGGTTCAAACTGACGGACGAACAGCAGATGGTGCGCACGATGGTGCGCGAATTCGCTGACCGCCAGCTCAAGCCCAACGCCCAGCAGATCGACATGGAATCGAAGTTCCCCTTCGAGAACTTCGCCGAGGCCGCCAAGCTCGGCCTTGTGGGGGCCACGATCCCGACCGAGTACGGCGGCGGCGGGATGGGCGGCGTCGAGTGGGCCATCATCATGGAGGAGGTCGCGCGCGGGTGCGGCTCCACGGCCCTCACGCTCGCCGGCCACACCTCGCTTTGCTGCGGCCACATCAATGTCGCCGCGACTCCTGAGCAGAAGCAGCGGTGGCTGCCCCACTTCGCGACGGGGCAATGGATCGGCGGCTGGGCCCTCACCGAGCCCGGATCGGGGTCCGACGCCGCGGGCCTCAAGACGACCGCGGTGCGCGACGGCGACCACTGGGTGCTCTCGGGCTCCAAGATGTTCTGCACGAACGGGTCGAAGGCCCAGGGCGTCGTCGTCCTCGCTTGCACCGACGCTTCGAAGGGCAGCCACGGCATCACGGCCTTCTTCGTCCCCACCAACGCACACGGGTTCCACGCGACGAAGGACGAGCACAAGATGGGCCTGCGCGGGTCGGCGACCTCGGAACTGGTCCTTGACCATGTGAGGGTCCCCGACGCCGATCGCATCGGTGAGGTGAACGAAGGCTTCGTGGCGACCCTGAAAGTGCTCGACTCCGGGCGCATCGGGATCGGCGCGATGGCCGTCGGCCTGTCACAGGCCGCGCTCGAAGATTCGGTCGCCTACGCGAAACAGCGGGTCACCTTCGGCAAGAAGCTCGCTGAGCACCAGGCGATTCAATTCATGATCGCAGATATGACCATGGAAATCGAGGCAGCGCGCCTGCTCGTCATGAACGCGGCCCAGCTGAAGGACAAGGGGCGGCCGTTTCGCAAGGAGGCCTCGATGGCCAAGCTCTACGCCAGCGAGGCGTCGTCGCGCGTCACCAACCGCGCGGTTCAGATCTTCGGCGGGTATGGGTACGTCACCGAGTACAACGTCGAGCGGTACCTGCGCGACGCGAAGCTCACCGAGATCGGCGAGGGGTCGAGCGAGGTCCAGCGCATGGTGATTGCGCGGAGCCTTGGGCTCGGGTCGTAGGCCTAGCATTGGCTCCGCGGGTAACCGAAGCGCGCCCATAGCGGGTCGATGAACCGCGACCACGACTTGGTAATCGAT
>JBGPJF010000024.1:0-30908 GCA_041485285.1 Thermoplasmata archaeon | reverse complement strand
GTTTACCAAGGGCGCCCCGTCGTGGGTGACGCGGACCGAGAGCGCGGCCGTTTCGCCGGCCGAAAAACCCGTGGGGTCGCTCTGCAGCCGCGCCTCGCAGCTGTAGTTGTACGGGGGCTCGGGTCTCCAGGCGGTGGAGTTTACAAACGAGAGGTACGCATGCTGTGACGTCGTGCGGTTGCCCTGGCTCACGTTCAGCACGTAATCCGGGTAGGTCCCACCAATGGACTCCTTCAGGACGACGAGCTCGGCGATCCCGTCGGCCCCCGTGGTGTTCCGGTACACGGGCGGCGAGGGACCCGGCGAACGCGGAGATGGCGAATCCGTCTGCTGTTTGAGTTCGACCATTGCGCCCCCCACGGGCGCGTTGGACCCGGCGATCACGCGCAGCGTGACCTCGGTGTCGTTGCCCCCGGTCATGTACGCCGTCACCGGCACCGGGTTCGACGTGAACCGGACCTCCGTGCTGGCGCCGTAGTAGGCAACGCCAAGGCGCGCCGTGACGTCGTACGCGCGCGACAGGCTCAGGTTCGCGGGGATTTGCAGGTTGAACCGGTACACGCCGTCGGCCGCCCGGGTCGTCGGGAGGATCTCGAGGGGGTCCACCACACCGGCCGCTTCGCTTACCAGCGTCGCGTTGATGGGTCCCCCTTCGGCAAGCGCCCCGCCGGAGTACGAGCGTGCCTCGAAGACGATGAGCGACCCCGGAGGAGGGGCAAGGTTCGCGGGCGACACGATGCGCACCTGCACCTGCCAACCCGGGTTGTTGAAGGCCCCGCGAAGGGCGTAGTACGCGGTGTCCTGCGTGTAACGGCCCGCTTTGTTTGCGCTAGCTTGGATCGAAAGGGACCCCACGCGGAGGTCGCCCTGGAGGATCTTGTACGAGGCGTGGTACTTGCCGGTGGAAACATTCGAAAGGGTGGGAGATGCCCCGGAGGACGAAACGGTCAAGCGCACCGAGTCGGCGCTGGTCGGCTGTCCCCACCAGTAGACCTCGACGTCGATGGAAAGGGTCTCGGAGACGCCGCGGTCGGGCGGGGTCACGAACAGCAGGACGGTGAGCCCGCCGTCTCCGGTTGCCGCAAGCGGTACGAGCGCGGCGGCGGCGATGAGGCCGACGATTAAGAACGCGCGCCGCGCGGTCACGCTTGCTCCCGGTGGAACTAGCCTGGGGCTCTCCTTAAGCATTGCCCATCGAAGCGCCCGTTGGTCTCCAGCTTTGGGTTGGCGAAGCGCTATTGCCGCTGGCCGCGCTGACGCGCGCCGTGCGGGTCCTTGTCGCGGGGGCTTCCGGGTTCATCGGGCTTTCGGCCGTGAGCGCGCTTTCGGTCGCGGGTCACGAGGTGGTGGGGCTTTCGCGGTCGCCCGACAAGGACGAGTTGATTCGCGGCGCGGGCGGCACGCCCGTGCGCGGCGACATCCTCTCGATCCCCACGCTCGTCGATGCTGCAAAGGGATGCGACGCGCTCGTGCACGCCGCGGCCGCAGCGACGACGGCTTCGCGCGAGGTGGGGCAGAGCGTCGCGGCAAAGGTCCGCGTCGACGGCACGTACAACCTCGTTGCCGCGTCGCGAAACGTGGGGGCGCGCCGCCTGCTCGTGGTCTCTGGCACATGGCTCATCGGCGACCGGAAGGAGATGATCACGGAGGCCGCGCCCGTGAAACCGACGGGGACGGCGATGTTCAATTGGCAGGCGGAGCGCGCCGCGATGGACGCGAACAAGCCGGGCGGGCTCGAGGTCGTCGTGGTGCGGCCGGGCATGGTCTACGGGGACGGTAGCTGGTTCAGGGAATTGGTCGAGGAGATCCGAGCCGGGACCTACCGCGTGCCGGGCGACGGCAGCAACCACTGGTCGCCGCTCCATATCGACGACTGCGGCGAGGCTGTGCGGACGGTCCTCGAAAAGGGCAAGGCGGGCGAAATCTACCTGGCAGCGGACGACGAGCCCATCGCGCTGCGGTCCTTCGTAGATTTGGTCGCCGACGCGCTCCACGTCCTGCACCCTGCGCCGAGGACTCCCGAGGAGGCGATCAAGTTTCACGGAGATGCGACCGCGAAGCACCTCGCGGCCAACCAGGTCGCAAGCGCCGCGAAGCTGAAGGCGCTTGGATGGGCGCCGCGCGTGAAGTCGAGCCGCACCGGCGTTCCGCAAGTCATCGCGGCCGCCACTCGCGGCCATTGACCGGCAGTTCATATCGGCCAAGGGGGTTTGCGGTTCGTGAAGAGCAAGAAAACGTTCTACATCATCATCGAGCGCCTTGACAACGGGACGCTGGTTGCAACAGTGCCCCAGGTGCCGGGGCTGAAGGTCGAGGCGCCGATGATCGCGGAGCTGCGCAAGCGGGTTCGCGCGGAGATTGAACGGCGGATGGCGGAAAAAGCGGATTCCGTGGCGATCGGATATGCGGGGCGCTTCGTAGGCGTAGAGACGATGTTCATCTAACGGTGAGGGCGTCACGACTTCCGATTCTTGTCGGCGGCCTTTATGGCCTCCTCGAAGATCTCCATGCCCTCATCGATTTGCGCCGCCGTCACCACGAGCGGCGGGATGAACCGGATGCTGTTGCGCCCGCACCCGAGCAGCACGAGCCCGCGCTTCCAGGCCTCTTCGACCACGGCCTCGCGCAGCTTGGGGTCGCGCGTGCGCTTGCGCGGGTCGCTCACGAACTCGGCGGCCTGCATGAGCCCCAGGCCGCGGACATCGCCCATCGAGGGGTGCGCTTCCTGCGACTCTTCGAGGCGCTTGCGCAGCAGCGCGCCCTGCTTCGCGGCATTGGCGAGCAAGCCTTCGTCCTTGATCACATCGAGCGTGGCCAATCCCGCGGCGCACCCCACCGGGTTGCCGCCGAAGGTGTTCGAATGCGAACCCGACACGCCCCAGTCGAGGGCCGCGCGGTAGACGATCGCCCCGATGGGAATGCCGGAGCCGAGGGCCTTAGCCAGCGAGACGACATCCGGCTGGATACCGAAGTGCTCCGAGCCGAACATCTTGCCCGTCCGGCCGAAGCCGGACTGTACCTCGTCCATCACTAACATGATACCGTGCGGGTCGAGCACCTTCTTCAGCTCCTTGTAGTACGGAAGGGGCGGGACCACATAGCCGCCTTCGCCCTGGATCGGCTCGGCAAACACCGCGCCGAAATCCTCGGGGGGCATGACGCCCGTGAAGTACTCCTCCTCGAGGATGTGGACGCACCACATGTCGCACGAGGGGTACTCGAGCTTGTAGGGGCAGTGGTAGCAGTTGGCGAATGGCACATGCTCGACACCGCCGACCATCGGCAGGTAGCCCTCGCGCTGCACCTTCTTGGAGGCCGTAAGCGAGAGGGCGCCCAAGGTCCGGCCGTGGAACGCGCCGATGAATGCGATGAGCCCGGGGCGCTTCGTGGCGTGGCGGACGAGTTTCATCGCCGCCTCGTTCGACTCCGTGCCCGAGTTCGTGAAGAACACTTTCGAGGGCCCCTGCACGGGCGCGACTTCAGTTAGGCGCTGGGCGAGGTCGGCCTGCTGCGCGTAGAAGTAGTCCGTGCCCGCGAAGTGGAGGAACTTGTCGGCCTGCGCCTTGATCGCGGCCACGACGCGCGCGTGGGTGTGCCCCGTGTTGAGGACGCCCACACCCGCGGTGAAGTCGAGGAGGAAGTTGCCGTCGACGTCCTCGACGATGCAGCCGTGGCCGCGCGCGATGGCAAGCGGCAGCGACTTTGTGGTCGTGGCCATGAACTTCCCGTCCTTGGCGACGATCGCCTTGGCCTTGGGGCCCGGCGGGGCGACCGTGACCGAGGGGCTCGTCGGGAACGGCTCCTTTGCCACGGCCTTTGCCTCCATGCTTTACGAAATTCGTAAAAGGGTACGCTCCACTTAAGCGTTCCGTGACACTTCCAAGGGCCTAAGCGCGCGCCCCGCGCGTTCCAAAAGGTTAAGCCCCTCGCACCGATCACGCGCCCGGCGTCCCCCGCATGGTCTCGATTGACGGCTCGATTGGCGAAGGCGGGGGCCAGGTCCTGCGCGTGGCCGTGGCTTTGGCCGCGATCATGGACACCGCGCTCAAGGTCACGAACATCCGGGCCAACCGCGACCCGCCGGGCCTCAAGGCCTCGCATGTCACCGCGGTGAAGGCCGTCGCGCAGCTTTGCGACGCCGAACTCGAGGGCGCCGAGGTCGGCTCGACGGAGCTGCGCTTCCGGCCGGAGGGCCTGCACGGCGGCACCTTCAACCTCGATGTCGGCACCGCCGGCTCGGTCACGCTCGTCCTGCAGGCCATGCTGCCGCCCGCGATTTCGTGCGGCGAACGGGTCGAGGTCGAATTGCGCGGCGGCACGGACGTGCCCTTCGCTCCCACCGTGAAGTACCTTGAACGCGTGCTCCTCCCGGTCCTGCACGCGATCGGCGCGAATGTGAGCCTGGAGATCCAGCGCCGCGGCTTCTACCCCGAAGGCGGCGGCGCCGTGAAGGTCATCGTCGAGCCGGGCGCCTCCATCAAGCCGCTTGCGCCGACCGGCCCCCAGCCGCGCGGGGCCATCGAGGGCGAGATTGCCGTGTCGCGTTTGGGGCAGGACGTCACGGACCGGATCCGGCGGTCGATGGTGCGGCGCCTGCAGGGGCTGCCGCTCGGCACCCTCGATGTGGACGTTGTGGAGGCCACCGGCGAAGGCGTAAGCGCGACCCTCTGGGCGCCGCGGCGCGCCGGCGCGGTCGGCGGCTCGGACATCGGCAAGCGCGGGTACCCGGCCGAAAAGGTGGGTGAGACGACGGCGACGGCGATTGCCCGCGCGCTTCGGGCCGACGCGGATGTCGACGAGCACCTCCTCGACCAGGTGCTCATCTATTGCCTGATGGCCACGGGGCGCTCCAGCTTCACCTGCGACGCGGTTTCGAGCCACGCCGAGACGGTGCTCGCGGTCGCCAAAGAGTTCACGAACTTCAGCCGCGAAATCCAGAACGACGGCCGCAAGAAACGCGTCGTCATCGACGGCGAGGGGCTATGACCGTCGCGACGGATCAATCGCCAAGCGCCCGATGACCTTCGCGCAAGCCTTATCTCACGCCGGGGGCAGGTGCTTACCATGAGCGCCCCCGCCTCCAAAGCCCCCAGCCTCGGGCGGCTGGCCGATGACTTGCTTGCGTTCGCCCGACAGGAGGCAAGGGAAGGGTTTGCAAAGCAAAACTCAATCCAAATCCGCGACGCAGCCGAAAAGGCCTGGAACGCCGCGATCCAAGCCACAGACCTCGCCAGGCGGTTCCGCGGACAGATGCCGACGCCTGGCCCCGCAGCCCACCAGGACCGGTCCAACTTCCTCTTCTCCATCGGCCGCCGGGATCTGCAGAAGCAATTCGCGTTCTTTGCCGACCGGCTCCACGGAGGGTGCTTCTATGAGGGGAGGATGCCTCACGAGGAAGAGATGAACCTCTGGCTCGACGAGGTCGCCCAATACATCGCGGACGTCAAATCAGGCATCTGATCGGAAAAGGCAAAACCCATTTCCTCTCCCGACCTTGGGGCCCTTGATCGCCTTGGAAGGCTCCCACGAATCGCTGGCGGACTATGCGCGGCGCCTGCTTGAAGGCGCCCGGGCCGAGGGCGAGGCAGGCTATGCGGAACACGACGCCGTCAAGGTGCGCAAGGCCGCCGAGCGCGCATGGAAAGCCGCCTGCGCGGCAACGGATGCCGCCATGGCCGCCCGGGGAATCCCGCGCGACGGCACGGCGGCCGACCGCGTGCGCCACTACGAGTTCTTGGACGCGTTGATTGGGGGGGGCCTGTCGCTTAGCTACGCGGCCTTCGCCGACCGCCTCCACGACCTCTGCGCCCAACGCGGGCACCTGCCGACCGTGGAATCGTGGGAGCGCCAACTCGACGCGGTGGAGCTGTTCATCGCCGAGGTCACGGCGGCGGGGTCCGCGTGATGGGTATTAGGTTGCCCCAATCATCGAAGCCATCAAGGCCCTGATTTGACGCGCGCCTGCCAAGGTAGCCGTCCGGCCGCTTGGGCCTCGCGGTTCATCGCCGCGAGAACTCTTTCGAAGGCGCCTCGGGCCTCGGCCCCGCTCGTCCCGCTCACCTCAACGCCGCGGCGGGCGGCCCACGCGCGCCAAGCCTCGAGGTGCTTCGCGTGAGCACCGGTCTCCGTGTGCACTTCTTCGGATGCAATGAGCAGCCGCTTCTCGAGTTCCAGCGCGGCCTTGCTTGCGCCGCGGCCGGGGTTTTTCAGGGTTCCCGGCACGAGGTCGGTGCGGACGGAACCCCGCTTGTCGACAGCCGCTAGCAAGGCCCGCGCGGGGGGTGACAGTCCCGCGGTCTGCCATGGGGCACGCTCGGATCCCGCGGCCACCAGGGCCGGCCACAGCCTTCGGTGGAGGTAGGTCACCTTGCCGTCCACCAGTTTCGCGACGGCGACGTCAGCGTGCTCCTCGATCGCTTGCGAGGCGTTGAAGATCGCGTGGCCGCGGGCGTGCCCCCACCATGAGCCTTTCACCGGCGCGCCGGCAACGATCGTGACGACCGACGGGAGACTTGCGTCCTGCAACATCAGGAGGCCGTGGCGCGACAGCGCCTGCATGCACTCCTTGAATTTCGGCGGCGGTTCCGCCATCGTCCTCCCCTCACCCAAACGTCCCGATCCACTTGGCCCAGTCGGTTGAAATCCCGTTCAGGCGCCGCTTGACTTCCTGCTCGGTCACGGCGAACTCTTCGACCACCTTGTGCGCGAAGCGCACGCCCATCCGGTTGTAGACCTGCACGCCGCGCTGGTTGAATTTCCCCTGGTACCAGATGTAGTTTGAAAGCGGCATGTCCGGGTGGTGCATCTCGTAGTCCTCGAGCTTGGTGTAGGTGAGGTCGGTCTGGGACGCCCATATGTCCTCGCAGAGCTTCCACACCTTCGCGTCCTGGGGGTTGGTCGCCGCGAGGTTAGCGTACGTCAGGTAGTGGGAGAAGAGTTCGGGCAGCCAATCGGGCCCCATGGCCAGGTGCCTTTGGCTGATGAACAGGTGGCACACCTCGTGCGCCGTCACGACGAGGTCCATGAAGCGGATGATGTTGGCTTCGTCGGCGCCCTGCAATTTGCGGAACTCGCGCTCAAGCGCGGGCGGGGCCTGTGCCACGATGCCGAGCATTGCGTCGATCATCGCATCATGATAATCGTAGGAGGCCACCACGAAGCCGCGCGGGCCGTCGAAGACCGTGTGCGGGCGCCCGTAGGGCGGGATGCACGACGCCTTCCAGTCGGCGTCGTCCAGGACTGCGAGGTAGCTCTTCGCCTCGATCTGGAACAGGCGCTCGAGCCACTTATGCGTCTTCTTCACGCCCGCCTGCAGGAGCTTGGCCCGCTCGGTGAAGCCGAGCGAGTAGATCGTGGGCACCATTCCGTCTTCGAGGGTGCCGACTTCGAGTTCTTCGAACAAGGGGGAGGCTCCGCGCGGGGGGAAGTCAACCCGCGTCAATCCAGATAAAGGCTTAAGGGGGGGGAAGGCGCGCAGCGCGGAAGACCCATCTTGCCGGGATGGATTACGCCACGCGATGGTCCTGGAGGTTGACGATGCAGCGGTCCCCTGGGTTGACAACCCGATCTGCCGGCGTGTGCTCATCTTCGGGGTGATGAACCTCGGGATGGGGGCCCTCGTCACCTCCATCGCGCCCCTCATTGGCGCCGTGAACCCCGCACTCTATGAGGCGGTCGGGCCTCCGTTTCTGGTCGCGATGGCCGTCGTAACGGCCCTGGGAATGTTCGTCTTGGCGGTCGGGCTTCGCGCGGTCTTGGTCGCCTTGCTTAGGGCGCCGCGCCGCTACGCGATCACGGCAGAGGCAATCATTATCGAGGCCTCCAAGACGCGTCGCGTTATCGGCATGTCGGGGATCCACCACGCCGAGCGCCGGCGGTCGCTTTTCCTGGGCCCCTGCACGGCGATTGCGATGCGCAGCGGCGAGGTCCACCGGGTGCCGTCGTTCTACCCGGACGACGACGAACGATTCATGGAACTCGTGCGGCGCGCTAGCGCGCCCGCACGCGGTGCTTCTGGCCCGTGACTTCCGCGACCAACTGCCAGAACTCTTCGAAGGTGACCTGCCCCTTGCGTTCGCCGAGCTCTTTGAGCCTCAGCGTGACCGCATCGACCTGCGCCTCGGGGAGCTTGACGTTTTGCCCCTGCAACACCGCCTTTACGTGGGCTTGGCCCGTGTGTTTTCCCAGCGCGAGCGTGCGCCGCTGCCCCACAAGTTCGGGCGGGTACGGCTCGTAGGTGGCGGGGTCCTCCATCACGGCCTTCACATGGATTCCGCTCTCGTGGCTGAACACGTTCGACCCGACGACGGGGAAGTTCGGGTGGATGGCCACGCCGCTGCGGTCGGCGACCAGCTCGGAGAGCGCCTTCAGCCCCTCCGTGTCTACGCCCGTGTTGATACCGTACAGCAACTCGCACGCCATCACGAAGGGCTGCAGGGGGACGTTCCCCGCGCGCTCGCCGATTCCGTTGACGGTGGTTGTGACGTACTTTGCCCCCGCAAGCACGCCGGCCACGGCGTTGGCATTCGCGAGCCCGAAGTCGTTGTGGAGGTGCACGGAGAGCGGGAAGTCATTGAGGGCGCGCCTCACCTTTTGGACAAGCTGCGCCAGGCCGTTTGGCGTCGTGCACCCCACGGTGTCCGTGAGGCCCACGCGCTCTGCCCCCGCGTCGATGGCCGCCCGGTAGATGCGCACGAGGTCCATGAGGTCCGAGCGCGTGGAGTCCTCCGTCGAAAACCCGATCCGCAGGCCCCGCGAGGCCGCGTACTCCGTCACGCGCGTGACTTCGGGGATCAGTTCGTCGACCGTCTTCTTCAGCTTGACGCGAAGCTGGATGGCCGACGCCGGGACAAACAGGAGCACCATGTCGACGCCCGCGTCGGCAGCCGCGTCGACGTCGTCGCGCTTCAGCCGCGACAGGCACAGGATGTCGGCCTCAAGGCCGAGCCCGCACACCTGCTTGACCGCCGCGGCCTCCGAGGGCGACACCGCCGGGAACCCCGCTTCGATCTGCGGGACACGCACCTCGTCGAGCGCGCGCGCGATCTCCAGCTTCACCGCCGGGTTGAACGCCACGCCGGGCATCTGCTCGCCGTCGCGCAGCGTCGAGTCGTAGATGACCACGTCCTTGGGGATGTCCTGGAACAGCCCATCCAACCGGTAAGGGCTTACTGCCACCTTGTCCCGGGCGCCCACATTCACGCAAAGCGCGCGGGGGGGTGATTAAGGTTGGCGGCAAAGTGCGCGGCCGCGAGACAACAGCGAAGGGGCGGCCTCAGTCGTCTTTCTCTTCGTCGTCGTCTTCGTCGTGGTCGTGCTCGTCGTCGTCCTTCGTCTCGTCCTTCTTCTCGCCCTTCTTCTCGTCCTTGGACGACCCCTTCCTGGACGGGTCATCCTTCGGCTTTTCCGAGCGCGGCAACATCACGAAGCGCTGGAGGAACAGGAGCAGGCCGATGCCCGCGAGGATTCCGCCGAGCACCGCAAAGCCAACGATGTTCTGCGCGTAAGCGAGGTCCTTCGCCTGCTGGTCGCGCGTCGCGTTCGTCGTGTTCATCGCTTGGCGCACCTGCTCCGCCTGCTCGAGCGTGACGTTGACGCGGCTTGCAAGCGCCGTGGCATTTTGCAGCGCGAGGGTGAGGTTGATGTTCGACTCGTTGTACTTCGTCTGCTGGTCGCCGTAGAGGGTGGACTGGTTCGTGTAGAGCTGCTGGATGGTCGTCAGGTTCTCGACCGTGTTGTTTAGCTGGGAGCGCAGCGTGGTGAGGTTCGCCTGCAGGCCGGCAATCCGGCCGGCGCTGATCGACTCGTTCTCGAGGGAGAGGTTCAGCCGGTCGGAGACGGCCGTGACATTCGCGTTCAGCGCGTCGAAGGACGCCTGGAGCGAGGCAAGCTGGGCGTTCAGGGTTGCGATCTGCTGGTCGAGGGCGTCGATCGACGCGCCGACCTGGGACGCGGTCGCGTTGTGGAGCAGGAGCGAGGCGCGCAGCGTCGTGGAGACGCCGCCGCCGACGGCCGTGAGGAACTCAGGGCCAATCGTGAGCATCTCGTAGGCCGCATAGAGGCCGCCCCACGCGGAGAAGTCCGCCGCTTGGGGCAGGTAGGTCTGCGAACTCGCGTTCCACCCGAACGATGCACCGATGACAGGGGGGTGCGTGGCGCCTCCAAGCACGAGCGGGGGCGAGGTGAACAGCCACTGCGTGGCATTCACGATGCGCCAGATGGCAAGCGGCTCTTCGCCCGTGAGGCTGAGGTCGCGCAGGGCCCCCAAGGTGGCGCCAATGGCGCCCGCCGTGAAGGCGGACACGGTGGGCTCGGGGTTGACCGCGTGGTAGCTGCCCATCGAGAAGAGCGCGGACTCAAGGCCCGCGGAGGCCTTCTTCATCCAGACCATGTGGGCCGCAAGGCCCGTGGTAGCGTAGACTGCCGAGATGGCCTCGAGCGCGCCGGCCTGGCCCCAGAGCGTGACCGTCGACCAGTTGCCGGTGACCGTGGGGCCCGCGACATCAAAGGTGGCCGGGAAGACTCCGAAGGCGTTCGCGAGGCTTGTGAGGGCGCTGAGCGCGCGCTCGCGCGCCGCGGCGACCACCGGGCGCGTGGCGTTGTCGACCGCCTTCTCCGCCCGGGCGAGCGCCGCGACAAGGAGCGCGAGGTCGCCGGTGTCCTGGGCGCCACCGCCCTGCGTGTAGGTCGAGGCCACCGCGTTCCAGTGGGCCGCGTCGTTGTTCGCCACGAGGCTTGCAAGCAGCGCGAGCGACTTGTTGTAGAGCGTCGCGTCGTAGGGGTCGCTGTCGAAGAGCCTAGCGTGGGCGCCGGCCGGGTCGGCGTAAGCGACGATTTCCGCAAGCCCCAGGATCAGGGAGGCGGTGCCGCGCAGGGAGGTGGCGTTGTCCGAGGGCGCAAAGCCCCCGAAAAGGGGCTCAGGGTCGCTGGAGAGCATGACCGCAAGCCCGTCGGGGACAAGCTGCCACCCATTCGAGCCGTCGGCGTCGTTCAGCGCCGGGTCGGTGAGGTTGAACGCGCCAAGCGCCGAGCCGTTGTAGGCGCCGTACATCATGATCGCGGTCACGCGGTCCATCAGGCCTTCCGTCATCCAGAGGCCGAGGACACCGTCGGCGGAGGTCGCTCCGATGAGCGGGGCGGCCGGGTCCTGCGTCCCGTTCCCCGCGTAGTGGTTGGTGCGCAAGAGGTAGGCTGCAAGCGAGGCGCTAGCGGCCGCGCCCGTCCCGAGCGTGCCTGCGCCCGTCATCTGCGCCCCGGCGCTGAAGTTCCACCGCTGGGTGGCGTAGTCGCTGGCGTTGACCGTGCCGGCGACATAGCTCGCGTTTGGAAGCGCTGCGAATTCGATGAAGATCGGCCGCACGCCCGTGGGCGTCGTGCCGCTGGTGTAATTCTCAATGGCGGTCTGCCTCGTGGTGAACGCTCCCGCATTGCCCGCGATCGTCGGGCCGCCGATGACCGAGGCCCCGAAGCCCGAGCGCCAAAACAGCTGCTCGACCGTGTCGCGGCCGGCGGTCTGTAGGGCGTCGGTCGCCGCCTGGAGTTCAATGTCTTGGTAGAGGACCGCCCCTGCGGGGAAGGCCGTTGTAAGCAACATTGCCGCGACGGCCACGATTCCCAATCTAGTCCGCATTGAACGCACCCAAGCCAGGTGTCGCGGGCAATGAGCATTTGTGATATAAGCGTGTCGAACTTCACGAGGGATGCTGGCTGGGGGAATCGGGCCCTGGCCAGACTCGCGTGGAAAAGGCGCGAGGAGGCTGGTTTGGTACGGCTGCGCCGCGAGGGGGCCTGCGCCCCTTGACAGGGAGAGCCCCGATGCACACGTCCCACTAGTGAACCTCGGGCTCAGATCTGGGGCGGCGCGCGTGCCGAGCCGACGCCACCGGCGCGTCGGTCCTCCCCGAGCGTTCGGGGGCTTGCACGGGCGCGCCTCAAGCTCCATTGCGCCGCGCGGCGGGACTAGCACAAAGTCACCCGCCCATCCAGGAACGCGTGCGCCGCCTCGAACGGATGGGCTTTTGAGGCGCCGCCCACGCCTCGCTTCCGCCCAACAGCGGAAACTATATCCACGCTCTTTGCGGCTCCCGCCCGATGGAACGCGCGCATCGACACCGCGCCTTCGTCGCCCTGCTCTTTGCCCTCCAATTGTTCCTCAGCGCCGCACCGGCCGTCGCGTCCCCGGCCGGGCCCGCGTCCACCGCCGATGGCGGCACTTCGGCCACCCCGTCGTTCAACGACTCGTGGTGGGACGACTACCACGCGACGCAGGACACCTACGACCTCATCCAGCAGGTCGCCCGCGAGCACAGCGACATCGTGCAGTTGTTCACGGTCGGCACCACGGTTGAGAGCCGCGCGCTGCTCGTGGCCAAAGTCTCCGACAACCCGACGGCCGACGAGAAAGACGAGCCCGACGTCCTCATCATGGCGGGCACCCACGCGCGCGAGTGGACGACCTACCACGGAGCGGCCTACTTCCTGAATTGGATCACGGGCCACTACCGCCGCACGCTCGACGGCGCGCTGCAGACGGCCGCTCCCGGTCAGATGGACAACGAATCACTCGCCTCGTGGCTCGTGGACAACCGCGAGATCTACATCCTCACCATGGTCAACCCCGACGGGATCGAGTACGCGCACACCACCGACAACAACTGGCGCAAGAACCGTGAGCCGAACCCCGGCGTCATCGGGCGCATCTGCACGGGCACCGACATCAACCGCAACTTCGACTGGCACTGGGGCGAGCTCCAGGGCGACTCGCACAACCCGTGCGCCGAAGACTACGCCGGGCCGCTGCGCGCCGACGGGCTCTCGGGGATCGGCGGGTGGCGGCCGGGCGACTCGCCGCCGGGTTCCTTCTCGACGCGCGAGGCGCGCGGGATCCGCGACCTCGAGCTTGCCCACGACTTCAAGATCGCGCTTTCGCTCCACTCTTTCTCGGAGCTTGTCCTGTACCCGTGGGGCTACACGCAGTCGCCTTCGCCCGATGACGCGGACTTCGTTGCCATGGCCGATGTGATGGCCAACCAGACGGGCTACACGCCCGAGCAGGGCTACACGCTCTACAAGACGGCGGGGGTGTGGGACGACTGGAGCTACGGCGTCACCGGCGCCTACTCGTTCACGATCGAAATGGGCAACGCCTTCCAGCCTCCCAAGGAGGAGATCATCAACCAGTCGAAGCTGATCTTCCAACCGGAGCTGTACCTCTCCACGGTCGCCGACGACCTCCACCTGCGCGCCCCGACCGTGATGGTGTCGGCGGAGCCAAGCGCGGAAGTCGCGCCCATGACCTCGGTGCCGGTGATGGCCCACGTGGACGCCGTGGATGGACTCGAAGACGGCGGCGTGTCTCTCGTCTATTCGACCGACGGCGGGCTGAACTGGGGCGCCACCCCGATGAACGCGCAGGGCACCGACGGGACCTATGTCGGCAAGCTGCCCGGCACGCTGCGCCCCGGCGGCTCGATGATCTACTATGTGAGCGCCACCGACGTGAACGGAATCATGCGGTCGGGCCCGATGCCCGCTCCGTTCCAGACCTACGAGGTCCACGCGCGCAACGGGTTCCTCGACCAGGTCGGCACGTTCGGGCTCTTCGCGATCTTCGGCGGCATCGCGCTTGCAGGCGCGCTCCTCTACGTGAAGTTCCTGCGGGGCCGCGGCTTCCCCTCGATGCCCGCCTTGAAGCTCCCCAAGTTCCCGGCGATCCCGCGGAAAGCGCGCGCACCCAGGGCGGCGCCCGCAGCGCCGGCCGCACCCGCGGTCCCGCCGCGCCGCGACGGGCAAGGGAGTTCCGCGCGCCTCCAGGCGTTCATTGACAGCGTGGGCAACGAGTGACGGGCCCGCGGGCCCTGCGCGAGGTGTTCCTCCGATGCCGGCCCGCGTCCACCACGTCGACCTTCCCATGAAAGACTTCGCCGTCACCCGCGATTTTTACACGCGCATCCTCGGGTGGAAGGTCACCAAGGTCTCCGGCCTCACGCCGAACGGCTGGGTGGAGCACAAGGACACGCTGCCGCCCGGGGCCAAGCCGCGGCTGCTCACCGTCGGCTTCGACGACGGGTCGTACCTGGCCTTCATCATCGGCAAGGAGCCCGACTACACCGGCGACGAGCCGCACATCGCGGTGCGCCTGCGCCACTCGAAGGAGCGGCGGGACCTCATCGCGCGGCTGAAGGAGTTCAACATCGAGTACGAAGACAACGTGGGGGAGAACATCGCCTTCTACGACCCGAACGGGCTGCGCATCGAGATCTACTGAGGGGCGCCGTCACATCGTGAGGCGCGCGACGCCGTTCTCGTTGAAGTTCACGTACGACTTGCCCGGCCCCTTCAGGTAAACCGCGGACTCACCCGGGTAACTGCCCGCGGTCAGAGAGGCCGCGAGGGTGAGCCCCTTGTCGAGTTCGACGAGCAGCGTGTCGCCCACCCGCACCTCGGTGGAGATCACGCGCCGGCCCGGGGCCGTCAGCAGAGCGCTCTTGAATTCCGCCGTCCCGGGGGCGAGATGGCGGCCGGGTGACTGGGTGAAGGTCAGCTTGCCATACGCCTCGAGGTGTGCCTCGCCTGCGGGCCCCCTGAAGGTCAGGGTCAAGGTTCCGTCCTCGAAGGCGCTTTCGCCAACGGTCATGCCGACGAGCGCGGAAAGCGGGTCGTCGGCCTTGGCAGGAGGCGCGGCGGCAGCAGGCGGCGGCGGTGCCGCCGCCTTCCTGCTAAAGAGCCCCATCAGGATCCCTCTTGTTCATCGCGGTTTCACGCGTTCGATTCGGCGCGCTTCTTCAGCGCGGTGGCCCGGCCCGTGGCTTCCCAGGTGAAGTCCGGGTCGGCGCGGCCGTAGTGGCCGTACGCGGCCGTCTTCTTGTAGATCGGGCGCAGCAGGTCGAGGTACTCGATGATCGCGTAGGGCGTGAGGTCGAAGGTGTCGAGCACCGCCTGCTCGATCGCGTACTCCGGCACCGCCGAGGTGTCGAAGGTCTCGACGAGCACCGAGACCGGCTCGGCCACGCCGATGGCGTAGGCGAGCTGCACCTCGCACTCGTCAGCGAGCTTGGCCGCCACCACGGTCTTGGCGATGTGCCGCGCCATGTAGGACGCCGACCGGTCGACCTTCGACGGGTCCTTGCCCGAGAACGCGCCGCCGCCGTGGCTGCCGTAGCCGCCGTAGGTGTCGACGATGATCTTGCGGCCGGTGAGCCCGGTGTCCGCGCGCGGGCCGCCGATCACGAACTTGCCGGTCTCGTTCACGAAGAACTTCGTCTTCTTGTCGATGAGCTCCTCCGGGAACGACGGCAGGATGACCTCGTCGATGATGTCCTTCTTGATCTCCCCGTGCGTCACGACGTCGCGGTGCATCGCGGCCACGACGACCGCCTCGACGCGCTCCGGCTTTCCGCCGGCATACTCGAAGGTGACCTGCGACTTGCCGTCGGGGTAGAGGTAGTCGATGAGCCCCTTGCGGCGCACCTCGCCGAGGCGCTCCGTCACGCGGTGCGCGTAGTAGATCGGGGCGGGCATCTTCGTGGGCGTCTGGTTGCAGGCGAACCCGAACATCAGGCCCTGGTCGCCTGCGCCCTGCTTTTTCTTCATCCCTTTGTGCGTGCCCTGCGCGATGTCGGGGGACTGCGGCTTGATCGAGGAGAGCACGGCAATGGTCTGCCAGTCGAATCCCGTCGCCGGGTCGTCGTAGCCGATCTCGCGGACCGTGTTGCGCACGACCGCGACGAAGTCGCAGTAGGCGGTCGTCGTGATCTCGCCGGCGACGATCGCCATGCCCGTGGAGACCATCGTCTCGCAGGCCACGCGGCAGTTCTTGTCCTGGCCCATGATGTCGTCGAGGATCGCGTCGGAGATGTGGTCGGCGACCTTGTCCGGGTGGCCGTCGGCCACCGACTCGGAGGTGAAGTAGTTCCGTCGCGGCTGGGAGCGCTTCGTCCTGCTTGCCTTCTTGGCGGGCATCGGATTTTCCGTCCTGTGGGGGATCTTTGCGGAAGCCTGCGCGGCCCCGCCGTCCTTAAACCGCGGGCAGGGCGTGTTCGTTCAAAAGCGTTGCGGGGGCCCCGCGCGCGATGCGCGGCGGATCGTAATTTTTCGTCCCCAAACAATTCTCATGGGAATTCCTCGCGGAGCGCATCGGCCTGTGTCCGCGTGCGCGCGGGGGGCGCGCGCCGGTGCGATCCAGGCGCTTGCTCCCGCGCGATTCGCAAGGCCGCAGTCTTCAAATATGACCACCGAAGTGCCTGCTTCCCGCGCCCCCGCTGGATACCTTCGGTGAGAGAAGATGGTGCAGTCCGTCTACGCCCAGATTGGAAAAGCTTGGCAGAAGCCGAGCGAAGAGAAGGGCGAGCTTGACTGGCGGCGCAAGATCGAGTGGCGCAAGTCCGAGTCCTTTGTCCGCGTCGAGCGGCCGCTGCGGCTCGACCGCGCGCGGGCGCTTGGATACCGCGCAAAGCAGGGGTACGTCGTCGTCCGCGCGCGCGTGCGCCGCGGCTCGCTTCGCAAGAAGCGGTGGAACAAGGGCCGCAAGCCGCGCTCCATGGGTGTCAACAAGATCACCGCCGCCAAGGGCATCCAGCGGATCGCCGAAGAGCGCACCGCGCGCCGCTACCCGAACTGCGAGGTCCTCGCGTCGTACTGGGTGGGCGACGACGGGCGGCACTTCTACTACGAAGTCATCCTCGTCGACACCTCGCACCCGGGCATCGCCGCCGACCCCAAGATCAACTGGATCCTCGAGCCCCAGCACCACAACCGGGTGACCCGCGGGCTCACCCCGGCCGGCAAGCGCGGCCGCGGAATGGGCAAAAAGGGCAAGGGCTCGGAGCACACGCGCCCCTCGCAGAACCAGCGCGTGACCCCGCGGCGCGTGCAACGCACGGCGTACCAGATCCGGCGCGTCCGCGGCCGTTAGGCCTGCGAGCTTTGCCCGTGAGGGGCTCACGCCTCAGCACTCGTGAGTTCGCCTTCGGAGCCCATGGAATGGCCATGGGAGGCCCCATGGGCCGCTTCGGGCGCGGGGGCCCGTGCGGTTGGCGCCACATCGACGACCTCCACATGGCCCACCTCGGGCGGGGCCGCCGTGCCCTCCATGGAGGGCGGCGGACGCTTCCGCGAAAGCAGGATCGCAACAGCGGCCACGGCAATGCCAGCTACGCCAAGGAGCGCGCCGACCATCCCCATCATGCTGGCGCTTGCCGCCTGGGCTTGGGCCGCGTCGACGTCGGCCTGAGTCGCGGCGAGCGTCGTGTTCTGGTTGGAGTTCACGCCGTTGGTCGCATTGAGCGAATTCCAAAGGGCGCCGTTGTCCGCGGTGAGCTTCGCCCACAGCGTGGCGTTCTGGGAAGCGAGTTGCGCAAGCAGCGTCGAATTGGTGGAAGCGATCAGGGCGAGCAGGTCGCTGTTCTGCGCGGCGAGCGAAGCCAAAAGCGAGGAGTTTGTCGACGCGATGCGCGCGAGCAGGTCGCCGTTCTGCGCCGCAAGCGAAGCGAGCAGCGAAGAGTTTGTGGAGGCGATCAGGTCGGTGAGCGCGTCGTTTTGAGCGGCAAGTTGCGCGAGCAAGGTCGCGTTCGTATTGGCGATCAGTTGTGTGAGCTCGGCGTCCTGCGAAGCGAGTTCTGCAAGCAGCGTCGCGTTTAGGTTCGACAGGGCCGCGGCCACCGACGCATTCTGAGCGGCAAGTTGCGCGAGCAAGGTCGCGTTCGTCGCGGCGATGGTCGCAAGCAGGCTCGAGTTCTGGGCCGCGAGGCTGGCGAGCAACGACGCGTTGACGCTCCCGATCACGTTGAGCAGGCTCGCGTTCTGCGCAATCAGGTTCGCAAGGAGCGCGGCATCGCCGGCCGCGATGGCCGCGGCAAGCGTTGCGTTCTGGGCCGTGAGCGCTGCCACGAGCGCCGCGTCGCCCGTGGAAATGGCCGCGGCAAGCGAGGCGTTTTGCGCGAGCAGCTGCGCCAAGAGCGCCGCGTCGCCTGACGCGATGGCGGCGGCAAGGCTTGCGTTCTGTGCCGCCAACTGACCAAGCAGCGACGCGTTCTGGCCTGCAAGCGCCGCCCACAGCGACGAGTTCGCAGCAAGGAAGGCCGCCTGCAGCGCGAGGTTCTGCGCCGTGAGGTTGGAGATCAGCGCAAGCGCCGGGTCGGCGAAGGTGACCGTGACGCTGCGATTCTGCAGGTTGCCGTTGATGTCCCGGGCCTGCGCCGTGATCGTGTTCGACCCGTTGGTGAGCGGGACGATGGCCGCGAAGGTGCCGTTTGGCGCCACCACCGCCTCGACGTTGTTCACCCACACGCGTGCGCCGGGTTCCGTGTTCCCGCGCACGTCGGCAAAGGCAACGCCAAAGGTCGCGCCGGTGAGAGGCGCGGTGATCGTCAGATTCGGGGCCGTCGTGTCAAGCGGCATGAAGCGCCGCGCCACGGCCTGGCCGATCCCCAGCGTCGTGTTGTCTTCGATGTAGACGACCATGTAGCCGCCGTCGGGCATCGGCGCAACGTCCGGGATGTGGCCGCCTTGGATGCCGGGCCCAAGCTGGATGATCGCTCCCCACGTCTGGTTTCCGGCATTGTACTCCCGCATCTGGGGGTTCCACATGCCGTTGTAGTACTCGTCGAAGTGTACGCGCACGGGCGATCCCCCGCGCCCCGTCGAGAGCTTCGGGCCGCCCGCCTCGTTGGAGAGCGTTCCCTCGAGTTGTACGCCCGCGCTTACCGGCTGTCCGGGTTGTCCAACCCCGACGAAGGCGGTCGCGCTGCCGTTTACCGTCGCCGTCGACGCGACAAACGCGCGCCCGCTCGGGTCGGCAATTACCTCGGGGTCCCAGTCCCAGGAGTTCCCCCAGACGAGCTGGTTGGGCGACCACGAGCCGTTGGCCCAGAACCGGCCGGCCGAAATGTTCTGCTGTGTCCCGTTCCACGTGCGCGACGCGATCGTCACGTTTCCGCCGCGGTCGGCGGCAAGCGGGTGGTTCCATTGGTCGCCCGGCACCACCTGCAAAGCCTGCGACCCGTTCCAGCTTGCGCCGTTCCACCGCGAGAGGCTGAGGTTGGACTGGGTCCCGTTCCAGCTGCGGTACGAGACGTACCCGAGGCCGGCGCCGTCGAATGCGATTCGCGGCACGTCGTTCGACCCCAAAGGCTGCGCGATGCGCTGGTGGCCGCCGAAGAAGTAGCCGCTCGTGTTGAGGTAGCGGCTCCAGATCGAGTAGTTGGCCGTGATTTCGTCGCGCTGCTGCCAGACGAAGAAGTGGCGCATCTGGTTGTCCACCGCCACGTCCGGCCAAAAAGCGAACCGTTCGGCCGAGTCGATCCGGTACGTCCCGGCCCACCCGTAATTGCGCGTGTAGATCGTGGCGTAAACGTGGGCCCACGAGCCGTCGTAGGCGTAGGTGCAAAAGACCACCGTGAGGTTGCCCCCGTCGTCGAAGGCCATCCGCGGGGCCCCCCAGAGGTTGCCGTCCTCCGTTTGGAGCATCGACGGCACCGTCCAGCCGGTCGCGTTGAAGTAGAGCGAGACATAGGCGTGGTTCGCTCCGTTGACCCAGTCGTAGTACACCATCGCGCCGTTGCCGTACCGGTCGATGCCGACGCGCGGCCACCACGCGCCGCTGTACTTGACCGGGTCAAGCTGAATGGGGTCTTGCCAACCCGAGCGGCCGGCCTGCGCGTTGTGGGCGTCGATGAGGTCCTGCTGGTCGGCGTCGGCGACATACACCGAGTTCGACCACGCCGAATTGCCGGCCGCGTCGATGGCGTGCGCCTGCAGCCAGTGGTTGCCCGGCACGAGCGGGATGTTGACTTCGAAGTACCCCCGGGCGTCCGTCGCGGCCTCGAAGCCGTTCACGCTCACCGATGCGCCGGGCTCCGCCCAGCCGGTGGTCCACATGTAGCCGCTGCTCGTCGTGCCGCCGTTGAACGGGTAGGTGATCTTCACCGCCGGTGGGGTCGTGTCGACCGCGCTGTAGAGCGCGGCGCGGGCATACCAGTACGTGTAGGCGCTGTCGTAGCGCATCCAAAGCGCGATCGCCCGCCCGTCTGCGAGCACGGCGCCAACCGCCTGGTAGTTGTTGTCCGTCGTGCCGTTCGTGTCGACAAAGTACGTGGGCGTCCACTGGCTCCCGGAAAAGAATTGGACCTTCGCTAGGTAGAGGGCACCAATGTAAACGAACGAGGACACAAGCACCTGCCCCTTCGCGTTTGTCGCCACGATCGGGTAAGAGATGACCGGCTCCGTCCCAAAGATGGGAGCGTCGAAACCGACGCCGGGCCAATAGCGGAAAGCCGCGTACACGTAGGCCGAGCCGTTCCAGTGATACGTTACGTACACCGCCTGCCCGCCCGGCATCACGGCCAGGGCGCCCCCCGCGTCGCCCGTCCCCACATACTGCTGCGCCGTCCACCCCGAGTAGGGTGTGCTTGTGGCGTACCATGTGTAGGTCGAGAACACATTCTGCCGGAACACGACGAGTGCGTTGCCCGCGTCGTCGAGCCCCACGACGGGGAAGTCAATGTCGCCGCCCTTCGTCTCGACCTGCAAGCGGCTTTGCCACGCCGTCCCCGAGTGCCGGATCGAGAGGAGGTCCGTGTTCGTGCCGTTGTACTGGCGCCACACGATAATGACCCCCGGTGCGGCCGAGGCCGCGATGCGGACGTCGTAGTTGGCGTTCGAGCTGTTGTCGATCCGGATGGTGGCGCCCATCGTGCCGTTCGAGTCCATCCGAGTGGCGCGGTATTCATAGCCCGATCCATTCCACGCTGAGGCAACCACGTACCCTGCGCCCGCTCCGTCCATCGCAGTTTCCACCTCATAGGTGTTGAAATTCATCGGCGAGAGCGTCCGGGGCCCGCCCCATCCCCAGTCGGCCGTGTACCGGGCCGCGACGGCCGTGTACGCGGACCCGTTCCACGAGTACCAGGCGGCGAACGCGTCGCCCATCGGGTCGCACGAGACGGAGATCCCATACGCGTCGCTGCCGGAGGGGTCAATTTGCTCTTCGGGCTGCCAACCGAGGCCATTCACGAAGCGGCGTGCAAAGGCCAAGTAGACGCCGGCCGACCAGTCGGTCCAGACCACCATTGCGTTCCCGAGGCGGTCCGAGCAGACGTCGTACGCGTACGCGTATCCGGAGCTTGACAGGTCCACGGGCGTCGACCACCCGCCGCCGGGCGAAGCGGTCGCCGCAGGGGCGACCCACAAAGGCGGCGCGAACAGGAGCAACAGGGCGATGGCGGTCAACTTGCGGACGGCGCGACGGGACGGCAGGCGGGCTACTTCCATGGTGTTTTCCCCACAGTAGCCACGCGAAAGAAGGGCGCGCAGATAGTCCTTTCCGGTGGAAGTCCAACTCTGGAATGGGCGGCCCCTGGAAGACGGGATTGGCCTACCTCCCTGCCGGGAGCGTCTGGGAACCTTTATGTCAGGTGCGGGAGCGTTAGAACGTGTTGTCTGACAAGCGGTCGATTCGCGCGGGGCTTCTCGCGCTAATCATGATAGCCACGCCCTTTACGGGCCTCGCGCCGTCTTCAGCCGCCGCGCCCACGCCCCTCACGACCTACACCCTCGACCCGGTCCCCGGCCTCGAATACGTCGCCATCGCGCCCCTCTCGTGGTGCGACCACCTCAAACCGCTCCTTGACTGGAAAACCGACAAGGGCGTCCCCGCGCAGGTGTTCCCCCTCGAATACATTTACACCTCGTTCACCGGCCGCGACGGCGCCGAGAAGGTCCACAACTTCTTGCGCGACCTCCACTTCAACCAGGCCCCCTCCACGAAATGGCTGCTGCTTGTGATGGACGGCGACTGGGACAACTCCACGCAGTCGGCGCTCGACCGCGAAGTGTTCACGAACTCCCAGCAGGACGGGAACATCAACAACTCGCAGAACTGGTACACCACCGACACCTACTACGCCGGCCTCGAGTCGAACTGGGACGAAAACGGCAACGGCATCTTCGGCGAGTATGGCGAAGGGGACTGGACGCCCGATCTCTACGTGGGGCGTGTCCCCGTCGACAATGTGGACCAGCTGGACCTGTGGGTCGGCCGCCAGGTCGCCTACGAGCGGGCGCCTCCCCCGGGCATCTGGGCGCGCACCGCGATCCTCGCCGGCGCGCTCATGGACCGCCCGAACATCCTCGACAACCCGCTCACTTCGGCCGACGAGGGCTACGACCCCTTCACGGACAATGCGCGCAAGGTCGACGAAGAGGTCGCCGCCGAGCTGCCCGCCTCGCTGGACATCCAGCGCTACTACGACTACCCGCAGACCGAGGGCGGAAACTACAGCACCGCCACCGACACGCTGCGCAACGGCACCCTCAAGACCGCCCTCGACGGCGGCGCCTCCTTCATGCTCCTCGAAGGCCACGGGTACCTTTCGAACCAGGGGGTCGCCCAGTACGCGGACCCGACCGGCACGGCGAGCATCTTCCGCAGCCAAGGGGAAGACCCCGCCCTGCGCTTTGACGAGGTGCTGAACCTCTCCAACGGCGACCGCTTGCCCTTTGTGTATGTGTCCGCGTGCTATGCCGGCGACTTCACCGACCGCGACGACACCTCCTTCGAGGCGTTCCTCAAGGCGCCCGCGGGCGGAGCCATCGCGGTGGTGGCGGGCAACGGGGAGAACTTCCGCCTCGAGAACGTCACGGGCCAACAGGCCTTCGGGAACTGGTGGCTCGCGAGCCAATTTTTCCACATGCTTTTCGAGGAAAGCTACGCGCAGCCGGGCAAGGTGCTCGGCGACCTCAAGGCGCGCTACAACGCGTACTACCTTGCAAGCGGCCCCACCGACGACCAGAACCGGAATTACTTCCGGGCCGAGCGCGTCTCGTACAACCTGATGGGCGACCCGGAGTTCCAGGTGGTGACTGCGTCGCCCTCAACGCTCTCGGCCGCCCCGGTACGGCAGCCCCTCGTGGGCGAGCACGTCGTGCAGGTGCAGGTGCAGGGCGAGGGCGGGGCGATTGTAGGCGCGCTCGTCCGTGCGTGGGGCCCTTCGGGGGACGTCCACGCGGTGACCAACGCAACCGGTGTGGCGACGCTGCCGTACTTCGTGGTCGACGAGCAGCCGTTCAACATCACGGCCACGGCCCAAAACCACTTCCCGCTCACGACGACCGCGGTGGGCGCAAAGCCTGACCACAACCTCGTGTTCGAGCCGCCCTCGCTTTCGCTCCCCTCGGTCGTGCGGCGCAACCAGACGCTGACGGTCTCGGGAGTGGTGGCCGCCCGCGGGGTCGCGTCGTTTTCGAATGTCGTGGTCGAATTCCGCCTCTCCAACCCGATCGACGGCCCCTCGATTGCTGCCGTCGCGCTCCCGTCGGTCGCGCCCGGGACACCGCGGGCGGTGTCCGCGCAGCTCTCCGTTGCGCTGCCCGGCGACTACCAGGTCTTTGCCACCATCGACCCCGCGGGCGAGCAGGTGGAGGACGCAACCGCCGACAATGTCGCCTTCGCGACGCTTCGCGTCAACGCGCCGCCCCTGTTCTTGCCCTCGACTGCGCTCCACATCAAGGAAGGCGGGATCCTGCCGGACGCCCTGTTCCTGCCGTCGTTTGCCACGGACCGCGAGAGCGGGTCCCACGCGCTCGACTACCGCGTGACGTTCGTGAGCGACCCGCTCCTCGTCGTGCTCCTCGCGAACCGCACGCTCAGCTTCGAGGCGATGCCGGGCGCGGCCCCATCCGTCCAGGTCGAGGTCGAAGCCTCCGACGGGCTCGACACCGCTCGCGGGACCTTCACGGTGCTCGTCGACCGCGGGAACTCGCCGCCGGTGGTCGCGCCGGTTGGGAGCGCGGCGGCCCACGTGGGCGAACTGTTCACGCTCAACCTCACGGCGACCGACCCGGACGGCGACCTCATTGTGTGGGCCGACACCTCGTCCCTCTTCGACATCTCGACCTCCGGAAAGATCTCGTTTACGCCCACCGCCGACCAGGTCGGCGCATTCGCTGTCACGGTCACGGCCTTTGACGGCCGCGCGTCGCGCAGCGCGACGTTCCGCCTTACGGTCGCCGAGCGCGAGCGCTTCATCAATGTGCATAACCCGCCCATCGTGCGCGGGTGGCCGGGGCAGGAGATCGTGATCGACCTGGCGGCGCTCACGCCCGATTCGCAGGTCTCGTTTGCAACCGCAAACGGTGCCGTGACCATCGACAACACCACACGGACGCTCCACTACACGCCGGGCGAAGGGCCACCGCGCACGGAGATCCTGGTGCTCACGGCGCACAAGCCGGGGTTGCCCACGACCACCGTTAGCGTCACCGTCGATGTCGCCGCGGCCCCCGCAGGCGGGGCGGAGCTCGCGGTCTTCGCGCTAGCGGGCGTGGGCGCCGCCGGCCTCGTGGGCGTCACGCTCATCCGCGCGCACCAGGCGCGCGTGCGCGACGAGCGCATGTTCAAAATCGACGACACGCCGCCCAAGTCGCGCGTCGAGCGCGAGGAAGAGTAGCTCCTCCCGGCCATGAGGAAACCTTTAACCTCCCGCGGGGTTCCCCGCACCCTGCCTCCTGTGGGCGGGTAGATCAGTTGGAAGATCGCGTGCTTCGCAAGCACGAGGCCGCGGGTTCAAATCCCGTCCCGTCCACTCCTCTTCATCTCGCCATCGGCCCCGCTCGCCCCTCACGCCCCCGCTCCCGCCTGCGCCCGTGCCTCCGTCCCCTTTCCACCGCGCACCATCCCCACCGCCGCCCCCGCCGTCCACGCAATGAACAGGACCCACCCCACCAACCCGACGAAAAGCAGCGGCGCGAACGCAACCTGCAGCATCCCGACGACCGAAAAGGCCGCCGACCCAAACGCTGCCTTCGCGACCCACCCCGCAAACGCCTGCGTCTTGCGCATCCGCATGCCGTACGCGAGGCTCGCGAGCGCAAGCAGCGGCGTCCCGAGGCCGCTGCCGGGCCCGAAGAGCGCGTCCGAGACGCCGACGAGGCCGCGCGCGGAGGCTTCAACCGAGGCCGCGTCGGCGGCGCCCGGCACGTAGGCGGGGGCAAGCCCCTGCACGACGCCGAGGATCACCGTGTTGTGGATCGTGTGCACGACCCAGAAGGCGACCAAGGCCGCGAGCGCCGTGCCCGAGAGGTCGCTGTCCGCGTCGCTGCGCAGCCGGCGGTGGAGGGCGGGCAGGAAGGCGCAGGCGGGGACGACCATGAGCGTGTAGGTCCACCCCTCGACGGGCCAGATCGCGCTGCCCGCGACCCGCACCAGGTCGGCCCCGAGGGAGGCCTGCCGGACCGCCGGGGCGCCGCCCGTCGTGCTCGCGATCGCCATGTCAAGCCCAAAGCCGAGTACCATCGTCGCGACCAGGCACAGGCCCGCCATTGCAGGCAGGCTCCACGTCGCTTGGGTTCCATTCGTCATGGAGCCGCGCACCCGCGGGCCCCTACTTGGAGCCGCGTCGAGCCGCGTTCGCCAAAGAGGACAACCTTGATGCCGCGGGGCGCGAGCACCGGAGCGTGGACACCCTCGATATCGCGATCTTCCGTGACCTGGTGCAGGAGAGCACGGCGCTTCCCCTCTCCGCAAACCCGACGCGGTCGCTTCGCTCGATCGCCAAGCGGCTGGGCGTCGACAAGGACACCGTGCGCAACCGTGTGCGGCGCCTGCAGGGCCAAAACTTCCTTCGCGCGCCCTTCGTGTTCCCGAATCCGACGGCGGTGGGGCTGGTCGTCGAGCAGCATTGGGTCGACGTACGCCCGGGCCGGCGCGAGGAGGTGGCGGAGCGGCTGAAGCGGCGGGAAGACCTCGCCGTAGTTACGCTATTCTTGGGCGACGCGCTGACGTACCTCGAGCTCCGGGAGGAGGGCGCCGAAGGCGGCCGCACCGCGGGCCCGGGCGTCAAGCGGCAGCGATCGGCGCCGCTCCCGTTCCCGCGCGTCACGGTCGATCTCACGGCGCAGGACTGGAAGGTCATGGGCGCGCTCCATGAAGACCCGGGCGCGGGTGTGGCGGGGGTCGCGCGCAGGCTGGGGATATCGCCGCGCACGGCGGCCCGGCGGTTGGCGCGGCTCGTGGAGCACCGCGCGATGTTCGTGATCCCCGGGTTCGACCCGCGCGCGGTGGACGGGACGGTCGTCGACTTCACGGTCTTCTTCGCCCAGGGCGCACACAAGTCGGCGGCCGACCGGCAGATCTTGGAGCGCCTCAAGGAGAGCTACTTCCATGCGGATCTCGGCGACCCCGGACACAGCTTCTTCAATTTCATCGTGAACAACGTCGCGGAGGCGGCCGCGACGCTCGAATGGGCGCGCGCGCTGCCGGGCGTCGAGGAGGCGCGCGTCGACTTCGTCGTGGAGCGCGTCGAGCGGGTGGAGAATGTGCACCGGATGATTGAGGGGCGGCGGGCGGGCAAAGCGGGGGGCGGCGGGAAGGGCAAGAACCGGCCCCCGGCATGAAGGGGCGGGCAAAAGGGACAACGCGGAGCTATTTCCGCGGGGAGGGCTTGCGAGGAGCACCCGGGGCGGGGGGCGAGCAGCCTTTTTTCTGTCCACTCGGCCGGCGACCATTCGGAACCCCTGGAAAAGCGCAGAAAGTCCCAAGGCGCGGGGGGCTCCAACTCCCCAAACTCCGGCGCCTTCAGTTTTCTGAAGCACCGTGTCGCCCCCGCAACCTCGACGCGGAACTCAACTGCCTCAGCAGGACCCGCTCGCTAGGCCTCGAACAAAGGCAGATCGCGCCCGGCCGAAACGCCATTTCGGGAAGGCGGTATGATCCGGTTCCCCCCATGCTGAATCGAGAAGTCGGCCGTGTTCGGGAGCCCCCCGCGACGCCTCGACAGGCTCACAAACCACGCTGGATGGGAGGCCGCCGAGCGCCCCGGGGGCCAAAACCCCCAATTATTACCAATTGGTTTACATCGGTAATGTATGAAAACCATTAATTACCAAATTGGTAATGATTGGTTTATGAAGTTCGTGGTTGACTTGCCATTTAGCCTTTACGAGAGGCTCCGAGAGTTGGCGGGGGGCGCGGCGAACTCCTCCCAAATCGCGAAATTCATCCGCATCGCGATCGAAAATCAGCTCGAGCTCGAAACCGCTGAAGAGGGGCTGGTCGAGCGCCCCGAGCAGGCGACTGGGTCGAACGGTTCCTCCGGAAGTCCCAAGGGAAATGCTGCACGACTCCGCAGCGCCACGGCGGCCCGGGAAGCGACGGCCGCAGTATGGGATGGGTTGAGGAGCCGAGAACTCCGACTCGATACCATCAAAGCGTCGTCGCCAAAACACCTTACGAGCGGCCCCCTCTGGGGGCAATACAACCGCCTGTTCCCGCTCAAGTTCGCGGTCCGGCAATTGGCCTTTATGCAACTTGCAGCGCGGGGGCCCGTCCCCCTCCGTGAGTTCCATGCCGTGGCAGCCGAACGGGCGATTCGAATTCGCGGCCTCCTTGAAGCGCTCGACGCTCGAAACGACCTTCCTCGAGGCGAGCGGTTGTCGGCCGCGTTCCCTTCAGGAATCAAGGAGAGTTCGCCCCAGCGGTTTCAATCGCATTTCTTAGGGTACCTCCAATCCGATGGCACCCCCGTGGGAGCCCTCCTCGAGATCGGATTCGCGAACGCAAGCGCCGGTCCCAAGCCGACGGTCGAGGCAAGCGACGTCGGGATTGATTTTGCCAAATTGCCGAACCCCCTCATCGATGGAGATGGCACCGCAGCCGAAGCGCTCGGCGACGAGGAGGCGGAATTCATCTTGAATCTCATCAGCCGCGCCCTTCCCGGAGAGCGGAACCTGATCAAAAGCTACCTCCTGTGGATCGGTGAGGGAAAAAATACCCCAAGCGATCTCCTGGAGCGCACGCGACTAAAATGGCCGGATTGGACAGTAAAAGTAGCGGGATCCATGCGGGCCGGCGCCCTCGGCCGGATGCAAGAACTCGGTCTGATCGGACGCGAGCGGGATGGGCTGCGCGTCCGGTACACCCTGGCGCCACGGGGCGCATCCTTCGCCAAGGAAACGCGCTAGCGGGCTCCGGCGCCGAACCTGGTGGGCCGGTTGGCTAAGCGGCCCGCGTCGACAGCCGCTTCTGGATCTCGCTGACCAGCCATTCCTGGACATGGATATGCTCCACCTCGATGGCCGACCGCACTTCGGTGACGCCGTTGAGTTTTTTCATCCACTGCAGGAGGTCGTAGATCTCCGACGCATTCGAGAGGTGGGCGATGAACAGGGAGTACTCTTCAGGGGCGGTGTGGGTCGAGATGATCCGCGGGAGCCCCGCGGTGATCGCTTTGTCCACCGCTTTCTTGCGACTGACCTGCGAGGTGACCCAGAACCTGCACCTGACGCCGCCGACCTTGGCGAGGTCCAGCACCGGGTCAAGGTAGAATGCGTTCGACTCGACGAGGCTGATGAGCCTGCGCTTCACGGTGCGTGTCGAAAGCCCGAGGCTTGAGGCGATGTCCGAGAGCCGTGCCCTGCCGGTCTTGCGCAGCGCCTGGATGATCCGCCAATCGGTCTTGGTGGGCACGAGGTCGCAGGGGGGGAAACCCAGGCGCCACGAGACGGGCGTGGGGCAGCGGCAGAGGGAAGCGCAGAGCTCGACCTGGCGCTCCAACCCGGCCGCGTTTTCGTAGAGCGTCATCACGGCCAGTTCCCGCCCGTAGAAGTCATCGACGAGCATGATGCCTTCGATCAGCTTGAGGCGCGCGATGACCTCGCGCTTCGATTCATGGTCGGCCACACGCAGTTCGACGATGGCGGCTTCCCGCCCAAGGAGGACCGGGTTCAGGATGAGCTGCCACCCTTGCAGGAACTGCGCATCGTTCATGCGGCGGAGCCGATTTCGGACGGTCTCCTCGTCGACCTTGAGCCCTTCGGCGATGTGCGCGTAGGAAACTCGGACATCCCATTGGAACGAATGGGGCGAAGCAAGCGCCCGAATAATGCGAATATCCAGGTCGTCGGGAGTCCACACTGCCCCATCCCCCCCAAAACCAGCGTGCCATTGGCGACTTAAATCTATCCAGCGGCGAGAATTTGTCGAGTGGAATCCAAACTAGGTCAAACCGTTTCTGACCCCGGAGGAGAGCGCAAGACGATTCGGAACCATGGGGGAGTCCATGCGGGAAAGACACGACGCCGTTAGGTTCACCGATGGACGCGCGCGTCGTCGTGGCCGCTGGACGCCAAACGGGCCGAATCCTGCGACGGGGGGGCGGCCGCAGGAAGCAGCGTCGAGGCCATCGTGGCCGAGAAGGCGCGGGCTTTCCGCGGCCTTTGAGCGCGCCCGACACTACTTCGGGCGCCCGCCGTGGGGCGGTGGGCCCACGCGGTTCTTGATCGGCGGAGGCGGGCGCCCTCCGCACAGCTGTCAAATGCCTTAAGTGAGCGAACTCGATCGACCGCGCAGGTCGAAGTGACGCGCACATCGCTCCATAAGGGCGTCCATTTCGAAAAGCCGGCGGTCCGGACCATCAAGGACTCAGGCGCCCTTGCCGTCGACATGCATTTCCACACGAATCACTCCGACGCGTACACCTCGGTTCGCGCCGCGCTCGCCTTGGCGAAGCTGAAGGGCGTGGGCCTGTCCATCACCGACCACAACGCCGTGTCCGGTGCCGTCGCGGCGCACCAGGCCAAAAGCGGGGTGCTTTTGGTGCCGGGCATGGAGGTGAGCGCTAAGGACGGCCCGCACATTCTCCTCTACTTCTACGGGCTCGGCGAGATGGTGGACTTCTACCACGGGGAGATCGAGAAACGAAAGGGGAGGAGCCCGTACCTGGCGACGGCACTATCCACCGAGGACATCCTCGAACGCACCACTTCGTACAACTGCGTCCGGGCCCCCGCCCACCCCTACGGGTACCTCGTGTTCAACAAGGGGGTAGCCAAGTGCGTCGAGCGGCAGTACCTCGCCCCGGAAACGCTCGCGCGGTTCGACGCCATCGAGGCCATCAACGGGGGGATGACGCGGCGCCTCAACCGGAAGGCCTGCGACCTGGCGCTCGAACTAGGGCTCGGGCTTGTGGGAGGCACCGACAGCCATATCCTAAAGGGGCTCGGCAACGTCCTCACGTGCGCGAAAGCCGACGATGTGGAGGGGTTCCTTACCGAGGTCGTGCACCGACGGAGTTTCCTCGTCGGGCGAGAGACGAGCGCGCTCGACAAGGCCCTCACGGCCGCCATGATGGTGACCCGCTATGTCCCCCACGCGCGTTCTTCGATGGCGGTCCACTACCGACAGAACATGCCGCGGGTTCGACGCTTCCTCCGCGGGCAAGCTCCTCGTTCAAAAAGGGCGCGCGCGCGGGCCAAAGCAAGGGCAAACCGGGTCACTGGACGGGGTAGAGCAGGCGGCAGAAAGGCTCCTTGAGGCGGACGACCAACCCGCGCTTTGCATACAGCTCCTGGGTAAGTTCCGTGCAGACTTTTTGGTCTTCAAGGAATGCGTCCCGCATTTGGGCGCCCAGGGTTTCGTCAAAGATGATCACGTTGGTCTCGAAGTTCAAGTGGAACGAACGCGGGTCTACGTTGGCACTGCCCACCGAGCCCACCTTTCCGTCCACGACGAACGTCTTGGCGTGTAGGAACCCCTTGTTGTACTTGAACGACCGCACCCCTCCCTTGAGAAGGTCGGCGCAGAACGACTGCGAGGCCCAAAACAAGAACCAGTGGTCGGGCTTGCACGGGATCATCAACCGGACGTCCACGCCCGAGGCGGCCGCGACGCGAAGGGCGTCCATCATGCTCGCGTCGGGCATGAAATACGGAGTCTGGATGTAGCAGGATTCCCGCGCCATCGAGATCATCTTCATGTAGGCCAGCTTGACCCACTGCTGGGAGGTGTCGGGGCCGGACGATACGCGTTGGAGCATCGCCGAGGATTTTTTTTCAGGGGCGCCCCGGAGGTACCTCGCCAGGCTCGCAACGTCCTCCCTGGAAGCGAAGGTCCAGTCGCGCATGAATTGGAGCTGGAG
>JBGPJF010000023.1:0-32265 GCA_041485285.1 Thermoplasmata archaeon | reverse complement strand
CCTCGGCCCGGCGCTGGGACCGCTCGGCGTGAATGTGGTGGCAATCGTCGGCGAGATCAACAAGAAGACCGCCGCGTTCAAGGGCATGAAGGTGCCCGTGAAGATCGTAATCCAGGCGGACAAGAGTTTCTCGGTGTCCGTCGGCACGCCGCCGACTTCCGCGCTCATCATCGCGGAAGCGAAGGTGGAGAAGGGCAGCGGCCAGCCGAAGAGCG
Source organism: Thermoplasmata archaeon (assembly GCA_041485285.1). Lineage (GTDB taxonomy): Archaea > Thermoplasmatota > DTKX01 > DTKX01 > DATEUP01 > DATEUP01. The sequence continues at coordinate 32,050 of JBGPJF010000023.1, read as the reverse complement.
CGATGGTCGGGAACCTCACGATGGACCAGGTGGTGCGGATCGCCGCGATGAAGGAAGGCGACCTGCTTGGCAAGACCGTTCGCGACCGCGCGCGCGAGGTCATTGGCACCTGCGTTTCGATGGGCGTGACGGTCGACGGAAAAGACCCGCGCGAGGTACAAAAGTTGATAAAAGGGGGCCAGTATGATGCGGCCCTCCGGGCAAGCGCCCGCTAAGGCGCTTGTCCTGCCGTAGGAGGGGGGCAACCCCCGCCAGCACTACGGAGGTAACGACGTGGTCGACGCACAGACGCTAACGGCGGTCAAGAAAGCCCTTGACGAGCGCCCCAAGCGCAAGTTTGTTGAGACCGTTGAATTGGCGATCAACCTCAAGGACATCGACCTGACGATCCCCACGAACCGGATCGATGAGGAAGTCCAACTGCCCCATGGGCGAGGCAAGCCGGTGCGGATCGGCGTGTTCGCCTCCGGCGAACTTGCGGTGCGCTCGAAGAATGTCGCCGACGTCGTGATCGCCCCCGAGGAGATCGAGAAGATCGCGGGGGACAAGCGGCGCGCCAAGCAGCTTGCGGCGAGTACCGATTTCTTCCTCTCGGAAGCGCCGCTCATGCCCACGATCGGCAGGCGGCTGGGTGTTGTCCTTGGCCCGCGGGGCAAGATGCCCAAGCCGATCGCGCCGAGTGCCGACCCGAAGCCCATCGTCGACCAGATGCGGACGACCGTCCGGGTGCGCTCGAAGGACAAGCGCACGTTCCACGCGGCGATCGGGTCGACGAACCTCACCGCCGAGCAGATCGCGGAGAACGCGGACGCGGTGGTTAAGCGGCTGGCGACGAAGCTGGCGCGCGGGAAGCTCAACATCCAATCCGTCTACGTGAAGACGACGATGGGCAAGGCCGAGCGGCTGCTGTAGGGGGATGCATCATGGTCAAGCACATCCCCGAGGAGAAGAAGGCGGTCGTCACGGGCCTTGTCAGGCATCTTGAGGCCAAGAAGGTCGTGGGCGTCCTCGACATCCGGGGGATCCCCTCGGGCCAGCTAAACGCAATGCGCCGCGGCCTGCGCGGCAGCGCAGAGATTTTCGTGGCCAAGAAGACGCTCGTGCGCATCGCGCTCAAAAGCGCGAAGGCCAAGGCGGGCGACGTGAGCAAGCTCGAGCCCTTCCTCACGGGCCAGCCGGCGTTCATCTCCTCGGACCTCAACCCGTTCAAGCTGTTCCAGAAGCTCGAGGCCACCAAGTCGAAGGGCCCGGCGCGCGGCGGCGAGATCGCGAAGGAAGACATCACGATCAAGGCCGGCGACACGCCCTTCAAGCCCGGTCCGATCGTCGGCGAACTGCAGAAAGTCGGAATCCCGGCGGTGATCGACCAGGGCAAAGTTGTGATCAAGAAAGAGAAGGTGCTCGTGAAGGCGGGCGATGCGATCTCGCGCGAGCTTGCCCCCGTCCTCACGAAGCTCGAGATCTACCCCGTCGAGATCGGGCTCAGCCTCACGGCGCTCGTGGAAGAGAGCCTCGTCTACACCCCGAAGGTGCTGAAGGTCGATGTCGACGCGATCCTCGACGAGGTTCGCCGCGGCGCGGTGTCGTCGTTCAATCTGGCCGTCTACGCGGCGTACCCCAATGAGGTCACGATCAAGCCGATCATTGCGGTCGCCAACCAGAAGGCGATGAACCTCGCTCTCAACGCAGGCATCGTCAACAAGAAGACCGTGAAGTTCAAGGTTGCAAAGGCGCAGGGGCAGATGTTCGCGCTGGCCTCGCACCTCAAGGGCGGCCTTGACGACGACCTGCAGTCCAAACTGCAGGGTTCAGCCGCGGCGGGCGCCGCGGCCCCCGCGGCAGACGCCAAGGCCGCGGCCAAGAAGCCGGACAAGAAGGACGAGCCGCCGCCGAGCGAGGAAGATGTGGCCGGCGGGCTTTCCGCGCTGTTTGGGTGATCACCAAAGTGGAACCACAAAAACGGGAGGAGAACGCATGGAATACGTGTATGCCGCGATGCTTTTGCACTCGGCGGGCAAGAAAGTGACTGAGGAAGCCGTGACGAAGGTGCTCAAGGCTGCGGATGTACCCGCGGACGCGACGCGCGTCAAGGCGCTGACCGCCGCCCTCGAGGGCGTCAACATCGACGAGGCCATCGCGACCGCGGTGGCTGCGCCCGCTGCTGCCGCTCCGGCTGCTGGGCACGGGCCCGCCCCGGGAAAGTCGGACGACAAGAAGAAGAAAGAAGAGCCGAAGGAACCCGAGGTCTCTGAGGAAGAGGCCGCTGCAGGCTTGGGCGCGCTTTTCGGATAGACGGGAGAACATTCTCCTTCCGGGCGGGGCCCCTGCGGCCCCGCCCGCGGCCTTCCCCCCGTGGGCGCGGGGGCTCGCGTTCGGGGGTTTTCCCCGAACGATTGTGTTGCAGGCCCAGCGGGCCAAAGTGGAAGTCTTCTTAGGGGGTCGCCCGCATCGAACGGGGCACCGGCAAGCGCGAAGGTACCGCGCCGGAATCAAGGGGGCCAGGCAGACTCGTGGGCGGGGAAAGGGGGGCTCGGGCGGTCTGGGGGCTTGTGGCGCTTGCGTGCTTTTTGGCCGTGCTTGCGGCCCTTGCAGCCCCCGCCTCCGCCTCCTCCTACGGGGGGAGCGGGAACTGGAGCATCGGGGCCGCGGCCAACGAGGTCGACACCGGGGAGACCATCACCGTGAGCGGGAACCTTAGCGTCGCGGGCGTCCTGACGCTCGTGAACACCACGCTTACGCTCGACCGCAATGCAACCGTGACCGGGACCCTGAGGCTGCAAAACAGTTCGCTCACCTTTACCGTGGACGGCCCGGGGACGAATTTCCTCTCCGTGGGGCCCGGTGCCCAGATCGACCTGCTCGACAACGACGGCAGTGCGGCGACCGCAGGGGACGCCTCCTTGCTGGCGGCCAACGCCTTCGGCTTCAACTCGACCTTCGGGGCCAATGCACAACTCAACATTTCGAATTCACGCGTCTTGCGCGCCGGTTGGGCCAACACCACGGACCTGCGCCCGGGGTTTTCGATGCAAAACGGAAGGGCAAACGTCTCCGGCGCGTCGTTCATTGGCGGATTCGAGGTCTTCTCGCTTGCCTATTCGGGGGCCGCGACTTCACCGGCGGTGGTCGTGAATTCGAGCTTTGATGGGGCCGTGTCCGCCTTGAATGTCAGCGGAGGCGGGCTCCATGTGTTCCGTAACCTCCGGTTTGCCAACTACACGTTCGGGCTGCGGGTGAATGGCTCCACGGGGACCACCGTTGACGGGGTGATGGCGTCCCTGCCGGTGATTGTCGCCTACGACGCGCCGCTTGCACCCCCGAACGGCACGGCCGTGGCCTTCGAGGGCAGCCAGAACGTCGCCATCGCGAATGTGACGCTGCTGGGCGCCCAGGGCGCCCCGGGGCCGCGCGGCCTCACCGGGTTCGTCGTGCGAAACGCGACGGGCTTAAGCGTCAGGGCCTTCGACGGCGCGTGGGGCGAATCGCCGGGCCAGCTTTTCACCGTCGCGAACGTCCTCCTGGATGCGCTCACCGCATCCAACTTCTCAGGACCCCTGGCAGTGATCAATTCCACGAACGTGACCGTGCGCAACTACCGCGCGACCGGCGAGGGGTCGGGAATCCAGGTCGCCGGCACCTCGGGCCTCACCGTGGCGGGGATCTTCGCCGACGGCCTCCTGGTCCCGGTGCTCACGGCCGCCGGGGTCACCGGGTCGTTCGTGTTCAGGGACGCGGTGATTTCGAACTCGGTCGGAGGCGTCAGCCTTGGAGGGAACGCCGCGGCGCCCCTGTTCTCCAACCTCACGCTCACAAACGTCACCTTCGGCGTCCAAGTGTCGATCCCCGACCCTACAGGCGCGCGGTTCGACGGGTTCGTCGTGCGACAAGTGGTCCGCAACCTGCTGGACATCACTTTTGGGAATGCGTCTTCCGTCGCCGTGGCCGATTGGGATGCCGACGACATTCACGGGTTTGCGGTAAACATCACGGGGACACGCGCCAGCTACTTCAGTTTCATTCGCCTCAAGTTCAATGCAACAGCTGTCGACGTCCTGCGGCTGAACGTCACCGCGATCGACAACCTCTCGGTGTCCCTGCTTCGTGCCAACCTCCACCTGGGCGCCCTCGTGCACGTCGAGACCGAAAGCGCTTCCGACGTGACCTTGCTCAACCTGGTCAGCACCAATTCGAGCGGGCTCGTCGCGCTCGTAAACGGAGGCACGATTGACCGGATCAGCGCCCTCAATATTACCCTGACTTCCGGGGACCAGCCGCCGGCCTTCGGGCCGCCTGCTTCGCTCGTGTTCGACGCAAGCGGCCAGAACGGGGCACATTCGGCCGGCGCGGTGCGAGCAGCGTCGGCGCGGTTTGTCCGCGTGAACGTTTCGAACCGTGGGGCCGTGTATGTGGAGGCGCCCCTGGGCGGTTCCCTGCAGGCGGACAACCTCACGCTCGACTCCCTCCAGCTCGACGGCGTTCGCGTGGTAGGGGACGGCGCCTCTTTCGTCGTTTCCATCGCGGACGTTTTCTACAACGGGACGGGCGCAACGGGCGTGCGCCTGCAGATGGTGCAGTCGGCGAGCATCCTCAACCTGACCGTCACGGCCGCGACCGCCTTGCAGCTCGAGGACGCCTGGCATGTGACGGCCACCCTGATCCACCACGCGGGCTCCTACGCGGGCCTCCTCGTCTCGGGAGGCGGCGACATCCAGGTCGAAATGCTCGACTCGCAGGGCTCGTTCGGCGTGGACGCCGCCGGCTGTGCGGGCCTGGCGCTGCGAAACCTGACGGCCGCCGCCATCGGCTGGGCGGTGCGCGCGTCCTACTGCTCAAACGTGGTCATCACGAACCTGGTTTCGACGGCTTCGACCAACGGCGTGACCCTCCCGGGCGTTTCGGGGGCGTCCCTCACCAAACTCAAGCTCTCCGTACTGGCCGACGGGCTCGAAATCGGCCCGGGAGGGGCCGATGTGGTCGCGTCGGGCGTCCAGGTGTCCACTCCCCAGGGCAGCACCTCCGACCTGGCGCTTCGCATCTCCTACAGCAGCCGCGTGCGGATCGTGGGGTTCAACTTCACGGGCCAGTGCGAACAAGCGTTGGAAGTCAGGAACACGGACTCGCTTGACCTCGACGACTTCCATGCGGCCGCCTGCGGGCGCGGCGCGGACCTCTCCGCCGTGCGCTACCTGAACCTCACGCGCTTCTTTGTCGCGGGGGCGTTCAACGGCTCGGCGCTCATCATCGCCAACTCGAAGGACATCTTCGTGAGCCAGGCGGACCTCACCGACGCCCGCGCCGACGGTTTCTTGCTAAGCGGCATTGACCGCGCCTGGATTCTCGGCGTGGATGCAAGCAGGGCCGGGGGGGACGGCGCGCTCCTCGCGTTCGCGTCGAACACCACGGTGGACGGGCTCGACCTCGACGGCGCCGCAGGCGCCTGCATGCGCGTGCTGTACTCGTCCCGAAACGTCACCGTGTCCAACGTGAGCGCACGCCGCGGCCTCGGGGGGATCGAGGTGCTCTCGAGCTCGAACTTGACGCTCACCAACATCGTCGCCTCGGAGAACGGGGGCATTGGCGTGTACACCGACTTGCTCTCCTACGACGTCACGCTGCGCAACATCACCGCCGCGCTCAACCTGTGGAACGGGGTGCTGGTGTCGCTGAACGGCACGCACCTCATCGACGGCAACTTCACCTACAACGGCGACGCCGGAATCGCCGGTTCGCCGAGCGTCCGCCTCGACTGGCGCATCGAGGGGACGGCGAGCCTCACCGACGAGGCCATCGACCTTACGGGCGACCTGCTGATGGCCCCCGGGGCGTCGCTTACGGTGACGCGGAGCAACATCACCGTCGAACAGACGGCGCGCCGACGCGCATTCCAGCCGTTTGCCACCATCGTCCTCCAAAACGGCGCATCCCTCACCCTCGACCACGGGACGATCGCGCCGCGCGACATCCGCGTGCCTTACTCCGTGACGCTCCAGGCCGGCGCCCGCCTCGTCCTCAGCGCGGCCAACCTCGTGGGCGGGGGCACGTTGGACGCGACTTCATCGGTCAACCTCACCGACAGCGAGGTGCTCGCGGTCGACGCGACATTCTCGGGCTGGTACCGCCCGCTTGCCCTTACCGGCGGTTCGCTGGACTGCGACTCGTGCACCTTTGCACAGAACCGCCGTGGCCCCCTTCTGGTCGGCGCCTCTGCGACGCTGCGCGCGCTCTACTCGAGGGACAACGACCTAGAAGGGCTCGAGGCGCAGGGGGCCGACCTCCTCACCATCGACGGCGCGTCGATCCAGTTCAACCATGGGATCGGCGCGCGCCTCCAGGACGTCCAGTACCTTGAACTCGTAGGGATTGAGGCCCTCTCCAATGACGCGGGGGGCGTCGAGGTGCTGCGGTCCAACGTCACGGGCCGCGGCATGTGCTTCAACACGACGGGCGGGATTGGCTTCAGGGTCGCGGGCGCCGACACCGTGACGCTCGAGGGCCTCTGCGCGGTCGACAATGCCGGCGCCGGAGTGAGCCTGGAAGACGTGGCGCAGGTTGCGCTTGGCTGGATCGAGGTGACCGGGAACCACGGGAGCGGACTCCAGCTGCTGCGCGTGGGCGCGGCCAACGTCACGGGCGGGGCGATCGGCGGGAACACGCTCTACGGCCTCTTCGCCATCGACGGCGGCGTCGTGCGCGTCGAGGGCATCGACTTTGCCGGCGACGAGGGCGGCGCGCTGCGCGCGGAGGGCGCCGCGCAGGTCTCCATTGGCAACGCGTCCGTGGGGACCACGGCCGACTACGCGCTGACGCTCTTCGGCACCTCGCGGGGGACCTTCACCGACCTGGTCATCACGGGCGCGCTTGCGGGGCTCTTGGCCGCGCAGTCCTCGGCCGCGTTCGTGCTGAACTCCACCATGAACGCGCCCACCGTCGTGGACGATGCGGTGGTCACGATCGGTTGGTACCTGCGCGTCCTTGTCCAGGATGCGAGCGGCTACCCGGCCGACGGCGTCAGCATCACCGTGTGGAACGCCACGGGCGCGACGGTGGGCAACGTCACCACCCTCGGCGGAGGCAGCACGCCGCCGGTCCCCGTCAAGGAACGCGAAGTGCGCGCCAACGGGGCCCAGGTAACCTTCGGGCCCGAGTTGCTGCAGGCGGCGCACCGGCAGCTTGGCCGCGCGGTGGCCGACGTCAATGTCACGCGCTACACGGCGATCGGGATGAAACTCGACAACGGGACGCCCACCACCCACGTAACCCTTGCGGGGGAGGCGGGGCTTTCGGGTTGGTTCCTCTCGGCGGTCAATGTCACTTTGCGGGCGACCGACGACCGCGGAGACGGCGTCAGGCTCTATTGGCGGATTGGCAGCGGAGGGTGGGGCGTCGAGGTGGGCACCGCCGAGACGGTCGCGGCCTCCTTCAGCATCGTCGACGAAGGGCTTACGCGGGTCGAGTACTACGCCGTCGACGCCGCGGGCAACGCCGGAGCCCTCAGCTTTGTCTTGGTGCGGGTGGACACGACCGCGCCGATCGCCCGGTTCGTGCTCCTCAACTCCACCGAATACAACGCGACGCTGCCGCTGGAGTGGTTCGGGGCGGACGGTTCGGGCAGCGGCGTCGACCACTTCGAAGTCTCGTACTCCTTCAACGGCTCTTCCTCCGTCCCGTGGAGGCCCAACACGTCCCAGACCGCCGAGTCGTTCCTTGCGCAGGACGGCTCCTACAAGTTCACCGTGGTGGCTTACGACGCCTCGGGGCGCGCCTCGGAGCCCGCCTCGATGGCGCTGCGCGTGGCCCTGCTCGGGTCCCTGCGCATCCGCGTGGTGGACGGCAGGGGCAACCTGGTGTCTAACTTGACCATCGAGGTGCCGAGCCTGAAAGGCCCGGTGAGCGGGAGCGGCATTGTGGTGATCCCGGGCATTGCCCCCGGAAACTTCACCGTGCGGGTGACCGCGCCCGGGTTCGAGCCGATGACCTTCGAAGTGACGGTTACTGCGGGCCAGCTGAGCGACCTCGGCGACCAGGTGATGACCCCCACGCCCGCGCGAGGCGGGCTCGACCTCGCGTTCGCGTACATGGCGCTCGGCGCGCTTGCAGTCCTCGCGCTGGCCTACTACCTCCGCATGAAGCAGAAGTGGGAGCACAAGCGCAAGCAACGAGAGACCGAGGCGGATGCCCAGCGGAAGGCCGACCGGCTGAAGCGGCGCCGGTAGGCGCCCGCGGGAATTACAACCCGAGCCCGTGGAAGAAGGCCGTGATGGCGGCCACCGTCTGCGGCCACACGGCCAGCAGGGCCAGGAGCGCGACCGTGAGCGCCGCGATCGAAATGCCCCACGCGCGGGAGCGGTTGCGCTTGCCCTCCACCGCGATGAGCTCGCGCATGAGCTTCATCTTGTCGAGCTGCTGCTTTTGGATCATCTCGGTGTATTTGTCCATGTAGTAGAGGCGGCGCTCGTAGTCGTTGAGGCGCATTTCGAGGTCGTAGACCTTGGCGCGCATCTCGTTGTCGACGGCGCCTGCCGGCGCGGAGGCCGGAGGAGCGAGGTCGACGATGGGGGCCGCGGCGGCCGTCGCCGATCGCACGGCCGACGACTGCGGGAAGTTGTAGTAGTCCACCTCCTGGAAGACGTGCTCGGGGCTCTCGGGGACGTTCACGACGGTGGGGGCTTGCGCCTTCGTGGCGCCGGCGGCCGAAGCCCCGGCGCTCAGGGCCGCGGCGGCGCCGGCGGCCGTCCGCACCGGGCCCTTCCCAGCCTTGCCCGACGCGGGCGCCTCCGCCGGGGCAAGGACCGCCTTGGCGCCGTGGGGGGCGACCTCGAGGTTGGAACGGCACACTTCGCTGCGCAGCACGCCGCCCTTTTCGATGGGCGCCACCGCCGCGGCGGTGGTCTGCTCGAGTCCCTTCCGGGCGCGCGACAGCGACTCCGCGATCTTCGCGGTCTGCCCTTCGAGCCAGGGGTTGATCTTGCCGGCCGACACGACCTCTTTCTCGGCCTTGCCAAGGGCGTCGCAGCTCGCCTTCAGGCGGCTAAGCTGCTTGGCGTCCTCGATGTCGGAGGCCGCCAGCTGCTCCCCCAGGAACCTCGCTTCGGCCGCTTCCAGGCGCGCGTCGTTGTCGAGGGCCAGCACAAAGGCGCCGCCCGGGTCGTTGAGCGACGCGCGCGCCCGGGCGAAGTCCGACGGGACGACCGCGAAGCCCGCCCCTTGGGGGGAGCGGCGGATCGTGAGCACGACGACCTTGTTCGTGAGCACCATCGCTTCAATGCGGTAGGGGTAGGCCTTGTACAGCGGGGGCTCCTCGCCGGGGGCCCCGCCTCCGGTCTCCACCTGCTTGCGGTAGGTCTTGAGGAGCTCCTTGGCGAAAAGCTCGCAGGTGTGCTCATTGATCCTTCCCATGCGCTCGGCGGCGGCCTCCATCTTGAAACGCTCGGCGCGTTCGATGGCGTCCTCGCACGACTCGAACGCCCGGCGCGACTCGAGTTCGGCGCGCTCGGCGGCAAGGGTTGCCACGCGCTCTTCGGCGGTGCCCAGGTCGATGGCGGTCTCCGCGAGGCTCTTCTCGAGCCACGGGTTGGACTTGAACAGGTCGGTGAGCTTGGTGCGGACCTCCTTGAGGTCGGCAAGGGCTGAAGTGAGGGCAAGGGCCCACGCGGGCGCGCTCACCGCGCGCGCGCACGCTTCGGCGGCCACCGCCTCGAGGGCCGCGTCGTCGTCCAACATGGACGGGTAGAGCACCACCAGGTGGTCGTAGCCCCGCGGCGCGAGCGCCTCCTTGAGCGCCTCGAAGCTGGTGACCTCGCCCTTCCAGAAGTCGGCCTCTGCGCCGCCCTTGAAGGCGATCACGGCGCAGCCGTTCTCGACGATGTAGCTCACGCCCCCCACTTTTTGGGAGGCCTGGATCGGCAGCCGGTGCGACTGGGCCCAGTGGTCGCGCTCCGCCACACGGCGCAGCGCTTCGAGGTAAGCGACGGCCAGGCGCTCTGCGTCCTGGCGCGTTCGGGCTGCCATTTCCACCGCCTCGTACCCCCACTAAAGCGGGAGTGATCAAGCCCGCCCTGCGCGTTAAGAACCTTGCGACCTGGCTCGCGGAGCGCCGCGCAGAGCACCTGGGCCGGGCTTGGGGTGCAGGACTCGTCCCAAACTTCTTATCCGGGCGCCCCCCAGGCAGGTCGCTCCGTTACAAGTGGACAAGGATCCGTGAATTGTCCCGACGACGCGGAGCTACAGGGGCCCTCCGGGGTCCCGCATACGGCTGTGACCCTCGCGCCCTAAGCAGCGGGCAACCGCTCGCGATGAAGATGCGCGCTAGCACGGCCGCACAAAACCCCCCGGCTCGGGTCAGGAGCGGGAGAGGCGGTAGCGCTGCGGTGAACGCCTCCGTTAGAGCCGGGGGACAACGCCCTTTCAGCGGCGCTGTTCTTCCTCTTCTTCGACCTTGCCGCCATCGTCGGTGCCGGGCTCGAGGTGGGGGTTGCCGCGCCCCTCGTCGTCGGTGAGGGGCTGCTCCTCGAAGGCCCCCGCGCCCTGCGGGCCAAACGACGACTTGATTTCGTATTCTTGCGCGGCGGCAAGCTCGCGCTTCACGGTCTCGAGCGTCTTCTCAACCTTGACGATGTGGCAGATGGGCGCGCCGGGCTCCGCGAGCGGTTCGGTCGTCACGCCCACGATGATCCCCGTGAAGGGCGCGGTGATGCGGTCGACCGCCGTGCCGAACGGGGAGGTGACTTGCGCGAGCAGGTCGCCCTCGTAAGCGAGCGTCTCGGGCTTCGTTTTCATGAGGAGGATGCCGCCGCGCTTGGCACGCAGCCACTCGGTCTCGCGCACAATCGTGCGGAAGGGCGGCTGGAGCACGGTCCCGTCGATCATCTTCAGCTCGACCATCACATTGAGCACGCCCGCGAGCCCTTCTTTGATGTAGTCGAATTGGAAGTGGTGCGCTTCCCCCATTTCGACGGTGATGCACGGGATCCCCGACTTGATTGCGTTGTAGCGCAGCGTCGAGCGGGCCCCCTCGTTGTTGATGATGACGCGGGAGCCGAAGGCACGGGCGATCCGCTTGACCTCGGGTCTTTCCATGTCGGCCCGCGTGTGGGGCATATTGTCGCGCCCCTCGGCGGCCGTGTGGAAGTCGATGCAGTAGTTGCACTTCTTGACGACCTGCTCGAAGAATTCCGAGGCGATGCGCTCGGCCAGGTTGCCGTCGGGGTTGCCCGGGAAGGCGCGGTTGAGGTCGCGGCGGTCGGGCAGGTAGCGCGTCGAATTGAGGAACCCCGGGACGTTGACCACGGGCACGCAGACGATGGCGCCGCGCATCGTGCTGTGGTCGACTTCGAAGATGAGTTCGCGGACGATCTCGACCCCGTTGAGCTCGTCGCCGTGGACGGCGGCATTGACAAGGAGGATCGGGCCGGGCCCGCTGCCGTTGACCACGATGATGGGGACGCGCATGGGGGTCGTGTCCGCATACTCCGACACCTTGAGGGCAAACGAGCGCGTCTCGCCGGGGCTCGTCTCGACGCCGCCGATGACGATGGCCTGGTTCTCCCAGCCCTTCTTTTCCCCCTTCTCGCCCTTCTCGCCCTTCTCGCTCTTCTCGCCCTTCTCGCCCTTCTCGCTCTTCTCGCCCTTCTCGCCCTTCTCGCCCTTCTCGCCCTTCTCGCCCTTCTCGCCCTTCTCGCCCTTCTCGCCCTTCTCGGGTTTCTCGGGTTTCTCGGGTTTGGCGGGTTTCTCGGCCTTCTCTTCCCTCTCTTCCTTGCGGTCGCCCGCCTCCCCGTTCTTTGCCAAGATACCCACCTCTACTTCGCCCGCTTCGCCTCTTCGGCAATGTACTCCACCATGGCGCGCGCCACATCCTTGTGCGTCGCGTGCTCGAGGCCTTCGAAGCCCGGCGTCGAGTTGGCCTCGATGACGACCGGGCCGCCCTTCGCTTCGAGGATGTCGATCCCCGCTATCTTGAGCCCCAGCACCTTTGCCGTCTTCAGCGCAAGTTTCTCTTGGACCTTGTCGAGCTCGATGGGGATGCCCTGGCCGCCCTGGTGGATGTTGGCCTTGAACGAGGTGCCAGCCGCCACGCGCCGCATGGCCGCGAACACCTCGTCGCCGATGACGAACGCCCGGATGTCGCGCCCGCGCGACTCGGCGATGAACTTCTGAATCTGGATGTTCGCGCCGAACTCCCACAGCGCCTCGAGCACGCTCTCGACGGTCTCGAGGCTGTCTGCGAACATGACGCCCGCCCCCTGCGTCCCCTGGTTCATCTTGAGGATGACGGGCGTGCCCCCCACGAGGCGGATGGCCTGGAACACGGCGTCGGGGGAGCGCGCGAGGACCGTCTTGGGGGTGGGGATGCCCTTGGCCTGCAGGATCTGGAGGGAGCGGAACTTGTCCCTGGAATTGAAGATGGACGCGCTGTCGTTGATGACAACGACGCCCATCGCTTCGAAGTGGTGGCCGACGGCGAGGCCGTACTCGGTGACGGTGGTGCCCACGCGCGTGAGGACGACGTCAAGGTCGGACTTGTCCTTCTCGCCGTAAAGGACGCGGAACTCGCCCTCGTCGATCACGAGCGAACACTTGAGCGTGTTCATGAAGTGAACGCTGTGGCCGAGGTCGCGCGAGGTGTTGATGAGCTTGCGTGTGGAGTAGAGGTCTTTGTTGCGCGAGAGGATTCCGATGTCCATAGGGCCCTCGCCAGGCGCGCGACCTGCGTGTGTAGATTAAAGAGTTGGCCAGGCGCTCGTGCCCCTCGTGGCCAAACAGGCGCGGGGGCGCGCACCAGCGCGCCGCGGGTCAAAGGACGTGGACTTCGTGGCGGGCAGCGGCGAGCATTTCGTGGTGCTGCGCCTTCACGTGAGGCCCGGCGCATCCGCCGAGGGAATTGTGGGGACGGACGCGTGGCGCAAAGCGCTCGTGGTGCAGGTCAGGGCGCGGGCAGAGAAGGGCGAGGCCAACCGCGCGGTGGCGGAGGTGCTTGCGGCGGCGCTTGGCGTTCCCGTGCGGGACGTCGTCATTGAGCGTGGCGCGACCTCCCGCGAGAAGACCGTCCGTGTGGTCGGCGTCAAGGCCGCGCACGTGCGCAGCGTGGTGGGGGCGACCCTTTGAAGGACCCCGACGAAGTTCTCACGGCCCTCGAGGACCTCATCGCCGACCTGGGGGAGGCGGCCGCGAGGGGCGCGGTCGTGGTCGAAGGCCGGCGCGACGCAGAGGCGCTCGCGGCGCTCCAGATCGAAGGGAACATCGAAGTGCTGAACCGCGGCACGCCCCTGCTTGCCCTTTGCGACGCGCTTGCCGCCGACCACGCACGCATCACGGTCCTCACGGACTGGGACGCGAAGGGGGACGAACTTGCCCGCCAGCTGGAGGGGGGCCTGCGCCGCGCGTCCGTGGACGTCGACATGGCGCTGCGCGAGGCGGTGCGGCGGCTGACGCGCGGCTCGATCTACTCCGTCGAAGAGCTGCCCTCGTTCCACCGGCGCATTTCGGCCGCTGCCAAAACCAAGGGACAGGGCGTGAAAGTGCTCTCGACGGACTGGAAAGCCCGCAAGGAACTGACGATCGCGCGCCGGGCTATGAAGAAGCAACGCGGCGGACCGCCGGGTCGGCGTCCTTGAGGGCCTCGAGCGCCCCTTCGGGGCTCTCCCCGTCGTCAAGCGTCCGTGTGAGGTACACCCCCGTACGCCCCGATGCGCTGCGGCGGCGCAGGACGCGGATGCGGCCTTCCACCACGTCGCGCGCGACGGCGAGGACCTTCGCGGCTTGCCCCGCGCGGTTAGCGACGGAGGATTCGATGTGCCCTTCCCGCGTCGGCTCGATGAGCAGGAGCCGCTTGTCGACGCCGGGCACGCGCTTGCCCGCCTCGATGTCCTTCAAGTCGACGGCCCCGCCGAAGCGCGAGAACCCTTCCTCGATGGGCGTGGGCGGCGTGAGCGCCAGCGCCACGGTCACTTCCCCGAAATTCCACAGGGCCTTGACCACCGAGTTTGGAGTAGCCTGGATCAGCGAGCGCCCGAGGCACGGGTCGGGCAGGCCCGACAGCGCGACCTCGAGCGTGAAGCTCGCGCCCCCGTAGGGCACCTCAAGGTCGATGTCCGAAGCGGGCCGGACATCGCCGCGCGCGACCGAGCCGAAGACCTTGGTGCCCACCGGCAGCGCGCGCAGGTAGGGCCTTGCGCGGGCGCGCTTTTCGTCCAAGGTGGCGAAGCGCTCGGGCGTGTAGCGGACGCCCACAGGGTCCTTCGAAAGCACGACGCGCTCGCGAGCCATCGCTCCCCGGTCACGTCACGACTTGAGAAAGTTTCCCCTCTGCGGCGGCCCGCTTGATCTCCTGCGCGATGCGCCTTCCGGTGGACATGGGCTTGCGCCACAGCGCGTTGCCGTAGGGGTGCCCCACGCTCGTGTGGATGTTCGTGCCGCCGCCGATTCGCGGCGCCACATCGTAGACGAAGAATTTCATGTCCTTGTCGACGCAGGTCTGGAGGCAGAAAGGGCCGATGATGCCGGGCGCATAGTTTTCGCGGGCGGTCGTCACAAACTTCTCGCCGAGCTCGAAGGCCTTTTCGAGCAGCGACTCGCGCAGCGTAGCCGAGTTGTGCCCGACCACGGTATACTCCGGCACGGCTTGGCTCTGCGGCAATGCGAGCTGCTGGGAGGCGGGCAAGCGCACGTGGCCGTCGAGCGAAGATTCGAACCGCCAATCGACCCCGAGCAGTTCGAGCCCGGCGCGCCTCGACGCAAGCGGCGAGTAGAACATATTGAGGTTGAAAACGGGCCCGATGATGTAGCGCTCGATCCTGGCCGCCTTGAGGTCGGCGGCGGTGATGACGCCCTGCTTGATGAGCGTCTGCGACTTCTCCCGGAACTCCTTCGCCGTCGCGGCGGTAAAGAACCCGCGCTCGAGTTTTTTCTGCGCGTGGTGGAGCTTGACGATCACGAGCCCGTCGATGTCGTCGGGGCTGACGACCATGTCAGGGAAGGGGATGTCCGCCTGCGCGAGCAGGTGGTAGTAGTCGTTCACTTGGCCGCGCTCCTCGAGGCGGAGCATCCTGCGCGACCCAAACAGCGGCACCTCGAACTTGCCCTCGACATCCTCGATGGCGGCGTAGGAGGTCAGCGCCCGGTTCGGGACGAATACGGCGTTCGCCTTGCGCAAGCGGGCCTGGATGTCGGGCTTCACGACGTCGGCGTAGCGGTCGAGCACCCAGCAGTCGTCGACCGTGCCGCGGGGGGGACCGTCGGGCCCCTCCGGCTCCGACTTGTAGTAATGGGTGTACGTGCGCTCGCGGCCTTTCTGCGCGAGGACCAACGTGCGCACGCCTTCCTCGGCCGCGCCGTCACAGACGTCGAGGGCCGAGTGCGAACCGACGCATGCAATGGTGAGCGATTCGGGGTCGTAGGCGTTTGCGGTCTTCGCCACCTTGCTGCGCTCGACAATCACGATGGCGCGCCCTGGCGCGGCATGGGACGGGGTTCTTAAACGGTCGCGCGCGCCCAAAGGGGCGGCGCGGCCCGCGACCTGCGTGGAGGCCCCGCCCTCCCACCCTCATGACGCGCGCGCGTCATGTACTACGGGGGGGAGGTCGCCGGACACAGCCAACACGCCGGGGAAATGGGGCTCCGTCAGCTGCGCCTTCGGCGCGGCATGTCCGGTGCGCTGAAATCAAGTTCGCGCGGCCGGGCCTCGGCGTCCAGTTCCTTGCGCGTGCCGCCACCCGAGGCCTGTGGCGCGGCCGGGGCGTCGTCGGGCCCTTTGGCCGCCTTCTCGCGCTCGCGGCGCCGCGTGACCTCCGCGAGGTCCTCGTCGAGGGTCGAGTCCAGCGCGTCGCTGTCCTTCGAGCGCTCGCGGTGGATGCTGCTCATCTGGCGCGGCTCCGAAGGCGGGGGCGACCCCGAGGTGAAGTACTTCGAGCCCGCGATGGACGGGTCGGGGGAGCGCGCGACGCCAGGAGGAGCCGCAGGCGCGTGCGGCGGCCGCGGAGGGACCCTGGCCGGGCCCGTGGTCGGCGCCGGCCGCGGCGGCCCGATGCGCTCGGTGAAGGCGACGTCGCCGGCAAATTCGTGGCCCGCCTGGTCTTTGCCCCGGTCCGGCTTCTTCCTAGCCGGGTTCGGGTTGTCGGGAGCCAGGTTCCCACGTCCCTTGCTGCCTCTTTGAAAGAAGGCTCCTTGAAATCGGCCAGGCGTTATATGAGGGCTTTGTCCGTGCGCTCAGACAGGGAGGACGACGTGAAGAAACCGGCCGCAGCGATCCGCCTCGTCGCGTTCGACATGGACGGCATCCTCGTTGACGCCGTCTCGTCCTGGGGGGCGGTGCACCGGGCGCTTGGGACGGACAACCGCGCGGCGATCGCGGCGTACTTGAATGGGGCGATCGACGACCGCCAGTTCATCCTCAGCGACGTGGCGCTATGGCGGCGCGCGGCCCCGGCGTTTGGCCGGCGCGACCTCGAGGCGATCCTGGCGGGGGTCCGGCGGATGCCGGGTCTGCTTGAGGCAACGGCGGCGCTGCGTGAGGCGGGGGCGCGCTGCGTGATCGTATCGGGGGGCCTGGCCACGCTTGCGGCGATGGTCGCGCACGAGGCGAAGCTCGACGGGTTCCGGGCCAACGACGTCGTGTTTGGCAAGGACGGGCGGTTGGCCGACGAGGCGGTCGTCGATGTGCCGCTGCGCGACAAGTCGGGCGTTCTCGAGGCCTTCCAGCGGGAAGCGGGCGTGCTCCCGGCGGCCACAGCGTCGGTGGGCGATTCGGTGTTCGACGCGGGCCTCTTCCACAGGAGCGCGCTCAGCGTCGCCTTCAACCCCATCGACGAGGCCGCGGGCCGGGCGGCGACCCACCTGGTGCGGGGGGCCGACCTGCGCCAGGCGGTGCGTCCGATCCTTGAGAGCATGAGAGAATCGCGATAGTCATCAGGGTAGGTTCTTACGACCAGGCGCGCCCCGGGGCGGCCATGGCCGCATTCGGGCGGGCCGGCCTTTCACGCGCGGGCGTGGGCGGCTTCGGCGCCGGCTTGATCGCAGTGGCGGTGGCGCTCATCGTGGTGGCCGCCGAGGCCCCCATTCATGATACGTGGGGAGAGGGCATTTCGGAAAACGAAGATAGGTCCAGGCTGGACGCGGCCCTGCACGACGAGCGGGCATGGCTTGCCTTGGCGCTGAACCTCAGCTGGAGCGGCGCGCTGCAAGAGACGGGGGACCCCCTGGTCCGCGCGCGAATGGCCGGCGATGCGCTCCTCCAGGCCCTTGAGCGGCGCTATCCGCGCGAAGAAGCCGGGGTCGGGCGGCTGCTCGAAAACGCGACGGTCTCGCTCCCGGACGGCGACTTCGACCTCCTCCCCCCGGAGATTGAGTTGCGCCTTGGGGGCACGCTGGTGGCCGAGGTTGGGGAGGCGGCCGCCACCGTCACGGTCGATGTTGCCGCTGCCGACCCGGGGGCGCCGCGGTCGCGCGCGTTCCTCGAACGCGCCCTCTTCGAGCAGGCCAACGACCCGCGGTCGGCGGCCACCGGCCAGCTGCGCGCCGCCCTTTCGAGCGCGGCGACGCTGCCCTCATCGACCGGCCCGGCTCTCGACGGCCTCGTCGCGGCCGCGCTTGCGCGGGCGGCCGGCGAGCTCTCCTTGCAACTTGCAGGCGCGCCGCAGGGGCAGGAGGGACCGCCCGGGGAGCCCCCTCCCGCCCCGCCACCCCCGAGTGACAGCGAAACCCTGCTTGCGCTCGCCGATGCGGCCGCCTCTCAGGTCTGCGCGTTCCTGGAGCAAGCCGCCGCGGGTCAGGGGGCCCTTGCCGGCGCGCTCCTGCGCGCGCTTGCGTGCACGAGCGGCGCCTGGTTGGACGCCGCAACGGCTGCACTTGCAAGCGACTTGAGCCGCTTCAAAGGCCTCGTGTCGGCCGTGCTCGCGCTCGTGAACCTCTCGCTTGGCGACGCGATGCGAGCGGTGCTTGACGCATCGCGGGCGTTTGCATGGGCGGCGGCAAACGCCACCGCGCGGGCCGCGGCGGCGCTCCTGTCGCTTGCGCCCTCCTCGGTGCGCAACCCCGTGCCCGATCAGCGGGTGGCCGTGTCGCTGGAGGGGCGCGGCGCGTCCCTTTCCTTGCGGATGGCGCCGGGGGAACCCGGAGGGCCCCTCGCCCTGGCCCGCGTCGCCCTCGCGGCGCTGAACTTCACGCTCTCGAGCCGGGCCCGCGCCTTCGAAAACGGGCGGTGGGTCGAGGCGCGCTTCGAAGGGCCGGCCCACTTCGAGTTCCCGATCGCCCTGAGAGCAGGCATGAGCGCAAGCGCCCTGGCGCGCGCAAACGGAACGGCGGAGGTGTCGCTATCGGTGGCCTCACGCGCGGAGCCCTTCGCCGAAACCGTGGGGTGGCTCGAGTCGGTGCGCCGCGAGGTCGACCGGCGCGCCCTTAGCTTCGGCGACGCGGTTTCTTCGCGCTTGGCCCAGAGCGCGGCCAGCGCGCTTACAAGACTCGCCTTCCGCCTCTTCGAGGGGCTCGCCGACGGCAACCAGTCGCGGGCGGCGAAGGCCCTCTTCGAACTGATGGAGCGCTACTTCGCCGAGGATCTGCGGGCCGCCCTCGTTGTGAACTTCACGGTCCTTGGCGTAAACCTCACGCTGCGCCCCGACCCTGTGGGGCAACAGGTTTCGCTCGAACACACGGAAGGCCCCCACACGTTCGGGGTGCGCGTGCGCCGGGTCTTCGACCCTGACAATCCCCTGCGGGGCAAATTCGAGGGCGACCCCCTGAGCCTCGCGCTCGAAGTCTACTGGAGGTACGAGCTTCCCCCCGTCTTGGCACTTCTCACGCTCGATCCGTTCCTGCGCACCGACGAGGGGCTTGTCCGCTTTGACCTGCGGGTGCGCGAAGGCGACGGCCTCGCCCTCTCGCTTGCGGCGCCCCGCATTCTGCGGCGGGCCGGCACGCTCGAACTTGCGCTCTCCGACTTCATCCCCGGCGGCGTCCCGCTCGCCTTGACCCCGTCGGGCGGCGAAATCAGCTTCGACGCCGGAGCCCGCGTCGAGTTTGCCCGCGTCCCCCTCGCTTCCGAATGGCGCATGCTGGTGCGGGCCGTTGCCGACGCGCTCCTCGACAGCATGGCCAATCAAACGGTCCAGGAGGTCTGGGACCTGCAGTCTGCGAAGGCCCTTTCGCGCGCGTTCCTCGAACGGCTCGTCGGCCGCCTCGCCGACACCTTCGCCGCCCTTGCGTCACGCTTTGTGCTGCGCGCCGACTTCTTCGTGCGCTTCCGTTGGGCCGAGGCGCTCGGCGCCGCGGCAGCTGAGGTGGAATTCTCGCTCGCGGTGCTGGAGCCCGTGCTCGTGATGGCCGCGGAGGCCGGGGCCGCCGCACAGCTGGTGGCCGCGGCGATGGCGGGGGCCGCGCCGCGGCCCCCGCCGGCCTTGAGCCCCGTCGACTGGCTGCCGACGTTTGTGCACGAGCGCGTCGGGTTCTCCGCGCGCTTGCGCCTATTTGCAGGCGTCCCCTTCCTCGACCGAATTCTGCGCGAACTGCCCGGAGCCCGCTTCGAGCAGGCTCTCTTCATGTCGCTCGGGGCGATCGCCTCGGCGGCCGGCCGCCGGTCGCTGCACTGGGTGACGGAATTCACCCTCGGGTTCGAGGGCATGGTGGCGCAGTCGGCCGCTATGAAACTCCTCGGCGCTTACCGCGGAGACGGCATCGAAGCGGCGCACCTGCGCGTCGAGTCGCTTGCGGGCCCGCGGGTGCTCATCTCCGAGGTGATGCCGGCGCCTGTGGGCGATGACGAAGACCTCGAGTTCATCGAACTGTACAACCCCGGGTTCGTCGAGGAGGACCTGACGGGGTGGACGCTCACCGACGACGGCGGCCACGCCTTCCGCCTGCCGGACGGCACGCGCATTGGGGCCGGGCGGACGCTGGTCATCGCCCGCTCCGCGCTCCCGTTCTTCTTGCGGTTTGGTGTGGCAAGCGACGTGCCTACGCTCACGCTCGCGTTGAACGACGACAACGACCGCGTACGCCTTGCAAACGCCCGCGGGTGGGTGTCCGACGAAGTGGAGTGGGGCGTGGGGTCGTTGCGCGGCCGCACCATCCCCCCGGACGCCAGCCTCGCGCGGCGCGAGACAAGCCGGCCGCAGGTTGACTTGCCGGGCTCTTCCCTGCGCTTCACCGGCACCTGGGAGGACTTCGCAGAGGCACATGCCTCGCCCGGGGCGACCTAAGGGCCCCTTCAGTTCGAGGGCGGGCGCGGCGGCCGGGGCGGCCGCGGCGGCGGCGGAGCCGGAGCCGCGTCGGGGTAGACCTGCGTGTCCGTCGAGGGCTCGGGGCCACCCTGCGCGTAGCCCGGCTGCGCATCGTAGCCCTGCTGCGGCTCGTACCCGGCCGGGGCTTGGTAGTCTGCGGGGGGCGCCTCGGGTGGGGCCGCGTAGTAGCCCGGGTCAGGCTGCTGCTGCTCGGTGTAGCCGGGCGTCCCTTGGTCGTCGGCCTGGGCTTGCTGCTTGCGCGACTGCGCGTCCTCGACCTCCGTGTCGACCTTGCGCCGGGCAAGGAACATCGATGCAACCGCAAGCGCCGCCCCCAGGGCTGCAAGAAGGATGAAGCCGAGCTGGAGGTCGGCGCCCGTGTCGACGGCAAGGGCGGCGTAGTTCACGGTGTAGCTGTCCTGCAGGCTGTTGCCCGCTGCGTCGGTGACCGTGACTTGGATGGCGTTTGCCCCCGCGTGGTCGAGGTTCACCCACGCCGAAAATTTGCCCGTGGCATCGGCGAGCACCAGCTGGCCCCCCACCTCGAGAAGCGCGCCGGGCTCCGAAGTCCCGACGATGTGGACGGCGCTCGAATGTACGACCTCGCCGGCGCCAGGCTCGGTGATGGTGAGGGTCGGCTGCGTCGTGTCCAGGATGACCCGCCGCACAAGCGTCCCCTTGTTCCCGGCCAAGTCGGTCGCCGTGAATTCGATCGTGTTTGTCCCTTCGAGGAGGTTGACCGAAGTGTCGAACTGCAGGTCGACGACATCGACCTGGGTGCCCTTCACCCTCACCGTCGAGTTCTCGGAGACCTGCCCCACGATGTTGAGCACCGCGCCGTTGCGCACGAGGAAGTCGGGCAGCGCAATCACGGTGATCTCCGGCGCGATCGTGTCGACCGTGACGCGGATCTCCAGGTGGCCCACATTCCCGGCGCGGTCCGTCGCGTTGATCGAGAGGCGGTTTGCGCCTTCCGCGAGCCCGAGCAGCGCGTCGAAGGCGAGGCCCGGCACGCTGAAGATGCGCAGGTTGACCTCGAACAGCGCCACCGTCTCTGAAAGGTCGCCGACAAGCTCGGCCCGCGAGGTGTTCATGTACATCCCGTCGGTGTGTGAGGTCAGGCTGAGCCGCGGGGCAATGGTGTCCGAGTAGACGATGAGCTGGCGCGAAGCCGGGTTTTTCGCCGCGTCTTCGGCCGTGATGTTCAACACGTTGCGCCCCTCGACGAGGTCGACATCCAGGTGGAAGGTCGTTCCCACGATGGTCGCGTTCACGCCGTTGATCTTGACGACCACATTGGCGTCGGTGATCCCTTCGACTTCGAGCAGGTGGGTGTTCACGTAGACATCGCCGCGCTGCGCGGGCTTCGTGATGATGAGCGTGGGGGCCACGCGGTCGAGGATGACCGTTACCTTGATCGTCTTGGCGTTGCCCGCCGCGTCGATGGCGAGGAACAGGAAGGTCTGGGGGCCCTCGTTTGGCAGGTCGCCGGGGAAGATGAACGCCGTCCCGGTGATGGGGACCGGCTGGCCATTGATGTAGAGGTAAACGACCGAGAGGTCGACGGTGCCGCGGAAGAAAATGGTGGTGCTGGACGTCCAGATCACCGACCCGTCCTGCGCCCCCTCGGGCTGCTGGAGCGTGAGCGTCGGCGCGATCGTGTCGATGGTGACGCGGAAAATGATCACGTGGGACTCGTTGCGCGGGTCGAGGCCGTCGTTGGCCTTGTCCCACGCGCGGATGTGGACATCATAGGTGCCGTCGGAGAGGTTTGCGAACTTGTAGCTGAAGAGGCCGGGCGCAACCGTCAGGTTCACCCAGAGCGAGCCGTCGAGCGACACCTGCAGGCCCGCAAGGCCCGAGAGGCCGTCATTCACGTTGCCCGAGACGCTGAGGTTCGAGGTCGTGTAGGTCGCGTCCTCGATGGGCGTGTCGACGAAGATGTCCGGCGGGGTCAGGTCCACGAATTGGATCGGCCCGCAGATGTTCGTGATCATGTCGAAGGGCCCCGCCTTGGCCGAATCCTGGAACACCTGGACGGCGATGGTGAGCGGGGCGAGGTCGATGGTCTGCTGCGAGGCGGGCGCCTGCGGGTCGAAGGTCCAGTCGAGCGCCCAGCCCGACCAGTTGCCGTTCGCGTCGGTCTGGCGTCCTGCCGCTGCCACCGGCGGGTCGACCGACACATCGCTGTACATGGCCGCGGCGCTGTTGTTGCCGTTGATGAAGGTGAGGGGGATGAGGTAGAGGGGCGCGCCGTTCTGCCACGTGCCGTGCATGCAGATCTGCTTGTACGAGATGATCTTGTACGGCCCCGTGGTCGTGCCGCGCGTGCGCGCGTGTTCCGTGCCCATGGCGAAAAAGGCGGTGAACACGCCCTGGAACTCGAGCTGGTTCGACATGGTGGAGTTCCAGATTTCGATGCGGCCGTAGTACCCGTAGAGGCCGGCGGTGCTGTGGTTGATGATGACCGAGTCGCGGATGCGCGCCTTGTCGAAGCGCCCGGTCGGCGAGGTGCCCCCGACGAGCGCGATCCCGAACTCGCCGTTGCTGTGGGCGACGAGGTTCGAGAAGAAGCCGCCACCGATCGTGAGCGATTGCGTAACGGCGACCGCGATGTAGTGGCCGTAGTCAATACCCGAGCCACCGTTGCCGCGTGCGACGTTCAAATTGTAGATCAAGCTCTCCGTGGTGGGGGCGCCAAGGGTGAGGATGAACCCGCCGTTGTAGGTGCTTGAGATGGCCGAGTTGTTCTGCGCGATGTTGTTGTCGAGCTTGCACGAGGCGAGCTTGGCGCCCGCGGTCGCTGCATACGTGGTCTCGACGACGAACCCGGCCCAGTTGTTGCGCCAGGCTGAGTTGTTGGCCATCTGGACGTTGAGGCCCGCCCCCATGTTGGCTCCGTGGAGGTAGAAGCCGTACCGGCCCGAGAGCGAGGTGTTCGAGTCCCAGACGTTGAAGTAGTGCGGCCCGGTCGCGCCGTTGTTGAACAGGTTGATGCCCGACTGGCCGCAGCTCGTCGTCGTCACGTTGGTGACCGTCACGGTGACGGTCGAGGCGACGCCTGAATTCTGCGATTCGACATAGATTCCGTTGGTGGCCCCGCACGTGTCGATGGTGTCGGGCCCCAGCGAGATGCCTGGGTCGGTCAGGAACGCGCCGGTCTGGCTGAAGCCGCCGCTCAGCGCGACGATCGTGACCTCCTTGACCACGACGGATCCGCCCGAGGCGGGGTTCCCGTAGCCGCGCAGGATGATGCCATCCGTTGCGCCCCGGATTTGACCGCCCGTGATCTCAAGGAAGGACGGGTCTTGAACCATGATGCCCACGGAGTACGGCGCGGCGAGCCCGGAGCGTGCGGGGACAAACGAGATGGCCGTGAGGCCGCGCACCGTTAGCACCTTAGGACCGTCGGCGATCACCGCGGCCGCGCGGAGCGACGACGGCGTCCCCGGCGCGCCCGTCCCGATGGCCGAAACGCTGAGGCCCTCGATGAAGGGGCTCCCGCCGACCACGCACACCGCAGCCGCGTTCCCGTCGGGCCCAGCAACGCGGTACTCGATCTGGGAGACATCGACTTGCAAGAGGGCAGGCGAAGCGCCTTCGATCGTAAACCCGCAGCCCACGGCGCCGCGCAGTTGCACTTGCTGGAAGAGGACGTCGTTGGCCGCAAGGAGCACACCTCCGCCTGCAATTCGGTTGCCGCCGTCAAGCGCGCGCCCAAGGGGGCGCGCAGGGTCGGAGGCGACCCCGAGGATCGTGCTGCTGCGCACATCGGCGGCACCGTAGACTTCGAACCGGAAGCCGGCGGTGTCCGAGCGCAGCGTCGAGTCGGTCACCGTGAGGCTGCCGCCGGGTTGCACAATCAGCGCCGCCGGCGCGCCGGGGGCCGAGGTGATGTACAAGTCGACGGCGTCGAGCGTGAGGCTGCCGCCGTCGGCAACCGTGATGGCCCCCTCTACATGCAAGGACATGCGCTCGAAGGCCGTCGTCCCGCTCACGGTAAAGCCGGGCGTGGCGTCGGCCGCCGCAGGCAGCGCGCAGCAAAGTGCCGCGCCAAGGGCAAGCAGGGCAAGGCCCGCAAATGCCTGCGACCGTCGGGCGTCCATGGGTTCAGCCCTCCCTGGGCGGCCGCACCGAAGGCCGGCGCGCCATCGCGTCCTGCGCGTACATGTCATGGGGCTCGTCCTGCACAATGACCTCGGGCTGCCGGGCAGGCGCGGGCATCATCGACCGTGCGGGGGCCTCCTTCTTCTTGAGAAGACCCGGCTCGTCGGTGTCGGCCTTCGACCGGTAGCGCGAGATCCAGATCGGAAGGGTCGCCAGCCCGATAACCACGCCGATGATCGCAAGGTACGGCGCGTTTTGGGGCGGCGGCGCGACCGCTTCGACGGTGCGCTGGACGAAGACATCGCGGGCCTGGAGGTTGCCTGCCTGGTCGGTGGCGACGAGCTTGATCTGGGTCTGGCCCTCGGACATCATCAGGTCGAAGTTGTAGCGGCAGTCGGAGCCCACCGGCTCGGGGCACGCGATGGCCACCGGGACGCTTTCTTGGTCAAGCGAATCATCGGTCGAGTCGACGGTCATCGTGAGCAACGACCCCGCGGCCACCGTGCCGTGGAAGTTCACAATGGCCTCCTCGGTGCGGTACGTCGCGGGAGGCGAGAGGACTTCCAGGGCGGGCTTCGTGGTGTCCACGGTGATCGTCATCGTGATGGAGCGCACATTTCCCACCGCGTCGGTAGCCCTGAAGACGTACTGGAACACGCCGTCGGAGACGCGGGTGTCCGTGTAGGTGAATTCCCCGGTCACCGGGTTGATGTCCCACGGCGTGTCCACGAGGTCTTTCGTGACATTGAGGAAGGCGTTCGGGTCGGTGCGGCCCCTGAACGAGAGGCCGCGGGCGGGCGTGACGGACTTGTCGGAGGGCGAGTCGATGCGCAGCGACGGCGGCTGCGTGTCCACGACCAGGGGCGAGGCGTTCTTCTCTTCCGTGTTGTTGGCAAGGTCGGTCACGTGGACGAGCACCGTCCACTGGCCGTCCTCAAGGTAGAGTTCGAAGGAGAAGGAAGTGGGGGCGTTGCCCACGAGCGGGTAGGTGACGCCGTTGACCACCAAGGTGGCAAGCGCCTCGTTCGAGCTGCCCTGGATCGTGACGTGGGGGTCGCGCGTGTAGAAGGGGAACCGCGATGGGGAGGTGAAGGTGATGATGGGCGAGGTCTTGTCGAGCGTTACCCAGAGCTGATAGGACTCGGTGTTGTTCCCGCGGTCGGTCGCGTTGATCCAAATCTTGTTCAAGCCCGTTTTGAGCGTGGCAGCGTAGGGGAACGTCGCGTCGAGGTCGTTGATCGTGAGCCTCACGCCCTGCTCGACCTCCCCATTGATGTCGACAGAGGGGCGGTTCGTGAAGGAGCTGTTGAGGGGCTGGAAGACATTGAGGTGGGGCGGCACGGTGTCCAGTACGATCGTCCGCGTCGTGACGTTGGTGTTGCCCGCCCGGTCGGTGGCGAGCACCGTGATGAGGTTCGGGCCCTCGGAAAGGTTTGACACCACGCCCTGGAAGTTCCCGAACATGTCGGGGAGGATGGGGAGGTTCTGCCCCTTGAACGAGAATTGGAACGTGTCGATGGTATTGGTGTCATTGACGATCCCATGGACAACATACGATGTGAGCCGTGTCGTCAGGTCGATCGCGGGGTCGGTGATTTGGAGGCGAGGCGCCTGCGTGTCGATGACGACCCCGGTGATATTGATGAGGAGGAACCCGGAGGAGTAGTCGCCGAAGGTGATCGCCCAGCGCGCCTGGTCCCACGCTTTGACGCCGATCGTGTACACGCCGTCGGCCGGGAAGGTGACGACCGTCTCCCAGGTGCTGAGGTTCCGGTCGAGCTTGGTCACGTTGGTGAAGTTGATCCCGTCGATGGCCACCTGGACCATCTCCACGCCGGTCAGCAGGTCGGTCACGAGACCCTTCACCGTCGCGCTGCGCACGCGAAGCTGCGCACCGGCTTGAGGCGTCGTCACCGAGAGCACGGGGTAGCCCCCGTCGATGATTGTGATGTTCCCCCAGAAGGACGTCACGAACGCCAGGGAATTCCCCGTGATGTCGTCCAGGCCGACCCGGATCGAGGGGACGAGGGGCGAGTAGATGTCGCCGAGGGTCTGGGTTTTTTTCCACGCTGCCAGCGTGCGGTTGGCGACTTGCCCGGCGGCGTCGATCGGCATGATTGCAAGCCGCTGGATTCCGCCGGGGCCGACCCAGTCCATTTGGAGGTTCGTCCCGTGGATCAGGATCCCTCCATCCCCCTGCCACTGCACGCGCGGGCTGCCGAAGCGCAGGTACGATATGACTTCGGCCTGCGCGCCGCTCACTTGGGCCGAGAGCGAGTAGATCTGCGACTCGTAGAAGTGGGCGACGCAGTCTTGGCACTGCGTGCCGTTGTTGTTGCCCGTGACATCCGTGCGGTAGATGTTCGCGATGATCTGCGAGAACATCAGGCCGTAACTTGTGTTGAACACGAGCGAGTCGGCGATGATGAGCGGCCACTTCGTGACGACCCCGTACTGGAAGGACATCCCGCAGCAGCGCGAGGTCCCCGTGCCGTAGACGGTGTTGTTCCCAAAGGTCCGCTGCGCCACGATCGCGGAGCTCACCGTCCAGAAGAGGGCGTAGCTCTGGGCGCGGTCGATCGTGTTCTTGTCGAAGGCGGGGTCGAGGCTCCCCGCGTTGGAGTTGGCGTCGACCCGGATGCCGTACGTGTTTGCGACCTCTACGGTGTTGCCCGTGATGTTGTAAACGCCGTTCATCGCGCTGCCGCCGTTGTTCTCGTAGATCCAGATGCCGTCGGTGACATTCGACACGTCGTTGTTGCGGATTGCGATGGAGGTCTGCAGGTTCGAGGTGGCCGACGAATAGAGCGTGATCCCGTCATTCGTGAGGGCCTGCCAGGTCTGGTTGTACACCTTGTTGTTGTCGGCGGTGACGGCAAGCGCGCCGCCGGAAAGCGACACCCACCGGATGTCGATCCCGCCGCGGGTCGAGGGGGTGGCGCTGCCGTTCGAAGCGCCTGCGGTATTGTCCATGTTGTTGGAGTTGGCCGTTACGGAGGCGCCGCCGGTGAGCAACTGCAGCCCGATCGAAACGGGGGCCCGCGCGTGCGTGACGCTGTTTGACGACACGGTGATCGTGGGCTTGCCGCTCGAGGCCACGTCGTCGACGGAGATGCCGGTGGCCGCGGCCGTGTTAAGGTCGATGGACAGCGCGGTGATGCTGGCGGAGTGCGCCGCCGAAAGCGACGCGAAGCGCACGGCGACCGCGGCGACCGTCCCGCCGCTTGCAAAGGTGCAGGAGTCCACCGAGAGCGTCACGCCGGCCGCGTGGCCGGTGAAGGAAGCGACGATCCCACTCCAGTACGAGCCGTTGATCGTGAGCGCGTAGATGTCGTAGTTCGCGGCGCCGGCAGCGTAGGTCGGGTCCTGGTAGATCTCCATCCCCACGTCGGCGCTTGCGAGGTAGCCGCCGCCCACGACGGCGCTCGCGGTGTTCTTGAAAAGCTCGCCCCATGACGCGATCTTGATGAGGTTGTGCGTGACGGCGACGGGGCCGAGGTTGAAGGTGCGGGTAGCGGGCGTCACGGTGGTGATGTTTTGGATTTCAAGGAGGCGCAGGGAATGGGTGCCCGACAGGCTGACGACGCCCGCGCCCACGAGCCTCAGGTTCGAGGTGGCTGCCGTCGCGCCCGAAGAGCCCAGGTCCGTGGCATTGGCCGACGCCCACGACCCACAGCGCTCAATCCGGTCCCGGTCGAGGTCGGCGGCGCCCGATGCGAGCATCACGCAGACGGCGACGGCCCGGTAGTCGCTGGTCTGGCGGGGGGCCGAGTAGGAGGTCGCGTACTCGTAGAGCAGGTAGTTGGCGTCGAAGATGTGCGTGCGGTCGATGCGCGGCGCCGCGTTCTGGATGTAAACGTTCGTCCCAAGCCCGTCGTGGATCGACGAGTTCCCGATGTAGACGGTCGAGGAGTAGATTTGGACGCCCCCGACAAGGGACCCGAAGTTCGAGGTCGCGGCCGTGCCGCCCGAGCCCGGGTCGGCGCCGGTGCCGTTCATCCAGCCGAAGTCGCACTGTTGGGCCGAGAGGGCCCCCGTGCCGTTGATCCGGAACCACCAGCGCGTCGTGTTGGTGAGAGCCGTAATGTTTACGCGCAGGAATTGAGCCGCCCCGTCGATGTAGAAGCCGTGGGAGGTGGCGGCCGTGGAGTTGAAATTCACCTGGACGTCGGCCCAGGAGACGGCGACCCCCGTCTGGATGATGACGCTCCCGACGATATCGATGGTGTCGTTATTGCGGGTTTCATCGACCGAGACCACGAGGTCGCCCGGGACGTAGTAGTCGGTGGCGGTGGCGCCCGGCAGGATGAAAACGAGGAGGGCGAGAATGCCCAACAACGACGGGACAGCCAGATACCTAAATCGCATCCGTTCCCCGTCCTTGCGCGCACGGGGAGCGGCCGTATTTAACCTTACGGAACCAGCCGATTGTTTGCGCCGTGATGGCGCGCCGTGGCCTCTACGGCCTTCAGTCGTCGGCGCCCTTGCGGGGGCGGCGCAGCACGAGGACGGTGCTTCCGACGCCTGCAATGAGCACGAGGGGCAGGAGGACATACTGGAGGTCGCCGAGGCCGAAGAGGCCCTGCGCCACCGCCGGCACCTGGTCACGCACGACGGCACTAAGCACGGTTACCTCGTTGCCTGCGAGGTCCACCGCCGTGAAGGTGAGGCGGTTTTCGCCTATCCCGAGCGTCACGGTGACGGAGAAGCGGCCGTCGGGGCCCGTCGCGATGAGCTCACCGTTGGCGCGCAGCTCGGTGGCGCCCTCGGTGCGGCCCGTGACGGTGACGACGTTCTCCATCGTGTGCTGCGGCGTCTGGGGCAGGTCGACGATGAGGAGCGGCGGCTGCGAGTCGCGGTTGACATGGACGCGCGCCGTCGCGTGGTTGCCGGCGAGGTCGGTCACAACGACAACGATCTCATTTTGCCCCTCGACGAGGGCTACGGTCGCCTCGAAGTCGCCCGTGAGGTCCTCGAGGGCGACCCCGTTCACCGTGATGGCCGTCGCGTTGGCGAAGGCTCCGCGGACGGTCACCGTCGGCGTGTTGACGAGGGCGCCTTCCGCCGGCGCGGTGAGCGTCAGGTCCGGCGGCGTCGAGTCGAGCGTGACCACCGCGGAGGCCGTCGCGGGGTTCCCGGCAAGGTCCCAGGCGGTGACCACGATGACGTTGCGCCCCTCGTCGAGGCGGACGAATTTGGAGAACACGCCGTGCACGGTGGGCACCGGCGCCCCGTTCACGTACACCGTGAGGATCGCGTTCTCGACGGAGCCGGCCACGGTGAGGTCGCTCACGGCCGTCAGCATGTTGGGGGTCGGCGAGGTGAGCGTGATGTCCGGCGCCACGGTGTCGAAGAAGACCGTGCGGGTGATCGTGTTGTTGTTGCCGGCCCGGTCGAGGGCGACGATGCGCAGCGTGTTCGTGCCCTCCGAGAGCGAGTAGGGCTCGGAGAACACGCCGCCGGTGGTGCGGATCGTGCGGTCGTTGAGCGTCAGGGCCACGTCGGTCTCGGTGACGCCCGCGACGGTGATGACGGAGCGGTTCGTCGAGAAGAGGTCGGCCGGCGAGCTCACAAACAGCGCCGGCTTGGTGATGTCGGAGACGAGGATGAAGGTGATTTCGTCGCTGTTGCCCACGCCGTCGACGCCCTTCAGCGCGAAGTAGTTCGGCCCTTCGTTGAGGATGAGCTGCTTCGAGAACGTGCCGCCCTGCACGGAGAGGTTGTCGCCGTTCAGCGTGAGGCGCGTGTCGTCGGCGACGGTGCCGCGAAGGACTACCGCGGTGAAGGTGGTGTACGAGATGAGGGGGCCGCTCGTGGGCAGCGACGGCTGCAGGATGACGATGTGGGGCGCGACGGTGTCGATGCGGATGCCGGTGACCGTGATTTCCGTGAAAGTGCCGCTCTGGTCGGTGGCGCGGACGACGAGGTCAAAGGTGCCGTCGGTAAGGTCGAAGTCGATGCCCCACCCTGGAAGCGGCTCGGTGGAGTTGAACCAGGTCGCTCCGCCGTCGGACGAGGCCGAGACGCGGTCCATGCCGGAGCCCACATCGAAGGCGTTGCCCGTGGCGCGGATGTGGCCGGTCGTGAACCCCTGCCCGTCAATCGGGAAGAACACGTTGAGGGAGGGCGGGATTGGGTCGGTGATGGTCAGGTTAATGGACATCGACCGGTTGAAGTGGAAGTCGAAGGGGTCGGAGATGGTGCCGTTGGCGTACACGCGCACGGAGAGGTCGCTGTTGCTCGTCTCGTCGGTCGAGCCGCTCCAGGAGAGGATCTTGCGGATGCCCGCGATCCACACATACGGCGACCGGCCGTTGTCGTCAACGCGGTCAGCGTAGAGGACGCCGTCCGATTGGTTCGTGAGGATCGCAAAGGCGGCGGAGGCCGGCGCGCCGTTCGGCCACTGCACCGTCATCACGAGCGACCAGAAGACGTTGATCTGGCCCACCCCCCAGGTGGCGCTGATCTGGCTCTGGTCGACGGTCACGTTGTAAAGGCTGATGGTGGCGCCCTGGTAGCTCTGGAAGGTCACGGCCTGCGAACTGTTGAAGCCCACCAGGGTCGAGTTGTAGATGTTGAGGACGCCCGAGGAGCCCGAGT
This sequence comes from Thermoplasmata archaeon, assembly GCA_041485285.1. GTDB lineage: Archaea > Thermoplasmatota > DTKX01 > DTKX01 > DATEUP01 > DATEUP01. Next base: position 1,139 of record JBGPJF010000023.1, on the reverse strand, counting down.
CCGCGTAGATGGCGATGCCGTTGAGCGAGGTGCCGAAGTCGATGCGCTCGAAGATCCCGGTGCCGGTGCCGACGAGCGATATGCCGACCTGGTTGCTTCGGAAGGTCAGGTTTGACGCGACGAGGCCGCCGCCGACGGCAACCCCCGGGCCGGCCGTGTGGTTGGAGATGAGGTTGTGCTCGAAGTGCGCGAGGCTGCCGTCGCCGTAGACGCCGCCGCCCGCGTTGCGGTCGATCCAGTTGTCGGAGACGTTGCCCCGGCCGCCGCCCGAGAGCCGGATGCCCGCGCCGACATCGTTCGTGCGCCAGTCTTCAGCGTAGCGGTAGGTGTAGACGTAGGTCCCGTTGTAGATGCGCGAGCTAGAGCCCCCGGGTACCGCGGAGTTGAGCCCCACATAGTTCTGCGTAATCTCCGGGCTGCCGCTGGAGACAAAGATGCCGTAGCCCAGCACGAATTCGTAGAGGTAATAGTAGCCCGAGCTGCACTGCGAATAGTACTGGTCGTAGTACTGCTGCCACGGGTCGGCAAACGACCCCACCGCGCCGTTGTCGCGGATCTGGTTGTACTGGATGGTGGGGGCGCTGTTGTTGATGACCATGATGCCGATGGCGTTGAACAGGACGTAAGCGCCGCCGCAGAACGTCTGGTTGTTCTGTTCGACGTAGCGCGCGCTCGTGACGAAATTGTTCGCGATGAGGGGGTGGCCGCCGTTTGCCGAGACGAGGATGTTCCCGCGCTCGCCCGCGGTGACCGTCGAGTTGGTGATCGACACATTGCCGTTGTAGATCTGGATCCCGAATTTGTCCTGGCTCCTCGAACCCCACATGTCGCGGACGGGCTGGACGTTGTCCAGGGATGCCCACCCAAAGATCTCGAAGCGGTAGGTGTTGGCGGCGGTGACCGCGAGGATGGAGCCGCCGGAAACGGTGAAATTCCCGCCATTCTTGATGACGATGGCAAACTCGCCGGGGTACGTGCTCCCGATGCGCAGCGAAACGCTCGTGAGCGAGAGCGACCCGCCGCTCTCGACGATGACGTTCCCGTTGATCTGGACGGTCTGGGAGCTGAGGGCGGTTTGGTCCGTGATGACCCAGTCGCCGTTTGCGGGGGGGGTGGTTTGGGCCGACGCGTGCCCGGGG
>JBGPJF010000022.1:0-33982 GCA_041485285.1 Thermoplasmata archaeon | reverse complement strand
GTTCTGCAGGATGATCTCGCGCTGGAGCAGCACCGTCACGAAGCTGTCCCACTCGGCGCGGATGCCGTTGGTCGTGGTGATGGTGTTCGCGTTGAGCACCACGTTCGTGAGGTACGTGTACGAGTTGACCGTGTAGATGGCCCCGAGGTTTGCCCCGCGCACATCTTGGATGGTCGAGTCGCGGATCGACAGGGTGCCGTTCAAGACGGTGATCCAGTCATACAGCCCGCCGATCGTGGACGAGTTGATCAGCACGGTCGTGGCCGACGGGAGCGCCTGCCGCACGGCGTTGATGATGAAGCCGACCGTGGGCGAGGTCGCCACGAAGGTCGACCCTTCGATCACAAGCCGGCCGTTGGGCACGCTGATGCGGTACGTGAGCGCGTTTGTCGAGTTCTGGACGGTCGAGTTGATGATGGAGAACGACGCGCCGTTGACGACGCGGATGTTGTTGTTGAGCTGGACGGTTACGCCGTTCCAGGTCGTGTCTACCATGATAAGCTGGTCAACATCGATGACCCGGGAGGCGGAGCCGACATTGGAGGCGGGGTCGGTCACGCGCGCCGTGACCGTGTGGCGGCCGGCGGTGAGCGTTGCCGTGAAGGAGATGGTGCCCGCGGCAACGGTGCCGCTCGTGATGGTGACCGCGTCGACCTGCCACTGGTAGGTGCAGGTGGTCGTGCAGGCGGGGTTGTTGTCCGAGACCGTGGCGGTGTAGGTCACGGCCGTCTGGTCGTCGCCGATGGTCGGCCCGGCGGTGAGGGTGACCGCGGGGAGCGTGATGTCGGGCGTGACGGTGAAGGTGGTTGTGGTGATCCCGACATTACCGGCCGCGTCGCGGGCCCAGTACGTGATCGTGTAGGTGCTCGTGTAGCTCCACGTCCGCGTCACGTTCTGACCCGTAATGTTCTGCGAGACCGCGTTCTCGGTGAACGCCCACCCGTAGGTGCTGACCGCGACGTTGTCCGTGGCGGTCCCGCTGTGGGTCATGCTCGAGAACACCTGGCGGCTTTGCGCCAGGGAGGTCGCGCCGATCGTCGGGACCGGGGGCGTAACGTCGGCGATCGTGAGGGTGAACGAGGCCGTGAACCGGTTGCCGGCCAAGTCCATCGTCAGCAGGGTAATGGTGAAAGTGCCCGGCGTCGCGAAGATGTAGGCTTGGGAGGATCCGCTGAGGTTCTTGGCGGTGCCGTCCGTGAACGTCCAGAAGTCGCGGCGGTTGCTCGCGAAGGTCAGGTCATTGTCCGTGACGCTCGCGGCGCTAAATGCGACGGAAACGTCTTCGTTCGCGGTGGACGGCACGCTGCCGGAGCCGGTGGGCGCGGTGATGTCCTTGACCGTGACGCTCGCGGTCTTGACGTTCGTGAGGCCCGCGCCGTCCGTGACCGTGAGCGAGACACTGTAGGTCCCGGGCGTGGCCCAGGTGTACGAGGTCGTGGAGCCCGTGCGCGCGACCGTCCCGCTCGTGTCGGAGATCGCCCACGCATACGAGACAACCCCGACGTTGTCGGTCGACGCCGTGGCGTCGAGCGTCTGGGCCGCGTCCTCATTGAAGGTAAGCCCCGTCGAGATTGTCCAGCTCGCTGCCGGGGCTGTCACATCGAGGACCGTGAAGGTCGAGGTGGCCGTGGCGCTGTTTGCGGCCGCGTCCTTCACGGTGAGCGTGATCGTGAAAGTTCCGGGGGTCGCGAAGGTGTAGGTCGTCGTCTTTCCGTAGAGCGTGCGCGCCACGCCGTCGGTGAAGGTCCAGGTGTAATTGCCCGTGCTGCCAAACGCGGGGTCGTTGTCCGTCGAGGACGATGCGTCGAGCGTCTTCGAGATGTCCTCATTGAACGACTGCGGGCTGCCGCCCGTGATTACAGCGACGGGGGCCGTGACGTCTTTGACCGTGATGACCACTTGCGCCGAGGCGAAGTTGCCTGCCTGGTCAAGGACGAGCAGCGTGACCGTGTAGGTTCCCGGGGTCGCGAAGGTGTAGGTGGTGGTTTTGCCCGTGAGGGACCGAGCCGTGCCTTGGTCACTGAAGGTCCAGTAGTACCGCCCGTTCGTCCCGAAGTTCGGGTCGTTGTCCGTAGAGGCGCCGCCGTTGAACGTCACGACCGTGTCTTCGTTGACGGTCTGTGCGCTTCCAGCATTGGCCGTGGGCGCGGTGATGTCGAGGATGTTGATCGAGAAAGCCTGGGTGCGCATGTTGCCTGCGGCGTCCATGACCGTGAGCGTGATTGCGTACGTGCCGGGGGTGTTGAACGTGTAGCTCGGCGCCGTCCCGCTCAGGTTTTTGGCAGTGCCGTCCGTGAACGTCCAGTAGTCCCGCCGGGTCGAAGCAAAGTTGGGGTCATTGTCGCTGATAGCGGCCGACGAAAACGAAACCGCCGAATCCTCATTGTTGCTTGAGGGGACGGTGCCCGACCCCGTGGGGGCGGTGAGGTCGTTGACCGTCACCGTGATCGTGTCGGTGACATTGTTGCCGAGCCCGTCGTCGGCCCAGAAGCTGACGCTGTAGGCGCCAGGAGTCGCAAAGGTGAACGAAACGCTGATCCCGTCCACAACCGCGCCATCAAACACCCATCCAAACGTGGCCCCTTCACCCGACGCGTCCGTCCCGGCGTAGGTGTTCGCCGCGTCCTCGTCCACCGTGCGGCTGCCGCCCGCATTGGGCGTGGGCGCCGCGATCGCGGAGTTGGACAATACAAGCAACGTTCCCAACAATACTATGTAGGCCAACATGCGCATAGCTCGGTTCACAAAACCCCCCCAGGAAAGGTTGCGCCTTGGAACGACCCGGCGCATATCAAGACTTCGGAATGCCTACACCTGGTGCACCTTTTATTATCACACGCATCCGAACTGCGAAAAACTTGACAAGAACGAAAAAAAAAGTAGCCACGATATTGTCACGCCGCCCGCTCGTTATTTTTTTGTTCAGGACCCGCGACCGCTCCTCATCCTACATTTCGTTATTCCCGGGCCCCGCGACGTTCCGCCGCGCCAGGGATTCGCCTCGACGGATTCCTTGCCGTCCACGCACGTTTCCAGGCATGGAAACCATTCATGATAGTGTGGCCCGGAACAGCGAAAAAGGCCCCGTGTCCGCTGACCCCCCGTTCCCGTTCATAAGGGGTCTACGGGCCTCTGGCACTCAATGGCGCCCCTCCCCTACGCTCCTCGGCCCGGCCAGGATCGGATTGTGGAGGCCGCCGCGCTCGCGGTCGCGGCGGGGTCCCACCTCGTGCTTGAGTCTGCCACGGGCACGGGGAAGACCGTCGCCGCGCTTGCCGGCGTGCTGGATGGCGCCGACCGGTGCCGCGACGGGCGCAATCGGCGCGTCCTCTTCCTCACGCGGACACGCTCCCAACAGCGCCAGGTGATGGTGGAGCTGCGGCAGATCGCGAGGGTGCGCCCCACCTTCGGCGTCGCGATCCAGGGCCGCGTCCGCTCGTGCTTCCTCACCGAGGAGGACGCCGAGCTTGCCGCCTGCGACACCGAGGAACACGGGCGCCTGTGCGCCGACCGCAAGCGGGCCACGACCGCCCTGAGCCACTTCCCGGGCGGCTGCCGCTTTTACCGCGGGCTCATCAACTTTCCAAAGCCCGAGCTCGAGGCCCACTCGAAAGCCACGCTCCCCACCTTCGAGGAATTCTCCGAGTACGCCCTCGAGCGTTCTCTGTGCGCGTACGAGGCCAACAAGCTCCTGCTTCGCGACGCGCAGGTCGTCTGCGCTCCCTACGTCTACTTCTTCAACCCCTTCATCCGCAGGCGTCTCCTCGAGTGGATGGGCGCGAGCCTTGCCGACACCATCGTGATCGTCGACGAAGCGCACAACTTGCCCGACTACGCACGCGAGGTTGCATCCGCGCGCCTTTCGGTCGATTCCATCGAGGCCGCAAAGGCCGAATGCCCGATTGTGGGCGACCCCGAGGTGGTCCCGGGAGTCTCCGCCTCCGAGGCCCTGGCGAAAATCCAGGGAGCCGTTCGCGCCATGGCCGAGTCGTACATCATCGACGAGGACGGCCTCGTCCCGCCCGGCGCGTTCGAGGCCGAGCTTATGGCGTCGTTCCAGATGACATCAACGCGGCTCAACCTGATGGCCAAGACGCTCGAAATGTTCGGCGAGCAGGTGCGCACGGTGAAGCAGAAAGAGCGCAAGGTCCCGCGCTCGCACCTTCGCGCCGCGGGGATGTTCATTTCCGCGTGGTTCGCCTCGGATGTCGAAACGCACGCACGGCTCGTCTCGACCCCCGACCCATGGGCCGAGCGTGACCGGCGCCCGGCGGTCGAGCTCTACTGCCTGGACCCGGCGGTCGCAAGCGCCCCGCTCCTGGACTGTGCCGCGACCGTGCACATGTCGGGGACGCTCGCCCCCCTCACGGCCTACCGCGACCAGATTGGTTTGCCTGAGGACACCGAACTCCTCGAGGTCCCGTGCCCGTACCCGCCCGAGAACCGGCTTTCCGTTTATTCCCCCAAGGTCACCTCGCGCCATGAAGCCATGCGCGTCGACCCCACGATGGAGCGGCGCCTCTTCGAGGAGGCCGCGTCGGTGCTGCGCGCGGTTGACCGGAACACCGTCGTGTTTTTCCCATCGTTCCGCGCGCTTGCGGCGTTTGCCCAGTGGGCGGGGCCCCTCTTCGAGCGCCACCGCATGACCTTCATCGAGGAGCCGGGGATGCCCCAGGAGGAGCTGATGGCCATGCTCGACCGGTTTAAGCGGCCGCGCGGGCAGGCCACCGAGGCGCGCGTTGGCCGGGTGCTGCTTGCGGTCATCGGCGGCAGGCTCTCCGAGGGGATCGACTTCCCCGACGAAGCGCTCGAGGTCGTGGTGGTGGCGGGGATCCCCTACCCCAAGCCGACGGCTCGGACGAAGGCGCTCGTCGAATTCTTCGAGGCGAAGTTCGGCCGCGGTTGGGAGTATGCAGTCGAGGTGCCGACGGCCCGCAAGCTCGCCCAAGCGGCCGGCCGGGCGATCCGCGGGCCGACGGACATCGGCGCCGCGGCGATCCTCGACTACCGGGCGGGTCAGTTTTCAAACCGCCTCCCGGGCCTCCTCCGGATCGACGACCCCGCCCGCGCAATTGCGGAGCACTTGGCCCGCCGGAAAGAGGCGCTGGCCGCGCTCATCCCCCCGCGGGGCCAGGAGCCCGCCAGCGACCCCGCCTCCAGGGGAAGCTAGGCCCGTCCTTCCTGCGCTGAAGCTTTCCCGGGGTTGACCCCGCCCTTCCGCTAGCTTCATCCCCATTGGGTGCCTTTTTCGGGACGAAAGGAGAGCCCCCAAATGTCCTACAATCCCCAAGCCATGGCCGCCCCCGCGGTGCAACCTCCCGGCACGTTCCCCTGCCCCCGCTGCGGCTCCCCCGTGCGCCACGGAGTCGCTTCGTGCCCCAATTGCAACGCGCCCCTCTACGGCCCTGCTCCCGGTCCGGCGTACCAACAAGGGCAGGCCCCGTACGGCGCGCCCTACCCGGGGCAGGTCGCCTACGGGACGACCTACCCGGGGTACCCCACGGCCGCCTACGCCAGGCCAGGGGCGCAGTTCGCCGGGGCCAACCACGCGCGGCGCGCGAAGGCATCGCAGGAGGTCGCGGCCGGCGGCGTGCTCCTCGCGCTCGGCCTCCTCATCACGTTCGGAAGCATGGCTGTGGGCGGCCGCTCCTACTTCCTGTTCTACGGGCCCATCATCTTCGGACTCATCTACCTGGTGAAGGGCCTCGCCGGCCTGGCATCGATTCCAAAATAGCGCGAGGAAGCGCGCGGCGGTCACGATCGCTCGTTTTATCTACCGCCCTTGGCCCTTGCCAAGCGGGGTGCAATCGCTGGCTGACGAGGAGCCCGACTCCCCCTCGACCGTCCGCCCGCGGGCGACGGATTTCCTCTCTGCGGCCGTGGAAACCCGCGCGCGCGCCGCCTCGGCCATCGTTTCCGGGCAGGAGGTCGCCGCGGCGGTCGGCAACCCGTTCAAGATGCCGCTTCCACCGCGCCCCTCCCCGACCATGGCGATGGAGGGCGACGACGAGGGCGGGCTGAAACTGCGCCCCACCAAGGGCCCCGTGCAGCCCATGGCAAAGGCCGACCTGCTCCCGGGACTGAAGATCAGCGCCGAGCAGGAGCAGATCCTCTCCCGGATGGCGCCGCCGAAAATGTCGGCCCCGGAGCCTAAGGTCGAGGCGCCGCCGCCTGCGCCCACGGGCGCGCGGCGCACGCGCGCCGTCGAAATGCCGGAACCCGGCGAGCGGCCGAAGCCGCGTCGCGAATTCTACGCCGCCGAGTGGGACCGCTATTACAATCCAGGAATTTTTGCAGCGGCGAAGATCCCGAAAATGCAGATCGAGCAGCGGGGCGCGCAGCCCGGCGCTCCGGCCTGGACCATCATTGGAAAGCCCAAGGGGGCCGGCGTGGTGGCCACGTCGCAGGCGCCCTACCGCGCCTCGCTGCAAGAGGGCGCTCGCGTCAAAGACTCGAAACCGCAAAAGGAGGTCGCCAAATTCCTCGCACACCGCGGCGAGCCTGGGGAGATCGACCTTGACGGGCCGGCGGAGGTGCCCGACGGGGCCGATGCGCCGCACGGGGGCCCCGATGCCACGCGGCGCGCCCAGTTCGAAGCGGCCCTTGCCGACCTCGAGCGGTCGTTCGAGGAATCGCGGGCGGGACCGCCCGCACGAAGCGCGCCCGCCCCGGCCGCCCCGCCCCCGCGCGCGGCTGCGCCGCCCCCGGGGCGCCAAGCTAACGCAGCTTCCCTCGTTGACCGCGCGGTCAGCAAGGCGGCCGAAATGGCGATGCCCTACCCCCAAACATCGACGAGCGCTCCGCCGCGCGCGCTGTCGCGGTCGAGCCGCGACATGGCCGACGAAGACGACGCGGACGCCGACGCCGAGGACGAAGAAGAGCCGACCCTCGGGCGCCAGCCGCCCGCCGACCACCGCGCCGAAGAGGCCGCACACCGCACGCTCCAGCACGACGGCTCGGGCGCGGCCCTGTGCCCCACATGCGGGCGGCGGATCAACGCGCAAAACCCGGTGATGGTCTGCACCTCGTGTTCGCGCGTCGCCTGCGGCACCTGCGGGAAATTCTCCGCCGGCGCGGTGTCCGGCAACGTCTACCAGTACGAGTACCGGTTCAACTTCCCCCTCTGCCAGCCCTGCTTCGAGCGCCACTTCAGCATCCAGAAGAACCTCGCGCGGGGGCGCGCGTACCTGGCCTCCGGGAACCTCACCTACGCCTTCTACCACGCGCAGAGCGCGCGCCAGCTCGAAGACGAGTCGCCCTACAAAGCGGACGTTGATGGCCTGATCAAGCAGGTCGAGGACCGCCGCGGGCAGATGCAGAAGGCCGAGAAGGAGTGGGACAACGCGCGGCGCAAGATCATGAAAGAGCGGACAACCGTCCTGAAATAACTGCGCTCGCGCAGAGGCCCGAGCTACTCCTGCGCAAACTGCGCCTTCTCCACCGCTTCGCCGCTCTCCACAGCCGACAGGCTGCGCAGGGCCGCCTGGATGTGGCCCTTGAGCACTTGATGCGCGGGGCGGTTCTCGAGGCCGCGGGTCTTTAGCCAAATCCACGGAAGGTCGTCCCCGGTGGGGACCATCGTCGAAAGGCGCATCCCCTGGTCGAGACGCCATTCGAACCCGCGCCCCAGAAAGCCGCGGCGGTGGTCGTCCTCCCGTTTGATGCCTGAGCGCTGCAGGGCGGCGCGCAGCGCCTCCTCGATCGGCCCCAGGTCCTTGACTTGGGGGCAAGTCAAGGACGATCGGCCAAATGTCCGTTCCTTCGTTGGCCCCGGGACCTTTCGAACCACAACGGGGAGCAACCCGACGGAGAGCAAGGCGATGCCCGCCACCACGATGGGCACCCCGGTCGAACCCACCGCTACGCCAGTCCCGACGACGAAAAGCCCGAGCACCAGCCCCAGGCCCGCGAGGATCCAAATGCTGGAGGGCGCTTTCGCGTTGGGGTCGATGCGCGCCTCCCCGACCCAACGAAGCACCGGGTCATCCTTCCACGCCCCGTTCATGTCGGGGATGTAATCGGCAAGCAGCGCGCCGCCGGGCACTTGCGTCAAATCCCACGCCGAGTACGGCGGCGCGGGCGGGATTGCCGTCGAATACGTGAAGTCGCGCCCCACGCTTCGCCCCCGTCAAGGGAAGCGCTGCTCGCTATTTTTTCTTGGCGGGCCTTCGCGCGGTCGCTGCGTTTACAAGCGGCAGCAGCCGCTCCACAAGTTCGGGCGGGCAGTCGTACCGCACGCGCACGACCGGCACCTTCGCCTTCAGCACACGGCCAAGGTCGATCGGCGTCCCGGCCACCACCACGTCGGCCCCCGCCGCGTTGATCGTTGCCTCGAGCTCCTTCACCTGCTCGTGCGTGTAGCCCATCGCGGGGATGATGTTCTTCAGGTGCGGGTATTTCGCGAAAAGGGCCTTGATCGAGCCTACCGCGTGCGGCCTCGGGTCGACGATCGTCACCCCGTGGATTTCCTCGACGGCCACGTACCCCGCGCCGTACCCCATCCCCCCGTGCGTCGTTGTGGGGCCGTCTTCGACCACAACCACGCGCTTGCCTTCGAGCTGCGCGTTGCCGCCCTCCACGACCGCGGGCGATGCGGCCGTGAGCACCGTGGCCCGCGGGTTCAGCGCGGCGACATTTGCGCGGATCTCCTCCACGGCGCCCGCCTGCGCCTGGTCGATCTTGTTGATCACTACGACATCCGCCGCCCGGACATTGGCCTCCCCGGGATGGTACAGCAACTCGTGGCCCGGGCGCAGCGCGTCGGCGATCACGATGTGCAGGTCCGGCTCGAAGAACGGCAGGTCGTTGTTCCCGCCGTCCCACACGATCACATCCGCCTCCTTCTCCGCCCGCCGCAGGATCGCCTCGTAATCGACGCCCGCGTACACGACCGCGCCGGCGTCAATGTGCGGCTCGTACTCCTCGCGCTCTTCGATCGTGCAGTCAGCCGCATCGAGGTCCTTGTAGGCGGCAAACCGCTGCACGGCCTGCCTGGCCAGGTCGCCGTAGGGCATCGGGTGGCGCACCGCCACGACGCGCTTCCCTTGCTCGCGCAGGAGCCTCACGACCGCACGCGTCGTCTGGCTCTTGCCGCACCCCGTGCGCACCGCGCACACCGCGATGACCGGCTTGCGCGCCTTGAGCGCCGTCGACCCGGGCCCAAGCAGCACGAAGTCCGCGCCCGCCGCGAGCACCTTGGACGCCTTGTGCATCACATCGTTGTGCGAGGTGTCGCTGTAGGCGAAGACGACGATCTCGGCCCGCTTCTCTTTGATCAGCGCCGAAAGCTCTTCCTCGGGGCGGATTGGGATACCGCGCGGGTAGAGCGGTCCGGCAAGGGCCCTCGGATACACGCGCCCCTCGATCGACGGGATCTGCGTGGCCGTGAACGCCACGACCTCCGCGTCTTTGCGCCCGCGGTACGCGACATTGAAGTTGTGGAAGTCGCGGCCTGCTGCGCCCATGATGATTACGCGCTTCCGGGGGGGACGCCGCTTCGCCGTGGACAACGCCTCGCCAAGGCCCAGCCGGGCGGCTCCACAAATAGCCTCGCTCCCAGGCCCTTTCACGGTGCAGGGAGCGCGGGCGTCCCTTTGGCCAGCCCCTGACTCAAGCCCAAATGTTCATCCCAGGGCGCCCCCTCGAACCACCAAGGACGCGAAACGTTGACGCCTACCACGTACCCGCCGCCTCCCCCGCCCCCACCGCCGCCGCCTCCCCCGCCCCCCATCGCCCCCTTCTCCTACCTCGCCCACGGCCCCTACGGCCAACTGCCGGGGCCGATGCCGCCCCAGCCGTACGCCCAACCCTACCTGCAAGGGCCCCCTGCACCTCCTTACTTCGCGCCGTTCGGCTATGGCGTCCCCCCGGGCAAGCCCGCGAAGACGTTCCGCACCCGCATCGCCTCCACGTTCTGGGGGCTCCTCTTTGCGCGCGACCTCGCGTTCCTGGTCATCGTTTCCATCTGGACGCTCGAGCGCACGAACTTGGGCACCAACGTGGACTTCCCCCTCGCGCTCGTGCAAGAGCCCGCGCTCCTTGTTGTCACCCTCGTGGCCGGCCTTGGGGCCACGATGACCGCGCTCGTCTGCGACATGACGCGCAAGCACCACTTCATCGGCCTTGCCGCCGGGGCCGGCGCGACCGCCGCTTGCATCACCCCCGGCCTGCTGCTTGGATTCGGCGTCGTCGGCGTGACGCTCGGCGCGATCGCCGTCGTGCTCCACTTCATCGCGGCGCCCGAGTTCAAGGCCGCCGCGCAGGGGCCGGGCGCGCCCGCGCCCTATGCAGTCCCCTGAAGGCTCCTTCACCGGATCGGTTCGCCGCACCTGTAGCAGCGCACCGCGACCCGCGGCACCAGCTCCCCGCAGTTCGAGCACTTCTTGCCCTCGCTCACGGCGCGCACCCCCGGGCCCTGCCCTTGCCCTTGCTCTTGCGCCGCGGCGGGAGCGTGACTTCCGGCCACCGCCGCCACCGCCCCGAGGTCCTTGCCCCACGGCAGCTTCGCCACCTCGCGCGCCACCGCGTTGGGCTCCACGCCGAGCTCGCGCACCGCGCGGCCGGCCCCCTCGCGGTCGCCGCGGTGGAGGTAGACGCTCGATAGGCGCGCAGCCACTTCGAGCCTGGGGACCAGCCCGAAGGCGTCGCGCGCCAGCGTGTCGCGGTAGAAGGGCGCCGCCCGCTCGAAGTCGCCCTCCACCGCCAGCTTGTCTCCCTGCGCCACCAGCCGCTCGAAGAAGTCCTGGTTCAGCGCCAAGCGGTAGCCCTCCGCCAGCTGCGCGTTGATGTTGAACGGGAACAGTTCGTCAAGCGCGTCCTCCGCGCTCGACGGCGGCGTGAGCGTCTTGAGGGGCGACCCCATGTGCGCGTAGCGCGCCACGAAGTCCCGCGCATAGAGGGCGAGCATCTTGCGGTACCCCTTCTGGTTCCCGCGCTCGACCATGACCTCCGCGTCCACCACCCACGCAAAGAACGGGCCCTTGCGCGCAAGCGCCGCTCTTCGCAGCTTCTCGCGCTCCCCGCGGCTTAGCATCGCCGCGAAGGCCACCGCGTCGAGGTCGCGCTCGGCCTGGACGGCCGACCGCCGGTCGTAGGCGAGCAAGAAGAACGACCACATGTCGGCAAGCCGGTCGGCTTCGCCCGCGGCCCCGATGACCTGCGCCACGAAGGCGTGGCCGACGAGCAGCCGCCCGAAGAACGGCAGGAGCTCGCTTGCCCCCTTCGCGATCTCGTCGCGCAGGCCCGCCTCCACCGACGCGCACGCCGCGATGAGCTTCTTCCACTCGCCCGTGTGGAAATAGATCCGCAGCAGGAACGCGGCGTTCAGCGGGTCGCGCTGGCCCTCGAGCAGCGAGACCGCCTCCGCAAAGCGCTCGAACTTCACCAGTTCGGAGGCCGCATCGGCAAACCTCCGGCCCGACACGAGCCCGCCGATGTACTCGTCCAACTTGCGGCCCTCCGCGGCCACCTCCGCGCGGTGCGCGCGCTCCTCCTGCGTGATCTTCTCCACCAGCCGCACCGCCTCGTCCCTCTCCTTGAGCTTCTCGCGCAGCTTCGCCGCGAGCCTTACGTCGGCCGCCCGCTCCGCAAGCTGCGCGGCCTTGGGCCCTTCCCCCGCGTCCAGGTACGCGAAGGCCGCCGCCTCGAGCGCCCGCTTGGCCTGCGCCGTGAGCGGCTTGCCCGCGCCGTTTGCGCCCTCCACGCGCGCGAGCAATTCGTAGGTGGCTGCAAGCTCCTTGAACGCCCTGCGCCCGAGGTAGTGGGCCGCCGCGCTGCCAAGCCCTGCGTGCACCGCGGGCATCTGGGCGGCGGGGATCGGGCCGGCGGCGAGCTTGGCCGCGATGTCGCGCACCTCCGACTCAACGGCCTTCGGCGAAGCGCGCCGGGCCTGCATGGCCATCTCGCTTGCAAGTGCCGCGAACTCGGAGGCCATCGTGAAGTCACGCTCCGCAAGCGCCGCTTCGGCGAGCGTGAGTTGGTTGGCGGCGTCGCCGGTGGCCACGCCCTCGTAGGCTTTTGAGGCCGCGATCGCCGCACGCGCGTGGTCGACGGCGCGATTTGCCTTTTGCATCGCTTCGCGCCGCCGGTCGAGGTCGAGCAGCTTCCCGCGAGCGTCGGTCACCGTCGAAAGGACGCGGCCGTGCTCTCCGGCCTTTGCGGCCTTGTCGGCGGCCTCGATGACCTGGCGCACGGCGCCCGTGTCGAAGCCGAGCGCCCGCGCCTCCGCCTCGCTTGCCCGCAACTTCGTGAGCGCCTCGCCCGCCCGCCGCTGCAGCTCCGAGTCCTCGGTCACCTTCGCGATCGTGTCGCGCAGGATCCCTTCGGCCGACAGCACGGCGGTGTGCACGCCCTTGTAGTCGAAGTTCTTGAGCGCGGTGACCGCCTGCTTCTCGAAGGCGAGCGCGGGCTCGATCTCCGCCCCCCGCTCGCGGCTCGCAAGGATGTGCTGGCGCAGCGACATGATCAGCGACTTGAACACGGCTTTCGTCTCGAAGGCGCGCAGGTGCCCCTGCTCGAGCAAAAGGATCGTCTCATTGTCCGCCGTGATCTCGAGGCCGGCCGCCTTGCCCCCCGCGTGCACATCGAAAATCAGCCCCTCGTCGGCCGAGAGGCACACGACCCGGTCGTCCCCGGTCACCAGCAGCACGAGGTCGCCGTTCTTCGTGAGCCGCACCATCCCGCCGTCCGAGCCCGTCGCATGCGACCACAAGAGCGCGCCTGTCTTTGCGTCGAAGAAGTACATCGTACCGTCCTTCGAGAGGGCCGCCACGAACGCGCCCCGGTTGTCCACGCTCACATCGAGGATCGCGCCCGCCGTCTGCCGCTCCCACACGACCCGGCCGCCGAAGTCGAACGCGTGCAGCGACCCGTCCTCGGAGCCCGCCGCCATCATGTCGCCGAACTTCGAAACCGCCACGCACAGGACCGGCGCCCGCGCGAACGCCTTCCACATCACCGTGCCCTCGCGGGCGTCCATGAAGTAGATCCCGCCGTCGCCGGCGCCCGCGAGCACGTTTTCGCCCGAGGGCACCATCGCGACGGCGTTCACCACGCCTTCCATCCGCAGCTTCCACACGAAGCGGCGCGGCGTGTTCCGGTTGTCGAAGTAGTAGACGCCCTGGTCCTCGGAGCCGGCGGCAAGCACATTGCCGTCCCGCGACACCGCAATCCCGCGGATCCGCTGGTCGCACTTGTAGCGCCAGAGGAGCAGCCCCCGCCTGTCGAAGAAGTAGACCTGCGAGTCGTCGCAGCCGGCCGCCACGAACCCGCCCACATCCGATACGGCCACATGCCGGATCGGCTCGCGCGTGATGTACTTCCAGAGCTGCTTGCCGCCCCGGTCAAGCAGGGCCACCTGCCCGCTGCCCTGGAGGCTCATCCCCAGCGCGATGAGGCTCCCGTCCCCCGCGGTCTTGATGTCGAGCCCGTCGCCCTCCAGCGCCTGCTCCCACCGCTGCTCGACCTGCGCCCGGCTGTCGAGCGGGATGTCGGGCCGCCGCTGACCTTGTGCCATCCTTGCCCTCTTTCCCCACTTCCCTCACGTGGAGCGCAAGGGGGAGCCTAAGCGGGGCTCATAAAAGTTGCCGCCCGCCCTCGTGGAAACACGCTTCCAGCCGCCCCGGGGCGAAACGTTATTCTCGCCTCAGAGCGTCCCACCAAGGTGGACTACGCGCTCCCCGAGGACGGCCCCATCCTCGAAGCCGCGCTTGACGCCCTCAAGGGGCGCCGCACCGTGCGCTCCGAGACCGCGCTGCTGCGCGCCGTCCGCGAGCGCCTGCGCAAGCTCGACCCCAAGTTCACCGTCGGGCGAAGGCGCCTGCGGCTCGTGTGCCTGAGCTCCGGCAAGGTCGAGGTCACCGCCTTCACGCGCTACTCGAGCGAGCGGCGCGCGATCTCCCGCTGCCCCGTGTGCCGGGGAGCCATCAACCCCATCCGGAACCGGACCGTCTACGATGGGTCGGTGACCCTCGGGTACCGCTGTCAGGTGTGCGGGTATTGGACGGGCATCCGCCGCCGCATCCCCACGCTCTACGTTTACGGCCGCCGCTTTGCCGGCGAGCCCTCCGACGGCGAGCCGCGGGCCATCAAGCTCGTCGACGCGCCCGCGCGGCGCGGGGCTTGAACGCGCGCGAGCCGGCCCCGCAAGGCCCCTGCATCGGGCTGCGCTCAAAGAAAAAAAGAAATCACAAGCCCGGCCCCTTGCGGGGCCGGGGAAGAGAAAGCGCCCGTCAGGCGCTTTGAGGGTCAACCTACGCGAGGCACTGCGCGATCTGGGGGATCGCGAACATCGGAGCGTTGGGCTCCGTCCAGGTCGTGCGCGCGTACCAGACCGCTGTCGGGTCCCGGTTGTGAATCTCCGTCTGCACGAAGAGCCAGCCGATGCCCGCGTGGACGTCGTCCGAGGTGATGCGCACCGTCGAGGCAAACCCGCCGCCGGCCGCCTGGATCGAGGGCCCGATCTGCCGCGCCACATACGCCGTGCCATTCCACTGCACGAGGTAGATGTACACATCCATCGGCTTGTCGCCGTCCGTCGAGCGCCACACACCGAAACCGTCCTGGTACTCGAGAGCACCCGAGACGATGAAGGTCTGCTGCTTGACGACCGTCACGACACGCACTCCGTCGAGGAGCGCCCCGTTGACGCGCACACCGCTGATCCGTGTCGGCGGCAGCACGGTCGTGGCGACCGGGTTGGGGTCGACGTCGTCGGTGAGGCCATCGTTGTCCGTGTCGGTGTCGGCCGGGTCCGAAGCGATGCCCGTGGGGGCCCGCGTCGGGCTGACCTCAGTGCCGTCCAGCATGTTGTCGCAGTCGGTGTCGGCCTTCAGCGGGTCGCTGCGGCCCCAGTAGGGGTTCGACAGCGGCACGCCCGTCCCGACATCCGCCGGGTTGCGCAGTTCGAAGATGTTCTCGAGGCCGTCGTTGTCCTGGTCATCGAGGTCGTCCCAGATGCCGTTCCCGTTGGTGTCCTTGTTCTTCGGGTCGGTGTCCGTCTTGAGGCGCCAGTTCAGGCCCGCCGCGCCCATGCAGTTGGGCGAGGGCGTGTTCATCCCGAGCATGCCCGGGCGGTCGTTCGGCGTCAGCCACCCGGTCTCCATCGAGTCCCAGAGGTAGTCGTTGTCCGTGTCCTTGTCGAGCGGGTCGGTCATCGACATCCGGAGTTCCGAGCCGTCGCAGAGGCCGTCGGCGTCCGAGTCAGGGTTCGTGGCGTCCGTGCCCCACTCCTGCTCCGTCTTGTCATCGATGCCGTCGTGATCCGTGTCCCGGTCCATCGGGTTCGTCTCGCCAGGGTCGACCTGGCCGTTGCCGTTCGAGTCTTCGGTGCCGTCATCAATGCCGTCACCGTCAGAGTCGGAAGGCGTGCCCTGGTTGCCGCCGTTCTGGCCGCTTCCCTGGCCGTTCCCGGTGCCCTGACCTGCGCCCTGTCCGGCGCCCTGGCCCTGGCCGTTGCCCTGCCCTTGTCCCTGGCCGGAACCCGAGCCGCTGCCCGAGCCCTGCCCGGAGCCCGAGCCCTGGCCCTGGCCGAATTGAGAGTCAACCGGCGACTGGTCGCCGCCTTGGCCGTTTGCAAACCCGCCCGAGGCGTCCTGCCACGGGGTGTCCGGGTACAGCGGGTTGGGGTCCGTCGAGTCGATCATCCCGTCATCATCGGTGTCGGGGTTCGTGGGGTCCGTGCCCACGACGTACTCGCGGTAGTTGTCCCAGCCGTCGCCATCCGTGTCAAGGTAGTCGTCCGCGCGGTCAGCCGGGTTCAAGCCGAAGCTTACTTCCCAGCCGTCGTTTGCGCCGCCGCCGTCCGAATCCGGATTCGACGGGTCGGTTCCATGGAGGAACTCCTGGTAATTCGAGAGTCCATCTCCATCCGAGTCGCGCGCGCCGTCGAGCGGGTCCGTCGGGTCAAAAGCCCCGACGAGTCCGGCCGATGCCGAGCCGACCATCACAATACTGAACAGCAATGCGCCAAGTTTTGCCATCATTTTACGTACCCCACGGAGGGTTTCCATCATCATTCACGCTGGCCAAGCATATATAAGGGTATTCAGACGGGGCTTGAACGTTTGAAGCCACCTGGCCACAGCACTGGATAACCTCCAGGCAGGAGGGCCAGATAAGACGTTGGGAGCCGTTCATCGGGGCGGCTCTCGTTTGGCTACAATCGGCTGCCAAGGGTAATCCGCCCCCTCGCTGGAGGGGCCCCCGTGCGCTGGAGGGCGGCGAAACGGGAGGAGGGTCCGCGGCCCGACTGGGAGCCGATCTTCAAGGTCTGCCTGCTTGGCGACGCAGCTTGCGGAAAGTCGGAGCTGCTGGCCCCTCACGTTTACCACATGTTCGACCAGAAGTACATCAACACCATCGGGACGAAGGTCACGAAGAAAACGATTCGATACGAGAGGCCGCGGCCCGGAGGAAGCGCCCACATTCGCGCCACGTTCCTCATTTGGGACATCCTCGGGCAAAAACAATATTCCAAGCTCCACCCCGTTTATTATCAAGGCGCGCAAGCCGCGGTCATCGTGAGCAGGGCAACGGCGGAAAACACGTTCGACTCGTTCCGCCTATGGGCCCGCTCGTTCATCGAAGTGGTGGGCCCGGTTCCCATCATTTTCCTCCTTAACAGCGGGTCGGAGGCCTCCGCGGCTGCGCCCCCCGAGGCGTCGTCGCTTCGCGAAGAGTTCCCGCGGTCCTCAGTCATGATGGTATCAACGGCCGACATCTTGTCGATGGGAAAGGCCCTGAACGAGATCGGCGCGATCGTCATCGACGACTCGCTCGCAGCTCGACCGCGCTTCACCGACGCGGATCACCCCGAAGAGAAAGTGTCGCGGCGCGCGCTGCGCCGACGGAAGTCCAAGGCAAAGTGAGCGCGCCGTCCGTTCGCGCCTGGCGCCTTTGGGCCCGTTGCCTTTAGGAGCTCCGACTCGCCGTCGAGTCACCCGTGGATCCCGCCGTCCCCTCGATGAGCCACAAGGTCTGCCTGTTCGGCGACGGGTCCTCCGGCAAAACCGCCATCTTCCGCCCGTTTGTCCGCGAGACGTTTGAAGACGCGTACATCAGCACGGTGGGCTCCAAGGTCTCGAAGCGCCAGGTCACGCGCGTGTGGCAGACTCCGCGCGGCCCCGTGTATGCGACCTCGGTGTGGATCCTCTGGGACATCGCCCCGCAGCGGACCTTCGAGAAAGTGATCGCAGCTTACACGCGCGCGGCCACGGGAGCCATCGTCGTGGCAAGCGCAACGGCCGCCGACGCCGGCGCCTCGGCGCGCCGATGGGCGAAGATCGCCCGCGACGCGGTGGGGGGAGGGCCGGTCCTCTTGTTTTTCCTCGACTCTGCGAAGGCGCGGCCGGGCGCGCAGCAGGCGCTCGCCGTCGAAGCGGCCGCCGACGAAATCGGCGCGGACTTCGTGGGTGCAAGCGCCGACACGCCGGTTGCCACCGAAGCCGCGCTAATCATGTTTGGAGAAAAACTCGTGCAGCGCTTCCTCGAGTCGCATCCGAATTGGCCGCAGGAATCTCGGGAACCGCGGGCGCCCCGCTCCCCATCGCCTGGGCCGCGCCGCCGCGGCCAAAAACGCCCGTAGCCACCCTCTCCTTTCGCCCGCCCGCCGGGCTCTAACCGCGTTTCCATCCACCCGAAATTTCATCCGTCCAGCACACCGCTGGCCCCCCGCAACCTTTAACTCACGTCCTATCTCTCCCCACTAAGGTGTGCCCGCCATGACGACGAACAGGGAAATTATCAAGAAAATCTGCCTCCTTGGTGACGCGGCCGTCGGCAAGACGTCCCTCATCAAGCGCTACGTCTATTCCATGTTCGACGACAAGTACATCACAACCATCGGGACAAAAGTTACCAAGAAATCCATCACGTACACCAAGTCGGCCGGCGGACAGGCCACCGAGATCCGCCTCACCCTCCTCATCTGGGACATCCTCGGGCAGAAGCAATACTCCCGCCTCCACCCCGTCTATTACCAAGGCGCCGAAGGCGCCCTCGTCGTCTGCGACGGCTCGCGCCCCGAGACCATCTCGTCCATCGACGAGTGGGCCAAGACCTTCCAGGAAGTCGTCGGGCCCGTCCCCCTCATCTTCCTCATCAACAAGGCGGACCTCCTCGACCAGAACACCTTCAACGCGGCCCCCGTGAACGCGCTCTGCACCCAGTACAAGGCCCGGTGGATGTTCTCCTCGGCCAAGGACGGCCTCAACGTCGACAAGTCGTTCCACGAGCTCGGCGACGAGCTCTGCACCCGTTACCTCGAGAAGACCAAAGTCGCCTAGGCTTGAGGCTCCCCCGTATAGGTGACTCCCATGCCCGCCGGTGTAGAATTCGACAACCTGGAGACCGAGACGGCGGAAACGCCGTTCTTCATCATGCCCTCCAACGCCCTCAAGTCACTGCGCGACGAGCTCGCGATCTCCGAGGGTGAGAAGCTCACCAACGAGATGCTCTACCGCTACGGCGTCCGCTGCGGGGAAGGGATGATCGAACGTATGTCGATCAAGGCCAACTCGACCGAGGAAGTCTCGAAGATGGTGCCCAACCTCTGGGCCGGCATCGGCCTCGGGCGCGTGTCCGCCGGGCCCTACAGCGCCGACGAACTCGCCTTCAACTTCCAGGAGTCCATCGAAGCGCGCGCCGTCGGCAAGACCAACGAGGCCTCCTGCCACTTCACGCGCGGGTACCTCGTGGGGATCACCCAGCAGATCTCCGACCGGCCGTTCAAGGCCGTCGAGACCGCGTGCCTCTCGCGCGGCGACGAAGTGTGCACGATCAAGCTCCTGCCGTCCACCGAGTACTTCGAGCCCGTCGCGGAAGGGCCCGAGGGCGCCCCGCGCAAGGACTACATGGGCGAGTCCTCGATCAAGCTCGAGCCCGGCGTCTCCTACCTCCTCGAGACCGTCGACCTGGGCCGCTGCTACGAACTCTTCCTCCAGCGGACGATGGGCGGCGCCCAGGGCCTCTGCATCACGCGCGACTTCCCCGACCGCGTCCGCTCCAAGTATAACATCAAGAAAAGCCCCGTCATCTGGCTCTCCAACGCCGACCTCGAGTACGCCGTCGAGCCCGTCCAGCTTGGCAAGCTCTACCACAAGATCGAGGACTTCCTCAAGAAGACCGAGAAGGGCCTCATCATCCTCGTGGGCATTGAGTACCTGATCACCCAGAACAACTACTCGTCGGCCCTCAAGTTCCTCCAACTCATCAAGGACCAGATTTCCCTCTACGGGGCCACGCTCCTCGTCCCCATCGTCCCCGAGACCTTGGCAGACAAGGACCTCAAACTTATCGAGCGCGAGTTCGAAACCATCCAGATGGAGAAGTAGGCGGGCGAGGGCCACGGACGTGAAACGTTGGAGCGGGGGGTCGCAATCATGAAAAAGGACTCCGTGACGCCGGAGGGCCTCAAGGGCGACCCTACGGTGCCCGACGTCCGCGCGTCCTTCTTCATCGTCCCCACCGACATCTTGGAGTCGATGCACCAGGAGTTCTCGGCGCTTGCCGGTGAGCGCTCCGCATCCGGCATCCTGTACCGGATCGGCTACCGCTGCGGCCAGACGGTCACGGCCAAGATGAATTTCCAGCTCGACGACGAGTCGCTGCTCGGCGATGCCCTCACCAACCTCTGGATCGAGATCGGCCTCGGGCGCATCTCCTCCATCGTGCCCACCGACGAGGGGGCGCTGCGCATCGTCTCCGACGAGTCGACGGAGGCCCGCGCCGTTGGGCGCGGCATCAAGAAGGTCTGCGACATCACAACCGGGTACCTCGCGGGCACCGCCGCGGCCCTCACCGGCCGCGACTTCGTCTGCGAGGAGACGCGCTGCTATTCGGGCGGCGCGGAGCAGTGCGAGTACATCCTGAGGCGTAAGGGGTAGGCCGCGCCGTGGCGCGCCCTCCACCCGCACGGCCGGAGCTGGGGGCGCGTGGGGCGCGCCGCAAGCGGGGGGGTCCATCCGACCGAGACGAACGAAGCGGGCGGCGAAGGCGTCAAGGAAGCCGTGCGCCAGATCCTCGACGGGATCATCCGGCACCCGTGGGCCAAGGCCGCGGGAATCGTGAAGAAGTCGTTCGGCCGCGAGGAGGACGAGACCGTCCGCCAGGGGCTCGTCGGCGACAGCGCGCTCTTCGCCGGGCGCATCGCCACGCTCTACGGGATCGGCGAGAAGCTCCTGCAGGAGTTCGAAGAGAAGGGCCCCGACCGCACCGACATCGTCGCGGGCGACACGCACATCCTCCTGCTCGACATCGACGCGGACACCGTGCTCGTGGGGGTCGTCGACCGGACGGCCGAGGGCCACGCGGAGGCGCCCAGGCTCCTTGAAGAAGCCCGCGCGCGCCTGCGCGAAGTCAGCTAAGGCGCGCCCCTGGCGCTCATTCGTAGCGCTTGTTGTAGATGTAGAGCCCGATGGCGATGGCCAGGATTGCCGCAACGGTCCCGACCAGGAACGCGTTGCCCACCAACTGGGCGTGCGTGTCGGGCTCCGGCGGCCCGAGGTTCACGCGGAAGAACGCGACGTTGTTCTCTTCAAACGCGTCGGGGTGCAGGTGGAGCGGGTCGATGACCACCTTGATCGTGTAGATGGAGGGGTCGGCCCAGGTCGCGTCCCACGCGACGCCGGTGTCGGCCTGGCCGTTGGCGTTCACGGCGGCGACCGTACTGTTGCCGATGTTCTTGAAGTCGCCGTCGTTCGGCCCCTTGGCGAAGAAGCTCACATTGACGCTGGTCACCGACACATTCGCCCGGTTGGCGATCGTGGCGTTCACGGGGAAGATGCGCTGCGCGCGCATCTCGATCGGCAAACTCGCGATGGCGTAGAGCTCCGTGTTGCCGTGGGCCGTGCCGTTCCCGTCGGCCACATAGCCGATCACATTCAGCGTAATGTTGCCCGAGCGGTTCGACGGGAGCAGCGTGAGGTTCATGGACGAGGTGCCGTTCACGTCCTTCGTATACGCTTGCGAGCCAGAACGCTCCGCGGTGGCGTCCGGCTGGATGACGACGTCCGACGCGTTCCCCTTGACGACGACAGCGATCGTTGTGAAGGTCGACGCAAACGATGCGGGGCCCTGCACCGTGATGTGGTACGGCTCGGCGGAGGTGCCGCTCATCCGCGTGGCGCCCGTGATGTTGATTTTCACGTCGCCGGACTGCGTGATCGTGCAGTTGACGGGGCAGGCGTAGGGCGTCACGTTCTCAAGGTTCAGCCGAAACGCGCTGGCCTCCGACAGGTTCCAAACATCGGGGACGTCGCCGGTCGCGGTGTTCGCGATAACTCCCGGGTCGAAGGCGCCGGCCAGGGGCGCAGCGGCAAGGCCGAGGGCCGCCGGGAGGAGCAGGAGCACCACGGCGGCGGCCGCAAGGCCGCGGCTGCCGGAAGTGCGGCCCGTCACGGGCGGCCCCCCCGTCTCCGGCGCACCCCGATAGCGGCCGCGACTGCCGCGGCCGCGGCAAATGCCCCCTCGAAGCCGGGGGTGGTCATCGGCGTGCGGTCGACGAGGTCACCGCGGCCGGGCTCGCTTGCCCGGGTCGCGTTCGTCGAGTTGCCGATGCCGAGGTCCGCGTAGGCGATGGTGAGCGTCGCCGAGCCGGCGGTCGTATTGTTGGCGTCGGACACCGAGTGCACGTTGACGGTGAAGTGCGTGCCGGCCGGCGCGAAGGGGGCCGTCGACTGCCGCGACATGCTCACGGTCACGCGCTGCGTCGAGAACGGCTGGAGCTCCAGGTCGTTTCCGCTGCCGCCGCGGTCGGCGAGGGCCGTGTACCCTTCGGGCAAGGTGCCGAAGGTGACGGCCACGCGGTCCACCCCGTTGCCAATGTTCTGGACGGACACGTAGTAGTTGGTTTGCGCACCCTGGTCGGAGGGCGCCTGGACGTCGGGCCCCACCGTGAGGCCCCACAGCTGGCGCGTGGTGACCCCGAGGTCGACGGACCCCCCCTCGCCGCTCACATTGCGCGGCGCGGCTCGCACCTGCAGGATGTTGTGGCCCGCGCGCGTCTGGTTGGACGTGTTTAGCAGCACGTAAAACTGGGCCTGCTCCCCGATCTCGAGCGTCACATTGCTGATCGACATGTTGTAGGTCCAACCCGCGGGCACTTGCGCCGGCGGCACCGTCAGGTCGAACGTCGCGTTGTCCGTGCCGTTGTTCGTAATCGTGACCGTGTAGTTCTTCGAGGCGCCCTGGGCGACTTCGGCAAGCTCCTCCGTGTAGTTGAACGCCACGCGGTAGTGGCGCTGCTTGACGAAATCGACATCCTTGGTCACGTTCTCGAGGTCGAGCGTGAAGGCGGCCGCGCCGCTGTAGTTCATGGACACGCCAAACTCCTGGGTCTCGAGCGTCGCGTTCACGCCGAACACGCCGTCGGGCAGCGTGATGTTGTACGCGCCGGCGGGCTGCGCGAGTGTGAACCGCACCGCGCCCGAGGCGACCGTCCAGTTCATCGCGTCAACGGGGTGCACGACGCCCGTGGTGTTGTTGTAGGATGCATTGCCCGACACGTGGAACGCCTGGCGCAGCGAGACATTCGCCCACGCGATCCCGCCGACGGGGTCGACGGCCGCTTGGGCCACACCCGCGACCGCCGTGCCGTTGAAGGTGCCCGCGGCATAGAGGTTGTACGTGCCCGGCTTCAGGGTGGCGTTGAAGCTGCCATTGGCGCCCACGGCAAGGTCGCGCATGTCCGACATGTTCGTGGCGTTGAAGAGGCGCAAGAAGGGCACCTGCATGCCGGCCTCGAAGGCGTTCAGCCGCCCGTTCAGGTTGAGGTCAAGGAACGTGAACCCTGCCAATTGGACGTCATGCGCCTCAAGCTTCAGGTCGAACTTGAACCCGCCCTGCGGAGGCAGGTCGGTCACGTTGACCAACCAGCTTGCGTTCGTGCCGTTGAAGCCCGCGTGGTCGACCGTCACCGTGTAGTTCCCCCGCGGCACGAACACCTCGTAGCTGCCAAGCTGCGGCACTTCGACGCGCCGGACGATCAGCGAGGTGTTGGAGGCGTCGCGGAATTCGACGAGCGCGCCCACCGGCTCCTCGCTGTTGCTCGGCGTGTAGGCGCCGTCGCCGTTCCGGTCGTAGTAGAAGGCACCCGTGACCTGGACCTGCCGCGTCACGGGGAGCGTGAAATTGGTGTTGCTTCCGGTGAAGGTGAAGTTGCCCGAAGCCTCGTAGAGGACGGTCACCTGATTGGTCTGGCCCGGCGTGAGCGCTTCGCTGCGCCGCTCGCTCATCCGGTACGCGTAGGTGCGCCCCGCAAGCAGCTGCACCTGGGCGTCGCCAAGGACGAAGACGTCCGCGAAACTCGTGACGTTGGTGAAGGTGATCGTGGGGCCGGTAAGGTTCTCGTCGGTCGGATCCTGCACGCCGTCGAGGTTGTCGTCGCGGAAGGCGTGCACCGTCACGGTGAGCCTCCGTTCGAGCCGTAGGATCCCCATGTTGAGGGGCGAGGTGACATTGATGTCGGCAAAGGCTTGGACGGGGCCCACGCCTGGCACATCCGTCGCGGCCTCGAGGCGGTAGAGGCCGGAGCGCAAGTAGGTGTCGAAAGTCCCGTTGGCCGCCGTCGTGATCGTTGTGGGGCCCGGACCGGAACTCAGGGTCATCGCAACGCCGCCGGGCCGCTCCGATGCGGTGCAGACGTTGTCGTGGTTGGCGTCGTAGCAGACGATGCCCTGGAGGTGGCTGAGCTCGCGCAGCGAGAGGTTCAGCGTGAGGGGGTCGCCGGACGGGACGATGAGCGGGCGCAGCACGGTGTCCCCGCTCGAGGCATTGAACGCCTCGTACCGGCGGGCCTGCGCTCCCGCTCCGCGGTCGAGGGAGAAGTTGAAGGCATAGTGGCCCACGGCAAGCGTGACCTGGTAGTCGCCCGTCGCGTTGGTGGTGGCCGACGCGTTGGTGCCGTTGTAGTACGGCCCGATCGCCCGCTCCGCCGTGAAGTTGACCGTGGCGCCTACAAAGCCCTCGCTCGCCGAAAGGTTGCCATCGCCGTCGGCGTCGAACCCGATGCGGCCTTGGACGACCCGCGGCAGCGCGTCGACGAAGAGGTCAACGCTGTTGTTCTCCGGCGCGCTGAGCAGGAGGAGCTTGTTCGTCGAATTGGGGGCAAATCCTGCAGCAGCCGTGGTGATCGTCCAGTTGCCGTCGATGAGCCACGTCGTGAACGCGCCGGCCGCGTCGGTCACGGCCTCCGACTTGTGCAGCGCCTGCACAAAGGTGAGGTTCGCCCCCGGGATCCACTCGCCCGACCCGAGCGCGCCCGACGCATCGGCGTCGAAGCCTACGGTCCCCGAAACGCGCGTGCCGTTGTGGAGGGGGATGTTGAGCGTCGAAGTCGTTCCGTCGACGGGCTGGGTCAGGAATGCCACCTGGGCCTTTTCGAGGCCGCTGCCCTCGAACACCACGCGGACTTCATAGGTCGCGGCCGGCAGGACGACATCGTACTGCCCATCGGGTCGTGTGACCAGGCGCCACTTGACGCCGCCGCCTTCGAAGCGCACCTCTGCCGGCCCGAATCCGGGCTCGGCCGTCGTGTTGTCGCTGCGCACCCCGTCCCCGTCCGCATCGCGGAACACGGTGCCGTTGAGGCGGACACCCGGGGTGAGCCGCAGCGTCCAGGTAACGCCCTCGCTGGCCTCGAGCTTGGCGCTGCCCGCCCAAATCGCGCCGCCCGGCGCGAAGTAATCGGCGCGGATCGTGTAGTTGCCCGCGGGGTAGCGGACGGAAGCGCGCCCCGAGGAATCGAGGTCGGTGAGGTTGAAGAAGCCGCCCCTGTCGGCCGACACTTCCACGTTGCCCCCGGCGGCTTCCTCGCCGGCCGTGAAGTTGCCGCTGAGGTCCGCGTCGAGGTACACCATCAACTTCACGCCGACGGTGTCGGCCGCGGTGAAGTTGTAGGTGCTCTTGCCGCCCGAGGCAAGCGTGACCTTGACTTCGAAGGGCGTGGCGTTGATGAGGGCCGACTTGAGCGTGTAGTTGCCGGGCAAAAGCTGCGTGAAGGCGTAAGCGCCGCTTGCGTCCGTCAAGTTTGACTGCAGGAGGCCTGTCAGTTCGTCGCTCAGCGTCACCGTCGCATTGGCCCGCGGGTTGCCAAGCTCGTCGGTAGCAATGCCCGCCACGGTCGCACCCGGCACGACGAAGTCGTTTGCGGTCGAGCCGTTGGCGTTGACGCGCAGGCCCTGCTGGGCGCTCCAGCGGTGCCCGCCCCAAGTGATGTTGACATTGTAGGTGCCCGGGACCATCCCCTGCACATCGAACGATCCGTCCACCTCGGCCACGGCGGTGCGCGTGACATTGACCAACGTGCCGTTGAACTCCAGCAGCGCGCCGGCCATTTCCGCGTCGTTGGCCACCGAATAGGAGTTGCTTGCGTCCAGGTCGAGGTACACGCGGCCGCGTACCGAGCCCGGCACGCCTACGATGTCGTGGAGGATGTTGTAGTCGATGCGCCCGTCGCCGTTGAGGTCCTGGTCAATGCGCATCGCCTGGTCGTCCGAGACGCCCACGACAATCCGCCCAATTTCGATCTGCTCGCGCAGCTGGAAGGGGTCGGCGCCGCCGCCCGTCGAGGCAAGCAGCGTGACATTGCCAAACGGCACGAGCGCCGAGAACGAGCCGTTCTCATCGGCGAACACATAACCGTGCGGGATCCCGACCCATCCGGGGTTCGCGAGCTTCACGTCGTCAAAGACCGTGACGCGCGCGCCGGGCACCGGGTCGCCGGTCGCCGTGCGCACCGTCCCGTTGACCCACGCGCCGGCGTAGTACTTCAGGTAGGTCACGCCGGTGCCGGAGCTTTCGCCAAGCCCGAGGAACTGGCGGTCGACCGTGACGTTTGTGTTGCCCTCGTACTGGTCGGCCTCCTGGTCCGTGATGATCTTCCAGTCCTGCGTGTGGTTGGAGAGGTCGCTCGCGTTCGGGTTGAAGTAAACCGTCCGCTGCACGAGCCGCCAGTGCGACATGTTGTAGCCCTGCATCGGCGGCGAGTTCGACAGGCAACTCTGCTGCTGCGCGCTGTCGCATGACGCCCGGATCCCTGGCAGGCCGTTGTAACTGCCGGTGGTGATGTCCTTCGAGCTGAACCCGAGGTACGCGCGCAAAAACATCGACTTGTAGAAGTTGTCCTTGTACACGATCTGCGTGCTCGCCAGTTGCCGGTACTCTCGCGGCGTCATCTGGTCGCAGTTGATCGTGCGACCGTTGGTGAGCGTGCACTGGATTTCGACGAAGGAGTCCTTGTCGAAGTCGGCCAGGATGATGGGAGCATAAAAGATGCCCGTGTTCGACGCCGAGAAGGGCATCATGCGCACGTCGACGGCGAAGTACCGCAGTTCGTAGCCGGTCTCCTGCTTGATGTCCCGGATCCACCACACGCGGTCATCCGCGCTCACGCGCTCCGTGATGAGCGCGCTCACGAGGATGTAGAACGCGTTGCGCTCGGAGATCGGCGGGTCGCGCTTCATATATTTGTCCGGGTTCGCGAGGATCGTGTCATTGTACGCCGTCGGGTTGGCCGCATACCGCTCGAATTCCGCGTAGCCGTCCTCCCCCAGGTACTTTTTGGCAAGCTCGACGACCTTGGGGTTGTCGCGAACGGTTTCGAGGTAGCGCGCCAGGATGAGCGAGTTGCCGGCGTCCTCGCCGGAGGCGCCGATGAAATTCCCGGCAAACTCGAACCCGTTCTGGAAGTTGTCGGCCGCGGTGGGGTGCTCACCGACGTGCATGGCCCAATGCCCATAATCCCACCAAGAGATGAACCCGGGGCGCTGCGACTCGGGGACTTCCCGGTCCTGCTGGGCGAGCCATTTCATGGAGACTGCCCAGTAGTCGTTCATGAACGAAGTGCCAAACGACCCTAAGTACCACAGGCGGTTCGTGCTGACATTGAACACATCGGGCGCGGGCCGGAATACATGGAGGTCGTTGAGCGGGTGGAACGTCCCCAGCGGGACCGGGTCCTGCAGGTCGGGCATGAAGTTGTAGATGGCCGTGTCCCACTCCTTCTTGTTTTCAAAGGGGATCCCGGCGTCGAGGCCCTGCATGAAGTTCGGCATGAGCACCATGAACGCGATGAAGTAGGCAACGGCCCAGTGGTGCACGGGGACGGTGCGGATCTTGCGCCAACTGAGGAACTTGGACCAGCGGTCCTTGTACAGCTTGAGCGAGAAGTGCGTGCGGTCAATGACCCCCCAGAGCATCCAACCTGCAAGGACTGCAAACAGCGGCGTCGCGTTGTACATGAAGCGCACGGCCGTGAGGGCCATGTAGATCGCCATCGCCGCCCATGCCAGCATCAGGACGTACGCGTTCGACCACCGGCGCGGCAGCCGCGCGGCCATGACTCCGATGCCGCCGAGGGCGAGGAGCGCGGTCCAATAGCCGTAGGACGATAGCAACCGCGACACATCAGGCGGCTGCGCCTCGGCGATGGTCCCATACAGCTTGTTGCGCGAGAAATAGCCGCCTCCTGAGAACACGGCATCGGCAATGTCGGGGGCGAACAGGTTGAGGGTGATGTAGGTGCCCGCCACGAGCAGCGCGAGCGTCAGGAAGATGAGGACCCACGGGAGGTTGCGCGTCGGAATGAAGAACAGGGTGATGAGGGCGGCGGCCGCCCAGAGGAGGAAGAAAATCTCGTACCAGTGCATGAAGTGCATGCCGTAGTAGAACGGGAGCGTCATCACCATGACCCAGGCGAATGCGATCATCACGAGGATGCCGATGGCGAAGGGGTCCTCGTGCCGGAACCAACGCAGCGAAATGACGGTGACGAAGTAATACACGAGGATGATCGCGAAGATGTAGGGGAAACCTTTCCACCCGAGCGCGCAAGCGCCCCACATCGTGGACGCCATGAGCGTGTAGAGGACGGCGACGCGCTGTTCGCGGAAGAATTTGAAGAGCCCGCCGGTCACGGCGTTCAGGTCCGTGTACGAATTGACATAGGCTCGGTTCTTCGTGAATTCCATCGCGCGGATGAAGAAGTAGAACCCGGTGGCGATGAAGAACATCAGGTAGCCGTCGTGGTCGGAGAAGCCGAGGACATTGCGCTCGATGTTGCCCGCCATGATGGCAAGGAAGAACGCGCCAAGCAGGCCGGCGCGCCTGCCGAACATCTCCTTGCCCACGAAGTAGACGGGGAACACGAGGAGCGACGACCAGAGCGCGCCCATGACTTCCATGGCCCACCAGATGGAGGTCTGGCTGTCGGGGGCGAAGGGGATGAGCCCGTAGCCTAAGAGCAACGCGGATGTTTCAAACGCAGGCGGGTTCGGGTTGGGGCCGCCCTGCGGGTAGTTCTGCAACGGGTCCCACACGAGCCATGATTTGGTGGCGTCGAGGTGGTCGACCGCGCGCTTGTGGTAGTCAGGGTCGTTGCCCGAGAGCAGGTATTGGCAGCCGGGCAGGTAATTCGGGCAAGCCGCCGGCGCGTAGAAGTACGACCGCAAGAACAGCGCGAGGAAGAAGATCGCAAAAACCATCACGGGCGTCCAGCCGCGCCACCGGCTCGCCGCCTTCAGCCGCGGCGCAAGGGCGGCGAAGACCTTGAGCGGGCGGCGGCTTCGGCGCGGGGCGCTCGCTTCGCCATCGTCGTCCTCTTCATCGTCCCTGCCTTCCTCGTCGGAGGCCTCGTCTTCGGTCGCATCGTCCGCGTCCGTTCCCGCTTCGGAATCGTCGTCGTTGACCCCCTCGTTGGCCGCGGGCGTGTCGTGGGTGCCCGCGTGGTCCTCGTCTTGTTCCTCATCGGGGGCCCCGGAATCCGCTTCGTCCTCAGGAGACGAGCGCTTGAAAAGGGCCATTCCGCGCACACCTCATTTTGCAGGAAGGACGGACGGCTTTCAACGGTTCATGACCAAAGGCGGGCGTTTGACAGGGCATTAGCAGATGGATGGGGAATCTGGCCAGCCTTGGTTTTGCGCGGGGAGTCTCATTCCCCTTTATGAAGCTATCTTCGGTGCCCGAAGGTGAATCGGCCGCTGCCAGTGCGGTGCCCGCGACCTTGGCGAATCCGTTCCAACGGCAACGGCCTGAAACGGTGGGCGGGGGCCTTCAGTACCTGTTCTTGTCTTCGATGATTTTGGTCACCTGGAAGCGGCCGTCCTGGTGGAGGAGCTGAAAGTAGTTCGGCGAGTGGTTCGCGTTGCGCACCTTGACGGCGCGGATGCGCCGCTGGACGTTGATGTCGTCGAGGACGGCCATGCGCAGGTGGAAGATGGCGTCCGAGAGGAAGTCCTCGTCGTACTTTCCAAACGCCTGCGAGCCGCGCTCCTGTTCCTGGATGAGGAACGTCGTGGTGTCGTGGTCGCGCAGCCACTCGAAGAAGTGGAAGAGCTCGATGCGCGGCTTCTCGAAATTGGCGAGCATCTCGAGAACGGGCAGGGAGTCGAGGACAAGGACGCTGTAATCTTGGGATTTCTTCAGGTTGTCCGCGTACATCTTGAACACGTGGAGCCATGAGTGGTCGCCGAGCATGGTCAGGTTCTTGCGGATGAGGGCGAGGTCAAGGACGGTCACCTTGTCTTCGACGACCGTCTGGTCCATGCCGAGGCTCGACATATGGTTGAGCAGCGAGTCGCGGCCTTGTTCGAGCGAGATGTAGAGCCCCTTTCGGTCGTCGCTGAGGGCGTTGTGGTAGAGGATGTTGAACGCGATCGACGACTTCATGGTGCCCGGCTCGCCCACCAGGAGCGCGACGGATCCCTCGGGGATGCCGCCGCCGAGTTGCTCATCGAAGCCGAGGATGTGGGTTTTGATCATCTGAGTCATAGGCACGCCAACACGCCGCGTTAACGGGTAGCGCGAAATGCGGCCAATCATAGAAAAAGGTTGGGGGGTGGCCGCGCCGGATGCTGGAGGGGCATTTGCGGTGGAACGCAAGGGAAGCTCGGTTGGAAAAGGGTTAATAGGCTCACCCCTGATCGAAGCGGTGGGCGTGTCTGGCTCTCCTTTTCTTGAATTCCAGGCGTCGTGAAAGGAGACGGTGGCGGCGATGGGGGAAGCAGAGGGCCGCTCCGGTGGAATGAAGCGGGGGCTCGAAAAGCCGCCAGGGCCCACGACGGAGCACGGCGTGCTGGCCACGCGCGACGCGGCCGGCGCATACCGGGCGTTCCCGCTTTTGTCCTGGGACTTCGACCTGTCGACGGCGGTGCGCGAAGTTCGGGGGCTGCTTGAGTTCCACATCACAATCTCGAACCGCGACCGCAAGCCGATGGAGCACCTGGTCATCACGCCGGCCTTGCCGGAGGACCTGAAGCTTGCCGACGAGCCGTCGAAGCGTGTCGCGTCAATTGCGCCGGGAGAGTCGGCGACGGTGAAGTTCAAGCTGTCCGTGTCGGAGGACGCACGCACCATCGGGATGAAGGGGAAGCCGCTGCCGGGCCTCGATTTCGCAGTCCTCACTTCGCTGCGCGTGCGGAAGGGGAAAGCCAAGTACGATGTGACGCTCGAAAACCTGCACGAGTGGACGATCCGCCACGCGCGGATCGAGCCGAAGCTGCCCTACGGGGTCCTGCCCCTCGAGCGCGAGCGCGTGGTGGACGCGCTTGGCGCCAACGAGTCGCAGGTGTTCGCGTTCGACCTCATCTCGCAGGAGGATGTGGACCGGAAGGCACGCCATGAGGCGCGGTTGACGGAGCCGGTGGCCTGCCCCGAGGAGGGCCCGGGCGTCGAGAGCCGGCGATTCCCGCGGGAGCACACGGAGGCCGAGGTCGCCGAAGTCGTGCGCTGGCTCGAGGAACTTCAGTCGCTGCAAGCGGGCGCCGGCGAAGAGACGATGATGGAAGACCTGGTCGAATTTGGGCCGGGCGAATACCCGCTCGAAGTCCTGCGCCTTGCGGAAGCCCTGGAGATCGGCCCCGTCGAAGAGCGCTTCATCACGATCGACTACGAGAGCGAGTTCAAGCCGCCGCCGCCGGCGCGGCCGGTGCTCGTGCCCGTCGAGTTCACGGGAGCTCAAGAGGAGGGGTTCATCCACATCGACGAGGACGAGTTCGCGTCGATCAAGCCGCTCGGGCTTTCGCCGACGATCGCGGAAGAGATCGAGATCGAGCCGATGGAAATGGACCTGTAGGCCGCCTTTCGCTTTCGCCGCCCGCAACCGGGAGGGGGAAAAGGACGTGGGAAAGGAGCGCACCCGCTTCGACCAGGACTTTGAAGGCGCCGCCAGGCGCGCGCGCGCCAAAACGCGCCACGAGCGGCGGATGCAGCGGGACGCCGCGGTCGGCGCCGAGCCGCGCCCCTTCAGGCACGTTGCGCTTGAGGCCGCCGTCCGGCTGCGCGCCCCGCTGTTTGCGACCGAAGAGCGGTCGAGCGTGGAGGCCGGGATGCGGGCGCTGTTCCCGGACGCCGAATTCGACCCCGCGGCCGGCCCCCATCGGGTGGCGGCCAAGGCGCGCGACCTCGCGCGGCTGGCGGAAGTGCTCCGCCATTCGCGCATTCGCGATGCCGCGCGGTCAAGGCTTACCGAGTCGGTGGAGTCCCCCACGCTCCTGCGGTTCTCGCTGAACAAGCAGGCGGCCTGCGCCGCGCGGGCCAATTTCGTGGGGCAAAGCGAGGTGCTCGGGGCCATTGAAGTCGAGGCGGTCGCCGACGACGCGCTCGCCCTTGCCGAGGAGCTCACCTGGATCGAGGGCGAGAGCGACGAGCGGCTCTTTGGCACCAAGCTGCACACGCTTCCGCCGAAGCCGTGGCGCGACAAGTCCCGGCACGCGCCGCCCCGCGGCCGCTGACCGCCCGGCGATTTTTCCACCGGCCGCCTGCCGAAGGCCAATCGCTTTAAGGAGCAAGGGGATTTCGCGAGACGAGCTGGCCCGCGTGGACGCTGAAGTGGATAGGGGAACGGTCGTCCTCCTCAGAACCCACGAGGCGCAGAAGCTGTTCGACCTATTCAATCGCCTGCGCCGCGGCGGGGCCTTCAACGAGAAGGGGCTCGTGGTCAGCCGCAGCCACCCAGACCGGCTGAAGGAGCGATTCCAGACGGGCGACGGGGACTACGTTTGGCTCACGACAAACAGCGTCGACGGCGTCGTCTGCGCGGCCCCGACCGCGATTTCGCTTGTCCACATGAAGATGGTTGACTACTTCAAGCGCCAGCCGAACGGCGTTGTGGCCCTCGACGGCGCCGAGTACCTGATCACGAACAACACCTTCGAGACATTCCTTCGGTTTGTACACAGCGTGCACGACCGCGTGATGGTCACGCAGGGCGTCCTGCTCATCGCGGTCGACCCGCAGGCCGTGGGCGAGCGGGAGATGCACCTGCTTGCCAAGGAGTGCAGCGAGATCGGGTCGATGTAGGGGCACGAGATCTAGTCGTGGCCCTCGACAATCCGCGCAAGTGCGTGCCGCGCGGCATCGACTTTCCGGAGTTTCCCGACGGCGTCGGAAAGCGGGACGGGCGTGGGTTCGTCGCCGCGCAGCGCGATCATCATGCCGAACTTGCCCGCGTGTGCGGCCTCGATGGCAGCGGACCCCAGCCGCGTGGCGTTGAGCCGGTCGGTTACCGTCGGGTTCCCGCCTCGTTGGAGGTGGCCAAGGACGACGTGCCGGGACGATACGCCCGTGCGCTTCTCGATGTCGCTTGCGAGCCACTCGGCCACGCCGCCAAGCGTGACATGCCCAAAGGCGTCCCTTTCGCCGGCCTTGAGCACCTCCCCTCCGCCCTTTGGAACGGCCCCTTCCGCAACTGCGATGACGGCCCAGCGCTTCCCCGCGGCGAAGCGGCGCTTCACCATGTTCGCGACCGCCTCGGGGTCGAAGGGTTCCTCGGGCAGGAGGATGGCGTGGGCGCCCCCCGCAATCCCGGCGGCCCACGTCATCCAACCGGCGTGGCGCCCCATGACTTCGCAGACCAAGACGCGCTTGTGCGAGCGCGCGGTGGTGTGGAGGCGGTCGATGGCATCGGTCGCCACCGTAATTGCGGTGTTGTACCCGATCGTGTACTCCGTTGCATCGAGGTCCGCGTCAATCGTCTTGGGAATCCCGATCGCCTTGACCCCCATCGCCGACAGCTTCGCAAGGGCTCCGAGGGTGTCCTCGCCGCCGATGCCGATCAGGCAGTCGATGCGGGCTTTGGCCAAGTTATCGACGATGCGTTCGGGCCCGCGTTCGACCTTGAAGGGGTTCGTGCGGGAGGTGAGCAAGATCGTGCCGCCCTCCGTGAGGATCCCCTCGACGTCGGCCATGCCAAGCGGCCGCGTGAGCCCCTCGAGCGGCCCCTTCCACCCCTCTTCGAATCCAACGACTTCGTCGCCGAGCTGTGTGGCGCGGATCACGATCGCGCGGATGGCGGCGTTGAGGCCCGGGCAATCGCCGCCGCCGGTAAGAACGCCGATGCGCATGGATCCGACCCCGGGTCGCGGATGCGGTCGTCGCTATTTTGAGTATTCCAATCCCGTCGGACGGGTGCAGGGTTCAAATTAGGTCGGGAAGCATCCTCGCTTTAGCCTTGGTCGCAAACCGTCGAACACCTGTAGCCGGCGACGCGAGGGTCCCCGGCGCCGACCCCCCACGCGCGCAGCCGGGGGCCGAGGATCGAAACGGCAGTTTTGCGATGCTGCTGGTAGGCGCGGTCGCCCTTTTGATCACGGCCGTCCTCGTGGTGTTTGCTATTTTCTCACCAGCTTCCCGGGACGCTGCGAT
This sequence comes from Thermoplasmata archaeon, assembly GCA_041485285.1. Taxonomy (GTDB): domain Archaea; phylum Thermoplasmatota; class DTKX01; order DTKX01; family DATEUP01; genus DATEUP01. The sequence continues at coordinate 349 of JBGPJF010000022.1, read as the reverse complement.
ATCGCGAATCGTTGGTTTTCTGTCCCTGTGCTGGCGATCGCCGGCGTGTTCCTGTTACTCGCTGGACATGTGCTCTCTCTGGGGGAGGGCTGGGAACGAAAGGATCCCGATCCGTAAGGCGGGCGGCGCGATTTGAGGGTTGACGAGCGAAAGCGGAGCGTGCGCTTTCGGTGACCCCCCTCCTACGTTCATGACGCATGCGCGCGTGATGAGGGCTGCCCAGTCGGGGTGGCGCCCCCCGCCGGTACGGTAGGGGGCGCGCGGCCTTGACAAGGCCGCGCCATGGGCGGCCACGAGGAGTTGCCCATGGGGTACGTTGGAGTGGACATCGGAAAGGACGCTTGTGTTG
>JBGPJF010000021.1:0-37013 GCA_041485285.1 Thermoplasmata archaeon | reverse complement strand
CTTCCATCCCCCCCAAGATTCGCGGAGCCCTATTAGCGCGTTTAGGCGCGCGCCGTGCTTCCACTCGAAGGAAACCTCCGGCCGGGCCGGAGGGCTCCTCGAACGGTTTATAGCGCGTCAGCCAGTTTTCGCTTCGGGCGCAAGCGCGGGGTGCTAAGGTGGTTGTGGCGGAGGTCCGCGTGGAACTTAAGAAGGGCGTTGCCGACCCTGAAGGCGCCAACGTCAAAAAGACGCTCATCACGCTCGGGTTCTCGAGCCTGCGCGAAGTGCAGTCGGTGAAGACCTACCGGATCACGCTCGAAGAGAGCGACCCCGAAGCGGCCGAGCGCGACCTCCAACTCATGTGCGAGAAGCTGCTCGCGAATCCCGTCGTCAACCGCTACAGCATCAAGATCCTCGAGTGAGCGGCATCAAGGGGGCGCGCCGCATGGGCTACTTCGTCCAGCGCAAGGTGCCCTTCCCGCTCACCGACATCAACCTCCGCGACGCGACCGACAGCGACCTCACGCGGATCAACGCAGAACTGCGCACGGGCCTGTCGCTGGACGAGCTGCGCGAATTGCGCAAGCACTTCGAAGAGGAAGGGCGCAACCCGACCGATGTCGAGCTGCAGGCGGTCGCGCAAGCCTGGTCCGAGCACTGCTGTTACAAGTCGTCCAAGCTGATCCTCGGGGAGCACTTCGCCGGGCTCGACACCGAGGACGTCCTTGCCAAGGAGGACGCCGGCGTAATGGCCTTCACCGACGAGTGGGCCTACGCGCTGCGCATCGAGTCGCACAACCACCCCTGCGCGCTCGACCCCTATGGGGGTGCGGCTACGGGCATCGGCGGGATCCTGCGCGATGTCCTTTGCATGGGCGCCCAGCCGATCGCGCTCGTCGACCCGCTGTTCTTCGGCCCGCTCGACACCGAAGAGGGCGCGCTGCCCAAGGGCGTGAAGCACCCGAAGTACCTGTTTCGGGGCGTGGCGGCCGGGATCCGCGACTACGGAAACCGGGTGGGCGTGCCGACGGTCGCCGGCGGCGTGGGGTTCCACCCCGGCTACCTCGCCAACCCGCTTGTCAACGTCGGCTGCCTCGGCCTCGTGCGGCGCGACCGGATCGTGCACTCGGCCGTCGAGGCTGCAGGCGACCTCTTCGTCCTTGCCGGGGGCCGCACGGGGCGCGATGGAATCCACGGCGTGACCTTCGCCTCCGCCACGCTGCGCGAGTCGTCCGAGCACGAAGACCGCGGCGCCGTCCAGCTCGGCGACCCCATCACCAAGGAGCCGCTCATCCACGCCGTGCTCGAGGCGGTCGAGAAAGGCCTCGTGCGCGGCATGAAGGACCTCGGCGGCGGCGGACTTTCGTGCGTCTGCGGCGAACTTGCCCTTGCCGGCGGGGTGGGCGCCATCATCCGGCTCGACGCCGTCCCCCTGAAGGAGACCGGGCTCACGCCTTGGGAAATCTGGGTCTCGGAGAGCCAAGAGCGGATGATGCTCTGCGTGGCGCAGGAGGAGCTCGACCGCGTGCTCGACATCTTCCAGGACTGGGACGTGGAGGCCTCGGTCGTGGGCAAGGCGGTGGCCGGAGACCGGATCACGGTCACCTACCGCGGGGTCGTCGTGCTCGACCTTGACCTGGAGTGGTACACGGGGGGCCCGGTGTACAAGCGCCCGCAGAAGGTGCAGCGCGTTTCGGTCAAGGAAGTCCGCCCGGCCCAAGCCAAAACGCTCGAGGCCCGAAGCGCGCTCCTGCTGCGCCTGCTCTCCGACCCCAACATCTGCTCGCGCGAGTGGCTCGTGCGCCAATACGACTTCGACGTGCGTGCGCGCACCGTGGTGAAGCCGTTCACGGGCGTCCCGTTCCGCGAAGGCCCGGCCGATGCGGTGGTGCTGAAGCCCCTCGAGGACGACGCGCACGGCCTTGCCGTCGGCGTCGGCTTTGCCCCGCAGGTTGCCGAGGTCGACCCTTACCGGGGCGGCAAGGTCGTCGTCGACGAGGTCGTGCGGAACCTGGCGGCGGTAGGCGCGCGCGCCCACTCGCTCACCAACTGCCTGAACTTCGGCAACCCCGAAAAGCCTGCGCGGATGTGGGAGTTCGCCGAGGTCGTCCGGGGGATGGCCGAGGTCTGCCGCGCCCTGCGCATCCCCGTCCCATCGGGAAACGTGTCCTTTTACAACGAGGCGGAAGGGGCGGGGGTCCCCCCGACGGCCACGGCTTTCGGCGTCGGCGTGCTCCCCTTCGTCCGCCGGGCGGTAACCCCCGACCTCAAGCGGGCGGGCAACCCGCTGTTCCTCGTGGGCCCCACTCGGGCGGAGATGGCGGGATCTGCCTATTACCGGCTCGCGGGCGGCCGAGGCGGCGAGGCGCCGGACGTGAATGTCGCGCACCTGAAGCTCGCGGCCGAAAACATGGCTGCAGCCGCGCACGCGAAGCTCATGCGCTCGGCGCATGACGTTTCCGACGGCGGGCTTGCGGTGGCGCTTGCCGAGATGGCGATCGGCGGGGACATCGGCGCGACGCTTGCCGCCGACGCGGCCTCGCCCAAACTCCCTTGGGACGTCGCGCTCTTCTCCGAGAGCCCGTCCCGGTGGCTGGTCGAAGTCGACAAGAAAAAGGCGAAGGAGTTCGTCAAGGCGATGGCGCCGGTACCGCTACGGAAAGTCGGCGAGGTCGGTGGGGACTCCATCGTGATTCAGCGCGGAGCTGGCGACCTCATCGAAGTGAAAGTCCGCGAGGCGCGCAAGGCATGGTCGGAGCCGATGTGGGACGCGATGGGCTGACCTGGCGGCGCCCCGCGCCGTATAGGAAGCGGGGGCAAAGGCTCATTTGCCCCGCGTCCAAGCAATCCTCGATGGTCGTGTTCGGGCAGACGGAAGCCAACGGCCTGATGGCCCTCTTCATCCTCATTGTAGGCGCGGCGTACACCGCGCGCGCGCTGCTGCGCTCGAGGGGCCGCAACCAGTCGGGGACCCGACTTGCCGAGAAGCTCGACGACTTCGAGGAGCGCGAGGAGATCAACCGCCTGCGCCACCGCGACTTCTCGGCCTTCCTGGAGAAGCTGAACGGCCGGCGCAAGCGTCTCGGCCAGCCCGCGCTCACCGGCGAATACCTCGAGCCGCACCGGTTCAACCTGATGTATTCGGTCGACGCGGGCGATGTCGACGACGCGGAACTCGAGAAGCTGCGCCGCCGCGTGGGGAAGGCGGCCAAAATTGGCGATGAGCCCGCCGCGGGCGCCCCGTCCGACTAGGTCGCGGGCGTGTTGGCGCTTTCAGGCAGTTCCCCGCGGATGAAGTAAAGCGCGCCGCAGCCGTTGCACGGGCCGACGTAATGCATGAACCCGATGTTGAGGGCGCCCTCCCCCGTGATCACGATTTCGAAGAAGTCGTGCAACGCGTGGAGGTCCTCGCCCTGGTACAGCGGGTCGTCGCTCGCCTTCGAGAAGTTTAGGGAGATGGGGCCCAAGGGCGCGTGGCGGGCCATGCCGCCGTAGAGGTACCAGGTCGAGTTCGCGCTGACGGGCAGGTCGGTCGTGGCGTAGAAGGCCATGGCTAGCCGCCCATCGGGCCCGGCGTTGATCGTGGGGTAGTCGATGAACCCCTTGAAGGGCGTCACCTCGGTGGAGTTCCAGGTCTTGCCAAAGTCGTCGCTCACCGCGGCGAAGATGCGCGTGCCATTGTCCGTGCCGTTCGTCGCATCGTTCCACATGACATAGACGAGGCCGCCCTCGCCGGCGGTCACCGTCGGGTATTCGCGGCCCGGGCCGTCGCGGTGGCCCACAATGACCGGGTTGGACCAGTCCCACGTTTGGCCGCGGTTCTCGCTCACCCAGATGCGGATGTCGGCCGGCGCGTCGATGTCGCTCTCGTCGACCACATACACGTGGTCGCCGTTGCGCTCCGCGTCGAGGTGCGCCCACCCGTTGCCGGGCACCGGGGCGCCCCGCGTCCAGATCAGCCCTCCGTCCGTGGAGCGGTAGTACCAGTACCGGCCGCCATTGATCTCCTGGCCGTTGTTCCCCAGGTAGTGGACGATGCCGTCGCCCTGCGCTGCGATCCACGGGCGGTCGTCGAGGCCCGTCGTCTTTTGGACACGGATCGATTTCACGTAGTTCCCGTCGTTGAAGACGTGGATGTGGTTGTCGACCAGGAACGTGTCGAGGAAGTAGACATTGTCGGAGGCATCGACGCCGATGTCCCCCTCATCGCCGAGGTAGGTCTTCCAGAGGCTCCCCCGGAGCCCGCTGCCCGGCGATGCCCATGTCTGGCCGTTGTCCGCGCTGCGCAGGAACCACGACGCGAGGTAGGGCCACGTCGTTTTGTCGTCGAGGTTCTTGTGCGCGGTGATGTAGAGCGCCCCCGTTGAGTCGGCCGCGATGCTCGGCTCGTACCCGACCGCATTCATGTTCACCTGGTCGCCCCACACGACATCGGGAGGGTGCGGGCCCCCTGCACCGGTTCCCCCGGGCCGCGGGCCGCCGACGCCCGGTCCGGCAGCAAGGAGAACTGCAATCATGAACAGGAGAACAACGGCAAGCGCCCCTACCTGGCGCCCTCCCGTCGTCTCGAAAAAAGAGCGCGCTCGCCGGGGCATCGGGATCTTGCGGACCCACGAGACCGGCAGCGCGAAACGAGGCTCCCCGTCGGCCCGGCGGGCGAGCTTGCGAAGCGAGAGTTTGGGCAGCTTCAGTTTGGGGAGCCCTGCCAACGATTCGCCCCAACTGGCCACCGGAAGGGCCGTAGATAAGGCGCACGGTTGACCCCAAGGAGTGGGCAAGCGACCCGACGGGCCGCCCCCAAGGTTCTTGAAACCCGGGGCCGTTCACGGCGGAAGGCGGTTTGCAGGTGCTCTCCAAATTCAAGACCAAGTTGCTCCCGGCGAGCGTCCGGCTGGAAGTCGGGGACGCGGCGGCCGCCGCCGGCGACGCCGTGGTCGTGGCCGTATACAAGGGCCGGCGCAAGGACGAGGTGCTCTACGACAAGACGCGCGCGCGTTCGGTGCTCAAGCACCTCGGCCCCAAGGACATGAAAGGCGGACCCAAGGACTCCGCGCTCCTGCGGACCCTTGGCAAACTCCCGGCGCCCCGGCTGCTCGCGCTCGGGGTCGGCCGCGCCGAAGAGATTACCGTGGAGCGGCTGCGCGACTTCGGCGGCCGAGCCGCGTCCCACTTCCGCGGGAAGGACTTGCGCAGCGTGCGTGTCGACATCCCCTCCGCCTCAGGCGTGTCCCTCGACCTGGCCGTCGAGGCCGTGGCGGAGGGCATCCTCCTTGCGCTCTTCGATGTGCCGGACTTCAAGGGGAAGGGCGCCGAGGGGGGCAAATCCCCCCGGACCTTTACGCTCCACTTGGCCGACCGCGCGGCGCTTGCGCCCGCGAGGCGCGGCCTTGCGCGCGGCAAGGCGATCGCCAAATACACGAACGCCGCCCGCTTGCTCACGCTCCTGCCGAGCAACGAGAAACCGCCCCCTTTGCTTGCAGGCTACTTGGAAGAGGTCGCCCGCAGCGCGCGGCTTACCGTTTCGGTCTTCGACGAGAAGGAACTCGCCAAGCGCGGCATGAACGCGCTCCTCGCAGTCGGCAAGGGCTCGGTGGCGCCGCCGCGGATGGTCATCGCCGCGTACAAAGGCGGCCCAAAGGGCGGTGCGCCGCTCGTTCTCGTCGGAAAAGGAATCACGTTCGACACGGGCGGCATTTCGCTGAAGCCGACCTTCGGCCCGTACCCGATGTGGCACATGAAATGGGACATGACCGGCGCGGCCGTCGTGGTCTGCGCGGCGGCTTGTGCCGCCGCGCTTGACTTGCCGATGAACATCGTGGCGATCGCGTGCCTGGCGGAGAACATGCCGTCGGGGAGCGCCTACAAGCCGAGCGATGTGGTGAAGGCGCTGAACGGCGTGACCATCGAGGTCGTCAACTCCGACGCGGAAGGGCGCGTGGTGCTCGCCGACGGGCTTGCCTACGCGCAGTCGTTCTCCCCGCAAGCGATCGTCGATGTCGCGACGCTCACGGGGGCGATCGGAATTGCGCTGGGCCCCCGCACGAGCGGGCTTTTCTCGAACTCCGAGGAACTGGCCGACCGCCTGATGCAAGCGGGCCGCAAGACGCAGGACAGCCTGTGGCGGATGCCTCTCTTCGACTGGTACGACGAGATCATTGAATCCCCCATCGCGGACTGGAAGAATTCGGGGGGCACGCCGGCCGGTTCAGGGACGGCAGCCAGGTTCCTCGAGAAATTCGTGGGAAGGCACGCGTGGGCGCACCTGGACATCGCCTCGACCGCGTGGACCGACCGCGGCCGCGGCGAAGTGAAGCACCCGTGGCAGCCGAAGGGCACCACGGCCACCGGAGTCCGGCTGCTCGTCGAGACCATGCGCGCCTGGAAAGGGCCCCCGAAGCTGAACAGGGCGGCAACGGCCGGCGGAAGGGCGCGCACCGACGCCGAGGACTGATGAATACCCGGCGCACGCGCGTTTATTACCGCGCGCGCCAGAACTTCCGCGGGGTGCGCGGGTGGCAGGGACGAAGGCGGGAGCCGCCAAGGGGCGCCGGTTGATGCTTCAAGGCCCGCTTGGACCGCGGCTTGCGACCCTCGGGCTCCTGCTTGCTGCCTTTTCGCTCGCGCTGCCCTGGTATTCCATTGACAACTCCATTTCCCTCACGCACTCGCCGCTGGTCCAGTATTCGCTGACGCAGGAATCCCGGCTGGACAGCGACGGGACGACCCGCATCACGCCGTACGACGTCGACGCCTGCCACTGCCCGGGGGTCGCGCGCGCCTTCGGCCTCTCGCAGCTGCTGATGTGGACGGGGACGGTCATCGCGCTCGCGACGTTTTGGCTGCAGCAGACTAAATGGCGCGTGCCCGTCAACGCGCAATTCGCGCTCATGCTCATGGCGGGCGTGCTCCTTGCAGCCGGGCCCATCATGCTTGCGCTGAACACACCGGCCGCATTCCTCTCGGACGGCAGGCGCGTATCGAATGTCGTCCCCATTGGCCGTTGGGGCGCCGGGTTCTGGGGGTGGTACCCGGAGAACCAGGTCCAAACGACTTCCTGGGGGCCGGCGGCAGGCTGGTTTGCGGCGCTCGCTGCAGGCGCGCTCACCCTTGCGGGCGCCTCGAGGCGGAAACCGCCGCAGGCTGCCGACGCGGCGCCCTCCGCCGCCCCGGCACGGTCGCCCACGCCGCACGCTTCGGCCCCGCCGGCCGCGCCCAAGCCGGCTGATTCGGCCAAGGACGCCGCGCCTCCGGGCGCGCGGGAAAACGCCTTTGTACTCCCGCAAGGTTGAGGCGCTTGGGAGGCTCGGGCGTGGTCAAGTCGTTCCGCTTCGAGACGGAAGTCGTCGTGAACGCGAGCGTCGACCAGTGCTGGGCCGTGCTGTCGGACCCGAAGACGCACCGCGTGCAGTGGGAGCCGGGCTGCAAGGAAGTCAAAGTCATCGGGCGCTCGGGGATGCACCTCATGGTCGAAATCGAGCGCGCCATGCCTTCGGGCGGCACGGTCAAGCGGAAAATGAAGGGCGCCCTCCACCCCGTCGGGCGCATCGACTGGACGGTCGAGGAAGGCTACGAGAAGGGCTCCAAGATGTGGGACGTCATCCAGCCCGTGGGCGACGAGAACAAGGCGCGCATCGTGTTCTCCGGCGAGGTGCTCCCGGAGGCGAGCCTCGGCGTGGCGGCCGTGTTCTCACGGGGGGCGGCCGCGAAGGCCTACGCCGCGCGCATCCACCCCGACCTCGAGGCCTTCAAGGCGTACGTCGAGAAGATGCCGCCCGCGCCGAAGACCGACGGTTGGTCGTACATCGGCACGGCTGTTGAGTGAACGTGGCCGCCGCGCGGCCAGCGTGCCTGGCCGGGCGAAAAAGTTCATAATCGCGGCAAGGGGTGCACGGCAACGTGAGTGGCATGGGAAACACCTCCACCGGCGTGGTCAGTCAACTGAAGGCGATCGTCCGCGAGCGCTCGGTGCTCCAGCACCCCTTCTACCAGGCTTGGCAGAAGGGCGAAGTCCCGATGGAAGTCCTGCGCGAATACGCGGGGCAGTACTACCCGCACGTCCTCGCGTTCCCGACCTACCTCAGCGCCGTTCACGCCAACTGCCCCGACCTTGCGATCCGCCAGCAGATCCTCGAGAACCTCGTGGAGGAAGAGCGCGGCGACAAGAACCACCCGGAGTTGTGGATGCGCTTTGCCGAGGGACTGGGCATGCGGCGCAAGCAGGTCCTTGCCAAGCGCCCGCTGAGGAGCACGCAGAAGCTCGTGGACACCTTCCAAAGGAAGACCCGCAACAGCTCCTTCCCCGCCGGGATGGCCGCGATGTTCGCCTATGAGTGGCAGATCCCCGGCGTGTCGCAGACGAAGATGGACGGCCTCAAGCAGTTCTACGGCGTGAAGGACGCCCGCTCGCTCGAGTTCTTCCGGGCCCACATCGGCCTGGATGAGATCCACTCCGAAGTCGCCGCGCGCATCATCGCGAAGAACGCAAGAGCGCCCGCCGAGCGCCGCGAAGTGTACGGGGCCGCCACCGCCGTGGCCGACGCCTATTGGGGCTTCCTCGACGGCGTGATGGACGCGTACATGGACTAGGCGCCGCGCAACCGTTATCAGCCGCGCGGGGCCTCGCGCGTCCCATGGAAGCAGCGCGCGCCCCGTTCCTTGACCCGGCGCCGCTCAAGCGCAAGCTCGACGCCGCGGCGGCCATGCCTCCGGCAAAAGCGCGGCGCGCGCTTGAGGAGCTGCGCACCGCCCTGCCCCGCTACGCGCAAGCCGCTCCCGGTGAAATCCGCGTCTCGCGCCGCGTCTTTGACGGCGAGCTTCTCCAGGCGCTTGAGGCCAAGAGCGAAGATCGGTTCCGCCACTACCTGCGCACGCTCGCCCGGTCGCTTGGCGAAGAAGCGCAGGCCCCGCTCTCCGACATCAACCTCCGCCGCTGGAAAGAGCACGAGGACATCCTGACGGAATCCCTTTGGATCATCCCGCGCCGCGACTCAACGGGCGCGCACACGGCCGACTACCACGGCAACTTCGTGCCGCAGATCCCGAACCAGGTGATCCGCCGCTTCACGCGACCGGGCGACCTCGTGCTCGACCTGTTCGCGGGGCTCGGCACGACGCTCATCGAGGCCCGGCGCCTCGGGCGCCCCTCCATCGGCGTGGAACTCGACCCTGCCGCCGCGGAAGCCGCGCGCGAAGCGCTCGACCGCGACGCGCCAGGCGGCGCGAAGCAAGCGGCCGTCATCGTGGTCGGCGACTCGTCGAAGCCCACGACGGCCGCCGCCGTGAAGCGCCAGATGCGCGCGATGGGCCACGCTAGCGCCAAGTTGGCCGTCCTGCACCCGCCCTATCATGACATCATCCCGTTTTCGGGGCTGCCCGGCGACCTGTCGGCCTCGGAGAGCCTCGCCGAGTTCCTCCGCGGGATGGACCGGGTGTTCGACCTTGCCTGGGCGTCCCTCGACCCGGGGCGGATGGCGGTCCTCGTCATCGGCGACAAGTACGAGCGAAGCCGGTGGGTGCCCCTCGCGTTCAAGACGATGCAGCGGGCCGAGCGGCGCGGCTTCACGCTCAAGTCGATCGTCGTGAAGAACATGGAAGGGAACCGCGCCAAGCGGACCAGTTCACGCCTGTGGGCGAGGCGCGCCATCGCCGGGAATTTCTACATTTTCAAGCACGAGTATATCTTCATCCTTGAAAAGCCGCGGGACTCCCCGCGACAGGTCTCGCTTGGCGAACTCAGCCGCCCCCACCCTCCAAGATCGCGCAGAGGCGGGCGGCGTGGGGCATCGCGCGCTCGCGGATCTTCGCGACCGTCTTCTCGACGGGGTACTTGAGCCGGTGAAAGGACAGCGCGCCCTCGGCCGTGTCGAACAGCGCATAGCCCGCGCGCGGGTCGCCGTCACGCGGCTGGCCGGTGGAACCGGGGTTCGCTATGTACAAGGCGCCGAACCGCCGCTCGAATTGCTGGTGGGTGTGGCCGACGAACAGGCAGCTGAAGCCCGGCGTGTCGTTGCCAAGCAGCTTTCGCAGCTTACTGTCGGGCAGCTCGGGCCAGAGGTATTCGCGGTTGCTTGAAGGTACGCCGTGGCAAAGCAGCGCCCGCCCGCCCACGCCGAGGTCGACCTGCGCGGTCTTCGGCAGGGCGCCCAAGAAAGCGACCTGTTCGCGGGAGAGACGCGGGCGGGAGTACTGCATCGTGGCGACGGCCACCGGCGACCACCACGCGTCGTCAAACTCCTCCGCCGGGGTCGCAACGCCTTCGTCGTGGTTGCCCTGGACCAACACACCCTTGGATTTCGCCTCTTCCCGCAAGATGTCCACGACGGCCTCCGGGTCGGGCCCGTAGTCGACGGCGTCCCCGAGGAACAGGAGGCGGTCGTAGTCGGCCGCCGCCCGCACGGCTTCGAGCGCCTCGAGGTTCGCATGGGTGTCGGAAACCAGGAGGTACTTCACGGTGGCGTCCCTCCGGCGGGCGGCGCCATTCCCTTTTTGGCCAAGAAGTCTGCGACCGACGCGTAGAACACCGTCGGCGCCTCCACCATCGGGCAGTGGGAGGTGTTGGTGATGTGGACGAGCGTCGACCCGGGGATGGCCTCGGCAAGGAGTCGGCCATACTTCGCGCGCACGGGGTGGCGCTCGTCGCCGAAGAGGAGGAGGGCCGGGCACTTCAGGTCGCCAAGCTTGTCGCCGAGCTTGTTGCGCATGAGCCGAGCCAGCGAGCGCGCGGAGGCATGGAGGGGGACGGAGAGTGCGTCTTCCAAGAGCTGGCGGGGGAGTGTGGCAGAATCTTCAACGAGCAGGTGCACGAGCGGCCCCGTCTTCACCCCGATGAAATGGCGGAGAAAGCCGACGCCGATCGTGGCCAGGTCGTCGCGGACCAGCAAGAACGGGTAGGGGACGGGCAGGCGTACGGCGGGCTCCACAAGGACAAGCGCCCGTACAAACGCCGGGTCTTCAACCGCGAGCGCGACGGCCACCGCCCCGCCCATCGAGTGGCCGACCACGATGGCCGAACGGATTCCAAGCGAGCGCGCGAGCGCCCGCGCCACGAGCGCTTGGTCGCGCGGCGCATACGAGAACCGGCCGGGCGATTCGGAACTGCCGAACCCCAACTGGTCGATCGCTAGGTGCTGGTACCCGGGCAGCTGCCTGGCCGCGTGGGCGAAGTACTGCTTGGAGCAGTGCCAGCCGTGGAGGTAGAGGATCGCGGGCCCGTTTCCCTGGAGCATGTATCGGACCTTTCCCTGGGGCAGGCGCAGCTCGCGTTCGGGGGAAACGAGCGGCGGGGCCGCAGGCGGGAGGAGCGACGAGAAGAGGAAAGCCGCCGTGAACGCCCCAAAGGCGTCGAACAGGAGGTCGGCGCCGTCGGCCACGCGCAAGGGGACGAACGCTTGGTGCACTTCGTCGGTGACCGCGTAGAGGGTGGCGATGAAGAGTGCGAGGTGCGCGTGGAAGTCGGGAGAAATCGGGCGCGGGAGGCGGCGCCCGCGGCGAAGCCCGTACAGGATGAGCAGCGCGAACGCGGCGTACTCGAGGAAGTGCTCGATCTTGTCGAGGAACGGGATCCCGCCGGTGCCGGGCGGCTGCGACACCACCGAGCGGGAGGAGAGCGCGAAGATGAAGCCGGCCCAAATGACGGCGGGTAGCCACGGACCAAAGCGGCCGGCGCCCCGCTCGTCGTGCATGCTGAGGCCCCCGCTCTAGCCCGGGCCGGGGGGGATTCCCGTCACACCGCCCCGGCGGAAATCGAACACGGTCACCCGCTGGCCCCCTTGCGCGAGGTCAAGCCGGCGCGTGCGGTCCACTTCGCCGACCTGCGCACACGCGAAGCCGCCCGAAGCCAGGACCCGCTCAAGCGCCGGGGCCTTTTCCGGCCTGGCCGAGAGCACGAACCCGCAGCCCTGGTACATGAGAAGCCAGTCTTCGAGGGGCACGGACGGGGGCCGGGGGACCTTGTCGAGGTCGATGGTGCCTCCGCGCCCCGACGCCTCGAGCATCATCCCGAAGGTCCCGATGATCCCGGGGTTGGACGCGTCCTTGCACGCGCCGACAAGTCCTCCTGCGGCTGCATGCCGAACGGCGTCGAACCGCCGCGCCGCCTCGGCGCGGCTTTTTCCGCGCAGCGGCGACCACGCCATCGGGTAATCCTTGAGACGCCGGCCCGAGACATCGACGGCGGCAAGCAGGACATCGCCCGGCTCGGCGGTGTGCGAGAAGGTGCAGTCGCGTTTGGCAACACGCCCGAGGATGGCCACGGCAAGCGAGGGCGCGTCGTCGTCGGGGTGCAGGTGGCCCCCCACGATGGGCACGCCGAAGTGGCCGGCGGCTTGCGCCATCCCGCGCGCAACCTCCGTCTCGAACTTGCGCCCTGTCGACCCGAGGAAGTTAACGGCCGCGATCGGCGTCCCACCCATCGCGACGACATCGAGGACGTTCACGAGCACCGACGAATAGCCCGCGAAGCGCGGAGCTTTACGAAGGAGCGCGGGGATGATCGCGTCGAGCGCAAACAGCAGGTAGTCGTCGGCAAGCGAGGGCAGTTCGAGCACCGCGCAGTCCTCCCCGAAGGCCGCGATGGCGCGTGCGCCGGGGGGCACGGGGAAGTGGGCGGTGAGCGCGCCGAGCCGGCGCTTGCGCGTGACGCCAGGGTACGCCTGGATGCGCCTTGCAATCGCCATGAGGGAGGGCGCGCGTTTTCCCAAGGGACACCCCGGGCAGAAACCGGCGTGTTGCTAATAAACAGGCTTAGTGCGCGCGCCTGCCCAAAGCGCCGAGGGTGGGGGCGAAGGAAGCGAGTGCGACGAAGCCTACCGCGGATGCAACCGGCAGACCGATGCCCGGGACCCAAGATTCGCTGAGGGCAAAGAGGAGTGCGCCCGCGGCTGCCGCCGCCCACTTGACCGCCTGCGCGTCCAGCGAGATCCGCAGCCGCGCGCGCGAGGCGGCCAAGTCGAAGAGCAGCGCGTGCCGTTGCGGGGCCGACGAAAGTGCGAAGGAAGCAAGCGCGCTTGCAAGGAGCAAGGCGGCGGCGTTAAAGAGGGGCACCGACGCGAAGAGGGCGAGCGGGGCAAGCGCGCTGGCCGCACCGGCCATCGTGAGCAGGGACCCGCGCCCCCAGCGCGCGTCGGCGCGGTGGCTCCACAGTTTCCATAGAAGCGCGCCGACCAGCCCCCCGAGCAGCGCGGCGAACGAGGCGGGGACCCAGTCGGTCGAGGTCCACGCCGATGCCGCCATTGCCGAAACGCATGCGGCGAGGCAAAGGGCCTGCGCCCACTCAAGCCCGGCCGCGCGGCGAAGCATCGGCGTCATGCGCGCGAGCTTGACCGCCCGCGACTCGGTGGGGCCCCGGTCCGTGGCTTTTCTGGCATCGGGCATCGAGCCCAGGACAAGGAGGCTTGCACCGGCAAGGCAAAGCAAAACCGCCGAGGCGAGGCCCGCGCCTGGCGCGAAGGCACCGGCCGCGAAACCTCCAAAGAGCGCGACTGCGGGGATGGCGCCAACTCCAAGCCAGCGCTTGGGTCCTTGGTCGTCCTTGCGCCGCGGCGTGAGCGCAGCGTCCGGGCGCAAGGCGGTGAGTGCGGCGCACGGTGCCGCCAGCCCCAGCAGCGCGACCGCCACGAGGGTGGGCACGGGCAAGCCCAAGGGCGCAAACAACAGCACCGCGCCTGCCGCCGCGGCGAAGGTGAACAGGGCGGTCAGCCGCACGTAAGGCTCGCCGCCGCGCCACACAGGGAGCAAAAGCATCGCTGCCGCGCCGACCGCCCCGGCAGCAGCAAGGGGGAGGGCGGTTTCCATCGCGGGCCGCGCGCATGGCCCCGGCGGCCACATCAAGATACTCGGAAGGGGGCATGCAATGCCCGCGAGGAACGCCCCGGCGGCGACCCCGAGCCCCGCGCAACCAAGCGCCCACGAGAGGATCGGCAACTCGGCCGATCGAGGCGGGTCCTCATCGAGCGTAAATGCCGGGCGCTCCTCGGCCACGGTGCGCGAACCGTGCGTTTGCATTTCAAGGCGCCGGGGCCAAGTTGCGCTCTTTGCCGCGCGCTACCGGCGCGTTTGCGGCGCGCGCAGCCGCTCGAGGATCGCGCCCTTGAGGCGTGAGTGGAGTTCGTAGTGCGAGCGGCCGACCGTGCGCAGGACGATGGCCCGCGTGTTCGGCGCGGCCTGGATGATGGTAGCCCGGGTGCGGGTGGAGCGCCACTGGAGCACGAGCCTCCCCCGGAACCGCCGCTCGACAATATCGCCCGCGCCCAGCGCGACGCCGGCGTCCCGGAGCGCATTCACGATCTCGACCTTGGTGCGGTCGAGCGACGAGAGGTACATCACGGAGCCGGCAACCTCGCCTGCAAGTTCGCCCCGGGCAAGGTACCAAACGACGGCCGCAAGGACACCGCCCGCCAGGAGCCCGACGAGGTCCGCCGTCCACGGGTCGGACGGTTGGCCGGCAATCGAAAGCATCGCGTCGGCGGCAAGCCGTGTGACGGCGATCGCCGCCAGCACGAGCAGCATCATGAGCGAGAATGCGCCGACCCGCGACGAACTGCCCGGGACGAAGTGCCAAACCAGCGGCCGCGCGCTGGCCACCGCCGCCTGGTACACGGGGTCGGCAAGCACATCGCCCTTAGGAGGGCGCGTGTAGCCCCACTCGGGCCGCTCGAGGGTCTCGGCCGCAGGCGCCGCCGCGGCGCGCACGCTTCCGGGCGCTTGACCCACTGCGGGGGACACCCCGGGTGGCGGCGCCCCGCCATCTCCATGCCAACGGTGCGGCCCCTCTCCGAGCTCGCCGGAGTGCGGCACCCAATACTGCGGGCCGGAAGTCGGGAGGAGGTCGGCCGGCAGTTGCGCAGTAGCGGGGCCAACCAGGCGCGCCCGCTGCGTCGGCCGCCACCGCGTCTGGCCTTCGAGCCACGCAAGCTTTGCTTCCGAGGCAATGGAGGGGAGCACGCTCGAGTACTGGAGGATGTTGCCGTTGCGCAGCGTCACGGTGAGCGTGTCGGGCCGCGGCGCGATCGAGGTGAACCGCATGTCCGTGACGCTGGCCCACGGAATTGCGACCTCCTTCGGCGGCGTTTTGACGTGCATACCGAAGGTGGAGAAGCCGATGGCCGCGGGAGCCTTCCTCGCCGCCAATAGCCGCGTCGCCGCGCCGTCGAGCAGGAAGAGCGCCAGCACGAAACCGAGCACGTTGAACGCGCTGCGGTCGCCGGTGGCAAGCGAAACGCCGGTGAGGGCAAGGAGCCCGCCGCTTAGCGCCAAGCTGAAAAGGGCCCCAACGCGCGCGGCTCGCTTGCGCTCGTTGGAGCGCCACTCGACCTTCACCGAAGGCGGGGGCCCCGGCGGCAGGGGCGGTTCGACGAACACGATTCTAGGGAAATCCCGCTAGTTGAAGAAGCGTTCGCTCGCTTCCACGGTATTGCTCCGGCGCTTCACGATGCCGTTACGATTGCGGCCAATTGCCGGGCAGGCGCAGGCTGGGGTTGGCTCGCTTCGCGGCGCGCACCACGGCCGTCAGTTCGCGCCGCGACACCTTGAAGATCGACCCAAATCGCGTTTGGAAAAACTCCGGCTCGAACCGGCGCAGCGCGACGCGCAACTCGGCAAGCGACAGCGGCCGCTCCAGGAGCGCGACGGGCCGCAAGCTCACGGTGAACCCGCCCGGCAGCGCGGTCGACGGGCTCGGGGGGCGTGTCCCGGGCACGAGGACCGCGCCGCGCTCGACCTGCACGAGCGCGCGCAGGACCCGGTAGCCCTCGCCCGCAGAGTAGCCGAGCACGGGGTCGCCCGGCAAGGCCGCGCGCGCGTTCTTTTGTGACAGCGGCGCCCCCACCGACCAAAGGTAGGGTTTCCCCGCCTCGTATTCGCCGAACAGGTCCGGCCAGTCCCAGCCATCGTGCGCCGGCGCGGTCGGGTCGCATTTGATCCACCAGCCCGCGGGGGCTAAGGGCGCCCGCCGCGTCCTTGAGGGCATCACGTAAGCAGCGGGCGCCGCCCACAAAAGCTTTCGGCGGGGAGGTCACGGCCCGCGCCCGTGGTGTTACTTGTATTTCGGCTCAACCAGCAGGGGCGCGTCCTCCACTTTCAGGCGCGGCAGCGCGTAAACCGCCACGGCGGCGACGAGCACGGAGGGCGCAAGCACCGCGATTACGACAATGATGAAGGCCTCATTCGACACCGCGCGCTCCTTCACGAGGAAAGTGGCGGCCGCCCCCGTGGTCGTCCCGCCGCCGATCGCGTGGGGGCCGTCAATCGTGGAGTTGTCGAGGTGCTCAAGGCCCACGACCTCCATGCCGCCGCTCACGCGCAGCGCAACATGGAGTCCCGGGGGCGTGTCGATCGCCAGCCGGTGCACCGGCTCGTTGCGGTCGACGGCCGCGAAGTCGTAGGTGACGACGAAGAGCACGCCGACGCTCGTGTTGCTTCCAAGGGCCCCGGTGAGGCCGGTGAAGGTCGTTTCCACACGGTTGATCGTGCCCGCCTTGCCGTCCCACGAGACCGCGATTCGCGCACCAACCCCTTGCGCGAAAGCGAAGGCCGACAGGTTCGCGCGGCCTTCCACCGAGAACGGAGCCGCGCCGGAGGCATTTTCGCGGGCCCAAGCAGTGGTGTACGCGTCGAGCGACGTCGCGTTTGGATCCGCGACGACTGCGTCGATGGTGGAAACCAGGACGCTTTGCTCCTCCGCGCTGACGACCTTTGACCCGTCCCCGTCGCAGGCGGCCCTCCACGCTGCCGCCTGCGCGGGAGGTAGCGAGCCAGTCAGCGTGATCTCGAGGGAACGGAAGGTCAAGGCGTCGGCCTGGACGTCCATCGCGGCGGCGGCACAGGGAGCGTAGAGCGCGAGTGCGAGGACGACGAGCGCCAAGACCGCCGAACGAGCGCCGAGCATCCCTCTGGCCACCGACGCGGCCTGACCCCCCGGAGCCAATTTGAACATTTCGAGCCGCGCGATGTGCCGTTGGTAGCGGGGCCGCCGGGCTTAAGATTCACCACAACGCTCGTGCGGCGCGCAGGAGCCATGCCCGACGACGCCGACGACCCGGAGCTTGCCAAGCTTCGGGACAAGAAACTCAAGCGGTACCGGCGTGTCCACGCGCTCCACGATGGCGGGACGCAGTGGCCGAACGAGCCCGTGACCGTGGACACGGCAAAGGCGGTTGCCGCGATCAAGCAATACCCGGTGACGGCCCTCGAATTCTGGGCCGAGTGGTGCCGCCCGTGCATCCAGTTGCAGCCCATCATCCACGAGCTCGCTCAGGAATACTGGGGCGACGTGGCGTTCCTGCGGCTCAACCTCGACGAGAACCCCGATGCGCGCGAAAGGTGGGGCGTGACCGCCCTTCCCACGATCATCCTGGCTAAGCACGCTCGCGAAGTTGCGCGCCTGCAGGGCGTTCTCTCGCGGCGCCGCCTCCAAGAGGAGCTCGCGCCCTACGCGGCGGAGCCCGAGGAACGCCTCCGCCGGGTCGGCCGCCTCGACCCGCCGGGACCATAGACCCTTCGCCTCCTCGAAGGCTCTAAGGCTAGGTTCATCCGTCGCGCCCGAGTTTTTCGGCCGATGACAGATCACGAGGACCCGGAGCTCTCGGCGCTGCGCGCGCGCCGCCTTGCGAAGCTCGAGCAAGTTGCGGCCGCCGCCAAGGGGCCCGTCACGCTCACCGACGCCTCGTTCGACGCGTTCGTGGCCAAGCACCACACGGTCGTGGTCGACTGTTGGGCCCCGTGGTGCCCTCCGTGCCGCGCGATGTCCCCCATCATTGACGAGCTGGCTTCGAAATGGGCCGGGAAGGTCACCTTCGGGAAACTGAACACCGACGAGAACCAGGGCACCGCGGGTCGCTTCGGGATCACGAGCATCCCAACGTTGCTCATCTTCCGCGACGGCGAGTTCGCCGACCAGGTCGTCGGGCTGCCGCCCAAGGCGCAGCTCGTGCGGATGCTTTCGCCGCTGGCGGCGTGAAGCCGCTTTCACTCACCCCCCACATTCCCTTTACTAGACGCGCGAGACTAGGGTGGGAGGGCGGGGCTTCGCGCACGCTCGAAGCGTGCGAAACCCCTAATTGCCCGCCCGCAGTTTGAACGGGGGGGCCAAGCGTGCGGGTTCTGGTGGTAGGGGGCGGGCCGGCAGGGATCACGGCCGCCTCCACGGCCCGTGAGACCGACGCAAACGTCGAAGTCACCGTCGCCACGGAATTCGAAGACGTCGCGTACAGCCCCTGCGCGATCCCGATGGTGTTCGGCCGTGAGATCCCGTCGTTCGACGGGCTCATTATGCAGACGCCCGAGCACTACAAGAAAATCGGGATCGACCTCCGCACCTCGAAGTCGGTGGAGAGCGTCTCGATCACTGACCGGAAGGCGGTGATCGGCGGCGAGAGCCTCGCCTTCGATCGGCTTGTGCTTGCCACGGGCTTCCAGTACGAGCGGCCCCCGATGCCCGGCGCGGACTTGCCCGGGGTCCACTTCATCAAGAACCTCCGCGCGGCCATCGCCCTCGAGAAAGCGATCGACGGCGTGCGCCACGCCGTGGTCGTGAAGGGCCGACCGCTCGGCATTGAGATGGCGACCGGCCTTGCGCGCCGGGGGATCGAGACCCACATCGTCGACGACGAGCCATGGCTGATGGCGGAGTATTCGGACCCCGACTTCATGGGGCGCGCGAAGGAGTCCATCGAGCACCTCGGCGTGAAGATCCACCTGGGCGTCCATGTGGAATCCATCGAGAAGGGGACCAATGGGGCGGCCTCGGCGGTCAAGACCTCCGGCGGGACGTTCCCGGCCGAGCTCGTCATCTTCGCGACCAAGACGCACCCGAACACGCGCATCGCGAAGCAAGTCGGGCTGAAGCTTGGCACCACCGGCGGCATCGTGGTGGACAAAAGCATGCGCACAAGCCAGGCAGGCATTTTCGCGGCAGGCGATTGCACGGAGGTGCCCCACGCCATCGCGGGCATCCCCATTCGCGGCCTCACGGCGACCCACGCCGTCGCGATGGGCCGGGTGGCGGGCGCCAACGCCGCCGGCGGCGACCGCTGGTACGAGCCAGTCTACGGCCCGTGGGCGATGGTGGCCGGCGAAATCCAGATCGGAGGCGTCGCGCTCACCAAGACGCTGGCGGAAGCCATGGGCATCCCGTACATCATCGCCGAGGCGGAGGGGTTCTCCAAGGCGCGCTACTTCCCCGGGATGAAGAAGATCCGGATCCGCTTGCTTGCCGACCCGAAGACCCACAAACTGTTGGGATGCGCGATGGTCGGCGGCGAGCACCTCAAGGAGCGGGCGGACTTCCTCGCATTCGCGATGCGCAAGCAGTCGACCCTCGAAGACATCGCGCGGATGGAAAACTGCTACTCGCCCCCGATCGGCGCGCTGAACGAGCCGATGGCCCTTGCCGCCCAGGCGGGGCTCAAGGCGATCGGGGCGAAGTGGTAGGAGGCGCGCCCATGGAGATTTCGACGCCGCCCCCGAAGTTCCCCCTGCGAAGCCGGATGCGGTTCGACTTTGAGCGGGCGCTGCTCGAAGCGGCCCAGGATCGCGTCGTGAAGGAGAGCCAGGGCGACGCGGTGACGCCTTGGAGGAAGCCGGGTCTCAAGTGGTGGCTCCTGCGCCGCCTCGCGGTGCCCGGGTTCAGGCTGATGCCGTGGGGCCTGCGGCGGCGGATCATGCGCTTTGTGTGCGGGTACCCCAAGGGATGGGCACCGGGGCGCTAGTGCGCCGGATCTGCGGTCGCGGCCCGTTCCTTCTTCCGCGCGGCTCGCCGCCGCTGCGCGCCCTCAAACCACCCTTTTTCTTCGCCGTCCGAGGGCTCGACTTTCGGGGCCGCCGTGGGCTTCCCCCACTGGTCGAGGGAGACCATCGTGAGGTAGCACGACCCCGTGTGCAGCCGCTTGCCGGTCTTCATGTCCTCGGCTTCGACGCGGACGCCGACCTCCATCGAGGTCGTGCCGACATAATTCAGCGCCCCTTTCATGACGAGCAGGTTCCCGATGTACACGGGGTGGTAGAAATCCATCCGGTCGATCGAGGCCGTTACCGTGTTGGTCCGGCAGTGGCGGATCGCGATGACCGACGCGACCTCGTCGATGTACTTCATGATTGAGCCGCCGTACACGTTGCCCATCGGGTTGGCGTCGGTGGGCATCATCAGGCGCTGGAACTCGCCGCGTGTGGAGCCGATGGTCGCAACGTGGAAAGGAGCCTCGGTCATCGGCCACCAAGGGAGCCGGGCGCAGAAAAGCGTTCGCAAGCCGCGGCACGTTGAATAGCGTCCGGGAAAGTCCGGAGGCCGATGCGAGGAGCGCGCGATTGCGGGGCGCTGGCCGCGTTGGCGGCAACCGCCTTCGTGCTGCTTTGTGCAAGCGCCCTTGCCGCTGACGGCGAGGTCGCCGGGCGAGTGGTGTTCGACGACGGCACGCCGGCCGCCTCGGCCCGCATTGTGCTCCTGCCGGGCGGGTACAACACGACGGCGACCAGCGCGGGGACCTTCACGCTAACGGTACCGCCCGGCAATTACACGCTGCGCGCGTCCGGCGGATACAAGACGGCGGAGGTGGCGGTCGTCGTGACCGAGGGCGCCACGACGCCCATTGTCGTCCGCATCGACCGCGGCCTCGCGCAGCCCTCGGGCCCCAACCTGTTCCCCGTTGTGTTCCTCGTACTCTCGATGATCGCGGTCGCCTTCGGCGGTTTCTATGTGAACAAGCGGATGGCGGAAAAGGGAATCGACCTCAACAGGACGGTCATGGGCGGCGTGGGGCCGCGCAAGCCGTTCCGCCGCCGCAGGAAGAAGGCCGGCGGCCCGCCGCCGTCAACGTGACGCCTCGGCGGCTGCAGCCAGCGCGCACGCTTCGCGTGCGACCTCGACCGCCGTCTCGCCGAGCACATACATGACTGGCTCGATCCCGAAGGCGCCGCGGTGGAAGATCGCGCGGGGAGGCTTGCCCTGCTTTCGCACAACGGCGGCGATCCGGTCGGCGCGCCCTTCGTAGGCCGCCGAAAACGAGGCCGTCTTCCAGCCAAGGGACTTAGCCGCTTTGAGGGTGGCCGGATCGGCCCGCACATTGAGCGCTGCGGCCAGCGACGGGAAAACCTGGAGCGCTGCTAGCACCACCTCTGCGACATGCTGCGAGGCGCCAAACTCCGGCGCCGCCGGCACGCGTGCGTGGCCGTGCATTTCGAAAATGCGGCCAGGGACCGCGGCAACTTCGAGTGGCGTCTTCGCGCCCTGCCGCGCTCGCGCGAGGTTGGTGCCGACGTTGGGGATCAGCCGCGCGAAGTGCCGGTCACGCTCCAGCAACCGCAGCGCTGCGCGTGCATCGGCAAGCGCCTCCTGCTCTTGGAGGAAATCGGAGGGGCCGGCGGCCACGCACAGGTCGCACCCGAGGCCGCGCAGCGCCGGCAGCTCCTCTTCGTGGAGGGCACATACAACGCCGCGGCGCTCCTCCTTCCGCACCGCCGCCTGCGTCAGCGCGAGCGCCTCCGGGGCCGCAACGGATCCGTCCGCAAGCCCGTCCGCCAAGCGGCGCGCAAGTTGCCGGAAGGTCGGCGACTGCACGACCGCCGGGTCGAGCTTGGTCTTCCCGCGCAGGTACTTGCTTACCGCGCTCTGGGTCACCGCGAGCTTCTCTGCAACTTCGCGCTCGGAGGCGCCGCGCTTCGAAAGCTCTGCCGCCACCGTTGCCCGAACGGTCGGCAAGACGCGCCGCGCCACCACCTCTTCGGCCGAGATCGTGTGAATACCCCGTTGTGAACACTGTGTGTTAGAACACCATTATATAACGTCCGCCCGCTTGCCGCCGGCGTGCGGCTTCCGAAACTCAAGGCCCCTCCGGAGTGGGGGGCCGGCCCCGTGCCGCCCGAAGCGCGGACGCTTGGAACCGCTGACCTGTTCGTGCTGTGGGCCAGCCTCGGCGTCGGGCTGCTTGTGCTCGCCGCCGGCGACTGGTTGGTCAACGGACTTGGCCTTGACCTGGCGCAGGTCGTGGGCGTGTCGATCGTTGGGTCGCTCCTCGGGGGGATCCTGCTTGCCGCAGCGGCCCGTCACGGGAGCCGCCACGGCGTGCCGACGATGGTGAGCCTGCGGCCGATCCTCGGGCGGCGAGGCTCCTACGTCCCGTCGGCCCTGAACGCCTTCCAGCTCCTTGGATGGGCGACCTTCGAAGTCCTTGTGATGGCGCTTGCCGCCGCGCAGCTCACGGGCCTCCCCCTCGGGGACTGGACGGCGGTCGCCTTCGTCCCCGTGTTCGGCGCCATCGTCCTTGCCCTTGCGCTCGCCGGGCCGCTCGCCGTCGTCCGGGCGTGGCTCAAGAAATTCGCGATCTGGGCGGTGCTGGCCACCACCGCCTACCTTGCCTATGCGATGCTGACCTCGGGCGTTTACCTTGGGGGCCGGCCGGGCGGCAGTGCCTCCCCCGGCGGGCCATCGATCATGGCCGCGCTCGACCTCGTGATCGTGATGCCCGTCTCGTGGTGGCCCCTTGTCGCCGACTACAACCGGTTCGCCAAGTCGGGGCGGGCCTCATGGGTGGGCACGGTCGGTGGCAACGCGCTTGCCAACGCCGCGTATTTCGTGCTCGGAGGGATGCTCGTGATCTTCGCCTACGCCTCCGTCCATAGTCCAGGCCCCAACGGCGCCAATTTCCTGTTCGGGATGAGCATCATCGGCCTCGGCGGGCTTCCGCTCTTTACGATCCTCGTGGACGAAACGGACAATGCGTTTGCCAACGTCTATTCGACGGCCGTTTCGGTCCAGAACCTGCGCCCGCACTGGCGCCAGGCGAAACTTGTCATCGTCTCCACCGCAATGGCGACGGGGGGTGCGGCCGCCCTTGCACTTACGGGGGAGGGCATCGGCACCTCGTACAACCAGTTCCTCATCGTCATCGGCGGCATTTTCGTGCCCCTGCTCGGCGTCGTGGTGGCCGACGCATTTTGGGTACGCCGGAGAGGGTACCAGGCGCGTGAATTCGAAGACGGCGCTCCCCCCTTCCGGCTCCGGGCCCTGGCGGCCTGGGCGCCGGGCACCGCCCTCTACCTGGCGATCTTTTTCGCGTGGATCCCCGGCTTCCCCGCCATCGGGTCCACCCTTCCTTCGTTCGCCCTGTCGGCTGCCCTCCACATTTTGCTTTCGAGTACGCGGGCGGGCAAGGCGCCAACCGAAACTCCGGCTTGACGTCGCAGACGCGTCAGCCCAACCAAGAAAAGCGGGGATTGTTTTATAGGTGAGGCGCGAAGTGCTCGCACGAGGGGAAAACCCATAGCCGACCTACGCGAGCGTGTCGAAGACGACCGTGGCTTCATCAAGAAGATCCAGATGCACATCCCTGGTTTCGCCGGGTACCGCCGCCGGGAAGACCTGCGCACCGCCGACGCGCTCCTGCGTGTCCAAGTCGCCGACCGGATCCTGAAAGTCAAGGACAAGCTGGAGTCCGTGCGCGCCGATTTCGCGCGCAACTACCAGGTCGCCGCCCTCGAGCCGCTCGGCGCCCAGATCTTCAAGATTAAGGAGCTCGAAGGCCGCATCCGCCACGCGGAGCAGGGCTACAGCGGCATTTCCGCCGACATCCGCATTGAGGAGAAGGAGATCAACACGCTCTACGAGTTCGACCTGCGCCTCGTCGAGGGCATTGACACCCTGATGGCCAAGGCCGACGCGCTCAAGGCCGCCGCCAAGAAGGACGCCGACGCCGTCGACGCGGGCATCGAGGACTTCCGCGCCACTGCAAGCTCCTTCGAAGACACCTTCGAGCGGCGCATGAAGGTCATCACCGGGACGGAGGTGGCGTAAGATGGCGACCTTCGACTGGCCGGATGTGTCCAAGGGCCTCAACGTGGTCTGGAAGTACCCCAAGAACATCCGCATGAACGACAACGTGGTCGTCAAGGAAGACGAGATCGCGGTCTTCATGCGCGACGGCAAGGCGCTCTCCTACCTGAACCGCCCGGGCCGCTACGCGCTCACCTCGCTTGACATCCCCGCGATTTCGGCGCTCGTGAACGCGCTTACCGGCGTCAAGCAGGACGCCGAGGTCTACTTCATCCAGAAGCGGCCCTTCGATGCGAAGTTCGGCTCCAAGCAGCCCTACCAATTCAAGGACGCGGACTTCGGTTTCGTGAACCTGCGCCTCTTCGGCGAGTTCC
Organism: Thermoplasmata archaeon; assembly: GCA_041485285.1. GTDB lineage: Archaea > Thermoplasmatota > DTKX01 > DTKX01 > DATEUP01 > DATEUP01. The sequence goes on along the minus strand of JBGPJF010000021.1, from coordinate 12,899 downwards.
GGTGGCACGTCCAGGACCCGTCGATCTTCATCTCGAAATTCGTCGGGACGGCCGGGGCGATACAGATCACCCAAGTGGACGAACGCCTCAAGGAGCAGATTGTCGCCGTCATCTTCGACGGCCTCGGCGAAATGAAGAAGCGCGGCCTTGCGGTCGTGGACCTCGCGGCCAACCTGCTGGAAATTGAACAGATAACGCTGGAGAAGGCCAAGCCCCACTTCGCCCCCTACGGCGTCGAAGTCGAGAAGCTCTCGGGCATCACGATCAACCTCCCCGAAGAAGTGCAGAAGGCCGTCGACGCGCGCGCGTCGATGGGCATCCTCGGCACGAACTACATGCAGTACCAGACCGGCCAGGCGATGCGCGACGCCGCCCAGAACCCGAGCGGCGGAGCCGCCGCGGCCGGGGTCGGCGTCGGGGCCGGCATGGCCATGGGCTGGCAGATGCAGGGCGCGATGCAGCAGCCTCCGCAGGGCTACCAGCAGCAGCAGTACCAGCAGCAGGCCCCTCCGCCCCAGGCGGCGGCCTCTGCCGGTGCGCCCTGCCCGAAGTGCAACACGCCAAACCCGCCGGGCACCAAGTTCTGCGGCAACTGCGGCAACAACCTCGCGGGGCAGACCTGCCCCAACTGCAAGGCGGCCGTCCCGGCCGGGATGAAATTCTGCGGGTCCTGCGGCAACAAGATGCCGTAGCGCCAAAACCCTGGAGGCAACCCCATGGCCGCACCCGCCGCTCAGGCTCAGGATACCAAGCACACCCGCTTTGGCTGCAAGGGCTGCGGGGCCGACCTCGAGTACGCGCCGGGCACCTTCCAGATGAAGTGCCCCTACTGCGGCAGCGAGACGGACATCCCCATGGAGGCTCGGAGCGCCCCCACCGAGCACGGGATCGGCGAGCTGCTCAAGCTCCCGCCGACCGTCCAGACGCTTGGCACTTCCACGAAGTCCATCTCGTGCAAGCAGTGCGGGGCCAACTCGCAAATCCCGGCGGACAAGGTCTCCACGACCTGCTCGTTCTGCGGCTCGAGCCTGATCGTCCCGCGCGAGGCCACCACGAACCTCCTGAAGCCGGAGGGGCTCGTGCCCTTCGCCTTCGACCGCAACGCGGCGCACCAGAAGTTTGTCGGGTGGATCTCGAAGGGGTTCTTCCGCCCGTCGGCGCTCAAGCGCAACGCGCAGATCGACAACGTCCGCAGCATGTATGTCCCGTACTTCACCTACGACGCGCAGGCGCACTCGATCTGGCGGGGCGAGGCGGGCACCTACTACTACACGACCGAGTCGTACATGTCGGGGGGCCAGCGCCAAACCCGGCAGGTGCAGCACGTCCGCTGGACGTTCAAGAGCGGCACCCACGACCAGTTCTACGACGACGAGCTCATCTGTGCGTCCAAGGGGCTTGCAGGCGGCTTGATCGAGAAGATCGAGCCGTTCAACACGACGGGGCCGGCCCCCTACACCGACCAGATGCTCGCCGGCTCCGAGGCCGAGGAGTACTCGATCGACCCGCGCGACGGGTGGCAGCGGGCCGCGCAGCAGATGCTCGCCCACGAACGCCAGGCGTGCTCGCGCCTGCTTGGCGGCGACACGCAGCGGAACCTGCAGGTGTCGACGAACCTCTCCGGCGTGACCTTCAAGCACCTGCTGCTGCCGCTGTACATCTCATCGTACCAGTACAAGGGCAAGTCGTGGCGCTTCATGATCAACGGGCAGACGGGCAAGATCGTCGGTGACCGGCCCCTCGATTGGCTGAAGGTCTTGGCCGTCGTGGGCATCGTTGTCGTCGTGCTCATCGTCGTCGTGAAACTCGCGTCGGGTTAGCGCGCACACAACGCGCGCGCCCCGGCACCCACGTATAAATAGCGTCCAGCCTCTTTCGCGACGGTTCTGATGGCCGAAGATATCACAGGCCCTGCTCTGCGCGAAGCTGAGCGACTGCGCGCAGAATACGCGGAGGTCCGCGTCGAGCGCAGCCGGGCCAATTCGTTCAGCCTCAAGAACGGCGTGCTCGAGGATTCGGGCAGCAGCGACTCGGAAGGGCTGTCGGTCCGCATCGTCACCGGCGGGGGATCGGGGTTCGCGTCCTCCAATGAGGTGTCGAGGAAGGCCGCTGTCGCGGCCGCCGGCAAGGCATTTACGCTGGCCAAGTCCGCCGCCCAATTCAACGACACGCCGGTGCGCTTCACGAAAGAAGCCGCCTACGACGTCGATTACCGGGTGCTGCAGAAGAAGCCCGTGGAGTCGCTTTCGCCCAACGACCGCATCGACTTCCTGAAGGGCCTCGACCAGGCCGCGCTGGCGACCAAGGTCAACCTCCCGATGCGCTACCTGTCCATCGGCGACTGGACGACGCAGAAGCTCTACGAGAACACGGAGGGGACCCACATCCGCTCGAAGATCCCGCGGCTGCACCTGTTCTACGCCATTGCCGCCGTCGAGGGCGGCGCCTCCCAGCAGTTCATGTTCCAATTCGGCAACAGCGGGGGCTGGGAGTTTGCCCTCGGGTGGAAAGCCGACGAGCGGATCGCCGAGCACGCGCGAACGCTGAAGCGGGTGCTCACGAAGGCGAAGAGCGCGCCCAGCGGCGCGCTCGACCTCGTCGTGGGCCCGTATGTCTCGGGGATCGCGGCCCACGAATCCTGCGGCCACCCGTCGGAGGCCGACCGGATCATGGGGCGCGAGGCCGCGCAGGCCGGCGAGTCGTTCATCGAGACCAGCATGCTCGGCGACCGGCTGGGCTCCCTCGAAGCGACGGTCATCGACGACCCGGGCCTGCCCAATTCCTACGGCCACTACCTCTTCGACGATGAGGGCGTGAAGAGCCAGCCGCGCCGCCTCTACGACGGCGGGAAGATCGGCACCTTCCTCCACAACCGCCAGACCGCGGCGAGCCTCGGGCTCGAGCACTCGAACGGGTCGTCGAGGGCCGAGAGCTACGCCGACGAGCCCATCGTGCGGATGGGCAACACCTACGTGCAGCCAGGCGACCACTCCGTCGAGGAACTCATCGAGGGCGTGAAGCACGGCGTCTATGTCAAGGACTTCATGGAATGGAACATCGACGACAAGCGCTACAACCAGAAGTACGTCGGGACCGAGGCGTACCTCATCCGGAACGGGCGCATCGGTAAGCCGGTGCGCAACCCGGTGATCGAACTCACGACCCCCGCGTTCTGGAGCGCCGTGGACGGCCGGGCCAAGGACGTCGACTACTTCGCTGCAACCTGCGGCAAGGGCGACCCGATGCAGGGCGCGCCCGTGTTCATGGGGGGACCGTCCATGCGCCTTCGCAATGTCCGCCTCGGGGGGGCTGCCCAATGACGCGGAGCGACCCGCTTGCGCAGTACGCCGTCAGGCGCGCGCGCCTTGCCGGCGCCGAAGAAGCCGCAGCACTCCTCCAGCACCAGCATGCCGAACAGACCCGCCTGGCCAACAACCAGGTCTCCATCTCCGTCTCGTGGGACTCGGGCCACCTCGGGCTCTTCGTAGCGCGGAAGGGCCGCACCACGAGCACGAACGTCGATGTGCCCACGAAGTCGCGGATCGATGCGGCCGTTGCCAAGACAATGAAGCTGCTGAAGATGCTCCCCGTCAACGAGGACTACCGTGGCATCGCCTCGCGCGGATTTGCAACCCCGAAGGAAGCGGCCGACCCGGAGATTGCGGCCGGCAGGGCTTCGACCAACTCGATCATGGTGGAGGCGCGCGACGCGGCCCTCAAGGCCGGCGCCACACGCACGGCCGGCACGGCGTACACCTCGTACTCGCGCACGACGCTCTCCACTTCGGCCGGCGCGTCGATGGCGGCCGCGACCACGGGCGCCACCGTCTCGATCCGTGCCTTTACCGACAAGAACGCTTCCGGCCACTGGGTGCACGCCTCCTCGACGCTAAAGGGCCTCGACGCCAAAGGCTCCGGCAGGCACGCGGGTTCGCTCGCCAGGCGCGCGCGCAACCCGGTCATCGGGTCGGCGGGCAAATACGATGTCGTGTTCGACCCGCTTGCAATTGCCGCGCTCACGAGCAACCTCGGCAACATGGCAAGCGCAACGGCCGTGGAGTCGGGTTTCTCCTACCTTGGCAAGAAAATCGGCAAGTCCGTCGCATCGAAGCACGTGACCGTCGTCGACGACGCGACCATGAAGGGCGGCCTGAATTCGATCCCCTTCGACGCGGAGGGGCTGCCGACGCGCCGCACGCCCATCGTCGAGAAGGGCGTGCTCAAGACCTACCTCCACAACACCTCGACGGCGACGCGCTTCAAGGCGGCTTCGACCGCGAGCGCCTCGTTCGACCACTTCCGCGACGGGGGCGGCCCCGGCGGGATCATCACGCCCTCGCCCTGGAACCTGGAAATGCTTCCCGGCACGAAGGGGAAGGACAAGCTGTTTGCAAGCGTCGACCGCGGCCTCTATGTGACGAACATCTGGTACACGCGCTACCAGAATTACGTGACGGGGGACTTCTCGACAATTCCGAGGGACGCGATCATGCTGATCGAAAATGGCGAGATCAAGGGCCCGGTGTGCGACCTGCGCATTAGCGAGAACATGCGGTCGCTGTACCAGCGGATCGCGGGGCTATCGTCGGAGCGGCGCCAGATCCACAGCTGGGAATGTGAGACGCCTACGCTACACCCCTATGCGCTCGTCGAGCGGGTGAATGTAAGCAAGTCCGCGCAGTAGCGCCCATGAGAGCCTGAGGGTTTCGTGATGGATATCGCGAACGCTTCATCAGGCCGGGCTCCCGACCGCCTGACGGGCAGGGACGCAAGGGGCGTGGGAATCTGGCGCAGTCCGGTACGCGTGCATTGCACACTATTCTGCGTGACCGGCGGGGGCTCGGTTCTCCCGCGCTTGCGTCGGCTTTGGCCATGATCGCCACCCTTGCGGCCCTGCCCACCCTCGGAGGCGCCGGAGAAGCGCAGCCGGCGCAGCTGCGGCTTGCTGAAGTGCTCCCCGACCCTGAAGGGAACGCGACGGAAGCCGAAGCCGAGTGGACGGAGATCGAGGTCACCGGGGGCGGCCAGCTGTCCGGCTGGGCGCTCACCGATTTCGATGGGGCGCTGGATTTCACCTTCCCTTCCGCCGAGGTGGCCGAAGGCGACCGCCTGGTGGTGGCCAACGGCCACAGCACGCCGGGGGGCGTTGCCGACGGCGCACGCATGTTCTTCGCAAACAAGTCCTGGTGGACGTTCGACAACCCGGGCGATGAGGTCGCGCTCGTCACGCCCGGCGGCGCGGTGGCCGACGCGCTGCGTTGGGGGGCGGGTCAGGCGCTCGACCTCACTGAGCCGGCCCAATCCGCGCAAGGTCCGGTGCTGCCAGGTGCGAGCGTCGGGCGGAGGGACGGGGCCGTCGCGTGGCTCCACCCGACCCCGGGGGGGCCGAACCTCGTCCTCGATCGGGCGGCAGATGCGACCGTCCGTTTGGCGGGGCTTGTAGGGGCGCCCGGAGCGCTCGCGAGCGCCTTCTGCGCGGCCGAGGGACACTCGTTCGACCCCTACCTTTGGACGGTGGCGTGGGCAGCCCATTCCGTCCTCCTGGGCGACGAACGGCTCGCGCCCGGCCGTTGCTTGCTTGCCGGCGCAGCCCTGGAGTCGGTGCCAAGAGACGCCGTGGGCGCCTCGCTCGGGGCAAATCTGTCCTACGGCGCCCCCTTCGCGACGGCCTCGTGGAACGCGACTACGCGTGTGGACCTCCTCGACCCGTGGGGAACGGCCGCGCTTTCGTTTTTCCCGCCGGTCGAGGACGCGCCGCAGGGGCGAGGGCCGCGCGCTTGGACGGCATGCTCGTGCCTGGGCGGGTGGGCGAGCGCGGCACTGAGCCCTTTTCCCCCCGCGCCCTCCTTCCGTGGGCTCGAAGACCTCCGGGTCGTCCGCGCCGGGCCGGAGCTTGAAGGTGCCGCGGTCGCGCTGATCGAAAACGCGGCCTCGACGGTGGTGTTGAACGCCTACTTGCTCACCGCGTCCTCCATCCGCGGGGCCCTTTCCGACGCGGCCCGCAAGGGCGTTTTCACGCGCGTCTTGCTTGAAAGCGCGCCGGTCGGAGGAATCTCGGATGCCAACGCCTTGTCTGCCAAAGCGGTTGAGCAGTGGAACAGCTCCGGCGTTTGGGTGAAGGCCTTCGCCACGGCGCCGCCCAATCCCGCGCGCGACCACGCGAAGTACGCGGTGGCCGACGGGCACTCGTTCTTGGTGGCGACGGAGAACTTCGTGGGGGCCGCCCTCTCGGCCGACGACCCGAACACCGGGTACGCGCTTCTCGGCAACTCCACGCCGCTTTCCAAAGACCTCACCGAGGTCTTTGACTGGGACTTCGCGCTTGGCGCGGACCGCACGGCGCCCGGCCGGCTTGCAGCGGGGGACTTGCCCATTGCCGCCCACGCCTTCACGGAGGGCGGCCCCCGTGCTGCCGTCCTCGCTTCTCCCGAGGCCGGGGAATCTTCGTGGGTGGAGGTGATCGACAACGCGTCGCTGCGCCTCGACTTCGCGCTGCTTTCGGCGGACATGGCCACCGCCGGCCCGACGGGGTCCATCGGCCGCGCGCTCCTGCGTGCGTGCGCCAAGGGCGCGGCGATTCACGGCCTGCTCGCGGGCGCCTTCGCCTCCACCGACACCAATGAAAACCTCGCCGTCGCGCGGGCTTTGGTCGCGGCCGCGGCCGTGCTGCCCTGCGCCGGGCGGTTCGACCTGCGCATCGACGCGCGCCCTTCCGCGTCCACCTCCGTGCTCCACGCCAAGGTGCTCGTCGCCGACGGGCTGCAGGCGATTTTGGGGTCGCACAACTGGGTCCGCGCCGCGTTCGCTTCCAACCGCGAGGTTTCGCTGTGGGTCGAATCGAAGGACGCGGCGGGGTCGCTCGAAGGAATGCTTGAATTGGACTTTGCACGGGCCGACCCCGTCGAGGCGGCGCCGCTGTCGCTATCGGGCGATGGCCGGCTCGGAGCCGCTCCCACCCTCGAGGTCAGGGGAGGCGCCTCGCCGACCTACGCCGCGCTCGCGCTTGGGGGCACCGGCGCCATGGTCATCGTGCTCTTCGGCGCAAGGCGCAGGCGGCGTCCCGGGCGCCCGGCCGGCCCCCCGACCCTGATCGACGCATCCGTTGTGCCAAGGGAGGGGCCATCCACCCCGTTTGACCCCATCCAGCGCGCGGCCCTCGAAGAGCTCCCGCCGCTAGCACCTCCTGCGCGCGAGGCATTCAACCCGCGGGCCGACCCGCCCTCGGCTTCGCCACGCCCGGACCTGCGCGCAGCCACGCTGCCGGCAAACGCCTTCGAGCTGTTTGAAAAAGGCTAGGCGCCGCGCGGCGGCCGGGCGCGCCGGAGCGCCTCGAGGCGCCGCCCGTCCCCTTCGGCTTCGGCGACGGCCATCAGGCCCGCCCAACCCCGGTCGCTGACCCCGTCGGCCCCCACCGCGCGCTCGAAGGCCGCGCGGGCGGCCTTGTAGTCCTTCGCGTCCATCTCGATTTCGCCAAGCTCCCCCCAAGCCTCGTCGCGGTCGCCGCGGGCGGCCGATGCATCGGCAAGCAGCGCCCTGGCTTCGTCGGGTTGGCCGACCGCGCGCGCGACGCGCGCGCTCAGCAGCTTCGCCCAGTACATCTGACCCAAGAGCGCCTCCTCCCCGGAGGGCTCCTCGGCAAAGGAATCAAGGAAGGCCCCCTCCTCCTGGAGCGCCTTGATCTTGCGGCGGCCGTCCTGCACGTCCACCCACTCTTCCTTGTCGCGCTTGCCGCCGTCTTTCGAGGAGCGCCCGAGGCGGCGGCCACCGCGCCTTGCCGAAGCGGCCCCGCTGCGGGCCTCCCGCTCCTTGGCAAGCTGCCGTTCGATGAGGGCCACGGCCTTTCCGAGCACCGCGCGGGCCTCGGCGGGCTGGTCGAGCGCGAGGTACGCCTCGCCTTCGAGCAGGCGCACCTCCGCCTCATCGCCGTGCCACTGCAGGTGGCGGGCCGCGGCCGCGATCACCGCGCCGAAGTCCCCCGTTTCCATATAGAGGCGCATGCGCACGACCCCCTCGTGGGGAGCTTCACGCGCGCCGGCCGTGGGCATCGACGAGAGCGCCTCGCGGTACTTTCCGACGCGCAGGAGGCCTTCGAGCGTCCCCTCGCGGGCCATCACCGAAGCGGGGTTGATGGCCGCACCCTTCGCGAACGAGGACAGCGCCTCCGGGACGCGGTCCTGCTGCAGCAGCATCTCGCCGTGCGCCGTCCAGGCGTCGGGGACGCGCTCGCGGATGACCGCCGCCTCCCCGGCCACCGTGATCGCCCGCTCGTAGGCCGCCTCGGCCGCTTCCCTGCGGCCCATCGCCTCGAGCACCTCCGCGTGCACGAAGTGCGCGTGGTCGTTCGCGGGATTCAGGGCCACCGACTGCTCGGCGGCCTCCAGGGCTTCCTCCGCGTCGCCAAGGTGCAGGAGGATCTCGGCCTTCATGACCCACCCCGAGTCGAACTGGCGGTTGACTTCGATGCAGCGGCCGATGTCGCGCACCGCTCCCTCGAGGTCGCCGATGTGGAAGCGGCTCTTGGCAAGGGCGTACCAGGCATAGTCGAACGCCGGGTTGCATGTAAGCGCGCGTTCGTGGAACGGCACGGCCTCGGCGTGGCGGCCGGCCTTGTTGAGCGCGTTGCCGATGTTGTTCCAGGCAATGTCGTAGTCGGGCTGAATTTCCACCGCCCGCTCGAAGAAGGGGATCGACGCTTCGTAACGCCCGAGGTTGTACTCCGCGTTGCCGCGGTTGTTCCAAGCGACCTCGTCGAGCGGGTCGCAGCCGAGCGTCTTGTCGTACGCCTTGATCGCCTCTTCGAGCATGTCGATCGTTTGGAACGCGTACGCCAGGTTGTACCACGCATGCTTGTACTGCGGGTTCACGGCGACGGCCCGCTCAAAGCACTCGATGGCGGCGTCGTTCTCGTTGGCCGTGTAGTAGGCGAACCCGAGGTTGTTCCACGCTTCCTCGTCCTTTGCATTGGCGTCCACGGAGCGCCGGTACGCATCGACGGCATCGGGAAGTTCGTCGCGCGCAAACAGGGCGTTGCCAAGCGCCTTTTCGACCTCGGCGACGATGGTTTTCTGCCGCTCGGGGTCGCCGCCGGTCTCGGCCGGGTCGGATCGCAGCGACTGTAGGGCGGTGCGCAGCTCGCGGACGGCCTGGCGGGTGTCCCCGGCCTCGGCGGCCACCACGCCGAGGAGGTAGCGGGCAAACGCGGTGCCCGCCACCCGCAGGATGTCGCGGGCGGCCTCGACGTCGGAACTGCCGGGGCCCCGCGCCATCATGATTGAGAGGGCGTCGCGGTACGCCTCTTCGTAAGCGGGCTCCGCGCGCACCGCCTTCGTGAGCGCCCCGAGCGCCTCTCCCTCGCGCCCCTGGAATACGAGGCAGTTCGAGAGGTTGCGATAGGCGAGTTCGTACTCGGGGTAGAGCTCGAGGGCGCGCTTATAGGCGCCTTCGGCCTCGCCGTGGCGCGCGACGGCGTCGAGGCTTACGCCGCGGTCGTTCCAAAACACCGCCCGCTGCGGGAAGTCGGCGACGAGCCGGTCATATTTGGCAAGCGCGGCGTCGAACCGGCCGGCCGTGTAGTCATCGCGGGCGGCGGCAAGTTCAGCCTCCTCGCCGGGCGTGAGCTTGGCGCCCTCCTGGTCGGGGGGAGCCGGCCGCGGCGCGCCCGCCGCCTTATCCCCCGCGGGCGCCGAATGCGCGGCCATCGCCTTCTCACTCCGGCGGGGTTTCATGAACCTTTGCCCGCTGCGCGCGCCACGGAAGCGAGCTGGTGCCCGCGGCCTTCCGCGAGCCAAGGTTTATCGCGCAACGCGCTACGTGTCTGGGGTTGCCCCGGAAGGGGCGGTGGCGTGGATGACAGGAGCCGGGGGAGCGGTGGAGCACTTCGCTTCCGCGCTTGCCGCCGCCGATGAGGACGGCGCCGTCCACGCGATGGTCGCCGCGCTGCGCGCGGGCGTCCCCGTTCGCAGCCTCGAACGCGCGATGATCAAAGCGATGGCCGCCGATGGCGAAGAGCTCCACAGCATGATCTATGTCTCGGCCGCCTTCGACATGGCCACCTTGATGGGGCCGGAGGCCGGCAAGTACGCGCTTGCCGCAGCCGCCTCGCAGATCGCCCGCCAGCCGAAGAATTCGAACGTGTCGAAGCGCGTGGCTGGCGCGCGCGCGGCAGCGGGCCGCCCGCGCGGCATCGGCGAAGTCGAGCGCGCGCTCGCGGGGGCCCTTGATGACCGCGACGTCGGGGCCGCCGTCGATGCGGCCGTCGAACTCCACCGGCAGAGCAGGGACGGCGCCTTCGTCATCGAGCTCTTTGGGAAGTGGGCCGGGACGCCCGAAGTCATCGAACGCCCCGCCGGCTACGTCTCGCACCTGCCGCTCCAGATCGATGCGGCGCTGAACCTGCTCAAGGTGACCGACAGCACCGACGAAGTCGACCTGCTGCTTGGGCACCTCGCCTACTGCCAGGTTGAGCTGTCCCGCCGCTATACGACGCGGCGGATTGCTTCGAGCCGGGGTGAACACCCCGATCAAGGCGAGGCGCTCACCGCGCTGCGCTTGGCCGTGCACGGACGGCGGCTCGAAGAGCTCGACGCCCTCATGGTGGCGGCCTCCCCGACCGGTCGCAAGCTGGACGAGCCGGCGCGCGTACTGTTGCGGTGCGCGCTGGAAGCCGAGGGCGGGCTCTCGCACCGTTTCACCCTTGCCAGCGCCGCCTGGCGCACCGCCCGCATGCTCCACCCCGCCGTGGGCCGCGCGCTCCTCCACCACGCTGCCCTGTCCATCGCCAACGGGTACGAGGGCCCCCGTAAGCTTGCCGAGCTGCGCGACCTCCCGCACCCCAACCCGGGGGGGCAAGACTACGCTGGGCGGTTGCTCGTCGGGCTCGCCAGCGGGAACCTCGCCGAGGCGCACGCGGCGCTTCGGGGCCTCTTCGAATCGGGCGCCTCGCCGCGCACCGCCGTGGCCCCGTTCATGGACGCCGCATCCCAACTCGACGCGCACCACCTCCACACGGACCACGGCTTCATCCTCACCCAAGCCGCATGGCGCGCGCTTGCCGACGGTTCGCTTGCCGGCGACGCCGTCCCGCTCCTTGCTGAACTTGCAACGCGCATCGCCAAGGCGCCCAAGGACCACGACCTGATCGCGCGCGTGGAAGAGGCCTCGGAGCGCGCCGCGCGCGCCCCCGCTTGATGGCCGCCACGACCGGCTTTTTGGGGCCGAATTTGCCTGCTGGATTGCACCAATTTCAAGGGGCGCAAGGTTAAAGACCAATCAATAAATAGCGAGCGACGGGTGCACTCGTCCGATGCCAGAGTCCGTTTTCCTGCGTGTTGCCGAGGCCATCCAGGCCGACGTGGGGACCGGCAAGGCGCGCATCGACACCGCAACGCGGGTCAAGCTCAACATCTCGCCGGGCGACATCATCGAGATCCGCGGCCCCAAAACGACCGCCGCCGTCGTGTGGCGTGTCCTTGCCGAAGACGAAGGCAAGGACATCATCCGCATCGACGGGCTCGTGCGCAAGAACGCCGGGACGACGATCGGCGAAAAGGTCGAGGTCGTGCCCGCGGAGGCCAAAGCCGCGCGCAAGGTCATCCTCGCGCCCGTCATCTCCGAGAACCAGAGGATCCAATTCGGCCAAGGGATCGAGACCTTCGTGAAGCGCGGGCTGATGAAGCGGCCCGTCGTCGTCGGCGACAACCTGATCGTCCCCGGGATCGCCCTGATGGGCGGCGCCCTGCCCTTTGGCGTCACCTCCACGGACCCCAAGGGGACTGTGCAGATTGTCGACTCCACGGAAATCGAGGTCAAGGAAGAGGCGACCAAGCAGACGGAGACGGTCGCGCGCACGGTCACCTACGAAGACATCGGCGGCCTCGAGCGCGAACTCCAGCGCGTGCGCGAGATGATCGAGCTGCCGCTCAAGCACCCGGAGCTCTTCGACCGGCTCGGCATTGAGCCCCCGAAGGGCGTGCTGCTCCACGGGCCGCCGGGCACCGGCAAGACCCTCATCGCCAAGGCGGTCGCCAACGAGAGCGGCGCCGCGTTCTTCTCCATTCAGGGCCCGGAAATCATGTCGAAGTTCTACGGCGAGTCCGAAGCGCAGCTGCGCAACAAGTTCGAAGAGGCCCAAAAGAGCGCCCCCTCGATCATCTTCATCGACGAGCTCGACTCGATCGCGCCCTCGCGCGAAAACGTCCAGGGCGAAGTCGAGCGGCGCGTCGTCGCGCAGCTGCTCACGCTCATGGACGGCCTGAACGCGCGCGGCAAGGTGGTCGTCATCGCCGCTACCAACCGTGTGAACGCCATCGACCCGGCGCTGCGCCGCCCCGGCCGCTTCGACCGCGAAATCGTGATCGGCGTGCCCGACATCAAGGGGCGCAACGTCATCCTCCAGATCCACACGCGCGGGATGCCGCTGGAAGAGGGCTTCTCGATCGACGAATTCTCGCAGATCACCCACGGGTTCGTGGGGGCCGACCTCGAGGCGCTGTGCAAAGAGGCGGCGATGAAGGCGCTGCGGCGCTACCTGCCCGACATCGACCTCGACCAGCCGATCCCGGCGCCCATCCTCGAGAAAATGAAAGTCACCATCGAGGACTTCCGCGCGGCGCTCAAGGAAATCGAGCCGTCGGCGCTTCGCGACGTGTTCATCGAGATCCCGAAGGTGAAGTGGGACGACATCGGCGGCCTCGACAAGGTCAAGATGCAACTGCGCGAGTCCGTCGAATTGCCGCTGAAGCGCCCCGACGTGTTCAAACGCCTCGGCATCCGGCCGCCGACGGGCATCCTGCTCTACGGGGCGCCCGGAACCGGCAAGACGCTGCTTGCAAAGGCCGTCGCCACCGAGTCGGAGGCCAACTTCATCTCGATCAAGGGGCCCGAAGTGCTGTCGAAGTGGG
>JBGPJF010000020.1:0-38264 GCA_041485285.1 Thermoplasmata archaeon | reverse complement strand
GCCGTTGAGGAGGATGGCCTTCATCATGTCCGCGGGCGGGGCGTGCCCCTCGCGGTCCTTGTAAAACTGGTAGGCCACGGCCGCAGCGCCGGCCGCGCCCGGGCAGGACATCGAGGTGCCGGACTGTTCACCGTAGCTGTTGCCCACCGCGTGGCTCACCCCCATGCTACAGGTGGGGCAGTAGGCGCTCATGACGTCGACGCCCGGCGTCACGAGGTCGGGCTTGATTCGCCCGTCGTCGGCCGTGCCGCGCGAGGAGAACCCGGCGATCTGGTTCCACGAGACGTTCTTGTTGTCGCCCGTGGCGCCCACGGCGATGACGTTCTTGCCCTCGGCCGGGTTGCCGATCGAATTCGCGCTGCCGGCGTTGCCCGCTGAGAAGAAGTACAGCACGCTCTGCGCGCCGAAGGAACTCGTGTTGGTCGTGTCGGGCCACGAGTCGCGCGCGAACCCGTCGTACTGGCGCGCGTCGCTGCCGTACCCGCCCCCGTTGGCCCACGACCCGCTCGAGACCACGGCGCCGTACTGCGCGTTGTCGCGCGCCGCAAGGGTGTTCGACGAGCCCGATTCGAAGATGTTCTCGTGCACGAGCCTTGCGCCCGGCGCAATCCCGGCGAACTCGGCGGGGGCGGCGAGGTTCGTATCGTTGGCGCGGTAGGCGCCGTTGCCGAGCACCGTGCCGGAGGTGTGCGTCCCGTGGCCGAAGGTGTCGGCGTAGGGACCTCCCATCGGGTCGAAGAACACAAGTTTCCCGCCGCCGAAGGCCGGGTGGGTGGTGTCGAGGCCGGTGTCGGAAACGGCCACGATGACGCCCGCTCCCGTCGTGCCCTCGAACAGGCCGGTCGCAGGGTTGTAGCTCCACAGCCGCAGCGAGGCGGGGTTGTAGCCGCCGTCGGGCACCTGGCGGGCGCCCTGGATCACGGCCGACCAGTAGTTGTCGAGGACCCGCGGGTACCACGGCGCGATGTGCGCGACCGTCGGGAGCGCGGCGATCGAAGCGAGTAGCGACCGCGGGATGCTGAGCGTGCTCACCGTGCCGTCTTGGAGGACGAGCGACCCGCCGCGGGCTTCTACAAAGGAGATCACGCGCCCAGGGTCGCCAAAGTTCTCGACCTTGACGAGCGCATCGCCATCCGCGCTGCGCCAGGCGGAAGTGAGGAGTTCACTGTCGATTCGCAGGTACGGCTGGAAGGGCACGACGACTCGGACAAACGGGAGCGCCTTGATGGCGCCGATCACGGTCGAACTTCCCGAGATCAAGAACGCGTTGTCGGGGAGGTAGGAGTAGTACGAGGCCCCCAGCGCAAGCATTTGCTCGCGTTGGCCCTTCATCACGAGGCCGGTGAATTGGACGACGTAGATGTCGCCCATCGGGTCGATGGCGTCAAGCCGGTAGGTTGACGGCACCCAATTCACGCCGTTGAGAAGCGGGTCAAAGGTACCCGCCTTGAGCCGCAGGTACATGGGAGGGGCGTCGGTCGACGCATTTGAATCGGACGACAGGAGCGCCGCCGGGACGGTCGCGGTGCTCAGCATGGTCACAAGGACGCCGGCTACGGTCAACAGCAGTACGGCCCGTCGCGGGGGGTGAGACACGCGCTACACTCCTCTCAGGTAGGAGGGCTGCCAAGCAGGCCCTCCCCGCAGTGACTACAGCGGGGGTTCAAAAGCGTGTCGAAACGCGGTGCCTTCCGGCCGCAGGCCGGGCACGCTCGTTTTAGGCCCCGGGAACGGGAAAGGACGAAGGCGGCAACCGCGGCGCATAGGGTGCCAAAGAGCACCGCCCCGGCGGCAACAAGTGAACTTGGCCAGGCGGGGTTCGCTGGGTGGGGGGGCTCCGAGGGGGGCTCCCACCGCACCGTGACCGTGGGCGAAAAAGCCCCCTCGCGGGACGAGCCGGGATAAAACACGAGCGTAAGGGGCACGACACGCGAGGACTCCCCGGGGGGGACTTCGACGAGGATGTCGAAGCTCACGTTTTCCCCCTCCCCAGCTTGAATCAAAGCGGGAAACACCGTGGCTCGCCAACCCGGAGGGAGCCCAACGACAAGGGGCGCCGCGACGGGGCCCGCTCCGCCGCGGTTGCGGAAGGTGACATGGGCGGTCAAAAACGACCCTTCCGCGAAAAACACAGCGTCCGGCCCGTCCTCCACAAGGTCAACAGCCGACCGGTGGCGAACGACGAACGACACGGTGGCACGCTGGCCGCCGCCCGTTTCAGCGGTGACGTGGAGGGTGTAACTGCGCTCCTCGAGGAACGGCTCTGCGGTTAGGTCTGTGCTCAAGTACTCTTGACGCCCGGGGAAGAGGTCGTACCACGGCGGACCTTCGAACCGCAGCCCGTCCTCGGCCGCGTACGAGAGGTTTCCGGCGAGGCGCGTATTCCCGCAGTTCTCGAGGGAGAGCGCCGGGTGGGTGGTCGTCCCCACCACCGAGGACGCGTCGGCCGCCTTGCCAAAAGCCAGGCACGGCTGCGCTTGGACAAACACGGGCAGCAGCAGATCAAAAGTTGCACCGGTGGATGCCAGCGTGGCGCGGACCTGCAGCTCCCCGCGGTAGCCGGCATCTCCCCGGTCCGTGTTGTTGGCATACAGGTCGAGGTCGACGCCGTCGCCACGTGCAACCGTGGCGTTGCCGCCTACCAAGGTCCAGGCGACCATCCAATCGGCGAAGGCGGAGACCCATAGGGGCGTGAGGGCCACCGTCACATCCTCTGGCGTGTTGCCGAGGTTCGTGACATGGAGGCGGAAAGAGATCGAACTGTTGGGAGCGGGCGCAAGCGCCGGCGTCGAACTCGAGAGCGCGAGCGCGTGGGTAGCCCCCGCGCGCGCGGTGATTGAAAGGGCGTCGACACGGCTCGTGTTCTGCGAGGAAGTGAGCCAAAGCTCCGCTAGGGCGGACGCCCCAAGCGAAGCGTTTGCAGGCACCGTGATGTTCGCTTCGAACGGCGCGGATTGCCCCGGCCCCAGGGTAAAAACGGTCGCCGACAGGGAAAGGGGCCATGTGGGGTCGCGCACGCCGGGCGCCTCCGTGAGCAGCAGCGTGTCGGCGATGTTCCCGCGGTTCGTCGCGGTGAGCGCGAAGGTGGCGGCCTCGCCGGGCTGCGCGATCGCCTCGGCGGCGCCGCCCAGCTGCGGCTGGATGCGCGTCACAAAGAACGCGACGGGCGCTTTGTTGTCGGCCGGGTCGCCATCCGTGCCCCCGAAGCGCACGCGCACTTCGACCGAGTTGTCGCCGTCGGGCGGCTGGAAGGGCAGCGAGAAGGGCGCGCGCCCCCCCGGCGCAAGGGTGCCGAGGTTCGCACTTGCATACGCCGGGGCGAGCGCGTCGTTGGCGTCGAACGCCTCGACCACGACGCCCATCGCGGCCGACCCCCCGTGGTTGGCGGCGTCCCCGTCGAGGGTGACGGTCCCCCCCGAGTCGATCCGGCCCGGCGCGCCTTCGAGGGCGAGCGACTGCACGGAGAGATCGGGCTGCGACTGGTTGATCGCCCCGGAGTAGGCGAGCGCAAAGGTCTGCGCAAAGGAGTCCCACTTGTTCGACCGCACGAAGATGCTCCAGTTGCCGGCCGCGGCCGACGCGATGCGGACGGCCTCGACATTGTTGACGCCGTCGAAGTGGCCGGGCATCACGTCCTCCGAATACCCCGTGGTCGCGTTGATCCGGTTGCCGAGGTACACCAGCGCGCCCGTCGGGTCGCGCACTTCGAGGTCGAGGTCGTTCCAGAGCGCGGGCGAGGCAAGGGGGCTGTTCTCGTGGTCGGTCCACACGAGCGATACCCGGAACTGCGACCCGGCGTCGAGGGCGACGGAGAACTGCACGAAGTCGGTGAGGCCGTCGCCTTGGAACGTCCGGAAGCCCTCCTGGACGAAGTCGACGCGGGACGCGCCGGCTCCAAAGAGCGACGCGGACAGGTTGAGGCGCCCCCACCCTTGCTCGGGCCCGGGCCACGCCACGCCCGGCAGCGGCTCAGCCCCGTTGATGAGCAGCGCTTTCAGCAGCGCGGGGGTTGCCACGACCTGGCGCGCGTCGCGCAGGTACTGCGTGGCCACCGCCGCAGCGCCTGCCACCTGCGGCCCGGCCATCGAGGTCCCGTTGCGGTAGGCGTAGGAGGTCCCCGCGTACGGCGGCAGCACCCCCGTGCCCCCGGGGCCCATCGAAGAGCGGGCCGACGCGACCATTTCGCCGGGCGCGACGAGGTCGGGCTTGACGCGGCCGTCATCCGTGTAGCCAAACGACGAGAACAGCGCGACCTGTAAGGAAGTGGAGAGGCCGGGGTAGTCGTTGCCCGTCGCCCCCACCGTGAGGACATTTTTCGCCGTGGCCGGCGAGTCGATGGAGCCCGGCGCGTTCATCTCGTTGCCCGCCGCGAACACGAAGAGCAGCGGCTGGTCGCCGACGGTCGAGGGCGAGGCGTCGCGCGTCAGGTTGTCGTACTCGGCGGCCGCCGGCGTGTACGCGCCAAGGGCCGGGCCGCTGCCGTTGCCCCACGAGTTCACCGAGATCGTGGCGCCGGCGGTGGCCGCAAACTCGGCAAGCGCGCTGTAGTTCATCGCGGTAAGGTCGTAGTTCTGCGCCACGAGCGTCGCGCCGGGGGCCGCGCCCGCGTAGAGGCCGGGCGCAAGCGGGCCGTCCGCCGCGAAATACGACCCGTCGCCAAGGGCGCTTGCCGCCACGTGCGTCCCGTGGCCCGTGAAGTCCTGTCCCGCCGGGACTCCCGACCACGTGGTCGAAGTGCCAAGCCGGCCGGCGAAGGCAGGGTGGGAGGTGTCCACGCCTTCGTCGGTGACGTCCACCGTGACGCCGGCGCCCGTGTAGCCGAGGAAGCGGGGGTCGCCGGGGTTGCCGTTGAACGTCCAAAGGCCGCCGCCGGCACTCGTGTAGGCCGACGCGTTGGCGGGCTGCCGGATCCCGTCCGTAACGACCGCGCGGAAGTTCGACGGCGCCGGGGGCGTGTAAGGAGAAACAAACAGGACATGCGGGAGCGACGCAAGCGCTGCAGCCCCGCCTTGCCCCGGCCGCACGACGGCCGACACCGCGCCGAGGGCGAGCGCCGTGGCGCTCACGCTGCGGAGCTCCTCCATCAACACGCCCGGCGCGCCGCCGTAGCTTAGCTCCACGGTCCCCGCCCCGCTCGCCGCCGGGTCAAGGCGCAGCGAGGGGGGGACGCGGCCGACCCAGCGGACGCCGTCGATCCCCTTCAGCGCGGCCCCGAGCCCCGCAGCCCCCACCGCGACGAACCCGCCGTGGCCGAGGTGGCCAACGACCGTTCCGCCCGCCCGCTCGATTGCAAGCGCCTGCGCCGAGTGTGCCTCGCCGGGAAATTGAACCACGAAGGGCCCCTCGCCGTCGAGCGCTGCAAGCCGCCCGCCCGCCGGAATCACGTCGAGCAGCGGGTCGAACGCGCCGAGTTTGAACTGTAGGTCTTGCCGCGCGGGCAGTTCCGTCCACGGAGTGCCCGGCAGGCCCGCCGCCCACGGCATCAGCATCGTTACGACGATGGCGCTTGTGAGGGGCGTCCTCGAAAACCGTGCCATCTGGAGCCGGTCGCGCCTAGCCGTCGGGGGGCTACTAAACCCTTTGTTGGTTATTCGTGGGCGCGCTCCCCGTTCGGGTCATGGCCCGCCGCCTTGCCCTTTCCCCCGGACATCGCGAGTTGCGCGAGCATCTTGCGGGCTTCGTCGTCCTCGCGCGCCAAGGCAAGCAGCATCTCGCGCTCCGACGGCTTGCGCCAGATCCGGCGGTACCCCCACGCGCCCCCCACAATGACCAGCAGCGCCAAGGCCCCGCCCGCCCCCCACCCGACGGCGCCTGCGCCTGCAAGGGCAAGCACAAGTCCGATCCCGAAGACCACGCCGAACATCACGCCGACGAAAAAGAACCCGCGGAGCGCCGGGTCGAAGATCCCAAAGCGGTCCTTTTCGGGCAGCCCTTCGAACGCGAAAGCCTTCGCGCGCTCGCCGACCGGCGGCGTGCTCTTCCCTTTGGCCGCGCCCTTTCCCGTTGCCGCCCCCATGGTCTCCGACTCCTTGCTCACGCCGACGGCGCGATCGGGGCCCGCATCTCCGCGATGACCGCCCCAATCGGCCGCTTCTCGGCCGCTGCCGTCCGCTGCGCGGCAAGGGCCTCCTCGCTGAAGTGGCACGCGACCTCGTGGCCCGCCGCGCGTTCCAGGAGCTTCGGCTCCTCAAGGACGCAAGGGCCCCGGTAGCGGCGGTAGCGGACGCGCGCGGCAGCGCCGCGCGCAACCACGGCGTGCACCCTGACTTCGGCGCCCACGCCCTCGATTTCGTCCACCTCGTAGGCGACGGCCCCAAGCGCCGCCATCGGGTCGACCGCCTTCCCGTCGACGACCAGGCGCACCGTCTGGGGAGCCGCGAGCGGGTCGGCGAGCTTCACGACCGCCCCGTAGCCCTCCTCCCACTGCGCTTCGACCTCCCTCACCTCGCGCTCGAGCGCGAAGTTGCAGCGCGTGTGGAACCTGCAGCCGCTCGGCGGGTTGGCGGGCGATGGGATCTCGCCTTCGAGCACAATGCGTTCCCGCCTCGATTCGGGCTCAACCGACGGGACGGCCGAAAGCAGGGCCATCGTGTAGGGGTGCATGGGCGCCTTGAAAAGCGCATCGTTGGACGCCCGCTCCACAATCTTGCCAAGGTACATCACCGCCACGTCATCGCACATGTGGCGGATCACCGCGAGGTGGTGCGAGATGAACAGGTAGGTGAGCGCGCGCTCGCGCTGGATTTCCTTGAGGAGGTTCAGGATCTGGGCCTGCACGGATACATCGAGCGCCGAAGTGGGCTCGTCGAGCACCACGAACGCCGGCTTCAGCGCGAGCGCGCGCGCCACGCAGATGCGCTGGCGCTGGCCCCCGGAGAACTCGTGGGGGAACCGGTTCAGGTGCTCGGGGTTTAGCCCGACACGCGCGATGAGCTCCTTGACGATCTGTCTGATCTGCAGCCCCGACAGCGTGCGGCCCCCGCCGGAGACTTCGGGGTACCGCTCGCCGACCTCGCGGCGGAAGGCCTGCAGCGGCTCGCCGACCGTGTGCGACACCAGGACGCGCGGGTTCAGCGACCCAAACGGGTCCTGGAACACGATCTGCATGTCTTTGCGGATGCTGCGCGCCGTGTCCTTCCCGAATTCCTTGCGGGCGACGAGGATCAAGACGAGCGCCGCCGCCCCCAAGACGACCTGGAGCGAGCCGAGCACGAGCAGGGCCCCGATGGCCGCAGGCGCCGGGCGCTGGGCCTCGATGGCGGCCCCCGCGCCGTACCCGCCCCCGATCGCCCCCACGATCGCGAGCAGGACCCATGCGTTTCCCACGCCGGTTCCGAAGGCCGACTGGATGCCCGCCGTTGACCCCGGGGCGAAGCCCGCTGCCAGCATCATGAACAGGTCGGGCACGACCAGCGACGGCCCGAAGGCGCGGTTGAGGATCGCGATCAGCAGGATGATGATGTTGACGACCACCGCCGTTACCATCAACCCCGCCGCGGCCGAAACCAGCCGCGACCGCGGGACCTTGGCGAGGTCCCGCCCGTCGAACCGGACGGCGCCTTCGGTGGGTTCGAGCAGGCGCAGGATGCAGCGGCCCACCGTCGTCTTCCCGCACCCGCTCTCCCCGATGAGGCCGAGCGTCTTGCCGCGCGTGATCGAGAACGTGACGCCGTCCACCGCCCGGATGAAACCGACC
The DNA here is from genome assembly GCA_041485285.1 of Thermoplasmata archaeon. Classification (GTDB taxonomy): domain Archaea; phylum Thermoplasmatota; class DTKX01; order DTKX01; family DATEUP01; genus DATEUP01. Next base: position 30,568 of record JBGPJF010000020.1, on the reverse strand, counting down.
GTGCGGCCAAGCACGCCACCCCGCACGAGGAAATATTTGACAAGGCCCCGCACTTCGACGAGGGGGTCGCCGAGCCGCTCGTTGCCCTCCGCCGCTGCTGCGGTGCTCATACGGGCATCGCCTCCAGCCACCCGGAGCCGAGCCCCTCGTCGCGCTGGGCCACCTTTTCCGGCGGGAACAGCTCCGGCCGGTCGTAGAGGTGGCACGCCACAAAGTGGCCGGGCGCCACCTGCGTGAATGCGGGCACCTCGGTGGCGCACGCGGCCGCCGCAAACGGGCACCGCGGGTGGAACCTGCAGCCGCCGGGCGGGGTGAGCAGCGAGGGCACGGTGCCCGGGATGATCGAGAGCTTGCCCGTGCGCGTGTAGGTTTCGGGGATCGAGCGCAGCAGCCCCACCGTGTACGGGTGCTTCGCCCGCGCGAAAATGTCGGCGACCTGCCCGATCTCCGCCATGACGCCGGCGTACATCACGCCCACGCGCTCGCAGGTCTCGGCCACCACGCCTAGGTCGTGCGTGATGAGGATGACCGAGGACCCGAACTCGTCGCGCAAGCCCCGCAGCAGCGAGAGAATCTGGGCCTGGATCGTCACGTCCAGCGCGGTCGTCGGCTCGTCGGCGATGAGCAGCTGCGGACGGCAAGCCAGCGCCGTGGCAATCATGATGCGCTGCTGCATGCCGCCCGAGAGTTCGAACGGGTAGGCGTCCGCCTTGCTCTCGGGGTCGGGGATGTTCACCTGCTTCAACATCTCGACCACCCGCCTTTTCACTTCCGCGTTGATCGGCGCCATCAGGTGGTCTCTGCCGATGATCGGCAGGCGCCGCCACAGCGCGGTCCTGCGCTCGGAAACGCCGAGCTTCAGCGTGGCCCTAAACACCTCTTGCTCGAGTCGCTCGACCTGCGCGCGCTCGGCGGTGGACACGGCCGCGTCGCCTGCGGCCTGCGCCGCCTTGAAGATCGCCCGGTGGCCGGTGAGTGCGCGGAACGTTTCTCCGAGCTTCGACCGCGCCGCCTCCGTGGCCTTCAGGCGCGCGAAGAACCGCCGCTGCATCCCCGACAGCTCGCGGGTCGCCTCCACCTGCTTGCAGATTTCCCCGAGCTGGTGCGTGATGAACGCCTCGCCGATGTGGTCGCCCACCCGCATCACGGGGTTCAGCGCCGCGGAGGGCTCTTGGAAAATCATGGAGATCTCATTGCCCCGCACGGTGCGCAGCACCGCCTCCATCCGCTTCGCGATGCGGCGGTTCCGCTTGATCTTGGCGCGCCCCTTCGCGTTGACCTTGATGCGCGCCTCTTGTTCGATTCCGTCGAGGAGGTTGAGGCCCTCGAAGACCACTTCGCCGCCGGTAATCCGGCCGGGCGGGTCGGGGATCAGGCGCAAGATGGCCTTCGCCGTGACGCTCTTGCCGCAGCCCGTCTCGCCCACAATCCCGAGAATCTCCCGCTCGCGGACCGTGAACGAGACCCCATCGAGGGCCTTGATGACCCCATCATACGTGAAGAAGCGGACGGTGAGCCCGTTCACGATGAGCAGGTCGCGGGGAATCGACCCTCCCGCCAGGGCTGAGGGTCGCGCTTTTTCCAAAATGGTCGCTGGGCCCGCCGGCGCCGCGGATTGTCTGCGGCGCCTGATGGCCGCAAGTGCGGCCGGCGTCAGCCGGGTCGCCGCCACGAGCGCCATCAGCCAAAAGCCGGCCCCCACCCCAAACACCACGGGGCTTCTAAGGTCCCCACCGGCCGCGGTAAGTTGCCCTTGGACGGCGACCCCGTACAGGGCGAGGGCCGCAAGCGAAAGGAACGCACCCGAGGGGTGGTAGGCCATCGCGATTGCGCCGGCAAGCGCCAGCACGATAACGCCCCAGACGAGGAGGGCGCTTACGGGGGCCGCGCTGCCCTCCAAGTCAGGCATGCCCGAAGCGATCGTAAGGAGGGTCGCCGCGCCGGGCCCCGGCAGGGGGTCGGGCAAGGACGGCGTGGACGCATAGTGGACCACGAAGTTCGCCCACGGGAGCGCGACCGCCACCAGCCCCGCAAGGAACGTCAACCCGCCCAGGCGCGTGGCGGCCGGCGGGATTCCAAGGCCTACCCTGCGGAGCCCCCCGAGGCCGGCAAGGGGCCCTCCCGCTCGTGCTTGGTCGCGCGCCGCCACCGTGGGTCACCTCCGAAGGCGGGGGTCGAGCACATCCCGAAGGCCGTCTCCCAGCATGTTGAAGCCCAAAACAAAAAGGAAGATGAACAGCCCGGGGAAAACCACTGGCCACCACTCGGAGGGCGCGACCCCGAAGTGGCGCTGTCCATCCTGGACCATCCGGCCCCACTCCGCGGTGAGCGGCGTTGTAAAGCTGAACCCAATGAAGGAGAGGCCCGCCGACACAAGGACGACCGACCCGATGTCGAGGGTCGCCTGCACCAGCAGCGGCGACACCGTGTTGGGGAGGATGTGCCGCATGAGAATCTTCGAGGTCCGGGTCCCCGATGCGCGGGCGGCCTCGACATACAGGTTGGCCTTGACCTGCAGCGAAACACTGCGGACGAGCCTTGCATAACCGGGCCACCCCACAATCACCAGCGCGATCACCAAGTTGCCGAGGGACGCGCCCAGCGAGACGATGACGGCCATCGCCAGGATGAGCGACGGGATCCCGAAGAAAACGTCGGTCACGCGCATCAGCGCCTCGTCGACCCACAGCCCATAGTAGCCGGCAACGAGCCCCGTGAGGACGCCCACCATGACCGAAAGGGCAACGACCTCGAGTCCGATCGTCATCGACAGGCGTGAGCCCCAGATGACTCCGTAGTAGATGTCCATCCCCAGGCGCGTCTGACCGAACGGGTGGCCAGGGCCGGGCGCATGCCACTCCTCGGGCAATTCATACGGCATCTCGAAGGGGTCGGTGCTCCCCGCCTTCGGGGGCGCAAGCACCGGCGCAAGGAGCGCCATCAGGACGAAGGCGGCGATGATCACGAGGCCCACGAGTGCGATCGGCGACTTGCGGAAGGCGTACGCGCCCCTGCGGAACTCTTTGGCGCGCGGCCGCAGCTGTTCGGTGATGGCTTGGACGCGCCGTGCCCATGTTCCGGCCGCAACGGTTCCATTCGCCATGGGGTCCACCTACTCGAGTTTGATTCGCGGGTCCAGGTAGGCGTACACGACGTCGACCAGGAGGTTGACAATCACGTAAACGAGCGAGATGATGACGCAGAACCCCATGATCGCGACCGTGTCCCTGGAGAGGATGGCGGTCGTCGACCAACGGCCCACCCCCGGCCACGCGAACACCGATTCGGTGAGCACGGCTCCCGCTAGCAACGCTCCGAACGAAAGGCCGATGACCGTCACCGTTGGGATCATCGCGTTGGCCCGCGCGTGCCGCCGGCGCACCGCGCGCTCGGGCAAGCCCCGGGCGCGCGCGCTCAGCACATAGTCCTGGCGCAGCGTTTCGAGCATCGAGGAGCGCATCATCCGGGTGATGATGGCCATGGAGGCATAGCCCAGCGCGATCGAGGGCAGGACGATGTGCGCAGCTAAGTCAAAGAAGGCGGTGAAGTCGCCGAGCAGCAGGCTGTCAAGGATCAGCAAGTGGGTAGGCTGCAAGCTCGGAGTGTCGAGGAACGGATGCTCGTGGATCAGCGTCACCGAAAACCTGCCGGAGATCGGCAACGCGGGGTACCCGAGGTGGTCGAGGCTGAACATGAGGATCTGGAGGAGCAGCGCGAACCAAAAAATGGGAATCGAAACTCCCGAGAGGGCAAAAGCGCGCGCAAGGTGGTCGGGGACGGTGTCCTTCTTCGTGGCAGAAAGCACCCCTAAAGGCAGCGCAATGACCACCGCGAGCAACATGGCCGCAAGGGTGAGCTCGATGGTCGCCGGGAAAAACAGGGAGAGCGAATCGGTCACCGGCAGGTTCGTGGCCGCCGAGGTGCCGAGGTCCCCGTGGAAAAGGTTTGACATGTACAGCGTGTAGCGCACCCACACCGGCTGGTCGCACCCGTACTTCTTGATCGTCTGGTCGATCTGCTGCGGCGTCATCTTCTCGTTGATGTAAACCGTGCAGGGGTTCCCGCTCGAATTCACGAGCAAGAACGTGATCAGCGTAACGCCGAGGAAGACCGGCACCAAGAGCAGGAGTCGCCGGACGACGAACTGCCACAGCTTCAAGGCGATCACCTCGAGGACCTGCGTTCAGGGGCTGACGCAAAGCGCGCGGTCGGCCGCGCGATGGGCGCGAAAAAAAGAAAGGGGGGCGCCCGCAAAGGGCGCCCCCGCAGGGCGTTCGACCTCGCGCCGGCCGGCCTACTCCTTGTAAATGGCGGCGAGGTTCCCGCCGTCCTCCTTCCCCGCCCACATCGGGTTCGAGTACCAGCCCTTCACCCAGGTCTTCGAAACATGCAGGACAATGCCCTGCGAGTTGTAGATGTACAGGTCGTTCTCGGTGGCAAAGGTCTGGATCTGGTCGTAGAGCGCCTGCCGCTCCGGCCCGTTGTTGAGGCCCGCGGCGGCGGTGATCTTCGCGTCAATCTCGACGGGGTAGGAGATCCCGCATCGCGCCGGGAAGTAGTTCCCCGTCTGCAGAAACGGCCCGATGTAGTCGTCCGGGTCGGCGAAGTCGGGCGCCCACCCAACGATCCAGGTGGCCAGCCCCGGCAGGCGGTGGTCGCGCACCGAAATCAGGTCCAGGTAGGTGGCCCACTCGACGCAGTGCGCGTTGATGTGGATGTTCGGACCCAACTGCTCCACCCCCGGGTGCTCCGCCGTCCCCTTGAGGATGAGGGAGTACTGCTCGCGGTTGCTGTTCCCGCAGTTGTAGGCCACCGTGAGGCTGAACCCGCCCGCGTAGCCTCCGGGGTTATAGACGGAGTCCGTGACCCACTTCGACGCGTTGTACGCCGCCTTGGCCGCCTCAATGTTGTAGGTCGAGACGGGCAGGCTCGCGTTGTACCCGTACATCCCCTTCGGGATGATCCCGCTCAGGCCGAAGCCCAACCCGTTGGCCACGTTGTCGATGTACGACTGCCGGTCGTACGCCAGCGCGAACGCCTTTCGCATGCTCGCGTCCTGGAAGAAGTCCGTCGGCACGTTGTCGGGGTACGGGACCGTCCCGAATTTCGCCCGCGCCTCCGGGGTCACGTTGATGTGCTGGTTGAACATCCCCGTGCCGATATCCCACGTCGGCGCGCCCGTCTGGATCGAAATCTTGAGCGACGAGTCGTTGGCGACGGCCCTCATCTCCGGGTAGTCGGCCGAATTCACGGTGATGATGTCCGCGTCCCCGGCCTTCAGGTTGATGAGCCGTGTCGAGAATTCCGTGATGTAATTGTAGATCACGTGCTCCATCTTGGCGGCGTGGTCGGTGTCCCAGTACGCGTGGTTCTTGTCGAGCAGCAGGTTCTGCCCTTCCGTCCAGCTGCGGAACACGAACGGCCCCGTGCCCATCATGTGCGTGTTGACGTACGCGTTGCGCGCGCCCACCGTAACGCCGCCGTGCGCCTCGACCCAGGCCTTGGACACCGCTGACGCGCTCGTGAAGGCCAGCGTCGCCAGGAATGCCCCGTAGGGCTGCGTCAGCTTGAACACGAGCGTGTTGTCGTTGGGCGCCGTGATGCTCGTGTTGTTGAGCACCTGTTGGTAGATCCACACCGCGCTGTCCGGGTCATTCATGTCGAGGAGCCGGTCAAAGGAGTAGACAAAGTCCTGCGCCGTGAGGGTGTCTCCGTTGTGGAACTTGACGCCCTGGCGGATGTGGAAGGTGTACGTGAGCCCGTCCGAAGAGATCCCGCCGTTTGCCACGGTCGGGATTTCCGATGCCAGTGCGGGGTTGAACTGGTCGGTGGCCTCCCCCTTGTAGGTAATGAGCGTCTCGTAGACCGCCTGGATGATTTGACCCGACCCCGTGTCGTAGGCGAGCGCCGGGTCCAGATCCTTCGGCTGGCCGAAGGTCTGGATCGTAAGCGTGTCCTTGTTCTTGAGGCCCGGCGTGGGGTTGACGCCGACCACGAGGACGTCCCAGAAGGTCATGTCCGTCTTGCCGCCACCGGCGGTCACCGTGAGCTTCGCGGCAAATTTGCCCGCCGTCGCGTAGGTGTGGGTGAAGTTCCCGTTCCAACTGTGGTCGATCCACGAGGTGTTGGTGTGGCTCTCCGTCACGGTGTCGCCGAAGTCCATCGCGTAGGTCGCGACACCGGCGGCCGTCGTGTTTTCGAAATTCCACGAGCCGCGCGAGGAAATCGCGCTCCACGAGACCGACCCGTTGGGGCGGATGGCCGTGCTGGGCGACCACAGGGTGAGAAGCGCGAGGGGCTGGTCCTGCGGGGTCGTTGAGGCGAAGTTCGGGAGAATCGTTACCTGAAGCGGCGAGCCGCCGTTCATCGTGTCGTAGGATGCGCCGCCACTGTCGGTCACGTTCAGCGTAACGTAATAGGTGCCCTGGTGCGCAAACGGGTGCGTGGCGTTGCTCGTGCTTGCCGTCAGCCCGTCGCCGAAGTCCCACTTGTAGGTGGCGATTGTGCCGTCGAGGTCGAAGGCCGTCGAGGTGAAGTCAACCGCCTCGCCCGCATTGGCAACGGATGCCGAAGAGCGAGCCGTCGCGGCCGGCGGAAGGTTGAGCGGCGGTGTCGCGGGGCCTCCAAAGCACCCCGCGAACGAGCTGGCGCCTACGATCACAACTGCGGTCAAGACCAGCAACTTACGTGTTTGCATTGTCCACATTGGCAGCGAAACCCCTGTGCACTCCCCTGCGGAAAGCCTGGAATTGCACGAAATAGTTCAGTGGGATGATTTTCATTTATAGGTTCCGGTGGCCCCCTGGATTTGACATTTAGTTCACCCCCGGAGCCCACGGCGCGTAACGACGTTGGAATCGACGCCCATCGTCAACCATAAATGGGCGCGCCCCGCTCGCGCCGGAGGGGTAATTGGAATGACGTTGAAGGACCGCAGCGTCGTTTCGATCAATGACCTCACCGACGACGAGATCCGCCTCACCCTCGACACGGCCGAGCGGATCGCGGAACTTGCGGCAAGGGACGAACACCCCGACCTGCTCGGCGGGTGGGTGCTTGCCACCATGTTCTTCGAACCCTCGACGCGCACGCGCCTCTCCTTCGAGTCGGCGATGAACCGCCTCGGAGGCGACGTGATCGGGTTTTCGGAGAGCGGCTCCACCTCGGCCACCAAGGGGGAAACCCTTGCCGACACGATCCGGATGGTCTCGGGGTACAGCGACGCGGCGGTGCTGCGCCACCCGCGCGAGGGGGCCGCTCGGATGTGCGCACAGTTCGCTACGATCCCCATCATCAACGGGGGCGACGGGTCCGGGCAGCACCCGACCCAGACGCTGCTTGACCTCTACACCATCCGGCGGCACTTCGGGAAGATCGAGGGGGTCAAGGTGGCCCTTGTAGGCGACCTGAAGTACGGGCGCACCGTCCACTCGCTTTCGTATGCGCTCGCGCGCTTTGGCGCAAAGGTCACGCTCGTGGCGCCCAAGACGCTGCAGATGCCCGCCGAGATCATCCGCGCGCTCGAAGAGAAGGGGACGGCCCCCCGGACCGAGACGACGCTCGAGGCCGTCATCCCGGACGTGGACGTCCTATACATGACGCGGATCCAAAAGGAGCGCTTCCCCGACCCCGAGGAGTACGCGCGCGTCGCGGGCTCCTACCGGCTCACGGTGCAGGCCCTCAAGGCGGCCAAGTCGAACGCGATTGTCATGCACCCGCTCCCGCGCGTCGATGAGATCGACCCGGCGGTCGACGCCACCCCGCACGCGAAGTACTTCGAGCAGGCGCAGTACGGCGTACACGTGCGCAGCGCGCTTCTGGCGCTTATCCTGCGCGGCGAAGAGGTCCTCAAGGAGCTCCACGGGGGGCAGCCGGCGTGAAGGAACTCAAGGTCACGCCGATCAAGAACGGCACGGTCATCGACCACATCACCGTGGGGATGGCGCTCCAAGTCGTCCGCATCCTGGGGATCGCCGAACGCGGCGCTTCGTCCACCGTGTCCGTCCTCATGCATGTCCCCTCGGCCGACCAGGGGTGGAAAGACATCGTGAAGATCGAAGACCGCGAGCTCGAGCCCAAGGAAGTCGACAAGATCTCGCTCATCGCGCCGAAGGCGACGATCAACATCATCCGCAATTTCAATGTGGAGGCCAAGCACCGCGTGACGCTGCCCGACGAGGTCGTCGGGATCTTGCGCTGCGAGAACCTGAACTGCATCTCGAATTTCCAGGAGCCGATCGACAGCCGCTTCCGGGTCGTCCGGCGCGACCCCCTGCTGCTGCGCTGTGGCTACTGCGAGCGCGAGGTCTCCAATGTCCTTGCTAACATGAAGTAGGGGGCCGGGCCGGTGAAGAAAGGCAAGGGGCTGCCGCGCAAGGCGGCGGGCCGGCCCACGCGCGAGGGCGACCCGGTCGAGGGGATCCTTTCGGGCGAGCTCAAGATGCACGACCTCGACGCGTCGTTTGGCCCCGACATCGCCACGCAGCTGCGCCGCGCCGCGGCCGAGCGCGCCACGGGCGCGCGCCTGCGCGCGGTCGCCTCGAGCGTCATCCGGCCCGACGAGGCGCGCAAAAACATCGAGAATTTCATCGGCGCCGCACAGGTGCCCGTCGGCCTTGCGGGCCCCCTCAAGGTCGTGGGCGAGCACGCCAAGGGCTCGTTCTACGTGCCGCTTGCCACCACGGAGGGCGCGCTCGTGGCGTCGGTCAACCGCGGCTGCTCCATCATTTCCGCGGCAGGCGGCGCGCGGGTCGCGATCCTCGCCGACGCGATGACGCGCGCCCCGGCGTTCGTGTGCCGCGACGTGGGCCACCTCGTCGCCGCCCGCCGCTTCGTGCAGGAGCACCTCGAAGACCTCCGCAAGGCCGCGGAGGGGACGACCTCGCACGGCAAGCTGCTTGGCATCTCCCCCTACGCGGTCGGGCGCACGCTGTTCCTGCGCTTCCACTATCAGACGGGCGACGCCATGGGCATGAACATGGCCACCCTTGCAACCGAGGCGGCCGCCAAGGTCATTGAGAAAGGGACCGGCGCAAGGCTGTCGGCCCTCTCGGGGAACATGTGCACGGACAAGAAGGCCGCCGGGATCAACCTCACGGAGGGGCGCGGGAAGTCCGTCATTGCCGAGGTGCAGCTGCCCGCGAAAGTTGTGAGGGACAAACTCCACACCACCCCCGAGGAGGTCGCCGACGTGAACACACGCAAGAACCTCGTGGGGTCGGCGAAGGCGGGCGCGCTCGGGTTCAACGCGCACTTCGCCAATGTCCTTGCGGCGGTCTTCATCGCGACGGGGCAAGACGCCGCGCAGGTCGTCGACGGGTCGCTTGGCTTCACGACGGCCGAAGCCGACCGCGCCGGACTTTACTTCGCCGTGAGCCTGCCGGCCCTCGAGGTCGGCACCATCGGCGGCGGAACGCGCTTCCCCACGCAAGCGGAGTGCCTGCAGCTCATGGGGTGCGCGGGCGCGGGCAAGGCGCGCAAGTTTGCCGAGGTCGTGGCGGCCGCGGTCCTCGCGGGCGGACTCTCCCTCATGGGCGCGATCGCTGCCGGCCACTTGGGGCGAGCGCACGCGCGCCTGGGGCGCTGAGAACATTCCGCACCGTTCAATACGCCCCATTGGCGGTAGCGCGGGCATGGGGCGGGCGAAGCGCCGGGCCTTTTGCGTCGTGCTTGCCGCCTGTTTGCTATTCATCGCAGCCGCGCCCTCCGCGGCCGATTACGGCCCCACGGTCGTGGCCGGCACTTCCTCAAACGCGGAGCGCAAGCTTGCTTCGGCGCCCAACGGCACGCTGTTTGCCACGTACACCGTTCCCGAGGGGAACTCCACGCGCATTGCGGTCAAGCAGTCGGGGGACGGCGGCGCCACGTGGGCTTTCCTCCCGCAGCTTGGCACGGCCGAGGCGTTCCGTTCGTGCGTCGCAGTGGACGGCGAAGGAGTCCTCCATGTTGCGTGGACCGAATTCGTGGGCCCCGACCGGCAGGTGTTTTACGCGAGTTGGGCCGGCGGGCCCAATTGGACCCACCTCCAACGGGTCTCCGACACGCCCGGGTACTCCGGCTTCCCTTCGCTTGGCCTCGACGAGCACAATCAAGTCCACATCGTTTGGTACGGGTACGACGGCACCCACTACCAGATCTACTACCGCTTCCGCGATCGTCAAGGCTGGCAGCCAACGGTACAGGCAACGCACGGGGCCCAAGACGCCAATAACCCGGCCGTTGCGGTTGATCAGAACGCCACCGCCTACGTTGCTTTCTTCAGCGTCGTGGCACGCAGCACGGACGTCTGGTTCTTGCAAACCGTCCCCGGCGGGTGGTCGGCCTTGGAACGCGTGAACCCCGCCGGCGTGTCCGCCCACGACCCCTCCATCGCGCTCACGGGGAGCGCCGTGGCGGTCGCCTACAGCGCCGAACTAAGCGGGTCGGCCGAGGTTCGATACACGGAGCGCGGCCCTGCAGGGAATTGGTCGACCGCCGTCGCCGTGAGCGACCTCGCCGAGGGCGGCGACCACCCCTCGCTTGTCAGCGACGGACAAGGCAACGTCGCCGTCCTCTACGAGAACGCCGCGGGCGCCATCCGCCTGCGCGCGCGCGTGAACGGCGAGTGGGGATCGCCCTCTTCGCTTTCCTCTTCGGGTCAAGGCAGGTGGGTGAGCGCCGCCTTCGTCCCGTGGGGCAGCGGGACCGCGGGCGGAAACGTGACCGCCCTATGGACGGAGGGCGGCGCCGGGGCGCCGACCGTCGCATTCGGAAAGGCCGCGCCGTTCCCCGCGCCCGCCTCGTGCAAATGCGGCCCCAACCCGCTTATGGAATGGGCGGTTCCGCTCCTCATCGTCCTGGTCGCCGGCGCCGCCGCCCTGGGCCTGGCCATCGCTTCCGCCCGCACGAAAGGCGGCGGCCGCGGGTGAGGGCGCTTGCCGCCAAAGGCCACGTCCGCACCAGGCGCGCCGGTCGCCAGGGCGCAACCCTTTTTACCCCCCGCCTGCTCCCCTTGCTGAAGCCATGGCCGAAATCCGCCGCAGCTCCAAGGGCGAAGGGTTCCAGTCCGCCGCCGGCCTCATGCGCTACTTCGACGCCGAGGACGACCGCGCCATCAAAGTGCCTCCCCAGGCCGTCTTCATCTTCTGCGTCATCACCGTCGCCATCGTCGGCCTTGCCGCCGCCTTCATCCAAGTGTAGTCCGGCCTTTGCCCCGCGGCCCTGCCGGGATTGGGGGGTCTGCCTTGCGCTTTCCATGGGATCGGCAGGTCGACGAAGCCAACCTCTCCGCCCACTGGTTCGGCCGCATGCTCACGGCCCTCTACTTCTCCACCTTCATGATCCGCGCGTCGTTTGCGATCATGCTCATCGCCTTCCCCATCTACATCATCGGGCTCAAGTCGTACTTCCTGTTCGGCATCGTCGTCTCCTCGTCGCCGATCTTCGAACTCATCACCGTCCTTGCCCTCGGCGCGTACATCGACAAGCACGGGCGGAAGAATGTCCTGCTCGTCGGCCTCCTTGGAGGCTCCCTCGCCCTGTTCCTCCTCCTTGTCTCCAAGGACCCCGTGTACCTCTTCGCCATCAACGCCTTCCACGGCATGAGCGCCGCCGCCATCCTCGTGTCCTCGCTTGCCCTCATCGCCGACTACGCGCCCCGCGAGAGCCGCGGGAAAATCATGGGCGTGTTCGACTTCACCAACCTCTTCGGGTGGATCGTCGGGTTCGGCGTCGGCGGCCTGCTCATTGACACCTTCAAGGACAACATCGGGATGACCTTCGTCGTTGCCGGCCTCATGGGGCTCGTCGCTTGGGTGTGGGCGACCATCAACGTGAACGAGCCCAAGCGCGAGGGGCGCCTGACCAGCGAGATCTCCTTCAGCGCCGTCTTCTCCGTGCTCAAGCAGCGCAGCGTGATCCTGCTCATCGCGCCCTGGTTCATCATTTACCTCCTCGTCTCCACGATGCTCACGTTTACTTCGAAGGCGGGCACTCAAGAGCTCGGGTTGACCGGCCGCGACCTTGCCGTCCTCCTCGGGGGAGGCGGGACGATCTTCCTCGCGACCCAGTTCCTCTACGGGTGGGCCTCCGACAAATACGGCCGCACGAAAATCATGATCGTGGGCACCGTCGGGATCGTCGGGATCATGCTCACCGTTGGAGGTGTATTCCTGACGGCCCCCCTCACGATCGCGCCAGCCGCGCACACGGCGCTGCCCACGCAGCTGGACGGCGACCCAGCCTTCGAACTCATCCTCCAGTCCGGTGCCGGGGTGTACCTGATCGACGACAACGGCACCGTCATGTCGGAGCTCGCGCCCCCCGAAGGCGGGTTCGGGCGCGTCCAGATTGCCCCCGGCTTAGGGCCGACGAGCGCGCTTGTTTCTACGAATCCGGAAGCCGTGGAACTGATCGGACTCGACCCCGTCGCCGTCACATGGGTCACGCCGGCCCACGAACCGCACGCCGTGGCCGCAGGCGACATCGACCTCGACGGCCACCCGGAGATCTTCTTCGCCGACCGCGACGGATTGCACTTTTCCGGGCCCCATGTTCCTGCAAGCGCCCCGGCAATGCCCGCACTGGCCCCGGGGGAAAGGGTCGTGGACGCCCTCTTCGACGGCCCTGAGCTCTACGTGCTCGTCCACACCAGCTGGGGCTCCGGGCTCGTCACCTTCACCACGAGCGGGCCATCGACCACGGCGTTCTTCGAAAACTACTCGGCTGTGCTCCTTGGCGACGGGGCGCGCGCAGGCTCGGTGACGCTGGTCACCTCGGGGGCCGCCGACCTCGTGAACGCCTCTTCGGGGGCGGTGCTCGAGCACTTCGCGTTCCCCGAAGGCGCGTCCTTTGCGGCGCTGCGGACGAGCAGCGCCTACCTCTTCGTTGCATTCGGGCCCCACGGCGGCGGCACATTCGTCCACGAGCGGGGCGCGCTTGGTCCCCTTGACGGGTTCGTCCCGCTGCCCTCCAACCTCTCCGCCACGCACTTCGCCGTGTCCGCCGGGCAGCCGACCTTCCTCGGCTACGCGCCCAACGGCACCCTAGGCACCTACATCCTCGCCCGCTCCGGCGACGATTGGACCGTCTCGTCCTCCTTCGCGACGATCAAGGTCAAGCGCGAGACCGCGCAGGCCACCTTCTCCAAGCTCACCTCGCCCCAGCTGGTCGCCCCGCTCATCATCTTCGGCCTCATGGCCGGCGCGTTTGGCCCCGCGGCGCTTGCGGGCCTCACCGACGTCTCGCAGAGCGACAAGCGCGGCACCACCATGGGCCTCTACTCCGTCGTGATCTCCTCGTCGATGATCGTCGGGCCCATCACCACCGGCTTCCTCGTCGACCACTACGGCGGCTTCGGGGTGATGATCTTCCTCGTGTCTTCGGCGGCCGCCATGGCGCTCTTCATGCTGCTGCGCACGCTCGATGTCCGCAGGCAAGGCGGCGAGGAGCACATGCTCGAGAAGCAGCGGGAAGAACGCGAGGGCGCTTCGAAGGACCAGGCGCCTTCCGGCTCGGATTCATCGGAAGAGTGAAGCCCTGGCGCGCGCAGCCACCCGCGATTCTGTGGCATTCAAGAATGTATTTATCCGCGCTGGCCCGCTCGTTTCACCCCCCATGGTCGCTCTCCCGCGGCGCATCCGGCGCCTCACCCCGAAAACCCGCCAGGCCCTCAGCCTGCTGATCACCGGGAGCTTTTTTTTGCCCACCCTTGGGCTCCTCACGGCGGAGGGCGCCGCGCCGACCTCCGACTCCCTCACCGACCTCGACCTCAACTTCGGCGTGTTCGACCAACTCTCCGCCGCCCAGGCGCGCAAAGCCCAGAAGACCGACCCCGCCCCCATCATCGCCGCCACCAGCGCCCTGGAACCCCGCCTAACGCCGCGCGCGATCCCCCGCGTGGCCCCCGTCGCACCCTACACGATCCAAAACACGACCCAGGCAATCCCCGACTCGTCCTCCGTGTTCGATGTGGTGGAGTCGTCCCCGCTACCGCCCCTTTCGACCGTGCTGCAGTTTTTCCTCCAGTCCGGGCCCCTCGGATACCTCATCCACACGAACTGCTCGGGCACCAGCGCCTGGACCCCCGGGTATCTGCGGCCCACCTTCCAACTCAACGTCTCGGTGTTCCCCCCGACCTTCCTCGACACCCAACTTTGGCAGCCCATCGACTGCGACGCCGACCCAGGGACCGGCGTGAACTCCGAAAACGTGACCGGGGCCGACATCCGCGTCCGCCTCGTGCCGACCATCACCAACATCACCACCGGATTCAGCCCGGGCCCGGGCCCGGGCGGCGGCCCCTCGCTCAACCCCCACGTCGACTTCGTGGGCGGCGTATCCATCGAGGTCGAGCGCCTCGGGCCCGCCGCACCCCTGCCCCTCAACCTGTCGGTGCTCAAGTCGTTCTCCTACGACCAGAACAACTACGTCTGGTTCGTCAACTTCGACTTCCCCGACACGCCGCGCGTGTTCAACAACTCGTTCACCTCCGACGAGGTCAGCCTCGGCGGCAACCTCACCGAACTCATCGCAAACATCGTGGGGGGCATCACCGGCAACCTCCCCCTCAACACCTACATCGCGGAACTGCGCGGGCCTTACCGCCTCGGGTGGAACTTCACCGGCGACCTGCCAACCCTCGCCCTCTCGGCAGGCTACGCGCGGTTCACCAACGTCTCGGGGCAGGCGGTCCTGCGGGAGCGCACCTGGTTCGACGTGGGCCTCGAGCCCGCATCGGGCCAAACGGCCGTCCCCTCCGTCGTGCGCCTTCGCCTCGACTCGGCATCGTTCAATCAGTCGTTTGACTACCTGGAGTGGACCGCCGACCGGCCCGCCCTCCTCAACGTCCACTACTTCGACGACCGCGAGAACTTCACCTACGCGCGTGCCACCATCCGCGACCTGCCCACGTTCTTGCAGGCCAACGTCGACCAGGTCGGCACCGGGGATGCAGCCACCGCCCGCATCCGCTACCAGGCCAACGCCGAAGTCAAGGTCATCGACTATGACGAATACATCTTCCTCAACCGCGACCCGACGAACTTCATCTACTCCCACGTCCGCCTCGAAGACCTGCCCCGCGAACTCATCGTGAACGGCACCCTCGACATCGGCGGCTCCACCTTTGAGCCGCAGTTCCTCCCCCGCGCGGGGGTCTCGCTCATCGGCGAGATCATCGACCGCATCATGATCCGCATCTCGTCCAAGCTCTACTCGGTCGGCCAAACGCTGCGCGCCATCCCCAACAACATCCTGAATCTGCCCAACGACAAGGGGTGGGTCTCCATCGACCTGCCTGCCGGCGGCGAGATCGGGCTCCTCGAATTCTGGCTCTCCTCCGGGAAGTGGGCGGTGGCCCCCGGCGACTTCGTGGCGTTCTACAACGACTCCACGCTGGGCGCGCCGCCGGGCGCCGTGGCCACGGCGTTTGCCGGGCGCCTCCAGCACATCGAGAAACTGCTCGGCGGATTCATCGAGGAGACCCAGCTCACGCTCGTCACCTCCGAGAGCCAACCGCTCAGCATCCTTTTCCTGGACGCCCCCGCAGAGGCCACCGCGGTCGCGGAGATCCACGACCTGCCCCACGAGTTCAGCCTCAGGATCTCCCCCACCTCGATGCGCTATGCCGCGTCCTCCTCCGTGTCGTGGCTCGCCTACACTTCGACGATCGGCCCGGCGCCCGGGCAGTACACGCGCATCTACCTCGAGGACGTCCCCGCCTACCTCTCCTTCAACCAAACGCCTGGCGATGTCCGCGTCGACACCCTCCTCAACGCGCCCGGCGGGCCGGCCGGCATCGGGCTCTTCGAACTCCACGCCTCGAACCGCGAGCCCCTCGAGCTTGCCGGCGACCACTTGCTCTCCTTCGAGAACGGCACCGTCAGTTCCGCCTCCGTGCGCATCCACGACATCGCGTCGCTTCGCTATGTCCAAGGCGCCGGCGGCAAGGTGCGCTTCACCGCC
The DNA here is from genome assembly GCA_041485285.1 of Thermoplasmata archaeon. Taxonomy (GTDB): domain Archaea; phylum Thermoplasmatota; class DTKX01; order DTKX01; family DATEUP01; genus DATEUP01. The sequence goes on along the minus strand of JBGPJF010000020.1, from coordinate 14,626 downwards.
AAGGGCGGCGACCCATTCTCCATCGTGTTCCTCAACCGCACCGACCCCCTCAACCGCCTCGAGACCTTCCTGAACTTTGACCCGCTGCCCTCCACGCTCGACGTCACCCTGCCGGGCTCCCTGCAGTCGGTCAACCCAATCTCGCTGCCGTCGCTGGGCTCCCTCACCTCCGTCGTCGACTTCTCGCACATCATCTTCGCCATCGACTCCTTCGGGCGCAGCGTCGCGTCGATGCTCGCGCAGGTCGGCGCGAACCTCGCCAACGGCATCGGCAACTTCGACCAGAACTTCTCGTTCGCCTTCGACTCGAACGCGGACACCACGATCACGGCCAACATCTCCAAGGGCAACTGGGCGCCGCGCGACGAGGCCCAGTGGGTCCACGGCCTGCGCTCCAAACAGCGCGTGTCGCCCACCAACAACACCTCGCTCGACCTGAACGCAAAACTCTACCTCACTGGCCTGCCCCACCACATGGACTTCACGCTGAACGTCGAGGCCCAAGTCCTCTCGGTCAACGCGACCCTGCTCGACTTCACCCCGAAGTTCGATTACCTGGCCATCGAGACCGACGCCGCCTCCGTCGACCCCAACGACCAGCCCAAGAACATCCGGTTCTTCACCGACGGCATCCTCCCCCACACGGACATCGCCCTCAAGGTCGACTTCCTCTCCGACCTCTCGATCGGCGGCTCGGTGGTGGGCAACATGGCCGTCAACTCGACCTACCCGCTCAAGGACTTCTACGTGCGGCTGACCACCAACCACCCGCGGCCCACGGCCGTCGAGGTGCTGATGCCGAGCATCCCGGAATACATGAACACGCGCGCGGAGATGGCCGACGGGATCTCGATCACGCACCGGGCCATTGTGCCCGTCGACTTTGTGTTCGTCCGCATGTCGCGCGGGATCGTCTCGGCCGAAGCGGCCGCCTACGCGGTGTTCCACGATGTGCCGCCGCAGGCCGACATCCGCGTGCCCGCAGGCGGCGCCTTCGACATGTCGTCCCCCAACCCGTTCAAGACGCTCCCCAACATCACCATGGTCGCCAACCAGCCGGGGCTCGACCTGCTGGCCGACCTGCGCGGCGAGGCGCTCGGCACCCGCGGGTCGCTGCGGTTCCTCGCCCTTGACCTCGGGACGCGCCTCACGATGACCCAGTCGAGCGGCTCCTCGTATTCGATCGCCTCCGACGGCGTGCAGCGGCTCCTCCTCGACCTCACCGGCTTCCCCATCTCGAAGGGGCTCACGATCGACGCCGCCTCGATCTACGCCGAGAACATCAGCAGCGCCACGATCTCCAACCAGCTCATCTTCAACTCGCTCCCGATCCTCACCGTCGACAACCTCAACGCCGAGAAACTCCAGATCAAATTCGAGCACCGCATCAACGCGCTCTCCGGCGCTGCAAAGCCCACGACCTTCGTCTTCGTGACCGTGCCGCTGGGGTCGCCCGGGCCGGTGTCGGTGGCATCCAACGGGATCGTCACCTCGCGGGAAAACGCGGGCCGGTACCTCATCGTGCCAGCGCCCGCGCTATCATGGATCTTGTCGCAGTTCTAGGAGGCACACGCTTGTCGCTTGAACCTGACCCCAAGGTGGACCAACCCCCGGGCGAAGACCCATGGGTGCCCAACCGCCCCAAGCCCGAAGCGCCCCCGCCGGCGCCGACCGGCCCGCTCTACGCGCTTGCCAAGGTCGTGCCGAAGGGCCCCATTCGAAGGTTCCTCTCGGTGCACGAGGTGCACATCCTCCCGCACACGGTCGCCCACGCCAAGCGCGCGCGCCAGGTCGGCGCCGTCGTGCTCGTCGGCGTCCTCGTGTTCTCCGCGTGGTTCTGGATCATCCCGCGCGCCGACGTGCGGGTGCAGGCTCAGTATCATGAAGGGCTGTTCAACGCAATCGCCGTCGACCTGCGCGTCATCAACGACGGCACGGTCTCGCTTTCCCCCCTCCACATCGAGCTCGTCGTCACCGACTCGGGCACGGGCGCGGCGATGGGATTCTACAACGTCACGACGTCCCTTGGCCCCCACCGCACGTACAACGGCGATGCCCTCCAGTTCAAAGGCGACGAGATCGCCACGAATTATACGCTCTCCATCACGGTGCGGCTTACGGCCGGGTCCACGCCCATCACCCGCAGCCTCGACTTCCGCACCGAAGAGCCGTACATGAACCTCTATTTCGAGGGCCGCGTGGCGTGAGGCCCCGCCTCGTAGCGCCGCCTCCCGCCCCAAGAGTATTTCTCTGCGTGGCCGTTTTCGCGCCCCCTCCAAGCGCCGCGGTAGTTTAGTTGGGAGAACGCCAGACTGAAGATCTGGAGGTCGCTGGTTCAAGTCCGGCCCGCGGCACTCCCTTTCTCTCTTCGCTCAAGGCCCCGCCCAATCTTCTGGATGCCTCCGCGGGAGCGCCTTCCTTCATGAGGCTGGGGCGGGGGATTCCTCGACAGGAAACGGGGGTATTGCCCCCGGCATGCCAGCGTTTTTGCCCCTTCGGGAAATATAAATAGGGCCCCCTGTTTTAGCCCCTCCTGGGGATGGGATGCGAGCGAGACGCCTCACGTTGAGCGGGCGCGCCCCCCATGTCTTGTCCGCCGCGTTCCTCCTGCTCCCCGCGGCGGCCATCGTGACCCCCCGCGCCATCCCCAAAAACGACCTGTCACGCGTGCCGCTGCGCGACCTCGCGCTCGAGGCCCAGTACGCCGAAGTCAAGGAGGCCCTGCAGCGCTACCGCGAACCGGAGGACCCGACCCCGCCGGAGGGCGCCACACGGTGCGGCACATGCGGGACGCTCTCCCCCGAGGACCTGCCGCGCTGCCCCTGCGGCGCCTTCCTCCACCGCCACCTCCTGTACACCTGCCCCTCGTGCACCCGCGTCGTGGCGCGAGATGCCCGCGATTGTAACCGCTGCGGGACGGCCTTCTGGTCGGCGGTGAACCCGCCCGACCTCGCCGTTACGGAGGACATGGTCGCCGAGTACATGGACGCGTTTTCCAAGTCGGATCTATCGTAAAGGAGGCTTCTGCAATGGGCGATGACGAAGGGGATGCAGGTCGAGGGAGCGCCACCAGCGGCGTCGCGGTGCTCGAAGAAGAGACCGAGAAGAACGACCGCATGATCCAGATGCGCATCGCGCTCGACTACATGGCCGAACTCATCGACCCCAAGCAGAAGGACGCCTTCATCCGCGCGGAGCGCGCGGCGCGCACCGTCGAGGAGATGAACCGCGTGCTCGAGCTTGCCAAGAAATACATCGCCCAGAAAGTGCTGATCGAAATCCTCGACCTCAAGATCTGATTCCACGCGCACCGTTTCTAAACAAAAACAAGGAAGGGACCGGAAATGCACCTGAAAAAGATCGAGATGGAGAACTTTAAGTCGTTCGGGCACAAGGTCGACGTGCCCTTCGAGTCCGGATTCACCGCCGTCACCGGCCCCAACGGGTCGGGCAAGTCGAATATCTCCGATTCCATCCTGTTCGTGCTGGGCCCCCGATCGGCCAAGGCCATCCGCGCTGGGAAGCTGTCGGACCTCATCTTCAATGGCGGCGGCAGCGGCAAGCCCCCGTCGAAGTTCTGCTGGGTCGAACTCTGCTTCGACAACAGCGACCGCATGATGCCGATCGAAGCCGACGAGGTGCGCCTGCGCCGCCTCATCCGCATGTCGACCCAGAAGAAGGGCGAGTACAACTCGTACTTCTACATCAACGACCGCGCCTCGTCGCTAAACGAGTTCGACGCGCTCCTTGCCCACGCGCGCATCTCCGCCGAGGGCTACAACCTCGTCCAGCAGGGCGACATCAACCGGATCACCGGGATGAGCAACCTCGAGCGCCGGCGCATCCTCGACGACATTGCGGGCATCACCCGGTTCGACGAGGACATCGAGAGCGCGAACAAGAAGCGCGCGCAGGCCACCGAGAATGTGCAGCGCATCCAGCTGGTCCTTGAGGAAGTCAAGCGCAACATCGGAATCCTCGAGAAGGACAAGGACGCGGCGGGCAAGTACAAGGACCTCCAGGAGCGCCTGGCGCTTGCCCGCTCCCAGCTTGCCCACCTCGACGTGGAGGAGGCCCGCGACGAAGTCGAGCAGTTCCGCAGCAAGGAAGGCGAGTGCAAGGCCGACCTCGAGAAGTTCACGAAGAAGCTCGAGGACCTGAAGGCGGAGCTTACCACCGTCGTCAAGGACTACGACGGGGCCGAGGAAGCCATCTCGAAGCTCGGCGGCGGCGCCTCGAAGGAGCGCCGCACGAAGCTCGACCAGCTCACCGTGGACATCGCAAAGGCCGACCAGCGCGCCGAGAAGGCCAAGGAGGCGCTCGACGAGTCGCGCGCACTGCTCAAGCAGCTCACGACCGACCTCAAGCGCATGGAGCGCGACGGCCAGCTTGCCGAGAAGCAGCGGCAGGCCGCCGCCCAAGACCGCGACCGCCTCCAGGAGGAGCTCACCGAGGCCCGCGATGAGCTCGAAGGGACGCGCTCAAGCGCAGCCCGCACCGACAAGGACGTCGCGGAGTTCCAGCGCCTGGCGGCGCTCAAGGCCAAGGGCGTTCAAGATGTGCAGAAGGCGCGGCACGAGGCGGAACTCGAGGCCGACCGCGTCGAAGAGCGCGTGCGCCAGGGCGAACTCCTGCTCAAGGAGCTCGATGAGAAACTGAAGAGTCAGGAACTGCAGGTTGCCGACGCCGAGTTCCAGATGAGCGAGATCAAGAACGTGACCTCGGGGGCCAAGGGCACGCTCGAGCGGCTGCAGAAGCGCCAGGGCGAGCTCAAGCGCGAAGAGAAGGAGCTTGGCGAGGACGCGGTCGGAGCCGAGCGCGAAGTGACCGAACTCACAAGGCGCTACGGCACGATGCGCGCCGAGGCCGACGCCCAGATGGGCATCGAGAAGGGGTACTCCGGGTCCGTCCAAGACGTCATGCGCGCCCGCGACAAGCGGGAGCTGACCGGCATCCGCGGCACGGTGGCCGCCCTTGCCAAAGTCGACGGCAAGTACGAGAGGGCCCTCGAGACGGCCGCAGGCTCCAGGATGCAGGCCATCGTCGTCGACGACGACGGCGCGGCGGCTGCCGCCATCAACCACCTGAAGAAGACGCGGTCGGGCCGCGCGATCTTCCTCCCGCTCAACAAGCTGCGCGTGTCGCGCCCCCAGGGCAAGGCCCTGATGGTCGCCAAGGAGCCCGACGTCGTGGGCTTCGCCATCGACCTGGTGAAGTACGACGAGAAGTACGAAGCGGCCATGACCTACACCTTCGGCGAAACGCTCGTCGTCAAGAACATGGACGCGGCCCGCCGCCTGATGGGCGGCGTACGCCTCGTGACGCTCGACGGCGACCTCGTGGAGGCCGTCGGCGCCATGGTCGGCGGCGCGCCCGCCGTGAGTGCCGTGAAGTTCGGCACCTCGGGGTCCTCGCCCCTCGACGCGGTGCGCAGGGAACTCGAGGACGCCACCGAGCGCTCCAACAAGCTTGCCGAGTCGCTGAAGAACTGCCGCCTCGAACTCGTCAAGGTGGAAGACGAGCTGCGCCAGGCCGGCGGCACGACCGGCGACGCCCGCTCGAAGCTCTCGGGGCTCGAGAACGTCAAGGGCTCCAGCGCCAAGATCCTCGCGGGCCTCAAGGCCGAGCGCGACTCGCGCGCCAAGGCCCTTGCCGCCGACGAGAAGCGCCGCACCGAGCTTCAGAAAGTGCTCGCAAAGCTCGGCGCCGACCTCGAAGGCCTCGACAAGGCGCGCGAAGACGCGGCCAAGAAGGCGGTCAAGGCGGCGCCGAAGGAGATCGGACTTAGGATGCACACGGGGGAGAAGACCGTCTCCGAGCTTGCGCAGTCCCTGGCGGAAGCCACCGGCCGCGCCGACACGCTCGAGACCCAGCTTGGCGTTCTCAGGGAGGGGCTTGCCAAGGCGAAGGAAGAGGTCAAGCGGCTCGACCTGAAGGCCGACGCCTGCGAGAAGGAAGTCGAGGAAGCCGCCGAGCAGTCCGAAGGGTGGCGCGAGGAGCGCGAGGCGCTCCTGCAGGTCGACAAGAGTTCGGCCTCCAAGCTCGAAGCCGCGCAGAAGAAGCGCGACGACCTCTACAAGGAGAAGACCGACCTCGCCAAGGATGTCGAAGGCTTTGAGCTCAAGGTCGAGACGACCCAAGAGCTCACGACCAAGCTCCAGGACGAGATCCGCGAGGGCGACACCCGCCTCATCCAGGCCGAAGAGAACCTGAAGAACCAGGACGTCAAGGTCAAGCTCCCGCTGCCGCCGCGCGACGAGGTACAGGCAACCGTCGCCGCCTGCGAGAAGAAGATGAACGCGATGGGGGGGGTCAACCTGCGCGCGCTCACCGACTACGACGGCGAGGTCCAGCGCCGCGACTCCATGCAGTCGGAGCTCAAGGACCTCGACGCGCAGATGGAGGCGCTTGCCGCCACCGTCGAGGAACTGAACAAGAAGAAAAAGTTCGGGCTGTTCAAGGTCTTCGACGCGATCAACGAGAACTTCAAGGGCATCTACGCGGAGCTCTCGCAGGGCGGCTCGGCCGAGCTGATCCTCGAGAACCCCGAGGAGCCGTTCCAGGGCGGGCTGGCCGTGCGCGCCCAGCCGCGCGGCAAGAAGGTGCTGCGCATCGAGTCGCTCTCGGGGGGCGAGAAGTCGCTCACCGCCCTCTCACTGATCTTCGCGATCCAGCAATTCCAGCCGTCGCCGTTCTACCTCCTTGACGAGGTGGACATGTTCCTCGACGCCGTGAACGCCGAGAGCGTGGCGCGAATGGTCAAGAAGAACTCGGCGACCGCCCAGTTCGTCATGATCTCGCTGCGCAAGGTCACGCTGTCGCACGCCGACCACCTGTACGGCGTGACGATGATGGGCAAAGGCGTCTCCGAGGTCATCGGCAACGTCTCGCTGGGCACCCTGCGCGAGGACTCGAAGGCCGGCATGGTGCTCCAGGCCACGGCACACTAATCGCCGCGCAACCCAGGACGGGAGGGAAACCGATGGTGGCGAAAAAGGTCAAAGCGCAGGCGAAGGGGAAGGCGAAGCTGAGCCCCAAGCCGTCCGTCGGCCAACACGTCGGCGAACTGAAAGTCGCCGCGGCCGCCCCCGCGCCCTCGCCCCCCGAAGTCCGGCTCGTCGAAACCGAACCGGTACACGCGCCGGCCGAAGTGTTGCAGGAAGAGGGCCCCAGCCCCGGAGAAGTGGAGGCCGATGCCCAGGCGCCCGTGAAGAGGGCGGCCCCCGGGGTCGACGGAGGACCCGTGCCCGAGGGCGCGCCCCTCAACGCGGCGTCGAAGGAACAGCTTGCCGAAGTGATGGCCCACCTCGTGTTCCACAAGTCGCTCATCCGCGACGCCGACAAGGGAGCCAACGTCGAACGGTACCTCGCGCTTGCCGCCGACATCCGTGAGGGCGTCCACCTCGCGATGGACGACCCCTACGACAAGTGCATCGCGCTCGTCTTCGAGCTGGTCATCAACGAGCGCATGAACCCGTGGGACCTCGACCTGCGCTCGTTCTCGAAGATGTACCTCTCGCGCGTGAAGGGCGTCGACGACATCGACTTCATCACCGCCGGCAAGCTGATGCTGATGGCCTGGTCGGTGCTGAAGGCGCAGACGGAAGAGGTCCTTGCCGCCATCGCACGGATCGAGGAGCAGCGCAAGGCCGCCGAGGCGGCCGCGGCGGGCGCCGACGCCGCATCGATGGACTTCCTCGAGAGCCAGCCGTGGCTCTCCGCCGACGAAACCACCTACAACTTCACGAAGGCGGTCATCGAGGCCGACCCGCTCCACCTCGACGAAGCCGTCACCCGCCCGGGGAGCGGCCGGTCACCCTCTACGACCTGATCTCCGCCTTCGAGGAGGCCAAGGAAGAGAGCGCCACGCGCGTGATCCTCGAAGAGGAGCGCGCCAAGGCCCGCGCGGAGCTCGAGCGGGCGCGCAAGGCGAAGGTCTCGGGGATGATGCACAACGAGAACCTCGAAGAGGAAATCGCGCAGACATGGATGCGCATCCTCGAGAAGGTGCACCACGAGGAAAGCCCGGCCGCAAAGCTTGCGATGTCCGGCCTTCACGACGGGACGAAAGAAGACTTTCTCTCCGTGTTCATCTCGACGCTCTTCCTGGCGTTCAACAACCGTGTGACCGTGCAGCAGGAACCGTTCCCCACGGGGGAAGTGTACCTCCAGTTGACCCCGGAAGCCCAAAAGGGGAACCTCCCCGCCATGCCGGCGCCGCCGGGCGTCGGGCCTTCGGCTGCGCCGCCCGCCGAAAAGAGGCCGAAGAAATCGAAGGGCCCGGCACCGGCCGCGTAGCCGGTCCCGTCATGCGCCGGGCGGCGCCTTCACCTTCACGCGCACGCGCTTTGCCGCCCCGCGTGCCTCGGCGGGCTCGGCAGGCGGGGCCTTGAAGGGCGGCTCATCATCCCGCTCATCCCCGTGCCCTTCCGCGCCGACCGCCTCGTCGCCACCCGGCTGCTGCCCGTCGCCTGCCTCCATTTCCCTCCGCTGGCGGATCACCTGCTTTAGCAGTCGCTCGGCTTCCGCGCCCGCTTTCTTGCGCTTGGAGCGGCGGCGAAGCATGACGACGCCCACGAGCGCCCCCAGGACACCGAGCCCGATGAGCGAGGTGGTAAAGTCCGGCACGAGCTGGTCGACGAACGTTTTCTCCACCGTTACGGAGAGCACGAGGTTGTCCGTCGCCGTCTGCGGTTGCACGTCCGACGCCATCACGACCGCCACATCGTAGGTCCCGGGCTTGGCATCGCCCGTCGCATTGATCGCAAAGGTCATCGTAGTCTCGGCGTCCGCCTCCAGGGTGATGCGCCGCGGCAGGTTCGTGTGCAGGCTCACATCGTTGAGGTACAACGGGTCCTCGAGGCTCAGCGTGAACGTGTCCCGCCCGTTCCCTAGGTTGTGCACGATCACCGAGGCCTCGACGCCGGTCGGCCCCACGTTCAGCGAGATGCGCGGCTTGGTCGTGTCAATATCGACCCTGTAATATTGGGCCACGGAGATCGTGGCGGTGTCGCCGCATTCGATCTTGCTGCCCGGGACGCCCGGCACCGCGAGAAAATTCGCGCTGATCGTAAGCGAGGCGCGCGTGTTCGACAGGGCGGCCGGCGGGACCGCGACACTCGCGTTGAAACGGACGGTTTCGCCGTCGGAAATATTTTCGGTGGTCGGGCTGACCTGTGCGCCCCACTCACTCGGCGTGACGGTCGCGATGATGTTGAGGGTGCGCGGGCTGGTGGTGCCCGTCGTAACGTTCACCGCCCCGGTGAATTCGAGGATTTCGCCGAGCGTCGAGGTGATATGGGAGGTCTGGGTGGCCGTGTCCAGCTGGACCGTGCACGACGGAGGGGTGGGCAACGCCGAGGCGGGTGCGCCTGCAAGCGCCGCGGCGGCAACGCCGAGGGCCAAGACCGCGAGGGAGAAGCGCAGAGACAAGAGGCGCACCCGCCTGCACCTCCCCTACTTGGGCGGCGGCGCGGGGGTGCGCGGCGTGGGCGCCCCCGGGCGCGGCGCTGCGCGCTGCACGGGCCGCTGCGGCAGCCGGTTGCCCGGAGCTTGCCCGGGGCCGCTGGGTCGAGGGCCCGATCCGGGGACTCCCGGCTTCCTGGGGCCCCCCATCCCGCTGCGCTCGCGGGCTTTGTTAAGGGCATCTTCTCGCGCCTTGGCCGCCTTCTTCTTGCGGCCGCGGCCCACCATTAGCCCGACGGCCACGACGGCAACGAGGCCTACCACGATCATGCCGGGGACCGACTTTATGGCGTTCCAGAAAACCGTGATGTAGTCCGGCGGCTGCGCCGGAGGCGGGTTTTGCGCGGTTGTATTGTTCTGCGGGGGGGGCGGCGGCTGCGTGGTGTTGTTCTGCGCCGGCGGCGGGGCCGACGCGGTCACGAGGAGCGGCGCGGTGAGGTCGGCAAATGCCCCGGCGGGCGGCGGCGTCCCGGCCCCGCTTGCAATCGCCCGCAGCTGCAGTTGGTAGCTGCCGGCGATCGCGTACTGGTTCGCGTGGATCACGACAAGGACGGTGCCCGTCCCGTTCTGGGTAACAAGCGCTGCCGTGGTCGACCTGAGCAGGATGTCGCTCGGCCGCAGGTCCGCCGCGTTGCGAAGCTCCGCGTCATAGGTGGCGTCGCCGTTGCCCCGGTTCGTGACCCTGATGGAGATGTTCGTGTCGCCGCCCTGCCGCAGCAGGTAGGAGGCCGTCCCGTTGGAGAGCTCCGCGCTCGTCGAGAAAATTTGGCGGATGTGAATCTGCGCCGTCGCGTTTCCATCTTGGCCCGTGCCGAAGCGCACGTCGTTTTCCTGGCGCCACGCGGCCGAGAACAGCGAGACGTTGTTCGCCGACATCTTGGGCGGAACCGTCACCGTGACGGCGACGGACTTCGTGTCCGTCCCGCCGTTGGCGGCGAGCGTCATCGTGAGGTTCGCGGTCGTTGGGCTGAGCTTCCACCCCGTCGAGCTGGTGAACGAGATGTTGACCCACATCTGGTGGGGCTGCGGGCGGATGTTGTTGCCCGTCACGTTAACCATGAACGACTGGTCCACGGGGTTGATCCCGCTTGCATCCACGGTGGGGTCGTTGGGGAAGACCGTCACGACCGCGGTCGGCTCCGTGGGCAGCGCGGCCGTTGCAGCGGGAATCCAAGGGACGAGCGACAAGAGCAGGAGGGAGGCGGCAAGCGCCGGGCCCAATTTGGCTTTCACGCGAGCGCCCGCTTTGGGCTGTCTGGCTACATGCAAATCAAGCCAGCCTTCCACGCGCGAGCTACCTCCTGTGGATATAAGAGAATTGCGGAGAAGGCGGCAAACGGGTTGGCACCGCGCCACGCTACGGAAGGAGGGCCGCGGCCGCCCTCGCCTGCAAGATCCCGTAGCCGTAGTGGACATCATGGGGCGTGGCTTGACCGGGCACCTTTTTTGCAGCGTTCATGATCGCGTTCTTCACCGCGTCCACGCCCGACGCCCCATGGCGCTTGTAGAGGGGCTTCATTTCCAGCACGAGGGCGAGCGCCGCAGTCACGAAAACGGCCGCCGGGGAGGTGCCCGACACCGTCGCGGTCGAACGGTCAAGCCATGCCACGGTGATGTTAACGCCCGGCGCTACGACCTCGGGCTTCTTGTCCGGGTCGGCCGACGTGAGGAAGGTTGGCCTGCCCTCCGAGGAGAAAGCCGCAATGAGCCCTCGCTCGTCGACGGCGCCCACACTGATGGCGTGGGTCGAAACGCCCGGGGTAGACACCTGACCATCGTCGTCCTCGCCATCATTGCCGGCCGACCCCACGACAAGGACGCCCTGCGCCGCCGCGTTCTCCACCGCGGCGTTTGCGGCCGACCCGAGGCGCGCCATCAGGGTTGCGCCTGCCCCGCCAAGCGAAAGCGAAATGATGTCCGCGCCGCCGGCGGCGGCGTCGCCGATGGCCTTCGCGATCACGCTGTCGCTGCCTGACCCGTCCGAGGCGACCGCCTTGATTACAATGAGCGTCACATTGGGCGCGCCGCCAGCAAGCGAGCCGCGGCCTACCAGGATTGAGGCCATCGCGGTCCCGTGGCCGTTGTCGTCGTAGGGGTCTGTTTGCGCGTTTACGAGGTCTTCCCAAAGCTGCACGACCACACCGGCCAGGTTGGGGTGGCGCAGGTCGATGCCGGTGTCGATAATCGCCACGGTGACGCCGGAGCCGTCGAGCCCCTGCGCCCGCAGTTCGTTCACTTGCACCATCGCAAACGCCCACTCGGACCGGGCTGGGCCCGTACATCCGGCAACCACAACGGCAAGCGCCGCAGCCATTGCCGCTACTGCCGCAACCTTGGCCCGCACGCCCTGCGCTTTGGCGCGTTTGCATTTGAGCCTTGTTGCCCGTTGGCCGAAGCGAGGAATGGGCGCGCCCGGGCAACGTTGATATCGGCCGCCCCCGCTGGGTCGCCCGTTCACTCAGGGAGGCGCCCGGACGTGATTTCTCGCCTGCGGCCGTCGGCCAAGGTCCTCGCCAAGCGGCCGGCCAATGCTGCGGCGCGCCTTCAGGGCGGCAGCGACATCTGCCTCCTCTCTTCGAAGGATATCATCCGCGCGCTTGGCCCCGAAAAGTGCATCGTCATGGCGTGCAACACGCGGCTCCACGAGGTCGTCCCCGGCATCATGCGCGCCGCCGAGGAGCTCGACGCGCCGGTCGCCTTCGAGCTTGCCAAGTCCGAGCACGGGCTCGACGGCGGCTACACGGGACACACGCCCGACTCGTTCTTCAAGGCCGTCGTGGGCTTCGCCGAGGAGCTCCACTTCTCCCGGCCCTTCTTCATCCACGGCGACCACGTCACCGTGAAGGACGAAAGCGAGAAGGAGGTCGAGGGCTCGCGCAAGCTCATCGACGCCGAGATCAAGGCCGGGTACACGTCCTTCTGCGTCGACCCCTCGTTTAACCCCGTCCCGGTGAATATCAAACTCATGAGTTACCTCGCGCCGCCGATCCTCGAGCTTGGCATCGGCCTGGAAGTCGAGCTTGGGGAGATCAAGCACGCCTCCGGCTCAGAGGAAGGGCGGATCACCACGGTGAGCGAGGCCGTCGAATACATGACAGGCCTGAAGGAGGCCGGAATCGCACCCACCCTGCTTGCCATCAACAACGGGTCGAAGCACGGGAACTACAAGCCCGGCGAGGAAGTGCACATCGACCTCACGCGGACGGGCGAAGTCTTCGAGGCCGTGTCGCGGTGGGGCGTTTTCCTCGCCCAGCACGGGATCACGGGGACGCCGCCGCACCTCATCGGCCAATTCGCCGAGCACGGCATCCGCAAGGGAAATGTGGGGACCCTGTGGCAGAACGTCGCACACGCGAACCTGCCCCACGACCTCTTCGCGAAGATGCAGAAGTGGGCGAAGGACAACGACAAGGACATCAAGTTCACGACCAAACCCTTCCGCCTCGAGCTTGACAGGATGCCCAAGGAGAACAAGGAAAAGATTGCCGAGGCGGCCTACCGCGAGGCGAAGGACCTCTTCGAGCAGTTCCGAGCGGTGGGGAAGGGCTCGACGGTGCTGAACGCCATGGGCGCCTAGGCGTCCGGCCGCTTGGCTCAACCGTTAAATCGGAAAGCCACGCTGGCCACCTGATGCCTGAGCCGCACCGCCACACGCGGAAGGACGACGGCACGATCCCCCCTCCGGGACACGAGGAAGCGCTCTCCCGGGCCGCGGAGCTGCTCGACGCAATCCGCGCGCGCCACGCAGGCGGGCTCGTGAAGCGCCGCTACACCGCGCGCGACCGCCAGGAGTTCCACGCTGCCTTCGCCCCGGTGGTGCCTTTCATCGAGGCCCGCTTCGGCCGCACCATGGACAAGTCGAGGCGCCTGCGCACGGAGCCCGTCGAGGAGCGCCTGATGGGCACGGCCTCCAAGACGCTCTTCGACCTCGCGATGGCCGGCGAAGCCAACGGCCTCTTCAACGATGCGGCGGCCCTCGGCGTGCTCACCTTTTACGTCGGCGACTACAAGGACGCGCTCTATTGGGTCAACCTCGCGGCCAAGACCGACCCCGAGGAGCCCGCCAACAAGCTGAACGGCGCCGTCCTTGCTGCCGAATTCTTCGACTTCGAGCTGGCGCTGCAGCTCATCGGCCAGGTGCTCGGCGCGACGCCCGACGAGCCGGTGGCGTGGGCCCTCAAGGGCCGCGCGCTCGTGGGCCTGAAGCTCGCGGAGGAGGCGAAGGCCGCGGAGGTCGAGAAAAGGGGCGACCACCCGCGCGCGAAGCAGTTGCGCAAAAGCGCGCGCGGCCACGTGGACGAGGCGGCCTCCGCGCTACGCGAGGTCGCGCGCCTGCTGCCCCACGACCCGCGCGCCTGGTACGAGTACGCCAAGTTCCTGTTCACCCACGGCCGCCTCAAGCCGGCGGGCGAAGCGTACGGCAAGGCCGTCGCGGCCGACCCGGCACTCAAGCTCGCGTGGTACCAGAAGGGCGTGTGCCACCAGATGCTCGAGGAAGTCGAACCCGCCATCGAGGCCTTCTCGCATGGACTTTCGCTCGACCGCCGCGACGCCGGCGGCGTCCACTTCCGGATCGCCGCGATGCGGGCGCTCAAGGGCGACAAGGACGGCGCGCTTGCCGACATCGCCGCGGGCCTTACCGTCAACAAGCCCAACTTCTACGCCGAGCTCTACCGCATCGAGTTTGGGCCGCTGTGGGGCGACCCGCGGTGGGAAGCGCTCGTCGTTGAGTTCTTCGCCGACACGGGGTTCCAGCACACCAAGAAAGCGCAGGCAGAGGTCGGCTTTTCGTGGGGCCTCTTCGAGCACGGCTCGATTCTTTTCTACGATTCGCTTGCCGATGCCTTCGCCGCGGCGGAGGCCTACCGGCGCGAGGGCGACCTGGAAAAGGCCCGCGAGTTCTACGCGAAGCTCATCGAACTGCTCGAGCGCGAGCGCCACCCCCTGAAGGCCGCCGTTGTCCGCTCGCGACTGGTAAGCTTGGGGAACTGATCGGGGCCTTCGAGCCCCGTCCCGCCCGCCTCTGAGTCGGGGTGGCGCACGTAGGCGCGCCCAGTTCTTAGGGCTTCGCCTAGGCCGGTAGGACAATCCTCTGACGGCACTCTCGGTGCATTCTGTCAACGATCCAGGACCGGCCGTATGGCTGCAAGCCCTACATGGG
>JBGPJF010000019.1:0-44236 GCA_041485285.1 Thermoplasmata archaeon | reverse complement strand
GTGGCGTAGCTGACCTGCAGGGTGATCGTCGCCGAGAAGTTCAGGTAGCGAGCATTGACGAGGCAGGTCTTCCCGCCGTCCGTGAGCCCGGGGGTTGCCACGGTGCTGGGGCCCTCCGATGGCACGAGTTGCGCGCACGAGGACGTCCAGTCGATCGTAAAGTTCCGCAGGATGTGGCCGGACGGGTCGCGCACGGCGGCCCCGAGGGTGACCCCCGTGCCCTCGACGACGGCGGCGGCAGGCGGGTCCACGTTGACGGAAGCGGGGGGCCCGTGGGCGACCGTGACGTTGACGCGCCATGCCTGCGCGTTCACCGAGGCCGTGATCACGCAGCTGAGGCCCGCGGCCTCGGCCCCGGCAGTGAAATTCACGATGCCGCCGGAGAGCGGCGACACCGTGCCGCAGGGCTGCGGGTCGACGCGCCATGCCGCCGAGTAGGGGTGGCCGTGGACATCGAGGAACGTGAGCTGCATGGCCTCGAGTTCGATGAGGGCGGTTTTCGCGGCGGTGAGCGTCAGCACGCTCACGTCATGGGTTACATTGACGGTCCCTTTGCCCGACACAGGGCCTACCGAAGCGGTGATGGTGCATGTGAGGCCCCCGGAGGCGTTGGAGGAAGCGAACACGGTGGCGTTCCCGTGGGCGAGGGAGAGCTGGCCGCATTCGGCGGGCGACACCGACCAATTCACGTCGATGATGTGGTCGAACCTGTTGAGGGCGCCTAAGGCCAGGGACTGCCCCTCGACGACCAACGCGAAGTCGGGGGACACCTTGATGACGCTGGTGTCCTGGAGGACGGTGATGTCGGCGGACGCGATGGTGCCGTTGAAGACCGCCGAGATGTGGCACACCGAGCCGCCGTTGTCGCCGGCTTGGAAGGTGGTGTTGGCTCCGTTGTAGGCGGTGAACGTCCCGCAGGAGGCCGACCAGACGAAGTTGAGGGCGTGGCCGTTGGCGTCGGTGGCCGACATGTTCACGGTCCCGCCTTCGACGACGGTGGCCACCCGCGGCACGAGGTTGACGGTGCTGAAGTCATGGAAGACGGTGATGTTTGCGGTCGCGTTGATGCCCGGGGCGTAGCTGCCCCTGATCACGCAGAGGAGCCCCCCGGCGGACACCGCCGCGCGGAGGGTCACATTTGCGCCGGAGGCGGCGCTGAGGTTGCCGCACGACGCGGGGGCAAGCGACCAGTTGAGGGAAAGCGGGTGGAACCAGCGGTCCTGGCCGCTGACGGTCACGTTGTTCCCCTCGACGACGCTGCCAAAGGTCGGGCTCACACGCACCTGGGTCGTGTCGTGGACGACGGTGACCAGAGGGGGCGAGGTCGTGCAGGTCTGGCCGGCTGAGTCGGAGACGGTGATGCTGCCGGTGTAGTTGCCCACGGCGCCGAAGGTGCGGTTGGCGACCTGCGTGCTGTTCGTACTGCCGTTGAAGTTCCATGACCACCCGTAGGGCGCAAGGCCCTGCGTCGCGCTCACCGAGTAGGAGAACACGGTATTCGATTCGTAGCCGGTGGTCGGGAAGACCGTGGCGTTGCAAAGGATCGCGTTGACATGGCCCACGACGCGGACGTTGTCGATGTAGGCCCCTTCGCGGTGGCCGACGATCCCCGAGAAGAAGCGGAAGCCGACGCGGGTGGCGTTCACCGGGATGTTGACCTGGGAGGTGTTCCAGGCGCCCCCGCTGTTGCCGGTGCGCGTGTCGAGGTAGGTCCAGTTGGTGCCCACGTAGTACATCGCCGACAGCGTGTCGTTCGGCGAGAAGGCGTCGAGCCAATAGCTGTAGTTCATGTACGCGGTCGCGTACCTTGAAAGGTCGACGGTGCGCCACATCGTGGCGTTCATCTGGATGTCGTAGATGTGGAGGCCCTGGTTCGGCTCGTTGTGGGTGGCGGAGAGCGTGAGGTCGTCGATGTAGGCGCCTTCGAGGACGCCACCCACGTCGCTGATGAAGCGGAAGCCGAACCGGATGGTGTCGGTCGGCAAGGTCGTGGAGGCCTGCTGCCACCCGGCGCTGTCGCCGGTAAACGAGGTGCCGACGGTCCAGCCGCCGCCGTTGTCGTAGACGACATCGAGGAAATCCACGCCGTTTTCGGTGGCGGTGAAGTACCAGAACGAGAGGTCGACGGCCGTGGCGTTGATGGCGGCGACGCGCGCGAAATTCACCGTGCGCCAGATGTAGGCGGTCATCATGTTGTCATAGACGTGGGAGATGTTGTTGAAGTCGGAGGTGTAGTTGTTGAAGCCTTGTTGGGCGCACCACATGCTGTAGGTGCCGTTGTGGGCGCGGAAGGAGGAATTGCCCCAGTAGTCGAGGCCCTCGAGGGGCTCGTCGTCGCTGACGTTCCACGCCGCGTTGGAAGAGGCGTTTTCGAAGCTGGTGAGGTAGGGGTCGTTGGTGGCGTTACCCGTGGCGTTCCAAAAGAGGGTCTGGGAGCCGACGGACCCTGACCACGCGCTGCCGTTGCCCTGGAGCTTCCGTTGGGCGGAGGGGCCCCAGTAGTCGGTGCCGTTGGCAGGGTTCGTGTCATTGACAACCCAGTTGGCGCCGGGGAAGGCCCCTTCGAAGTCATCGTTCCAGACCGGCAGGTCGGCAGAGAGCGGCGTGGGGGTAGCGGGGGCGGGAGGCACAAGCGCCGGCAGGACGCAGAGCGCGATGGTGAGGGACGCGAGCAGCGTGATGGCCCGCGGGCCTGACGCGCGGCGGTAGGCGCGCAGCGTGCGGGCGTTCGTTGTAGGTGGCGTTGTCGTGGGGGGGGTGGGTCGCAAGCTCACTACCGCCGGCCGCGCGTAAACACTTTGACAATATGAATTGCGTCCAGTGAGACGAGTTGGCGGATACGCAGGGGGGCGGGCCTCGGGGCCTTCGGCGGACAAGGCGTACGCTCGCCTTCGAGGGAGGCCGACGCCGGGCGCGCGCGACCGCGCCGCTTGCGCTTGCCTTGCTAGCTTGATGGGGCCGCGAGGTCGGTGCCGCACTCGGGGCAGGCCGTCCAGCCAGCCTCGACGGCCGAGCCGCACTTCGGGCACGTCATTGCCGCAGCGGCGGGCGCTTCAGCGGCCGCCGCCTCGGGGGCCGCGGGCGGGATTTCCGAAGCGGTGCCCTCGTGGGGCGCGACCTCGGCACCCTCAAGGGACGCGCGCGGGCCGCGCCCGCGCATGCGGAACGCGACGAGGCCGACGGCGGCGCCGGCGATGGCGATCCCGAGGATCAGGAGAAGCGGCGAACTGCCGCCCTTCACGTTGGCGACCGACTGGTAGGCCACGCCGCCGGCGCTTGCCGAGGCGGTGACCTCGCAGTGGTTCGTGGCGACATCGGACGGCGCGACGAACACGACGGCCGGCCCGGTGCTGTTTGAAAGCACACCGCAGGAGGAGCTCCATACGACCGCGGCGTCGGGCACGGGGTTCCCCTCGCCGTCGGTCACGACGGCGGTGAAGGTCTGCGACTGGCCGCCGCCGAGCGTCGGGGCCTCGGGGGTCACTTTCACGGTGAACGGCCCCACATGGTTGACGCGGACTTCGGCGCTGCCGGTCAGCCCCTCGTGGGTCGCCGTGACGGTGCACCGCCCGCCCGCGGCGCTGCGCGGCGCGGAGAGCGTGGTGGTCGGCCCGGAAGCCGGGCTCACGGAGCAGGTCGCCGTGGACCAGGCGACGGAGATGGAGGGGATCGTGTGGCCGGCGGCGTCCTTGACGGCGACGGACACCAGAACCTGCCCGTCGGCCTCAATCACCTCGGAGCTCGGGGTGACCACGAGCGAGGTGGGCGCGCCGTACTCGATCGTGACGCTCGCGAACCGCGTGAAGCCGATCCCCGTCGCGCTCACCGTGCAGGTGTAGCCGGCATAATCGCCGCTCACGGTCAACCGGTTCGGTGTGACGAGCATGGACGCGTTGGCGAACTCAAAAGCGCCGCAACCCCCCGGCGAAACGGACCAAACAGCGCCGAACGGGTGGCCGTTGGCGTCCCCGTAGCTGAACTCCACGGTCGTGCCGCCTTGGACGGACACTGAGGTGGGCGTCACCGAAGAGTCGCGCAGGTCGTGCTGCACGGTGACCGTCACATCGCGGTGGTCGGCGCCGTAGGCGACGATGATCGTGCAGTCCAGGCCGCCCGCGTTGATCTCGGAGGTGAACGTCGTGGAGGCGCCGGTGAGGATCGAGAACGAGCCGCACGCGGTCGGGTCGACCGACCACTCCGCCTCGAAGGGGTGGCCGTAGCCGTCGATGGCGCTGAACGATTGCCCGCCGCCTTCCGTGAGGGTGGCGGTCTTCGGCGACACGTCGATGAGCCCGGTGTCGTGGACGACGCTGATGATGGACGTTGCGTGGTCGCTGCCGTAGGTGGCGGTGACCGTGCACACGACGCCGCCCTCGATGACGGCCTCAAAGAGGGTGAAGCTCGCGGCAGCGCCGCCGACGCGCCCGCACGAGGTCGTCCAGATGAAGGGAAGTTCGCCGCCGTAGCGGTCGGTTGCCGAGAGGCGCAGGCCCTGGCCCTCGATCACCGTCGCGGTCGCGGGGGTGAGGTGGATGATGCTCGTGTCCTGGCCGACGGTGAGACGCATCGACGAGTGCGCGGAGCCGACCCGGCCGGTGACGGTGCAGGTGGTGCCGCCCGCGTCGGTCGCGGCCGTCACGACGGTCGAGGGGCCGTGGGTCACGGACAGGTTGCCGCACTCGGGGAACATGAGGTCCCAGTCGAGGTCATAGGGGTGGCCCTGGCCGTCGAAGCCGTAGACGGTGACGCTCGTCCCCTCGACGATCCGCGCGGTCGCCGGGGTCACGAAGACGGAGGTGGTGTCGTGGGTGATGGTGAGGGGGGCGGTCGCGGTGTTGCACGTCTGCCCGAGGGAGTCCTCGACCGTAAGGACGGGGGTGTAGACGCCCACATCGGGGAACTGGTGGGTCGGGTTCTGGTTGGAGCTGCGCGTGCCGCTCGTGAAGGTGCCGTCGCCGAAGGCCCACGACCATGTGTAGGGACGTAGGCCACCGGTGGCGGAGCCGCCGAAGTGGAACGTGGTCACGACTTCCATGCCGCCGCCCTCGTAGGCGATGCCGACACAATCCACGGGGAGCACGGAGCCAAAGACATTGAAGTCGTCGACATAGGCACCTTCGCCTCTGCCTGAACCGTCGGAGAAGAAGCGGAACCCGACGGTTTTCGTATTCGTGGGGATCGCCATGCTCGAGGCTGCCCAACCGCCGCTCACGCCGGAGTGGGTGTCGACGTAGGTCCAGCTGGTGCCGTCGGAGAGCATGATCTGGAGGGTGTCGTTCGGGGACTGGGCATCGAGCCAGTAGCGGTATTCGAGGCGCGCGGAGTCGAAGAAGCTGACGTCGACATCGTGGGTCATCACCGTGTCCTCGTTGTCGTCGTACATGCGGATGTCGCGGTTCTGGTCGACGCGGGTCGCGTAGAGGCGGACGTCGTCCAGGTAGACGCCCTCGTAGATGACCGACGCGTCAGAGGTGAACATGAAGCCGACCTGGATCGCGTTCGACGGGATCGGGTAGGTGTGCTTCTGCCACCCCTGGGCCGAGCCCATATTGGGGAAGATCTGATTCTCCCAGTGCCAGGCCCCGTCGAAGAAGGCGACGTAGAGGTTGTCCCAGCTGTTTTCGGAATTCTGCCAGTGCCAATATTCCAGCTGGACGTTCGTGTAGCCCGCGAGGCTGGTGTTGAACACGGCCGTTGAGTTCTGGTTGTTGTCGTACATGTGGATATTGGCGTTTGGCGTGTTGCTGTTCTGCTGGTTGAGCCCGTTTTGAGCGCACCAGATGCTGGTCGTGCCGTTGTGGGCACGGTAGGTGGTGGGGCCCCAGTAGTCGAGGCCCTGAGCGTCGGTGGTGTTGCGGTCGGCGAAATTCCAGCCGGCGGTGCCGTTCTCGAAATCGCTTTGCCAGATGTTGATGACGGTGAAGCGGTCGCCGGAGCCGGCCGACCATGCGCTCGTGTTGCCCGTGGAGGCGCGGGCGGTGGAGGGGGCCCAGAAGTCGAGGCCGCTTGCGGGGTTTTGGTCGGAGATGGTCCAGCCGCGGCCGGCGAGTACGCCTTCGAAGTCTTCGGAGAGCGCGGTGACTTCGACGTTCATCGGTTGGGGGCTTGCGCTCGTGGGCAAGGCGGCAAGGATGGCGCCCGCGGTGAGGGCGGCGAGGGCGATGGCGGCGGTTGCAGCGGTCAGCGAAGACTTGCGTTTATTGGGTGTTCGAGAAACGGTGGCTCTGCTCAATGGTGACCCCCCGGTGGGCTCCCTGGACTCATGCGAGGGTGGGATAACACTTTCGGCGGGGTTGCGGCAAACCCGTCACGTCCAGCATGAAAAATGCGGGGGGGGTGGGGAGGCGGGAAAGGGGGCCCGGCCTGCGACACCCCCCCTTGAGGGGCTCGCCCTCCCCCCCGGGGAGGACTAACCCGGCGGGGGGGGTGGGGGGGTTGTGTGGTCCAGGCTGATGGAGCCCTGCCAGCTGACCCTGGTGAGCGGCCCCCGCGCCCACACGCGGGCCCTCGGGCAGGAGCTTGCGCACTTCGCCCTCGGGGAAGCAGCGGGGCGCACCGTCCTGTGGTGCGACGGCGACCACGGGTTCAACCCCTACGACTTTGCCGAACTCAACCTCGAACGTGGGCGGGCGGCGGACTGGGGGGCCGACCGGCTGCTTGTGAAGCGCTGCATGACGCCGTTCCAGTGGGACACGGTGTTGACGCGCCACCTCGACGAGAAGCTGATGGCCCTCGACGCGTCGCTTGTGATGGCCGCGCCGTACGAGGACCTGTTCTCGACGGAGGAGCTGCAGGACTGGGAGCGCGAGGACTACATCGACTACAGCCTCGCGCACCTGAAGGACCTGGCAAGGCGGTTCGCCGTCCCGATTGTGATTGCAGTCGACATGGCGCGCTGGTGCGCGGTGAACCCGCTCATGGCGTGGAAGGCGTTCGAGGCGGCGCACGCGCGCTTCGGCGTCGAGCGCGCGGCCGACGGGTGGCGGGCCTTCGAGGTGAGCGGGGGGGACTTCGCCGGCGGGGCGAGGCAGCGCCAGCGGACGCTTGCCGAGTACGCCCCCGCCGTCCCGCTGCCGACGGTGCGCGTCGCCACGGTGCCCGTGCCCCGTGGGCGCAGCCCTGCAGCCACGGGGGCGGTGGTGGAGCGTGAGGCCTGATGGGGCAGTCGACGCCGACCACGACGATGGCGCTCGACACCTTCGAGGCGCGCTACGCGGGGTTCCGGTCGGAGCTCACGCTCCCCGAGCAAAGGTGGTTCGACGAGCTCGTGTGCAAGGCACGCCGCCACTCGAACGCGATCAACCGGCGCCCGCACCTCGACTTCGAGCGGCCGGTACTGCTTGCGATCCTGCTCGAAGCGGTGGCGGAGCTCGAAGGGACGCGCCGCGAGCTTGACAAGTTGAAAAGACAGCTGGAGGAAGCGTGCCTTGCCCTCGAAGACGCCGGCATGGTTGTTCGACGTGTACCCGCACCCACGGAGGAGCAGCTTGGTCGCGTGGGTCAAACACGGATCGAGGACGCTGCGCTTCGAGGTGCCGTACTTCCCTGACTTCTGCGTGCGGTCGGACGTCTTGCCGATCGAGGCGGCGGAGGCGGCGCTTGCGAGGGACGGCCGGGTGGCGCAGGTGCGCCGGGCGCGGCAGCGGCTGTGGTTGCAGGGCGGCGAAGAGGAAGTCCTGAAGGTGACGCCGCGGCGCCTGCAGCAGACCTTTGCGGTGGCGCGCGACCTGCGCAGGGAGACGAAGACGAAGGGGTTCCTGTTCTTCGATGTGGACCACCAGCCGGAGAGCCGGTGGATGCACGCCCGGGGGCTGTTCACGATGTGCAGGCTGAAGGTGGGGGACCGGGGCGTCGAGCTTGCGCTTGCCGAGGGCGAGGACCGGTGGAGCGTCGACTACCCGAACCCGGAACTGAAGACGGTGCGCCTCGAGGTGCGCGCGAGGCAGGTCGGCCACACGCCGGACTTTACCGACCCGCTGGAGGCAGTCGTGTTCGGGGGCGAGGAGATTGTGTGCAAAACGCCGGGCGACCCGAACGCGGAGCGAGAAGTGCTGCTCGAGTTTGCGCGCCGTCTGAACGCGGCCGACCCGGATGTGATTGTGACGCACCACGGCGACCGGTGGGACATCCCGTACCTGCTGCGCCGGGTGCTGAAGCTGCGCCTTGCAACGCGTGTGCGGCTCGGCCGCGACGGCGACCCCGACCCCGAGCGGCCCGACCAGAAGGAGAAGAGCATCCACACCTACGGCCAGTGGCTGTTCAAGACGCACGCGTACTACCTGCGGGGCCGCTGGCATGTCGACCTGTCGAAGAAGACGCTCGACTCGGACGACGACCGCAAGGACCTGCACGGGATCCTGTACATGGCGCGCATCAGCAACCGGCGAGCCCAAGACGTGAACCGCAACGGGGCGGGCTACGCGCTGCAGCAGATGCAGATCGACGCGGCGGTAGACGCCGGAGTCGCGCTGCCGTGGAAGCGCAACCTCGCGGAGGACTGGAAGGACGCGGCAACGCTGTGCGCGGTGGACCGCGGGGGGCAGATCGTCGTGCCGACCCCCGGGATCTACGAGGATGTGGCGGCCTGCGACTTCAGCGGGTACTACCCGTCGATCGTGGTGCGGCACAACCTGAGCAGCGACACGATCAACTGCGCGTGCTGCCCGGACGGCCCGGAGATCCCGGAGCTCGGGCTCCACGTCTGCATGCGCCACCGCGGCCACCAGTCGGAGATCCTGAGGAGGATGCAGCCGCACCGGGCGTACGTGAAGGCGCTGCTTCGCCGCGCGGAGCGCCTCGGCGATGTCGACGCGGACACGATCGCCAAGGCGAAAGCGATCAAGTCGGAGCAGAAGGCGCTCGGCGTCGTGTGCTTCGGGTACTTCCGCTACCGCAACGCGAGGTTCGGGTGTGCGGAGGTGCACCAGGCGATCCAGTGCATCGGGCGGGCGTCGATGACCCGCGCGCGAGAGCTGGCCGTCGAGATGGGGTTCGACATGATCCACGCGATGACGGACTGCGCGTTCCTTAGAAAGCCCGGCGTCACGCGCGCGGCGGCGGTGAAGGCCGCGAGGAGGATCGCGCGCGAGGTGGGACTGCCGATGGATGTGGAGGGCGTGTACAAGTGGGTCGTGCTGCTCCCGTCGAAGACGCACTCGACTTCAAGCGAGGTGGGCGTCCCGAACCGCTACTACGGGAAGTTCGAGGACGGCCGCCTCAAGGTGCGCGGGATCGAGGTGCAGCGGCACATCACGCCCGGCTGGATCTACGACACCCAGCAGGAGATGCTCGAGGTGTTGAGCAAGGCGGATGGCGCGCGCGCGTTCAAGGCGCTCATCCCGGCGGCGCTTGAGAAGGCGAAGGAGGCGGCGGTGCGCTTGCGCGCCCGCGCCATCGACGCGGGCGAACTCGGGATGATGGTGCAGGCGACCAAGATGGTGGACGAGTACCAAGCGAACACGGCGACGAAGCACGCGCTGAAGCGGCTTGCGGAGGCGGGGACGAAGCGGCGCGCGGGCGAGTATGTGAAGTATGTCGTGACGCGGCGGCAGGGGCCGGGGGCGGGGCGCGCGACCCCGGTGGAGCTGATGGGGCAGCGGGGGCTGTGGGAAGAGGAAGGGCGGACGGTCTACGATGTGGAGTTCTACCTGCGCCTGCTCGCGCGGTCGGTGGAGACGATCCTCGCGCCCTTCGGGTACGCGGAGGACCCGGTGCTCGAGTGGCTGGCGGGGCGGGCGAGGAGCCCGAAGCGCGGGGAAAATGCGCAGGTGGTGGAGCCGCCGCGGCCGGCGTTCGTGCGGTCGGGGCATCTGCGGTGACGCGCGGGTCACTCGATGAGCGACTTCTGTTTCGAGACCTTCGGCTTCGCCGCGGTCTTGGCCTTCCCTTTGACGTCGGCCCAGGTAAGCGCGGGCCCGACGGGCTCGAGCATCTTGGGGTCGTCGAATTTGGCCTTGCCCGCGTCCTTGCGCAGCGGCCGGGCAACCAGTTCGTCGTTCGCCGGAGCGGCGAGGAGCTTGCGAAGGCCCGGCTTGCCGGTCGCTTCGGGGTGGAGCCACTTGTCGATCCCCGCGTCGTCGAGCTGGCCGATCATCCGGTCGTGGAAGCTCCGGACGAACTCGTTGGGCTCGATGGTGACCAGCGCAAAGGCCCGGTCCTCCTTGTGTTCCCAGTAGGGCCCAACCAGGGCCGGCACCGCCATCGCGGCGCCGTCCGCGCGCTCGATGCGGTACGGCGTTTTGTCGTCGCCATCGCCCGCCCACTCGAGGATGTAACTCACGGGAGCGACCCCGTGGTGCTTGCCCCACATTGTCGACCACATCTTGCTGTCGTCGAGTTTGTCTTCGCGGGCGTTGAATGACGAAAACCGCTTGGAGAACCCGAACACGTGGCGTTCAACGCTGGGCTTCTCATGCTTCATGTAGAGGACGGGCAGCCCCGTGTGGGGGCGGATGAAGGGCCGGTCGGCGTCCTTGAATTCCACTTTGTAGCCGCGCAGCGCATCGCGCTTGTCGATGTCGGGGCCGCGCAGGCCTATGACGCCGGCCATTGAGAGCCGAATGGTGGGTGGCTGAAGAAGGGTTGGGGACGCGATCTAGACGGGCGACCCATTTGACCCCTTAACCACAGATTTATATGATTTGTGTGTAAATGATGTAAACGATACAATGGAGGTCAAAACCGTGGGTCTGGATCGGGAGGCGTACGACCGCCTCCGCGCCGAGAAGCGGGAGGGTGAATCCTTCAGTGATGTCGTCAAGCGGATCACCAAAAAGCGGCGTCCCCTCACGGACTTTGTAGGCAGCTGGAACAGCGCCCCGCCCGAGGAGGCTCGCCGCTTCGAGGAGGCGTTCCGCGCGGTGCGCGAGGCGGGTCTCGAGCAGGCGGACCGCCCCATCCGCCGAGGGGAGGACCGCGATGCGCGCCGTTGATTCCACCTTCCCGATTGACGTCTTGAAGTCGCACGCCGGGGCCGCCGCCTTGGCCAAGGCCCTTGCGACCGCCGAGGAGCCGATGTCGATCCCGGCACCGGCGCTTGCGGAGGTGCTCGTAGGCGCGCACCATGGTGGGGGTTGGCTCTTGCGTGAAACGCTCGCGCTGGTCGAGCCCTTCGAGGTGATTCCCACAGATGCGGAGGTTGCGCACGAGGCCGGGCGGCTCGGCGCAGAAATGCTGCGACGCGGGGCGCGGATGTCGTCAACAGACCTGCTTGTCGCGGCGACCTGCCTTCGGGGGCGCCTTGTGCTGATCTCGCGCGACGCGGCTTTCTTGGAAGTGCCGGGCCTGGTCGTTGAGCGCTATTAGGTCGCGCCCCGATGCGCCCAGCCTCTTGATTGTCCAACGCGCGCGAACAACGGCCAAGGTTAATGGGCCCGAGGCCATTTCCAGCGGCGTGGCAGGACTCATCGGCCTCACCGCGACGGACATCGACATCCAGGATGCGCTTGGCACCACGCGCTGGGAGTACGACGAGAAGTGGATCCCGCACCCGGTTGTGCGGCTGACGACGACCCTCCCGATTGCGGTGAACAAGCCCGACGGCCGCGCGATTGTGCGCGCCCGTTGGGGGTTCGATGTGGGCGGCGGCCGCCCGATCGGAAATGCGCGCGACGACCGGCTCCAGGAGAGCCCGATGTGGAAGTCGATGCTCGGGAAACTGCCGGCGCTCTTCGTTACGACTGGCGTTTACGAGCAAGTCAAGGAGCCGAAGAAGACGAGCTACTGGTTCCGGCGCGTGGACCGGAAGCCGATCGTGATGCCGGGCCTTTGGGCCGAGCGCGGGAAGGGCGACGACAAGCGCATCTGCGGCGCGATCATCACGACAAACCCGAACAACTTCTTCAAGAAGTTCCACGACCGACAGGTGTGCGCGCTCACGCCCAACGAGATGGACGCGTGGATGGACGAGCGCGACCCGGACAAGGCGAAGAAGCTGCTGCACGCCCCGGCGGACAAGGAGTGGGAGGCCGTGCCCGTGGACGACCGCATCTTCAAGCACGGCCGCATCGAGACGGAGGACCTGATTGAGGCGGGGCCGGTACTGCGGTGGAAGGAAGGGTTCGAGCTGCCGAAGGCGGCCGCCGCGCAGCGCAAGCTGATGTAGGGGCGCCCGAGGGGCCCAACTTGCACGAATGAGCAGGCGGGCCCCCAATTCTCAGCAATATCAGCACATACTGAAATATCTAAATACTCTGACCTATTCGCTTGCCCGAGGATGAATAGATGGCGAAGGCCAAGACGAGGGCGAAGGAAACGACTCAAGATGGCGACTGCTGCGGCGCGGACTGCTGCGGGGAGGGCGCGAGCTGCTGCTCGCTTCCGGCCGCCGGGTGCTGCCAGGTCGAGGCGGTAATCGCGATCGACGGGCGTGGCCAGATGGTGCTGCCGAAAGAGGTCCGGGAGATGGCCGGGCTGAAGGGCGGCGACAAACTGGCGGTCGTTTCATGGAAGAAGGGCGACGAGGTGTGCTGCCTGTCGCTCGTGCCCGCAAAGGGCCTCGAGGACGCCGTACGCAAGGCGTACGGGCCGCTGCTGCGCGAGATGGGGCGCTGAAGCGCTATTAAGGGGGCCCCTTGGGGGGCGAGGTTCCTACCGCCCCCTCTGGGCTCTGTTTCTGCAGGTCGTGGGCCGCAGAGCGTCGCCGGTGTCGAGCAACAAACGCCAGGGCGGTGAGCGCGCCGACCGTCACGCCGATGGCCCCCGCGAAAACCTCCGGCGGAAGCCCGAAGATGGGCGGACCGCCAAAGCGGCGGAGTGTGAAGGTGATTCTTGACACGTCCCTGTCCCGATGCTCCACCACCACCATGTATCCGCCGTCGCGCGGTGGCGTCGAGAGGTTAGCAAATTTCTGTTCATATTCGGCGGGTTCTGTATGGTTCGACGGCGGATCGGTCTCGACGGCTACCGGCGAAAAAACGAGTTTGAAGTGCGTCACCATGGTGGCCCTAACCAATTGCTTGCCCTCGTTGGCGCTGGCGCAAAAAGAACTGTAGTCGTCGTGGGCGTAGAAATTGACAGTGAACCAGACTTGGTTCTCCGCTCGAATGTCGATGAGATTCAATTGGCCGGTGCCATGCTCTGGCGGAGTTACATTGAAGGGGGCCACGATCGTTGCTTGCGGGGAGTTTACACCAAGCTCGATCGTATTCTGGTAGTCGAGTGGGCCCAGATCGTCGGCCCCTGCAGCGCCAAGGGGGAGGAACAGCAAGGCGACGGCGCAACCTGCAATCGCCTGCGGGAACGGCTTGCGGCGGGAGGCCATCATCCGGTTACGACCTCTTCGCGGCCATATGTTTTGCGGGATTGCGGGCCGCCGAAAGAAAGGAATGGTGGGAGCGCTGGGATTTGAACCCAGATCAACTGGTATCTTCTCCGCGCGGTTTTTCACGCCGCACGAATGAGTTTACGAGTCCTGCGCTCCAGTTAATCGGCATTGATCGCGATTGACCGTTCCGCATACCCGTTTCTCATCATTCTCGTAACTGGAGCCGGTTAGGATGCCAGATTACCCCACGCTCCCACGTGGTTCCTTCCAGCGCGCGGGTCGCGCGCGGAAGGCAGTCGCGCAAAACGGGCGCGCCCTACTTAAGGATTAGCGGGTGGCGGGGCCGGAGGCAGGGTCGGCGTGTTGGTGGCGATGGCCCTGGCCTTCACGCGGACTTTTGCGCGCGGGGCGGCACCGGGGGGCAAAGGCCCGCCGGGGCGAGGTGCCCCCGGGCGCGTCGGAGGCCCGCGCGGAGGGACGGGGAGCGGGCGGATGGGGCCGGGGGGTGCCACGAAGGGGAGCTTGCGGAGGTTCGCGGGAGTGCTGGCGCGCAGCTTCGAGCGTTTGCGGCGCCCGCGCACGACGAGCGCAAGCGCAATGGCCGCAAGCAGCGACGCGCCGCCGGCCAGCACGAAGGGGCTGACGAAAAACGGCGTCGTCGCGGGGTCGGCAAACATCACATGCAGCGTGCGCGCCGTAAGGAGGCCGTCCGAGTCGGTGGCTGTGACGGTGATGTCGTGCGGCCCTTTCGTGTAGGTCGTGGGGTCGAGGGTGAAAGAAAACGCCGAGGTGCCGGCGGCCAGCACGGAGCTGCCGTTGTCCACGCGCCACTGGAGGCGGGTGACGCTGACCCCCGGGAACGCGGTGGCCGTGCCGTTGATGAGGGTCGTGCCGCGCACGTTAAACCCGTCGACGATGTTGAGGAACGTGATCGAGACGTTGCCGGACGAGACGACGCGGAATTGGGTGGTCGCGGGGTCGGACCACAGCCCATTGGAGTCCTGCACGCGGAACGAGATGGTGTGCTTGCCAAGGGCGAGGGTGTCCGTCTGGAATGTCCCCTGGGTCGAAAGCTCGCCGTCGAGGTCGCTCGTCCATTCGTAGCGCGTGATCAAGCCCTCTGTCGCCTCGCCATGGCCGTCGAAGGTGACGGGGGCCTTCAGCATCTCCGGGGAGGGCGGCGTGACCGCGTCGATGATGGCCGTGGGCGCGGCCGCGCCGGGCGGCCGGACCAAGACCGAGGCGCTCGCGTCGTTGGTGGAGGGTTCGCCGTTGTCGTCGACGACCGTAAGGCGGGCCATGTACGTGCCGGGCTGGGCGAAGATGTGGTCGGCGGTCGCCGTGTCCTGGAGCGAGGAGGACTGGTCGCCGAAGTCGAAGATGTACTGCAGGATGCCCGAGTCGTCGACCGAGCGCGACCCGTCAAAGTGCACGGGGTCGCCGACGACGGAGGGCACCGGCGAGGCGGTGAGGTTGGCGACCGGGGGTGTGTTGGCGTTGCGCACAGAAAGGGTTAGCGTCCGCCCGTCGTTGTTGCTGTCCTGGTCCTGCGGGGTCACATCTTCGAGGCGGGCGATCACGGTGACGGAGCCCGTCGAGGCGGGCGCGTAATACGGCGCCGACAGGTTGAGCGTGCCCGTGAACGCGGAGAAGGTCTTGCGCGCGATCTGGTTGGACGGCGACGCCGAGTCGTGGTAGAAGACGAGGCTGCCACTCTGCGGGGGGGCCGTGCCGACATTGGTGACCTGCGCGGTGAGGACAACCTGCTGCCCGGCCACGGGGCTTGCCGGAGTCGCCGTGAAGTCGGTGACGGCAACATCGATGATTCCCTCCGGCTCCTGGATGACGTGGTAGGCGCGGGTGTCGAGGGTCAAGTTTTGGTTGATCCCCGAGGGCCAGTGGACGCGGACGCGGACCTGGGCGGTGGCTTCGGGGTTGCCGAAGAAGAGGTGCATGGTCGACTGCGAGCCCGTGCCGTCGCCGCCTTGGACGCGCTGGTAGCGCCACGGAGTGTTGGGGTCCGACGCCATCGAGGCGCTGACTTCCACGAGGGCCCCGATGCCCGCTTTGTTGGAATTGCGCCCGACAAGCTCGATCTCGACCCACGACGCGTTGTTCCCGTCGTTGCGGTAGAGGGTCGCCCCCGTTGAACGGCCCACCACAAGGTCGAGGTCGCCGTCCCGGTCGTAATCGGACCACGCCGCGCCCCAGCCGTTGTCGAGCCCGACGCCCGCCTGGGTCGTGACATCGTCCATGCGGATTACGGTGCTCCCCGACGCCGGCGCCTTGTTCTGGTAGAGGTTCGCGGTGCGGTTTTCGTAGATGCTGGTCACGAAGAGGTCTTGGCGGCCGTCGGCGTCGAAGTCCCCAAAGGTGGGGTTGGACGCCGTCTCGCAGTAGAGGATCCCCGCAGCCTCGCGGATGTTGACGAAGTTGTAGTTGGGGCCGCCGCGGTTCTCGTACATTTGCGAGGTGTCGTCGCCGGCAGCGAGGTTCATCGGGTGCGCGAGGTTAGCCACATAGAGGTCCTCGTTGCCGTCATTGTTGAAGTCCGCGAAGTCCGCGCCGATCGAGTGGCCGCACACGCCAGCGGGGTTCGGGATTACCGAAAGGTTGTCGCAGTCGACGCCGAGGGAGGGCGCCTCGTTGAGGAAGGTGCCGTTCTTCTGGTTGACCCACAACTCGTTGGGTTCGAGGCGGTAGTTCGACACATAGAGGTCCGGGTAGCGGTCGTTGTTGATGTCGCCCCACACGACGCCGCGCGAGCGCAGGTCCTCGGTCATGCCGGCCGCGGCGGTGGCGTTGGTGAAGGTGCCGTCACAGTCGTTGTGCCACAGGATGTTGGGAGTGCCGTACGAGGCCGTGTTGGCGTCGAGGGGCGGCCACTCGTAGTTGGCCACATAGAGGTCGAGGCATCCATCGAGGTCGTAATCGGCCCACGCGGCGGCCTCCGAAGGGAGGTTGTCATAGACGTTTCCGGCGAGCGCCGTCACGTTCGTGAAGCTCCCATCGCCGTTGTTGCGGAAGAGCGTGTCCCACGTGGGGGCCCACGCGGTCGCGTAATAATCGAGGAGGCCGTCGTTGTTGTAATCGCCCCACACCCCGCCGGAGAACCCGCCGCGGGTGCCGGCGATGAAGGACGCGTCGGAGAATGTGCCGTCGCGGTTGTTGCGGTAGAGGACGCCCCCGTTGAACATGAGGTCGTCGAAGCCATCACCGTCGTAATCGCCCCACGCCACCCGCGAGAGGCTTTGGTGCCCGATGTTCGCGAGGTCGGTGGCGTCGGTGAAGTGGGGGACATCGCGCCCGGGCAGCGTGCCGTTCGGGCGCGTACCGTTCGGCAGCGTGCCGTTGGGGAGGGTTCCATTGGGAAGCGTCCCGTTGGGGAGGGTTCCATTGGGAAGCGTCCCGTTGGGGAGGGTTCCATTGGGAAGCGTCCCGTTGGGCAGGCTCCCGTTGGGGAGCGTCCCGTTCGGGACGGGCCCGGGCGCCGATGGGGGGGCAGGCGCGGCGGCGGAGGCGACGGTGAGGCCGGCCGTTGGCGCGGCAAGCAGGAGGGCGAGGCCGACGGCGAGGGTGCGCCGCAGATTCCAGTTCCCCAAAGCACAACTCCCCTGGCCAGAAGGGCGGCGGAAGATCGCGGACGCTCGATATAAAACGGTTCGCAAACGGGGCGGCAATCGGCAGGAGGCCTGCCCTGGCAGGCGCCTACCTGCGCTGCTTAGCCATCCGTTTTCGGCGGCGCATCTTCTTTTTCCGCCACTTCCAGCGTTGCTTCCCGCGCTTCTTCCATGCGCGTGAGGAGCGTTTCAATGATGCACCGGCCCCGCGCATCCTAGGAAACGGCTATAAGCGTTTGGGTGGGCCTGGCCGCACCCATTCGCGGGGCGCGCGCAACCCGATTCAAAAAGGGGCTGGAAGCAGTCACTAAGTACGCCGCGGCCGAACCTGGGGCCATGCTCGCGATGGCGCCAAATCCCGCCGAAGACCTCGACCGTTACTTCTTGACGACGGTGGCGCTGATCACGACGCACTCGTCGAAGGGCGACAATGTGATGGCCGCCGAATGGACGTTCAATGTGTCGTACGACCCGCTGCTCATCGCAGTCGTCGTGGCCCCGCGTCACGCGACGCATGCGGCCATCGTTGAGAGCGGCGAGTTCGGGGTGAGCATGGCCTCGACGGAGCAATTCGCCCTGACCTCGTTTGCGGGAGGCTTTTCGCGTGATGAGGCCGACAAGCTGTCCGCCGACGCGGTCAAGACGCGCCCGGGCGCCGTGATCCAAGCGAAGTTGGTCGAGGGCGCGCTGGCGCAACTCGAGTGCAAGCTCGTGTCGCAGCACAAGGTCGGCGACCACACGATGTTCATCGGAGAGGTGGTGGCCGGCAGGGGCGACGAGGCGAAGGAGCCGCTCGTGCTGTACCGCGGCTACAGGCGCCTCGGCGAGAAGGTCGTGCGCGGGCACAACCTGTTCGTGACGGCCACGCGCGAGGGCCAAGGCGTGCGGGCCGACGGGTTCTATTACGCGGACGAGCGGGCGGGAAAGAGCGTGAACTTGCGCGCGTTCGACGCCGCCGGCGCGGTGGTGGAGGAGGGCCTTGCGACCACGGACCGGGGCGGCTTCTTCGAGTGGAGGCCCACGGCCAGCTCGGTCGCCCGGGTCGAAGGCAAGGCCGCGGGCGTGACGGCCACGGCCTCCCTGGCCACGGCGTAGCGCCTAAAGGGCGTTATATTGGCCCGCCATGCGCGCCCCCGGGGGGCCGCAGGTGGACCTTGCAGCCTGGGCGATCGTCGCCTTCGCGGTGTTTTTCCTCCTGTTCTTCTCGTTCACCAACGGGTTCAACGACGCCAGCGCCGTCGTTGCAACGACGATCGCCTCGGGCGCGACGACGCCGAGGCGGGCGATCACGCTGGCGGCGGTCACGGGCGCCATCGGCGTGCTGCTCGGCGGCTCGGCGGTCGCCAACACGATCGCGAAGATGGTTCACATCCCGAGCGACCTGCACGGGGTGACCATCGTGGGGGCCGCCCTTGCAGGCGCCGTGACTTGGAACGTCACCGCGTGGCGCTTGGGCCTGCCGTCGAGCTCGTCGCACGCGCTCGTGGGCGGGCTCGTGGGCGCCACGCTGATCTCGCTTGGCCCCGACCAGGTAAACTGGGGGCAGGCGTGGCTTGCCGACCCGCTCCACCACCCGGTGAGCGGGTTTGCAGGGGTTGTGTTCTCGCTGGTGACGGCGCCGGCGCTCGGCTTCGCCGCGGCGTGGGCGCTCCACAAGGCGGCGAAGGTGGCGCTGCGCAATGCCAAGTTCAAGGTCAACAAGCAATTGAAGCGAATCCAGCTCCTGACGAGCTCCGTCCTGTCGTTTGCCCACGGATCGAACGACGGCCAAAAGGCGATGGGCATTTTCGTCGTCTTGCTTGTCGCCGCGGGCCTTTCCACGGAACAAACGGTGCCAGTTTGGGTGCGCGTGCTCGTGGTCCTCGTCATCACGGCCGGGACCCTCGGCGGCGGGTGGCCAATCATGAAGACCCTTGGACGGCGGATCTTCGCCCTCGAGCCGATCCACGCGCTTGACTCGCAGATTTCGTCGGCCGCCGTGCTTTTTGGCTCAACGGCCGCGGGGATGCCCGTCTCGACGACCCATGTCGTCGCGACCAGCGTGATGGGCGTCGGAGCGGCCGAGCGCGTTTCGGCGGTGCGCTGGGACGTCGCAAAGCACATCTTGCAGGCGTGGGGTACAACGATCCCCGCTTCCGCGTGCGTGGCCGGTGCCATCATGGCCGCCTTGCACTTCGGAGCGGGGCTTTAGGGGGCAGCTTGGATGGCCGACAAAAAGCCGCGCAAGTGGATGGCGAACCTGTTCCCCATCGAGCACGACTTCTTCGCGATGCTCGACGAGCAGGCGCAGCTCACGAAGGCGGGCGTGGACGCCTTTGCCGACTGGCTCGAGCGCGGCGAGGACCGCCTGGGGCTCACGGTGATCGAAAAGGAGCGCGAGGTGGACGCGGCGCGGCTGGCGATGGAGAAAATCCTCGTGGCGTCGTTCTCGACGCCCATCGACCGCGGCGACCTGTACGAAGTCTCGCGCCAGATGGACCAGATCCTCAACTACGCGCGGTCGACGCTCCACGAGGCTTCCGCCCTCGAGGTGCTCCCGCCGCAGCCCCATTACGCGAGCTTCGCGGTGGCGCTGCGGGAGGGGATGACCGCCATGGCAGGCGCGGTGCACACGCTCGGCACCGACCCGAAAGGATCGGAGGGCCAGGTGGGCGCGCTTCGCACGGCCACCAAGAAAATCCGCGAGACCTACTACGACTGCTTGGCCGACGTGGCCAACGAACACGACGTGAACCTGGCGCTGCGCCGGCGCGAGGTCTACCACCACCTCAAGGACGCCGGCGTGATGATGGACCGCACGACGGACATCGTCCACCGCATCATTGTGCGGGTGCTTTGACCGCCGGCGGCGCGCCGCCCTTCCCGATAGCGCGCAGGGTCGCCTCGACGGAGCGCACTTTCCCGGCCGCACCCATCGCGTCGAACACGGCGCGCGCCGAGCCGAGCTTCACGGCGGCCTCGTCGAGGCGGCCGAGGTCCACGAGGAACCGGCCCCAGAGGCGCAGGCACTCGGCGTGCTCGAACTGGGCGGGGGAGGACTGCAGCCCGCGGGTCGCGTCGCTGAATCCTTTGAGCGCCTTCTCGGTCTCGCCGAGCACCCCTTCGGCGCCGGCGATGATCGCGCGGGCGATCGCCTGCTCGGGGGCTTCGCCGGTGCCCGCCGCCAGCTCGTAGGCCTGCGACCCGTACGCGAGGGCCTGCTCGGGGTCCCCGCGTTCGAGTTCGAGCATCCCGAGGTGGACCCGGAGCCAGATCATCTGCCCCTTGTCGCCGGCGGCGTCCGTGAGCGGCGCTGCCCGCGCGAGGTGCTCGGCCGCCTCGTCGTCGCGGCCCGCTTCCATGGCCTGGAGGCCGAGGAAGTCGAGCGCCATCCCGACGAGGAACGGGGTCTCGATGCGTTCGGCCCACTTCAGGCCCCGGACGAGGTGGGCGCGGGCGGCCGGAAGGTCGCCGCGGCGCACCTCAAGCAGGCCGAGGTTATTCGAGATGAGGGCCACGCGGAAGAGGTCGGTTTTGGATTCGGCAATCTCGAGGCCGCGCAGCAGCGCCTCGTGCGCGTCGGGGAAGCGCCCGCCAAACAGGTAGCCGATCCCGACGTTGTTGTGGTACATGGCAACGCCGGGCAGGTCTTCGCCGGCGGCCTCGATCGCCTTCTTGCCGTAGGCGACGCACATGGCGTAATCGCCGATCGCCTCGCCGACAAAGGCGAGCACGGAGTTTGCCTCCGCGATGTCAAAACGGGTCCCGCCCTCGGCGGTGAGGATCGGGAGCGCCTTGTTGGCGTCCTGCTCGGCGAGGTCGATTTCGCCCACGCGCAGCGCAAGCCAAGCCCGGTGGATCGCCCACTTCGCCCAGGCCAACCCTTCGCCCTTGGGCCGGTAGCGGTCGTGCACCTCGAGGCCCCGGCTGAACCCAAACGCCTGGCCCATCGCCTCGCTGAGGCTGCGCAGGTACTCGAAGTAGTGGGGCGACTCCTTCGCGCGGGCCACGAGCGTCTCAAAGGCGCGTGCGGCGCGCTCGTACTTCCCCGAGTAGAGGAGCGCGCTGCCGTACCCGGCCATCACGCGCTCGTCGAAGGCGTCGCCGGCCATCATAAGGTAACGCTCGTACCACTCCGCGGCCTCGAGGTTCGACGAGGCTGCGCTCGCGCGCTCGGCGGCCTTCAGCAAGTGCGGCTTGGCGCGGCCGTCGCGCGCCGTCCAGAAATGGAACGCGACGGCCTCGGTGGGGTCGCGGCCGCCGGCGGCGGCCTCCTTCAGCGTGCACTCGGCGACGGCCACATGGTACTCGCGCTTCAAGTCCGCGTGGATGCCGTCGTACACGACCTCGCGGACGCGGCCGTGCTCGAAGACGGCCGTCTCGCCGGAGAGCCGCACGAGGTGGTGGTCCTCCTCGAGGTTGCGAAGCGCGCGCAGCACGCGCAGCCGCTTGAGGTCAAGCGCGCACGCGACCCGGGCGGGCGAGAACACCTCGCCGTCGACGGCGGCGCACTCGAGCAGGTCGCGCTCGTCGCGCGGCAGTTTGGCAAGCCGCTTGGCCACCGCGTCCCGCACGTGGGCCGGGAGGGCACCCCCGGCCATCGCCCCGCGCAGGTGCACGGTTTGCCCGATCCGCTCGAGCCGCCCTTCTTCCTTGAGGAACCGCAGCACTTCGAGGGCGAAGAACGGCTCCCCGCGCGTCTCGCGGAAGAGGGCTTGCATGAAGTCGGGGTCGAGGTCGTGCACGCCGATCTGCTCCTTCGCGAGCCGCTCGAGGGCGGCCGGGTCGAGGGGGCCCAACGGAAGTTCCTCGACGAGCCCTTCGGCGAGCAGCGCGTTGCGAAGCGCCGGCAGGGGGCGGCCGCTCGCGCCCCGGCCGAGCAGCTCATCGCTGCGGTAGGTCGCGATGAGGACGAGGGGCGAGTTCCGGTTCGAGCGCGCGAGGTATTGGAACGCGGAGGTCGTGGCCGAGTCGGCAAGGTGGAGGTCGTCGAGGAGGAGCGCGATGGGGCGCTTGGCCGACTGGCGCAGCATGCCGGCCGAGAGCCCCTCGAGCACGCGGTACTTGCGGTCTTTGGGGTCGGCGGCGACCTCCTCGCCCTCGAAGCGGCCCGGGGCGAGCAGGTCGTTCAACGGCTGCGCGAAGGTCGCGCCTTTGGTCCGGTCGCCGTCCCAGGTCGAAATCCCCGCGCCGTGGCGGGTTTCGATGAGGTCGAGCGACGCCTCCATGGCCTCGACAAGCGCGTCCGACTCGGTGCCGCGCAGGACGGCGACCAGGTTCCCGAAGGGCCGCGTGAGGATCACGATGCGCCACTCGCCGTACCCGATGGCGTTCAGCCTGCGCTCGGCGCCCCCTGCGAGTCCTCCCAGCGTGTCGGCGGCGAAGCTCTCGATCGCGGAGAGCATCGACAAGAACAGGTCGCGGTCGAGCGCCGACTTGGCCCGGGTCACCGAGGCAATCTCGAGCCCGTGGGGCGAAGCGAGGTACAGGTACTCGAGCCGGGGGGGCCGTTCGAGCGCGAGCAGGTGCCCGAGGCCCCCCGACTTGAGCGCTTCGAAGACCGGCAGGTAGGGGGCGGGGGCCTCCGGCAGGCAGCGGCCGCGAAGAACGAGGAACCCGTCGTCTCCAAGGCGCCGCGTCGCTTCGTCGGCAAGCCGGCTCTTCCCGATCCCGGCCTCCCCGGCGATGAAGAACGCGCTGCCGGCGCCGCCCTTTGCGGCCTGGCCGGCGGCCGCGAGCTTGGAAAGCTCGCTCTCGCGGCCGACGAAGGGGACCTGCGCCAAGAAAACCGACCCGCTTTGTTCGAGGCATTCGCGCCCCATAAAGCATACGCGCCCGGGGCGCGGCCCCCGTGCGGGAATGCGCCAAGGGCGCGCCTTTCACCGCCGTCGCCCGGCCGCCCGACCCGCCCCCCGAAAACGAAACCCTTAACGCCGGGCCCCCCCGTCGCCGCTCGATGGCCAAGGGCTCGGTGCTGCCGATCGCAGCGGGCGCAATGGCGATGCCGGGAAAGCCCGGCCTGCTGCTCGAGAAGCCGCTGCTCCTGCTTGCGGTCGTGGCGATCGTCGCCGTCGTCCTGTTCGGGTTCGTGGCGACCGGCCCCACCGGCGGACCTTCGACGACTCCGCCGCGGTACCCCTCGATCGACTGCCTCCCCGACTGCAACCGCCTGGCCGGCGGCGGGCCGCGGCCGGCGAACGAAGTCTCGATCGCGGTGAACCCCACCGACGATGACAACATCGTGGCGGCGGCCAACGACTACGGGACGCCCAACAGCGACGCATGGGTCGGCTACTACACCAGCCACGACGGCGGCAAGTCGTGGAACCGATCGCTTGTCCCGGGGTTCCGACCGACCTCGTCCCCCTTCCCGCAGCCGTGCGCCAACGGCCAGCTGCCGGGCCAAGGCATATGCGGGTTCGAGGGTGCAGGCGACCCCGTGCTGGCCACAGACTCCTCGGGGAATTTCTACCTCGCGGGCATCGCGTTCAAGCGAAGCATGGTCTCGGTCGGCCAGACAAGTTCCGTGTTCGTCGCGAAGTCCACCGACGGCGGGAACACCTTCCCGCAGGTGGTCATCGTGGCCACGGCGATCTCGAAGGTCTCGTTCCATGACAAGGAGTGGATCGCGGTCGACCCGCACACCGGCCAGGTGTACATCACCTGGACGCTGTTCAACCTCCTTGCCGTCTCGCAGATCATGGAGTCGCAGTCGATGGACGGGCAATCGTGGAGCACGCCGAAGGTCGTCTCGGAGACCGGGGTCCGCAGCTTCAATGACGACACGCAGGGGTCGCAGTGCGAGGTCGACAACAACGGGACCGTGCACGTGGCCTGGATCGACTACACCGCGCCGGAGTCGATGAAATACACGACCTCGACCGACCACGGGCAGTCGTTTGCGGTGCCGAAGATCATCGCCCCGGTGACGCCGATCTCGAGCCCGCAGGGGAACACGACCTACCGCACGCCGACGATGCCCGACATGGCGATTGACCGCACGAACGGCACCTACAACGGCTCGATCTACCTCTGGTGGCCCGACGAGAGCAACGGCGACTCGGACATCTTCCAGGTCTACTCTCGAGACGGGGGAGCCACGTGGTCGGACCCGCTGCGCGTCAACAACGACGAGCAGGGCAACGGCAAGGCGCAGTTTTACCCGGCGGTCTCCGTGGCGGGCAATGGGTGGGTGGTCGGGGAGTTCTACGACCGGCGCGACGACGGCAACAACACGCTCATGTCCGTGTACGCGGCCATCTCGGTCGACGGCGGCGAAAACTACACGCTCCAGTTCAACCTCACCGACACGATGCTCGACGGGGACAAGAGCGCGGGCGCAAGCGGCACAGGTTTCATCGGCGACTACCTCGGCATCGCCTCGACCGACTGGTACGCGATGGGCGTGTGGTGTGACATGCGCAACGCCGACAACGGCTCCTCGACGGACATCTACGTCGGGAAGATCCTACTTGCAGTACCGCCGCCACCGGCCCCCGCAACAAAATAGCCGTGGGCGGCCGCCCCGTGCGCCCATTTGCAAGGTTCATGGAAATGCGGCCAACTTTCATATATCGACCTGAGGGAAAACGGCCTCAAGTGGGCCCCGTGCGTGTACACAAGACGTTGGTCTCAGCCTGGCTTGCGGTCGCGGCAGCGGCGATGCTCTCGGCGCCTTCCATTGCGGCACCGACCACCTGGAACACCGGCGACGAAAAGGCCTGGACGGGCCACACGTTCACGGAGGAGATGTGGACCGCGGACATCGTGAACACGACCCAGGACGGCGGGACGACGACGTTCTCCGCGTCGTGGGTGGACGCGGGCTCGGTGGAAGCCTTCCTGATCGCGCTCAAGAGCTACGAGAAGGACGGGAACAAGTCGACGCTGCCCTACCAGCTCTTCGGCATGCACTACTACTCGCCCGAAGGCAAGGAAGTGTTCCTCGGCGCGGTGTTCGCCTTCCTGATGGCGTTCAACGACACGTACAACGCGAGCGGCGGCGAGGGGCTGCCGAACCCGGGCAACGAGGACACCTACTACGTGCTGCCCTTCGGGGTTGCCCATGACTTCGTGAACTCGAGTTACGCGCCAACGGCCGAAGCCATTACCGCGCACAAGATCGGGGACGGCCACTACCAGTTTGGAATCTCGTACAAGAACCTGTACGCGAAGATCATCAAGGCCGACTCGGTCGGCGAATTCTGGGTCTCGACGCTTCTCCCGCTCTACATCATGCGGTTCTCGGAGCTCACGGTGACCTACGACCTCAAGGTCGACGCGGCCGCGCACACGGCCACGGCGGAGACCTTCTACACGATCGGCGAGATCCAGCAGCTCTGGGTGTTTGGCCACGAAGTCAACCCGCACAACCTGTCGGCGAACTTCGGGATCGCGGCGGTCCACTACGGCGTCGTGTTCACGAGCGACTACACGGTCTCGAACGCGACGGTCACGAACCTCGGGCCGAACATGGACGGCCCGACGGGCGACCTGACGCTGCGCATCGGCGCGAGCGACCGGTTTGCGAAGATCGGGTTCCGCGGCACCTACGACCTGTTCGACGAGCAGGCGACGGGCGAGCCCACGCTCATCTCCGCGAACAACACGGCGTACAACGCGATCGTGAAGGCGCGCCCGGCGGACCGTGCGCTCGTGAGCTGGCAGCACGGCCTCTCGGCGGACATCTTCTCGGTGTTTGCCTACGCGACGTCGGAAAACATCCGCGCCTCGCACAGCAGCCCGCAGGACCTGCGCACGAAGGGGGACGCGAATTTCACGGGCAGCCGCTTCTGGTACGCCGTGTCGTTCCCGCACTTCCAGGGGTACCGCGTCGTCCACGACCCGACCTATGACGCGTACTTCAGCGACCCGGTGCAGCCGCGCGGGCGCCTGCCGGGCTTTGAGGCGCCCCTCGTGGTTGCAGGCGTTGCGACCGTGGCGGTCGTGAGCCTCGCGGCGCGGCGCAAGCGGGAATAGTTTCCCTTTTCCGGGGGGCGGCAACGCCCCCCGCACCTTTCCCCCTGAACCGGACGGTTCCCACGCGGCGAACCCTTAAGCGCAGCGCGCCCGTTATTTGAGGCGTGGAGCCCCTCTTCCTCGCTCAAAACGTCAGCAAGCGCTTCGGCAAGGTCCAAGCGGTTGACGACATTTCGCTCGCGCTGCCCCCGGGCACGGGCCTCGGGCTGATCGGCCCGAACGCGTCGGGCAAGTCGACGCTGATCAAGTGCTGCGTGGGGCTGCTGAAGCCGGAAGAGGGCCGCATTACGGTCTGCGGCCACGCGATCACCGACGGCGATGTCGAGGCCCGGCGCAACCTTGCCTACGCCGCGGAACTGCCCGACACCGTCGGGGCGTTCACGGCGTGGGACCACCTGGCGTTCACCGCGTCGATGATTGAGATCCGCGGCTGGGAAGGCGACGCCGAGCGCCTCCTGCACGCGTTCGACTTGTGGCCGAAGCGCAACAAGCTCGTGGCGGCGTTTTCCAAGGGCGAGCGCCAGAAGGTGATGCTCGCGACGGCGCTCTTCCGGAGGCCGCGCGTGCTCTTCCTCGACGAGCCGCTGATCGGGATCGACCCGCGGGCCGCGCACGCGCTGAAGGCCGAGGTGCGGGCGCTGATCGGGGCGGGGTCGAGCGTCGTCATCTGTTCGCACACGCTGGCGCTGGTGGAGGAGCTCTGCGGGATGCTCGCGGTGCTTTCGAGGGGCAAACTCGTGTTTGTGGGGACGCCCGATGGCTTGCGCGCGGCGGCGCAGGGTTCGAAGGACGCCTCGCTCGAAGCCGCCTTCGTGCGGGTGACCGAGCCGGGCGCCGGCGGCGAGAGCGGGTCGTGATTGCGGTGTTCGCCCTCCGGATCTCCCCGCAGGCCGCCGCCATGCTGCGGCTCGACTTGAACCTGGCCGGGCGAGGGCTCTTGGCGAACGCCTTGATCGTCGCGTTCCTCCTTGGGGTAACTTTCGCAATGCCCCTCCTTTTCCCCGACCTCTTCGGCTCCGTCGATGCAGGCACGGGGGGCGGCCGGTTTGTCGCGGCAGCGTGGGGTGCAATCGCCGCCTCATGCATGCTCGGGTCCTTTTCGGGCTTGGGGCTGCCCACGCGCACGCGGCCGCTGCTCATCTCGGTGCCCCTGCCGCCGCGCGCCGTTTGGGAGATTTTCGTTGGTCGGGCGGTGATCGCCGGGGGGATCGTGACCGTCGCGACGCTCTACGTGCTGGTGACGCTCCCGGTCCACATGATTACGCCTGGATC
This sequence comes from Thermoplasmata archaeon, assembly GCA_041485285.1. Taxonomy (GTDB): domain Archaea; phylum Thermoplasmatota; class DTKX01; order DTKX01; family DATEUP01; genus DATEUP01. The sequence goes on along the minus strand of JBGPJF010000019.1, from coordinate 17,122 downwards.
GGCTTCGGGCCTCCTGGTCCTGGTCAACTGCGTGCTGGGGGGCGTGCTCCTCCTGGTCGCGGCCAAATACGCCGCCCTGTGCACGGCGGGGGCCGCACGCGGCTTGCGCTGGGCGCTGTGGGGCGCGCTCGCGGCGTTCGCGACGGGCCCATTCACCGTCCTCATGTTCACGGGGGATTCGAATTCCGCCGCACTATTTGCAGGTCCCGGCTTTGCGGTGATGGAAGTGGGCCGGGTGGCCGCGGCGGCAGGTCCCCTCGCGAGCCTCGCCTTCGCCGCGGCAGTTATGAGCGCTTGCATCGCGTTTGCCGCGGCGCCCCTAACCGCGGGCGCGCTGCAGCCCAGGCATCCGTTCCCCCAAGAGGGAATCAAGATGCCTTTCCCCGTCGGCCCCCTCGAAGAGCAGTATGGGGCGTCGATTGAGACAATCTCCAGCGAGACCGGTCGAAGGGACGCGGGGGTCCAAATGACCGTCCGGTTCCAGCTGTCGTTGATCGGGGTGCCCATGGACAACGACTTCGAGCCGCTAAAGCTTCCCGAGCGCCGGGCCGACGCTCTGCGCTTCCTGGGGCGCGAGCCGCTGAAGCGGGCGGACGTTGTTGCGCTGAGTGTCGGGCTTGCCGCGATCGCCGCGCTTCTTGTCGTTGGCGTGTGGTTAATCTCAAACCCGATGGCTGGCGGGGGTGGCGGTGGCGTCCCGGCGATGCCCGACCCGCTCGGCCTGCTGTCGGGGCTGGTGCTGTTCTTCGTGGCGATCGTCGCCCTTGCGACATCGCCAGGATTCTCGACCCGCGAGCAGGCGAAGATGAAGGCGCGGCGCGACGGCCAAAACAAGCCGACGCGCCGGCCCTCCACGTGGTGGGGGCCTCCGCGCGTGCGCCCGATGCCCTCGGTCATCCGCAGGTGGCCGTTCCTCCAATCGCTCCCCGTGGACCGGGCAGAGATGGTGCGCGCGTTTTTCCCGCGCCAGAAGGAGTTGCTTGCGACTTTGGCGGCGTCGGCCACCGTGGTAGGGGCAGCGTACGCCGCGTTCCGCCCTGACCCCGTGGGGATCGCCGTGGTGCTCGCCTTCGCCCTGAGTTTCCTCGCGTTCCTCGCGTTCGTCGGGGTCGCCGCGCTGCTCACGGCCTACGTGCCGCGCCGCAACACCGGCGGGTGGTTCGCCCTGCGGCTCGGGATCGTTGTCATATGGATGATCGCAGGCACGGCGCTGTTGTTGCTCGCGATGGGCGCCGTGTTGCGTTTGTGGAGTGGCCTTCCGCTGGGTACGCGGGACATCGTTGCAGTCGCGGCAGCGGTGGCGATCGGCGTGCCGCAGCCGTGGATCGCCTGGCGCGCCGGAGCGCTGAAGATCGTGACTTCGCAGCGCCCGTACGAAACCACGACGGTCCTCATCATGGCCAGCGCGGGCGGGGCCGCGGCGCTCATCGCGGCAGTCTACGCCATGCTTCCCTTGTAGCCTTCCGGCAACCTCACGTCTTCCGTGGCGCGGCCGACCGCTTATGCCGGATCGGGCCCTCGCTGATCCGGTGGTAACCCGTGATGTCCGATCCGATCGCCGATCGCCTTGCGGCAGCGCGCTCTTCAGCGGCCGGGACGCCTCAAGTCGAAGGAGATTTGATTCGACCGGTGAATTGGCTTTTGGCGGGCGTGGCCCTGATGGCGGCGGCCATCGCGGGACTTCAACGTGCCATCCTGTGGCAATACTCGGCGGGCAGAGATTGGGTTTTCTGGGACGAGTTGCGTCGATGGCGTCGCAGGAGCTTTTGTGATGATTGACGGGTGGAGCTTCAAGCTCACGGCGTGCACCGCCCTCGGGTTGGCTCGGCAAAGGGACCTCACAGACCCCGTCTTGTTCCTCTTGTGGCGCGAGTCGCGCCGCCGGCGCACGCGCGACTACCTCCCTTTTTCCGGGGGGCCGGGGGGCCCCGCGCCCGTGCCTTCTGTCGAAGGGCCCTCAACTATCGAGTTTCCGCCCGCCGAAGCCTTAAGAGCGGTCGGGGTTGCTCCCCGCTTGTGCCCGCACCGCTCGAGATCCATCACGTGACCAAGCAGTTCGGCAAGGTCCGTGCCGTCGACGATATTTCACTCGCCGTCCCCCCAGGCGCTGCCCTTGGCCTCGTCGGGCCGAATGGGTCGGGCAAGTCGACACTCATCAAGTGTTGCGTGGGGCTCATCAAGCCTGACGCGGGCCAAATCTTTGTCAATGGCCACGACATCGCCGACGGCGACATCGAAGCGAAGCGTTACCTCTCCTACGCGCCCGAACTTCCGGACACCGCGTGGAGCTTCACCCCCTGGGATCACCTGGCATTCATTGGCCAAATGCTTGAACTCAACGGCTGGGAAACCGAGGCCGAACGCCTCCTGAAGCGATTCGACCTGTGGGTAAAGCGCAACGAGCAGGCGGGCTCCTTCTCGAAAGGAGAAGACCAGAAGGTCATGCTTGCGATGGCCTTCCTTCGAAAACCGCGCGTCCTCTTCCTCGACGAGCCGCTCCTAGGGCTCGACCCTCGGGCCTCGCTTGCGATGAAAGAAGAGGTCAGGGCGCTCTTGGCTACCGGCTCTTCGGCCGTAATCTGTTCGCACGTCCTTAGCCTGGTCGAGGAACTCTGCAGCGGCCTCGCCGTCCTCTCGCGCGGCAGGCTCGTTTTCATTGGCACCTCCGACGGGCTGCGCGCAGCCGCGCAGAATGCGCGGGGAACGCCCCTCGAGGAATCTTTTGTCAAGATCACAGAGCCTGGTGCGGGGATGGTGGAATGATGGCCGCGGCCACGGCGGAGTGGCGAAGGGTCGCCCGCGTGCTCCTTCGCTTCGACCGCCGTCGGTGGGACCGGCAAACCGATGGGACGGATCTCGTCATCCTGGCAACCTTCGGCGGGATGGGGGCGCTTGCTCTTGGAGGCTGGTACCAGTCCCCGGCCTCCGTCCCCATTTCGCCATCCGACGCGGTCCGCGCGGTAGCGCTTCTCTTTCCCGTTGTCACGCTCGCGTCGTTCACGGGAATAAACGTTAAGACGCCGCTCCATGGGCTCATGGGTACGCTACCTTACCCCAAGAAGTCGCTTTGGGCCTTTGCAGTAGGGAGAACGGTTTGGCGTGCGGCAATCCTGGTTATTCTCGTCGGGATGATCCCGCTTGTTACCGTCCCGTTGTTCGTCCGGACGGCCCCTGCAACGGCTGTCCCCGCGATGATGATGGCCGGGCCGGCGTGGGCGGTAGCAGTCATCCTTGGAAACTGGCTCTCGCTGAAGACCGCCGAGGCGCGGCGCACCCGCTGGGCGGTTTACACCTTCCTGCTTGCGTCGGTGGTCGGGCCTCCAGTGGCATTGCTCGCTGGATGGCCCTGGGCCTCGGGTTTCGCCCTCGGCGGACTGGGCTCCCTCATTTCCCTCCTGATGATCGCGCCGATGGAACTCGGGCCTCTTGCGCTGGCGGGTTCAGTTGCGGCAGCCGCTGTGGCGGTCCGGGCCTTCTACCGCGCGCCGGTGCCTGAGCTGGAACACGAGGGAGCAAGCGAGCGCCTTCGGGCGGCCTTGGCCGCTGCAGAGAGCTCAAGCGCAGCGGACGGCCCCGACGTCTTCGGAGCGAACCTGGACCCGGCATGGAAAGAACTGATGGTCCGCATTCAACGGCTCCCGTACCGCGAGGACGTCGGGCCGATCGGCTTCGCCCGCGGCGTGGACGCGATCGCTGACCAGTGCCACGGGTCGGATTGGAAGAGCCGCCAAACCGGAGGGTTGGCGCTAGCTGTATTTTTCGCGGCGGTGATCGCATTGCTGGTCACCTTGTCGAGGCAATGGACCTTTCGAATCGAAGACGCGCCACCGGCGGCGCTTTGCCTGTACATCCTCGGGGGGGCGGTCGTCGCGTGGGACCGAGCGCCGTCTCACCGCATGTGGCGGCTCAAGCGGAGGGTGCGCAAAGCCGAGCAACGCGTCGCCAAGAAGGGCAACCCCCGCAAGCCGCCGGGGCTTGAAGTCATGACTGATTGGAATGTGGCCGTGACGCTGCCCATCAAGAGGCAGGTGCTGGAGCACCATATTCTGCGGCCGAAGCTCGAAGGGTACGGGATTGCCGCGGCTGCCCTGATTGCGTTCCTCGCCATCGCGCAACCGCCGCTGATGCTCGTCGCCCAGGGGCTTGCATTTGGCGCCCTCATGGCGACGGTCCCGGCCGCGGGGGGGCTCAGCGTGCTTGCAGGAATCCCCAACCCGGTGGGCCGATCACTTGCCAAGCGTGCGGCGAGGGGCGCGGCGTTCACCTCGTGGGCTATGGGCTCACTCGCGGCGGGAGGCGCCGTGTTGGTTAGCGCGCTGCCCCTTCGATTCTCCGGCGATTGGGTCACCGCCGTGCTCCTCATCATTGCCGCGCTCCCGCTTTTGGCCGGACAAGTGGCGGCCCACGTCCTCGGAATGCGCGAGGCGCTCGTGATCTGCCTACTGCCGCGGGAAAGCAGCACGCGGCTGATTGCCATCGGGGGAGCGGGAGTGGTCTTCGGCGCTTGGGGAGTGCTCTGGGTGACCTCGGCGCTGACTCTGTAGGCCCGGCCCGCAAAACCGTTAACTATGGAGCGGCCATTGCCAATCGCCTGGCCAGAGGTTCGTTCGATGCTCGATGCCCCCTTCCAGCCCGTGCGCGAAGCGCTGGCCGCGCCGTCCGGCTCGAAGCTCCGCATCCGCGGCTGGCTCCACCGCACGCGCTCCTCGGGCGGCATCGTGTTCAGCGTGCTGCGCGACGGCAGCGGCCTCATCCAAGTCACGGTGAAGAAGGGCAACGTTCCCGACGGCGACTTCGAGTCTGCGCAAAAGGCGCTCACCGAGTCCTCCGTTGAAGTGGAAGGGACCATCCACGACGACCCGCGCGCCCCCGGCGGCAAGGAGGTGCGCGCAAGCACGTTCCACGTCGTCAGCTTCTCCGAGACCTTCCCGATCACGGGCAAGGAGACCGACGAGACGCTCCTCGACATCCGCCACCTGTGGCTGCGCTCCCGCGAGATGGCGGCCACGCTCAAGGTGCGCGCGACCCTGCTCGACGCGCTGCGCGAGTTCTACGACCTCGCCTCGTACACGGAGGTGCACTGCCCGACCTTCGTGAGCGGCCAAACCGAGGGCGGGTCTACGCTTTTCAAGGTGCCCTACTTCGACGACGAGGTCTACCTCACGCAGTCGTCGCAGCTCTACCTCGAGACGATGATCTTCTCGCTCGGCCGCGTGTACACGCTGCAGCCCTCGTTTCGCGCGGAGAAGTCGCGCACGCGGCGCCACCTCACCGAGTACTGGCACTTCGAGGTGGAGGCGGCGTGGTATTCGAACGACGACATGATGAAGGAAGAGGAGAAGATGCTCGAATTCCTCGCGGGGCGCGTGCTGCAGCGCCATGGCCCCGAGCTTGAGCTGCTCAAGCGCGACCCGGTGAAGCTCAAGAACATCGAGGGCCCCTTCCCGCGGCTGCGGTACGCCGAGGCGATCGAGCTTGCGAACAAGAAGGGCCTCCACCTCAAGTGGGGCGACGACTTCGGGTACGAAGAGGAGAAGGTGCTCACAGAAGGGTTCGAGAAGCCGTTCTTCGTGACGCACTTCCCGAAGGAAGTGAAGGCGTTCTACCACCGCCCCGACCCGCACGACCCGAAGGTGGTGCTGAACCACGACCTGCTCGCGCCCGAGGGGTACGGCGAGGTGATCGGGGGCGGCGAGCGCGTGTGGGAGCTCGATGTCCTGCTCGCGCGCCTCAAGGAGTACAACCTCAGCGAAGCCGACTACAGGTGGTACGTGGACTTGCGTCGCTACGGAAGCGTGCCGCACTCGGGGTACGGGCTTGGCGTGGACCGACTCGTGATGTATTTCCTCGGGCTCGACCACATCAAGTGGAGCTTGCCCTACCCGCGGATGATGCGCCGCGTGTACCCGTGAGCACGCGCGAAAACGCGCTTCCGGGAGCGCCAAAACCGCGCACGTCGCCCCCCCGGCCCCGGGAGGGGCTCCACGGGCGAAAAAGGGCCGATTTTGAGCGTATTCCACGCTCAGGCCGGGCGGGGCCGATTTTGCGCGATTTTGAGCGTGATTTGAGCGTGAAAAAGGGGGCCGATCTGAGCGTGAGCCAGCATGCCCACGAGGGAGCTCATTTCCACGCTTGGAATTCACGCGGCCGCCGGGGCCGGATTTGCCCCCATTTTGCCCCAAAAACCGGCTGAATTTCGCGTGGAAAATCACGCTCAATTCACGCTCGAAGCCTTTATCTCACTCACGCTCGCTTTGAGCGTGAGGTGTATAGATGGTTACAGCATACTGCGTGAAGTGCAAGACCAAGCGCGAAATGAAGAACACGAAGAAGGTCAAGATGAAGAACGGCAAGCCGGCAACGAAGGGCGAGTGCCCCAAGTGCGGCACCACGCTCTACCGAATCGGTGGCTGAAGTCTTCGGAAACCGTCTTTGTTTCGCTTCCGGCGCGGTGAGAGCCGCGCCGCCCTTCCCTTTTTTTTGCAGCATCTCCTCAGCGGTAGACAACGCTCCGGTGAGCGAATCTGGCGAACCAGATGGTATCCTCGACAATCTCAAAGGTTCCACGGTAGGCGCCAACCCGAACGGCGAAGGCCCCGCGCACCCCCTTCAGGCGCCTAACGTCACAATGGGAGCGTGCCCTCAGCGGATCCATGGCGAGCTGTTCGAACACGATGTAGAATCGCCGACGCACCTCGAAGGGTAGGTCCTCGAATTCCCGCAGGGCCCGGTGTTGAAAATCAATTCGATAACGATCCACCGTCAGTCATCGCCCAGCGATTTTCGAACCTCGCGCCAATCCGTTCCGCGGAGATCTTTCATCCGGCGGCGGTGCTCGGCGAGAAACTCCTTCGAGACTTCCTCGAGTGGAAGGGCATCCATCAGCTCATTGAGCACCTGGTCATAGGTGCCCCCGCCCATCTTGTAGTCCTTGAGGCGCTCGTAGGTCTGTCGTCGCATGGCGACGGTGTGATACTTTTGCTTCATGAAGTTGTCATGATAATAATCACTATAATATCATTCCCTCATTCAACATGTGGTCGTCCCGGCGTTTCGGGCCGTCTGGCCGCCTGGCGTCCCGTGATGGTGAACCCCGTTGCTGCGAGCCCGAGGAAAATCGCAACCAAAAACCAAGATCGCTGAACGCCAGTCTGCAGCGCGTCGATCCCGGTCAACGCGGCCATGATCGCAGTGCCGGTGCCGAGGATCGCGCCTCGCACGAGCACATCCGTCGACCGCGCGGGTGCTGCCACGGGGGTTCACCCCGGGCCCATTGCGAGGAGGCGAGAGATCTCCGCTCTTAGCAGGTCTGCGACGATCTTGCCGTCGACCCTTCCGCGAAGTTCCTTCATTGCCATTCCCATGAGAGGGCCCTGGGCCGCTTCGCCTTTCTCGCGCACGAGCGCCTCCTTGCCCTCCACCAGTGTTCGGATCGTGCGGCGTGCGTCTTCGAGGGAGGATCCCGCGGATGCCTTGAGGGCTGCCGCCGCGGGCAGGCCCTCGCGAACCATCGCGGCGTACGCCCTCGGGACGGCTTCCTTCGCAATCTGGCCGGCGCGAAGCGCATTACGGATCTCGACGGTAGCCGCCCGGGCCTTGGCCCAATCGAGTTTGTCTTCCCGATCATCGGCGGCGACCTCGGTGAGAAGGAGCCTCGCCATCGCCGAATTCACCGCGATGGCCTGCCCCGCATCGGGCGCGGAGTCGTTCGTCTCGTCGAGCGCGATTTCCTCGAACCGCTCGAGGTTGTCCGTTTGCGCCAGTTGTTCTGCAAGGGCCGGCGCGATGCCGGTGCGGCGGATGAGGGCGGCCATCCGATTCTCCGGGAGCGGCGGGAGCGACTTGCGAACGCGATCGAGCCGCTGGTGCGTGAGCACGATCGGCGGGATGTCGGTCTCCGGGTACATCCGCGCGGCGCCGGGCATCGGGCGCAGGAATTGGCTCGTGTAGCGCTCGGTGTCCGCGATGTTCACGGCGCGCACCTCGCTTACCGTGCCCCGCGTAGCGAGTCGAGCGCGCTCCGCGATCGACTTGAAGGCTCGCTCGAGGCGGTCCTTGGGGCCGGCCGCCAGGAGGAACGCGTCGCGCGGCGTGACCTGCAGCCGCTCGCCTGCCGCCTTGACCTCGTCGGCCGACATCCCGTACTTCGCGGTAAGGTCGCCCTCCTCGCTGTGGATCGTGCCTCCGAGCCCCATGACGCGCGCGCGTTGCGAGAGTTCGGGGCCGAGCACCCGCACATCCGGGTCGCCCGTCATCTTCGAGCCGAGCGTCCCTGCAAATCCTTCGAGGCGAATGCCCCACACGGCGCCGCCGGCGTCGAGGGCCTTGCGCACGAGCTTCGACGTCGTGCTGGCGAAGAGCGCCGTAAGGTCGTGCGGGTCGAGGCGCAGCCGGGCCGCCTCGACGCCGGCGGCCTTGAGCGCTTCTGCGGCCTTGTTCAAGCGCCGCTGGCGCCTCGCCTCTTCCTCGATGACCTGCGGAAGCACGCGCAGTTCCTGGACGCCCTTGAGCTCGACACGCGCGCCTCCATCGACGCTCACGTTGAGGTCCTGGCGGATCGTGCCCTGGCCGCGCTTGACCCGACCCGTGGCGCGCAGGAGCGCCCCGATCCGCGCGGCGACTTCCTTCGCCTCCTGCGGCGTCTTGATGTCGGGTGCGGTCGCAATCTCGACGAGCGGAATCCCGAGGCGGTCGAGTCGGTAAACGACATTTCCATCCGTCTCGTCCATCTCGCGCGCGCTGTCCTCTTCGATGCACAGGCTCTGGAGCGCGAGCTTCGACCCATCGGGCATCGGGAGCGCTCCGCCGCCCGCGACGAGCGCCGTGCGCTGGAACCCGGTCGTGTTCGAGCCGTCCACGACGATCTTGCGCATGACATGGACTTCGTCGACGGCCTCCATCGACGAGAGCGCCGCCATCGTGAGCGCGACATCGAGGGCCGCTTCGTTCATGGGGTGCGGCGGCTCTTCATCGGCGTCGACCAGGCACGAGGTCGAGGGCGTCATCTCGTAGTGGAACAGGAGCTTCTTTTGCGTCTCGGCAAGCGCAGCCTGGTCGATCTCGCCGAGCTCCGACTTGGTGGCCCGCAAGCGGCGGACGAAGGTGCCCGCGACTTGTTCCTCGAGGTCGGACGGGCACCGGCAGAACAGCTTGCCCGTGGAGAGCTGCTGGTGGATCTCGAGCCCGACCTTGAGGCCAGTGTCGGCGCTCTTCGGCTCAGCGCTCATCCTCGCCACTCCCTTCGAACGTCCGGCGCTCCGAGAGTTCGCCGGCGAGGTTCCTCTTCATGATAGCACGCACCTCGTGGGGGCGCTCGGCGTGCGCGATCGCCCACATCAGCTTGACATAGGCGGTCTCGGGGAGCGTGTCGCCGCCGTCGATCACGCCCGCTTGGATGAGTTTGCGCCCGGTGGAGTACACGTTGAGGCCGGTGCTCCCGTAGAGGCACTGCGTGGTCATCACGAGCGGGTAGCCGGTGGCGCACACGCGCTCGATCTCGGCGAGCATGTCCTCCGAGACGTGGCCAAGCCCGGTGCCGGCCATCACGATGCCCTTGCAGTCGGCCACCGCGGTCTTGAGGATCGATAGCGGGAAGCCGGGGTAGTGCTGCAGGAGCGCGACGGGCTCCGCCATCTTCTCGCGCAGCACGACCTTCCGCCCGTCGGAGCGTTTTCGGAAATGGGCCCCTTGCGCGACGGTCACCGTGTTTCCATCGGTGGTCCCCAGCGGTGTGGCGTTGATGCTCCGGAAGGCCGAGCGCTGGGAGGAGTGCATCTTGCGCACGCGCACGCCGAGGTGGACCGCGCACCGCTCGTCGCTGGTGCGCTCGTGCATCACGGCGACGACCTCGGCGATGTCCGACGAGGCGACCCTAGCCGCGCAAAGGAGGTTGAAGGAGGCGTCGGAGGAGGGCCGGTCGGAGGAGCGTTGCGAACCCACCACGACGATCGGCACGGGCGGCTCTTCGATCATGAATGCAAGGGCCGCCGCGGTGAAGCCGAGCGTGTCGGTACCGTGGGGGATGATGACGCCGGTGGCGCCCTCCTCGATCTGGCGCTTGACCTCGTGGGCGATCTTGACCCAGTGCTCGGGGCGGATGTTCTCGGAGAACTCCGACAGCAGGGCGATCGGCTTCAGCAGGTAGCGCGCGGCCACTTCGGGCACGGCGGTGGCAAGCTCGCGCGAGGTGAGCGCTGGCTCCACGGCGCCGGTCTCGTAATCGACGTAGGACGCGATAGTGCCGCCCGTGCCGATGAGGGCGAGGAACCCGCGCGGCCGGTCGCCGCCGCCCACCGCAGGCGCGTCTCCTCCCGCGTACGCCTTCGCGGCGCGCTTTTCCTTGAGGCGCACGGCCGAGTTGCTGTCCACCTTGACGCCCATGTTGTAGCCGCTGTCGAGCTTGAGCACGAGCGTCTTGGGGTCGGAGAAGTCGCTGTGGGGCATGAGAACCCCGGTGAGCGTTTGGCCGCGCACCGAGGCGTCGACGAGGTCGCCCTCCTTGACGCCGGCCGCGCCCAGCATCTTGATGACGTCGGGGTCGCGCGGCATGGGGTTCAGTGCCCCCCAACGCCTGCAAGGAGCGATTGGATGTGCGCGCGCATCCCCGAAAGGGCCACGCGGTCCTGCTGCTGGGTGTCGCGGTGGCGCACCGTGGCCGCCTTGTCGTTGAGGCTCTCGTAGTCGATGGTGATGCACCACGGGACGCCCGCCTCGTCGGCCCGCGCGTAGCGCTTGCCGATCGACCCCGAGTCATCGTATTCGGAGGCGAGGCCCGCAGCCATAAGCTCGCCCTGCAAGGTGGTCGCCAGTTCGTCGAGGCCGTCCTTCTTCATGAGGGGGAACACGGAGACGGTGATGGGCGCGATGCGCGGGTCGAGCTTGAGGATCGTGTACGGCTCGCCCTCCTTTTCGACCTTGGAGAAGGCGGCGTCCATCAGTGCGAAGAAGATGCGGTCGAGGCCGAAGGAGGGCTCGACAACGTGGGGGACGAACGATTCGCCGGACTTCTTCTCCATGCGCTTTTCGCGCTTGAAAAGGGACGGTTCTACGACGACCTCTTTCCCGTTGACATGAACCTTGAGCGACCCATCCGAGTGGAGGGTCGTGGGGGAGGCGGCTTTGATGGCCTCCCCGACGGCGGCAGCCTCTCCGCGGAACTTGGGGCCCAGCGCGCGGAAGTCGGGCGCAAAGGCGTCCACTTCGACGGTCTTGGGCTCGTCGAAGGCCACGAACACGGACATGTCCGCCCCCGAGAACTCCTGGTGGCGCGTGAGGTCGTAGGCCCCTCGGTCGGCAATCCCCGCGCACTCGATCCACCCCAGCGAGGTCTCGAGCTCCAGGTCCCAGCAGTCCTTAGCGTAGTGGGCCATCTCGTCGGGCATGTGCTGGCGCAGGCGCATCTTTTCGTCGGGCATCCCGAAGGAGCGCACGAGGAAGTACGCGCATGCGATGAAATGGGCGACGATTTCGTTGCGGATGACGCCCGCCGCGACCATCTCCCCGAAGGTGCCAAGGTGGATCGGACCGCCCTGGATGTGGAACGCGGCTTCGATGTCCTTCATTTCGCCAAAGCGGGGCCAGGTCTTGTCCTTCGGGTCGAAGAACACCTCGACCTCGGCCATGTGGAACTCGCGAAGGCGGAAGATCGCGTTGCGCGGCGAGATCTCGTTGCGGTAGCCGAGGCCGAGCTGCGCGACCCCGAAAGGCACGCGGCCGCGGTTGTGGCGCAGGAGCGCGGGGAAATTCCAGAAGATGCCCTGGGCGGTCTCGGGGCGCAGGTAGCCCGTGACCTTGTTCCCCGAACCGACCTGCGTCGAGAACATGAGGTTGACCTGCTTTTGGGCCGAGAGGTCCCCGAACTCATGGACGCCCCCCTTTGGGCAGGCGACGACCGCTTGGATGACCGCCCCCTCCGCCGCCAGCTTGGCAAGCGAGGCCGTCTTCACGGTTTCCGTGAGGACCTTGAGCTTCGACGCGAGGTCGTCGGCCGGCCCGAGGCGGATGGCGCCCGCGACTTCGTCAGGCCGCAGGGCGACGCCGCACTTCATGCACTCGATGACCGGGTCGGCGAATTTCTCGATGTGGCCCGACGCGCGGAACACGGCTTCGGGGGCGATGGTGGACGTGTCGATGAGGAAGAAGCCCTCGCGGCGCGTCCAGTAGTTGACCCACGCGGTGGTCATGCGCCGCATCATCACGGCGCCAAGCGGACCGTAGTCGTAGAATCCCGCCAACCCGCCGTAGATTTCCGCGGCCGGGGAAAAGAACCCGCGGCGCGCAGCGAGGTCCACCACGGTCTGGAAGCGCTCGGCGCCTTCGAGGGCCTTGAGGACGTCCTTCGCCCGCGTTTCGTCGCCCAATCGATGCGCCTACCCCGCTCGCGTTGCGCCCGGTGCTGGTGTGCTCGGGCGCGGTCCGCGCGCTTTCATTCCCACAAATACCGGAGGAGATCGAGTTCGTTGACTTGCCCGCGGAGCTTGCCCGTGGGCCAGGTGACCGGCAGCTGGTTGAAGCGCCCCTTGGTCATGTGGCGCGCGGCCTTTTCGACGGCCGACTTGCCGTAAACGGTGATTGGCTCCTTCTTCATGAATTCCTTGACCGGGTTCGAGGGCATCTTCAGTTTCTCCGCCTGGACATAGAGGAGCGCAATGTTCGCCACGCCCTCCCACGTCCACCGGGCCTCGTTGCCCTCGCCCTCGCCCTCCCCAATATCGCTCTTGGCGACTCCCTTCTCGTCGGTCTGGAGCGCGAAGGTGTAAATGTCGCGGTCGGTGACGATCCCGGTCACTTCGCCGCGCTTGTTGATGACCGGCAGGGCCTTGGCGTTGCCCGCCTCGAGGATGGTGAGGGCGCTTGCCGCGGGCGTCTCTTCGGCGATGGCGACGCAGTACTTGGCGAGGAAATTTTCGACGACCTCGTTGGTCTTGAGGCCCGCGAGCACCTTGAGGCAGTCGATCGGCGAGATGATCCCCACGAGTTTCTCGTCCTTGTTGAGGACGGGCAGGCGGTGGATGTTCTTCTCGGACATGATACGCGCGGCGTCGGCCACGGTGTCGCTGTCACGGATGGTGACGGGGGCGCGGATCATGATCATTGCGAGCTGCTCTTCGTTGGGGTGGTCGAAGATGTTCTTGCGCGTGATGATCCCGATGAGCGACCCGTCGTCGCGGACGATCGGGATCCCCGAGATCGGGTGCTTGACGAAGAGCTTCAGCGCGGCGCGGCGGGTGTTGGGGACGGGCAGCGAGATGACCTCGTGGGTCATGACCTCCTTCACCTTGGTGACCGACCGGACGCGTTCTTTGCTCATGGCGGTGACCCCGATTGCCGGCCGACGATCGCCTCAACATCCGCGGCGGAAGCCTTCGCGAGCAGGTCGCGTTGAGGCTTTTCCGACTGGATATTTACGATGAGGAAATCGGGGCGGACGGCTTCGCGCGGCGCGATGGCCAGTCCCCCATTTAATCCTTTTCGGCGCAGCAAGAAGGACAAAATCTGGAACGGGGTCAAGCCCGCTTTTGCCTTGTGGGCGCGGGCAAACGCGCGAGCCTCCAGGAACATGTCGGGGCGCCCGAGGAACGCGTTGTCGGTGCCGATTCGCAGGTCGATGCCGGCCTTGACCATCAGGTCGACGGGCGCCTTGAGGCCGAAGAATTCGTTGGAGCGCGTGCACACGGCGACGGGCACTTGGGCCTGCGCGAGGCGCTGAAAGTCCTCCAAGGTGCCGTGGATCATGTGCACGACCTGCTGCGCGCCGGCCTGAAGGGCGGCCTCGACGGGTTCGCGCGCGCTTTCGCTGCAGTGCACCTCGACGACCTTGTCCTGGCCGCGGGCGAAGCGCCCGACTTCCACGTTCCACACCGGGTCGCCGTCGGAGATCGCGGAGAGGCCGAGCCCGTCGCAGGCCGAAAGCAAGCGGGACATCTTGCTCCAGAACGCCTTCTCGTCCTTGGGCCGCTCCACCGACGAGCCGGGGCGACCGAGGACGACGGGTTGGAAGTGCATCCGCTTGTCGGGCGTTAGCGAGTCGAGGGCCTTGCGGTAGGCACGCACCCCCTCGATGCCGCCTTCGCGGAACTCGTGGGCGGCGGTGGCGCCCGTGGCGATGAGGTCCTCGATCCCCGCGCGGATCGACCCGACAAGCTCCTCTTCGGGCGCCGCGGCGAGGTACTTGTGCTTCAGTCCGTCGGGCGGGCGCACGACGTCGGCAACCGGCGTGCCCGGCGGGACGGAGAGCCGCCGGTCGGCCAGGTGCGTGTGCGCGTCCTCCAGCGTCGGGAGCAGGACGCCTGTGAAGTCGTACGCGGAGGGCTTGGTCGTGCCCATCTCGAGGATCAGATTCCCGTCGGTCGCAAGCGACCGTTTCTTGAAGGCCATCGAGGAGCCATCTTCTTCGTAGGTGAGCACCCAACCCCAGAAAACGATGGCCCGCTTTACGCCCACGTCGTCCCTACCGAAAAGACGCTATTTCAACCGGGGCACCTCGAAACGTCCAGCAGATGCGAGCCAGGCGCGCCCAACCCTGATCGGGGGGCCCCGCTAACGCTTAAATAGTGGCCCTTCTTTGCCCGCGTTTGCCCCCCCGCGTCGATCTCCTGCCCCTATCGTACCATCCCAACGAAAGGGCGGAAAACCAGCCTAACACTCCCCGGATTCTTGTGGTTCGGTCTGCAAGAACGGTGAGGGCCGGTCATCGACGCACGCAGGGCAACGCGCCCCCCGCGCGACCGAAAACGGAGGACTTCGCGAGAAGACGGCGCCTTGCAGCGACCCGGGTTCGCGCCCGGCGAGATGCAAGCGCTGGAAACACCGGAAGACACCGACGAGGATGAGGACAGATGCCCTTCGAAACGCTGAACCACATCATGGTGCCCGAACACCAGCTGATGCCCGAGGACAAGGTCGACGACCTGCTGAAGCGGTACCGCATCAAGCTCGAACAGCTGCCGAAGATCCGCCGCGCCGACGCGGCCATCCGCGCGCTCGAGTTGCGCACGGGGGAGATCCTGAAGGGGTCGGTCATCAAGATCATCAAGTACAGCGAGACGGCGGGCATCTCGGTGTCGTACCGCCTGGTCATTGACTGAACATCACAAACGGCAACACACAAACACGGGGGGACAACCATGAAAGAGCTTGTTGAGGGATTCTTGCGCGAGAAGTCGATTGTCAACCACCACATTGCGTCGTTCAACGATTTCCTCCCGACGCACGACAACCCCGATTCCCGCATGCAGCGGATCGTGGACAACATCTCGATTGGCGACGACGAGTCGCTGAAGGGCGTCATCAAGCTCGACCTGGACAAGCACGGGGAGGAGAACGTGCAGATTGTGATCGGACGCCGGCGCGACCCGATGACCGGCCGCATCGAGCCGAACGCGCGCCCGACGATTTCGGTCGGCCGCCCCTATGTGAAGGAAGCCGACGGGTCGACCCACGACCTCACGCCGATGGAAGCGCGCCTGCGCAACCTCTCCTACAAGGCGCCGATCTACCTCGAGTGCACCGTCATCGAGAACGGGATCGACCGCGAGCCCGAGAAGATCATGATCGGCGAGCTGCCGGTCATGTGCCGCTCGAAGAAGTGCAACCTCCACCGCGACAACATCAAGACGGACATGGAGCTCACCGACGAGGAGTACACGCACCACCTCACGGAGATGGGGGAAGACCCGATGGACCCGGGCGGCTACTTCATCATCAACGGCACGGAGCGCGTGCTGATCTCGCTTGAAGACCTCGCGCCCAACCGCGTGATGGTCGAAGTCCAGGAGCGCTACGGCCACCGCATCGAAGTCGCCAAGGTATTCTCCCAGCGCGAGGGCTACCGCGCGCTCACGCTCGTCGAGAAGCGCAAGGACGGCCTCCTGACCGTCAGCGTGCCGGCCGCCTCGGGCTCGATCCCCCTCATCGTCCTCATGAAAGCCCTCGGGATGGACGACGACGCCGACATCTACAAGGCGATCGTGTCGCGCCCCGAGATGGCGAACATCCTCTACGCGAACATCGAGGAGAGCCAGTCGGAGAAGAACTACCCGCCCCACGGAATCCACACGAAGGACGACGCCGTCACCTTCCTCGAGCGCAAGTTCGCGACGGGCCAGGCGAAGGAGTACCGCGCGAAGAAGGTCGAGTCGATCCTCGACCGCTCGCTGCTGCCGCACCTTGGCAACGACCCCGAGTCGCGCTACAAGAAGGCCATCTTCCTCGGCCGCGTCGCCCGCTCCGTGCTCGAACTCGCCTTCGGGCTGCGCGACGCCGACGACAAGGACCACTACGCGAACAAGCGCCTCAAGCTCGCCGGCGACCTCATGGAAGACCTCTTCCGCGTCGCCTTCACGAACCTGTGCAAGGACCTCAAGTACCAGCTCGAGCGCAGCTACTCGCGCAAAAAGGAACTCAAGATCTCCTCGGCGATCCGCCCCGACATCCTCTCCCAGCGACTCTTCCATGCGCTCGCAACGGGCAACTGGGTCGGCGGGCGCGTCGGCGTCTCGCAGCTCCTTGACCGCACGTCGTTCATGTCGACGCTCTCGCACCTCCGGCGCGTCACCTCGCCGCTCACGCGCTCCCAGCCGCACTTCGAGGCCCGCGACCTGCACTCGACCCAGTGGGGCCGGCTTTGCCCCAACGAGACGCCTGAAGGCCAGAACTGCGGCCTCGTCAAGAACTACGCGCTTATCGTGGACGTGAGCGAAGGCTTCGACGAAAACGAGGTCCAATGGCAGCTCACCCACCTTGGCATGAAGGAAGTCAAGGGCCAGCACGAGACCGAGACGCGGGTCTACCTCAACGGGAACCTCGTCGGCATGCACTCCTCGCCCCACCAACTCCTCAAGGACATCAAGCAAAGGCGCCGGACCGGCGCGCTCTCGACGGAGGTCAACATCTCCTACGACGAGTCGATGAACGAGATCCTCATCAACTGCGACGAAGGGCGCCTCCGCCGCCCCCTCGTCGTCATCAACGCCGGCAAGCCCGCGCTCACCGAGCAGCACCTCACCGACATCCGCTCGGGCCGCCTCAAGGTCATGCCGCTCATCCGCGAAGGGATCCTCGAATACCTCGACGCGGAAGAGGAAGAGAATGCCCTCATCGCGATCACGCCCGACGAGCTCTC
>JBGPJF010000018.1:0-49503 GCA_041485285.1 Thermoplasmata archaeon | reverse complement strand
CTCGATGTCAACCAGCTCGAGGTCATTGCGACCGACGCCGCGGGCAACACCCAGCGCGTCGTGCGCGATGTCAAGGTCGACCGCACGGCACCGTGGATCAATGTGCAGTCGCCGGTCTCCGGCGCCCTCATCAACTCGGCCGAAGTCGACGTCATCGGTATCGTCGAACCGGGCGCCAAGCTGATCGTCAACGACGAGGTCGTCTCCGCCCCGACGGGCGCCTTCTCGCGCCGCATCCTCCTCACCGAGGGCGAGAACGCGATCCAGTTCGTCGCGATTGACCCGGCCGGCAACACGGGCTTCCGCACGGTGCTCGTCACCGTCGACAGCATCAACCCGGTGCTCACGGTCGCGACGCCGACCAACGAGTCGCTCGTGAACGCGGGCAACGTGGTCGTGTCGGGCACCGTCCAGGACGACCACCCGGGCACGCTCTCGGTCGGCGGCGCGGACATCCAGATCAACACGGACCACACCTTCTCGTTCGTGGCGACCCTCTACGAGGGGACGAACTTCATCACGCTGCAGGCGCGCGACGGGGCCGGCAACACGGTCACCAAGGTGCTCACGGTCGTCTCCGACACGGTGGCGCCCTATGTGCTGCCCGAATTCGAGGGGACGTTCTTCGAGGGCGCGCAGGTCAAGACCTACAGCGCGTCGGTCACCGTGCTCGGCTTCGCCGAAAAGGGGTCCGAACTGGCGGTGTGCGCGGTGCCCGCCAACGCACCGGCCGGCTCGAGCCAGGTGTGCAACGCCATCCCGCTTGCCGCTGACGGCTCCTTCCGCACCTTCGTCGAACTTCGGCTCGACTCGCTGAACACGGTCAACGTGACGGCCACCGACGCGGCGGGCAACCAGAACACGCGCCAGATGCAGGTGTTCTACAGTTCGCCCCCGGCCGCGCCGGTTGCGCAGGCCCCCGTCGGGCTCTATGCGCTTTACATCGGCGGTCTCGGCTTGCTTGCCGTCGCCTTCGGCCTTGTCATGATGAGCCGGAGGCGGCGCGGCGGTTCGGCCACGGAGCTTTCCTCGGCAGAGGCGATGCCCTACACGCTCTCGCCGCAGGGCGAGATGCCGCCAGCGCCCCCGATGGAAGGGGACCTCGGCGCGGCCTCCCCGGAGGTCGCAGCGGCGCCCGAGATCGCGGCGGGCGACGGGATGGTCAGCACCGCGCCCGAGGAGTCGCTTGAGGCAGCCTCGCCCCCCGAGGGCGATGTGCCCGCGTCGCCCTCGCGCGCCCGTCCGATGCGACGGCGCCCCGCGGGCAGCGGGGAAGAGGGCGCAGAAGGCGCAGGACTTACCGGCATGGGCGCCGAAGAGGAAGCCGTGCCCGGTGACACTCACCAAGACGAGCAGAAGGAGGGGTGATTTCGATGAACCAAAAGAACCAGAAGTGGATCCTTGGAATGGCTATGGTAGCGGCCGCGTTCGGCGCGATCGCGCTTGCAGGGTCTGCAAGTGCGACCATGTCGGGCGACGTTTACGGCGGCTCGGGAACGTGGACGATCAACAACCCGACGACGCTGGACGGTCAGTCGCTCTCCGTCTCGGGCAGCATCAACATCTTCAACACGCTGACCGTCACGAACGCCTCGATCGTCTTCACGACGACCTCGTCGTCCATTATCGTCAACGGGCCCTCGGGCTCGTTCGTTGTGGGCGGCGCGGCTAACTTCGTCACCATCGGCACGAACAATGCGGACTCCTACTGGAATTTCACCATCGCGTCGAACGCGGGCAACGTCATCATGCGAAACGTGACGCTCGACAACGTATGGAACGGCGTCCGCGTCAACGGCGGCACCCAGGCGAGCCGCTACTTCGCGGATGTCACGATTACCGACGCGGTGAACTACGGGATGCAGCTGACCGACTCCAGTGCCACCCTCCTGCACGTGAAGGTCTACCTGCTCATCTCGACGACCATCACCGAGAGCTCGTACTGGTCGAACTACACCTACGGGTACATCCAAGCGTACACGAACGGAGTGGAACGCTGGTACATCTACTCGCAGATTTACGGGCAGCGCACCCGGTACCTCACCGCCACGGGCACGGGCATCTACATCGTGCGCGGGTCCCCATGGCTCGACAGCGTCGAGACCCACGTCCCGGACGTTTCGCAGCGGATCAACATCGAGCTGATGGGCACCTACTACTACATCGCGGACTACTTCTACAGCTACGGCTGCCCGACGGGCAACGACACCTACGCCTTCACGCAGATCTACGATTACTTCTACCCCACCGTCGACGTGTACGGGTTCAAGAGCGTGGACTCATCCTTCGCGCACTTCGACGGCGTCAGGCCCCCGCCGGAGAACTTCTCCTTCGACATCCACTGGAACCTCGTGGGCACCTACGGCCAGGAGTATTACTACGGCGGCAACTGCCAGGCCTCGTCGTACAGCTACCCGGAGGACGTGTATTGGCTGAACGGCCTCTACTTCTACACGGCCAACATCGTGGGCGTCTATGTCCAGAACGGCGGCCTCACGAGCATCGACCAGCAGAGCTACGCGATGGGGCACACCGGCGTCACCATCACCAGCGACTGGGCCGTCGCGCAGTGGGCCATCGATTACTTCACGATGTACTACTCGTACTTCCCCGTCCCCCAGTCGTACTCGCTGTGGTCGGTCGAAACCAAGACCTACAGTGTCTTCCAGGCGATCGTCAACACGGACTTCTCGCTGACGAACTCGCTCTTTACGGGCGCGGGCGTCCGCATCGACCGTAATTACAACTACAACGCGCCGGCTGCTGCTGGCGGCGCGAATGACGCAATCTTCCGCGGCACCGTCCTCGTGGACCATGTGACCGTGCGCGGCGCCTCAGCGGCGGCGCTCGACATCCGCGTCACCGGCATCGCCTCGTCGACTACGAACAAATACAACTACACCGCGCGGGTCACGAACTCGACCCTTGAAGGGTCGCAGGTCCTGTCGCTGTGGCTGTACAACCGGCCCTCCCAGAGCACGGCGTACACGGCCGACGTGCGCGTTGCCAACAACGCCTTTTCGAATGGCTCGTTCAAGCCCGGCAACAACTACCAGGGCGTCCTGACGATCGGCACCGGCGGCCACTCGAACAGCTTCGCCTCGGACTGGTACAAGGAGGATGTCATGATTGACCACAACACCTTCCTCAACCTCACCGGCCCCGTCATCGGGATGGACTACGCCGAGTACAGGTTCCTGGGCGGCTCGTCGCTCACCCTGGATTCGAACTCCTTCACGAATGTCGGCTACTACGCGCCGCCTCTTGCAGGCGGCGGCAAGATGTCGCCGGTGACCACCGACGCGTTCGTGAAGACGAACGCGAACACGGTCGCCGTCACGAGGAACACCTTCTCGAACCTCAGCTTCATCTGGGGCATCCTGGGTGGCACCTCCGGGGCCTCCACCGGCCAGGAGTACATCGCCTTCTCGTACTGCGCGATGTCCGGCTACACGAACTACGGCTGCAGCTGGCCGTACAAGACCCCGACGATCGATGTGTCGCTGAACACGTTCAACGGCGTGACGATGACTGGCAACACGCAGTTCAACGCCTTCGCGCTTGCTGCCGGCCGTGGTCACATCACCTTCAACGGCAACATGATCAACAACTAGTCGGCAAGGTGGACCCACGCGCTGCTCAACGACTACACCTACTACGCGTTCCCGGTCACGGACATCGACATCAAGATGATGGACAACGTGATCTCGAACCAGACGGGAGCGCCGGTCGGCATGTACACCCACCCCTTCAAGGCGGCCAACCCCTTCGACATGGAGCGCAACACCTACAGCGACTCGACCCAGCCGTTCTTCACGTGGAAGATGGGATGGTACGCAAGCATTGTCAACCAGCCGCCCTCCTCGCTTGCCGCGACGATAATCTTCGTCCAGAACACGGCCACGAACATCGCCCTTGGCGGTGAGGGCGTGGTGCGCCTCACGGGCGCCATGACGGTGACGAACAACACCTTCGACTACATCACCGGCTGGGCCGTCATCGCGGAGAAGATGAACAAGATCCCGAGCCTTGCGGGCAACTCAATCACGCATTCCACGAACGGCTTCTGGCTGTCGCCGGCGGTCGTGTCGGGCCTTGCCCAAACAGCGACCTACAACGACCTCACGGTCGCGGTTTCGGAGACGGGCATCCGCATGGAGAACGGCAACCTGCTGATGCTCCGCGCGGACTTCGGCGACGCCACCACGGCAGTCGACATGCGCAACGGGTTCGCGGAAATCTACTCCTCGAAGATCCGGGTCCTGTCGGCCCGCGTGGCCGGCGAAGCGTCGGTCACCGTCTACAACCAGCTCGGCTACGAAGTCCACTGGGCCGGCGCAAACGGCGTGGACTCCGGCGTGCTCGTGAAGAACGCGCTGGTCGTGACCTCGACGCCCGACCAGCAGATCCTGAGCTCCGGTCACACGGACAACCTCGGCCGGATCCCGGCCAAGACGGTCGAAGTGTGGAGCCTGATCTCGCACGGCACGCAACAGACCTCGCGTGTGGCGCTGCCGCTCACCGTGCTCTGCTTCTACGGAGGCATCACGACGACGGTGAGCGTGCCGGAGCTTGCCCCGGGCGAGGAGGTCACCTCGTTCCAGGACTACGACGCGTACCCGCTGCTGCTCGTCGACCCGATCATCCCCGAGATGACGATCGGCAGCCCGCTTGCCGGCGAGACCGTCGGCACCTCGAATGTCGCGGTCCAAGGCTACACCTTCGAGCGCGGCTCGGGCGTGGCGATGGAGCGCATGCGCATCGACGGCGGCGCGTGGGTCAACATCCCCACGACCTCGGCACAGTGGACGGTCGTGCTCCAGAGCCTTCCGGAAGGCCGGCACTTCCTCGAGTACGAGGTCACGGATGTGGCGACGAACCGGTTCACGGGCGACCTTGAGTTCTTCGTGGACCTCACGGCACCCACCCTCACGGTGAGTTCGCCGCTTGAGGAGAGTTCGCTGTCGAACCAGCCCATCGCGGCGGTCCGCGGGCACGTGGAGCCGCCGACCAGCGTGGTCGCCCTGAACGGCGTCACGCTCACCGTCAACTCGCGTGGCGATTTCTTCTACAACTACTCGCTGAGCGAGGGCCTCAACATCCTGCGCTTCACGGCGATGGATGCGGCGCGCAACACGGTCGTGGTCGGACGCCAGATCACCTTCGACCACTTCCCGCCGTACCTGTTGGTGAGCGAGCCGGTCAACGGCCTGCTCACGCGCCTGCGCACGGTCGACGTGATGGGCCGCAGCGAGCGCGACGCCTATGTGACCGTCAACAACCAGCCCGCGTTCGTGAACCCCACCGACGGCACGTTCTCGCTGCCGCAGGTGAGCCTCGACGACGTGTTCGCCCAGACGGAGAACCTGCTCGTCATCCGCGCGCAGGACCGCGCCGGCAACATCCAATTCGAGAACCGGACCGTGATTGTGGACACGAAGGCGCCGATTATCGACCTCGACTTCACGCCCGAAATCCAGGCGAAGATCGACCTGAACCTGCCCGTCTCGGTGACCTCGCTGCCCGTCAAGGGCACGACGGACTCGAAGGACGCGGTCATCACGATCGGGGGCCAAGAGGTCCCGCTCGTGGGGCTGTCGTTCGGCCGCGTGATGGTGCTGCGTGAGGGCCTCAACGTGATCGTCGTGACTTCGGAGGACGACGCGGGCAACCAGGGCTCGCGGACGCTCAACATCGTGCGCGACACGGTCGCTCCCACGATCACGCTGCTGAAGCCCGAAGGCACCAGCCTGCTCACGAACCGCTCGACGCTCGAGATCGTGGGCTGGACGGACGCCGCGGACGCGACGGTCTGGCTGCGGTCTGCCAACCAGCAGGGCGTGGTCGAGCCGCAGCAGGTTCAGACGGTTGCGGTGGGCCTGCCGATCCAGTACCGGTTCGAGTGGGAGCTCACGCTCGTGCCCGACGGCAACGTGCACTCCGTGGAGCTGCGCTCGATCGACGAGGCCGGCAACTTCGCGACGGTGCGCTTCGACTACACCTCGAAGGTCAACCCGCCGGAGCTCGTGCTCACGGGCTTCAAGGACTCGACGACGGACACCTTCGTGTGGATCAACGGCACGACGAGCCAGGGCATCGAGAAGGTGCGGATCAACGGCCAGGACTTCGATGTGGTCGCGCAGGGCTTCAGCGTCCGCTGGAACCTGCCGATCCAGCATGGCAACTACACCTTCCGGGTGTCGGTGGAAGACGCGGCGGGCAACCGCAACGTGACGCTGCGCACGACGGAAGTGAATGTGCCAGCGCCTCCCTGCACGACCAACTGCGGCGGCACCGACGGTGGGATCATGGCGAACCCCTCGTTCCAAGTCGGTGCGGGCGCCATCCTGCTGGGCGCGGCCTTCGCGGTGCTGGCGATGACCCTGTCGCGGCGCCGTGAAGTCGAGTAAGCCAAGTCCAAGTTTCCCGGGGGCCTTCGGGCCCCCGGGCTTCTCTCTTTTTTTGTTGCTTCCTCGGTTCGAGCGGAGCGGGCCGCTGGGACTACTCCTCTTCGTGGCGGTCGTGGGGCGGGGTCCCGCCGTGGCGCTCCAGGTCGGCGGCAAGCGCGCGCACCAGGGCGGGGGCAAGGGAGAGCGACGCAGCGGCCCGCTCGGGCGTTTGCCCCGCGCGCAGCGCCGCGGCGCAGCGCGTGAGCCGCAGGGTCATGGCGGAGCCGGCCTTGAGCTGGGGCAGGCGCGTGGCGCGGAAGGCGGAGCGCACGAGGCGGTCGAGCTGGTCGCTCGAGCGGTGGGGCCGGCCGGCGAAGGATGCGGCTGCGGCGGCCACCGCGGGGTCCTCGACCGCCACGCGCAGGTCGCCGCGCCCCCGCGCGCGCCGCCAGAGGAGTGCGTCGGGCAGGATTTCGCGCCAGGTGAGGCGCGAGAGCGAGCGCAGTTCGATGCCCGTGGAGAGCAGGAGCAAGACGACCTCGTAGTGCTCGCGGGAGAGGCGCCCTGCTGCAGCCAGGACGGCGGCCTCCTCGGCGGGGCTTGCAAGGGGCCGCTTCTTGGAGGAGCGGGGGTGGGACAAGGCGAGGGCTCCGGCGGGGGCCCTTGGGAGCCCTTGGGCGCGCAAGCGAGGAGCCTGGTATAAGGGGCTGACTACGGGGGGCGGCCTGAGGGCCACAGCAGCTACTGGAGGGCGCTGGGGGCGCCAAGGGCCCCTTGAACCTCGGCCTCAAGGGGGACGGCCTGGGGGCCGGTAGCGACCAGGGGCGGGGCTTCCTCGACGGCCGAGAGGGCCTTGAGGGCCGCCGAGCGGTCGGCCAGGCGGTAGAGCCGCGAGCGCCCCAGGCGCTCGGACGCCAGCACGCCGGAGTCTTCGAGGTGGGCAAGCCGGCGCGCGACGGCCGACTCGTGGAGCATGAGGGTGCGGGCCAGGTCGCGGGCGGTGGCGGGGGCCTGCCGGGTCGCAAGGGCGCGCACGAGCGCGACGGCGTGGGGCCGGCGCAGGGCGCCGAGCGTGTTGCGCGAGAGGGGCGCCCGGGGGTTCAGTCCGAGGCCCGCCCCGTTTGCGTAGAAGCGCTTGTACCGGCCGTCGTCTTCGGCGACGACGAGGCCGGCGCCCACGAGCACCGCGAGGTGGTACTCGATCGACGAAGGCGACATGTGGAGGCGGCGGCGCAACTCGTTCACGTGGAGCCCGGGCGAGGCACGTACGGTGTCGTAGAGGCGCTGGCGGGGGCCGCGCAGCGCGTCCACGGTGACAAGCGACAGCGACAGGCCGATGCCGCCTGCAAGGAGCCAGAGGGAGAGGGCGCCAAGGCCCGAAGGGCCCTTGACGAAGGGGAAGAAGGAGCCGCCGGCCGCGGTGGGCGCGGGCGAAGCTTCCTGGGCTCCGCCCCCATTGGTGCTGGCCAGCATCCCGTCGTAGGCGTGCGCGCGCAGGCGGTAGACGGCTTGCGACGCGGGCAGGGTCCCCTGCGCGTCGAGCCAGTTGATCGCGCTTATGGCGGCGGTGCGGTCGTCCGATGTGCCGATGGCGAGTGCACGCGCGGCTTCGGCGGTGGAGCGCACGTCGCTCACCGCGCCGCGGGTGACTCCAAACGAGCCGTCCCCGGCCTGGCGGAAGCGGAGCTCCCCGTTCAGCGCATTGGCCGCGGCAGGGTTGCTCCCGCGCAGCGACTGGGAGGCAAGCGAGATGTTGACCGTATCGCTCTCGAGGGTGCCGCTGGCCTGCCGCTTGGCGATTTCGCCGCGCGCGGCGGCCGTCCAGTTGGCGACCGAAGCAGGGGGGTCGGAGGTGCTGGCCTTCAAGCCCAGGGTGTCCGTGGCTTCAAAGGCCGACACGGCCTGCGCATTGCTGTAGGGCGTGCTCAGCACGCTGGACGCCGGCGGCGCAAGGAACGCTTCGACTTGCGCCTGCCCTTGGGCGTCGGCGCTTTGGACGCTGCCCACCATCACCGTGACGGGCGTCGAGAGGGGCGAAGGATCGCCTTGGAAGGCGCCCGCGGGCGTCGCGTCCGCGTCGCCCACGATGCTGGCCGCCTTGTCGCGCCATTGGCTCGTGCTCGAAAGGTCGCCGCTTACCGCGTAGTCGCTGCGCGGGTACTGCGCGGTGGTTGCATTGCCCGGCGCGGTCCCCGCCGGGGCCGAGCCCGTAATCTCCGCGGCGGCCAAGGCGGCGAGCGCCGCATGCGTGCGGTCGTTCAGCGAGGGCGCCCCGCCCACTCCGTCGAGCCACGCCGTAACCGTCTGCGCGTCCTGCCCCATCGCGGTGCGCGCGGTCTGCGCGTTCAGCGCCAAGCCGGTGCCGTGCGGCTCCGAGGTCGAGGTGGGCCCTGCGCCCTCAAGGACGGCGGCGGCTCCAATTACGCCGCCGGCCGCTATCATCGTCCCTGCAAGGACAGAGACGATTCGGCGCCAGAGCTTCATCAGCGTCGGGTTGGGGTGACCCGATAAGAGGTTTTTGGTACAGAACGTGCAGCCCCCGATCGTCGATCCAGACGCCCGGCGCTGACATACCAAAGCCGAGTTATTCCTGGCGGATCCCCTAAGGCCGGGAATTCAATGGACGCGCAACAAAAAGCGGAGCCTAAGGGTAGCGAACGGCAGCGGTGGCAGGCCTTTGCGGCGATCGCCATTCTCGTGGGGGCGTCCGCGATTATTGGAGCAGCGGCCGCGGCCTCCGGGTGCTCGCGCGAGGTCGTGCAGGGCAACCTGGACGGCGAGGCACACTTCGTGGCGCGCGACGTGATCGTGTACGCTTCAGGGATGTTCCCTGGAAATCCCGTCGTCGTGCGGCTCGAGGGGCGGGCGGAGCAGTCGGGGTGGTACACCGTGCGTTTGCCCGGCGTCAAAGCGATCGACCAGTTGCGCGTCGTGGGGATCGGCCCCGAGGTCGGCGGCTACTTCCTCGAGGACGGGGCGCTGCATTTCTCCGTGGAGGTCAGGTCCGATGCCCCGGCGGGGCAGGTCGAAATCTATTACGTGGCGGGGTCGGCGTCGTGGACCCACCACTACGAATTGGACTTCGCGCGCAGCGAGCTGATGCTGGTCGGGCGGGTCGTTTGGGAATCGAAGGCCATGTTCCGCTCCGTCGACATGTTGTTCGTCAGCGGCAAGCTCCACACCGCTTCGAGCTGGGGCGGCGCGACGACGGGAACCCCGGCCCCTGCCGGCGCGGGCGGCGGCAGCGTTTTCGACATGAGCGGGCTCGTGGCCTCTCCTGCGACCGACAACCTGGCCGCCTTCGCGGTCCCGTCGTCCTCCGACGAGGGCATCTTCGTCGTCCACCGCGCGTCCAACATCGACATGCCGGGCGCGAACGGCCACGGCCTCAAGAGCTGCCAGCCGTCGACGTTCTACATGCGCGTGCACCGGAGCCCCGTGGAGCAGAGCGAAGTCGTCGTGGTGCGGGACACGGGCGGCTATTCCCAAAACTGGTCGTCGGAGGCCGGAGGCCGCACGCCGACCCTCGAACTCGAGCTGCGCAACCTCGGCGACCTGCCGTGGATGCCCGGGCGGGCGGACATCTACCGCAGCGGGATCCTCGCGGGCGCTGACGACCTCCCCTACACCGCGCGAAACGGCACGGTGCGCGTTGAGATGGGCTCGGCGCTCGACATCAAGGCCGAGGTGACGGTGGAGACCTCGGGCGATCGCGTGTACCACAATTACACGCTGCAGAATGTTGACGTGAGCGACTACGCGGTCGAACTGGTCGTGGCGCCGCAGGGGCTCGTGGGCGAGCTTGGCCCCTTCGCGCGCGACGGCGGGCTCCTCAAAGCCCGCGTGGATCTCGTCCGCGGCGCGGCCGTGGCGCTTTCCTGGTGGGGGTCAGCGTGACCCCCTCACGGGTCGCCCCAGCCAGCGTCGCTCCCGGGCCTTTGGAACGTGCCATGTAATGCTTAAATACGGGGCGCTCCACAATTAGCCTGCGAAGGTGCGTCAAATGCAAGTGACCGTCACGGAGATTGCGGCAACCGAACTCACGAAGGCCATGAAGGAAATGGGCAAGGAGGGCGAGGGCCTCAAGATCCTCGTCCAGCCCGGCGGCTGCGCAGGGTTCCAATACGGACTCGTTTTCCAGAAGTCCCCCGAAGAGGGCGACGAGGTCATCGAACAGCAGGGCGTCAAGATCTACGTCCGCGGCGAGATGGCCCCGCTCCTCGACGGCATGACCATCGACTACGTGCAGACCCTGATGGGCGGCGGGTTCAAGATCGACAACCCGAACGCGACCTCCACCTGCGGGTGCGGGCAATCATTCGGCTGAACTTTTTCCGCTCCTTTTCGGCTCGCCTCGCGGGCCCGATTTTCTTCCGTTCGAGCGGTGGCGTTGGTTCGGCGCAGGTTTGAAGTAAGAGCAGGGGCTCGCCATTTCGAGGCGGCCAAAATGGCAACCGTTGCGATGTCCACGGAATCGAGCCGCCGCGCTGCGCACGCGTTGGCCACCGTGACCTGCTGGCCCCGGCCACCAGACCCGCGATAGCTCGCGGACACGGGACCGTAGGACAAAGGGAGTCTGCCTGGCTCCAGACCAGGAGATCGGCGTTCGATTCGCTGCGGTCCCACCGCGGGGCCGTAGTGTAACGCGAGCACCCGTGGCTTGGAACCACGCAGTCCGGGTTGGACTCCTGGCGGCCCCACCAATTCCTATGGAGCGGAGGGCGGCTGCTGGGCGCCCGGCGGCTTGGGGGCCGGCGCGTCGCGCAGGCGGCGCCTCGACCTCGTCGCGTCGATGACGGCCGCGGCTGCCACGGCGGCGAGAACGAGTAGGAGCACGATCGACAGCGGCCCGAAATCGCCAGCAGGCGCCGGCGCCGTCCCGCCTTGGTCCGCAACGACCAGGGCAATGTCGATCCCTGAGATTGTTACATTTCCCGGCGTCGCGGAGGCCACGTACACGTCGAAGAAAACGCCCGCGGGCGGGGCCGACAACGCGAGAATCGCGAGCTCGTCCGTCTGGAGGGGAACCACGGTCGCAGCGCCGAGATCCCCGGGGACGGAGGCGATGAGCCTACCGTCGGCGAGGCGCAGCGTGACGTCTCGGGGCAGGCTAAAGATTCCAAGCGTCGCGGAGTAGGCGGAGATTACGGGGGCAGCGGAGGCCGTCCCCTCAAGGTCGAACCGCACGCGCAACGCCGAGCCGTTGGCTGGGAACCCGGACGCAATGGCCGTGGCGTTTTGCCACGCCGACCCGCCGTCGTTGGAGACGTAAACGTACGATCCGGTCGCCAGGGGCGTGGTGTGCACCACGCTCAGCGCTGCGCTCTGCATGGTGCCCGGCTGCGCGAAAAGCGCGGAGCGCCACGACCCATTGCGGACAAACTCGCTGAACTCGAGGCGCCATCCCCGAAGTTCCGGCGTCCGGGATGCGTTGCTGCTCGAAAAGTGAAACGTCATGCGCACAAACCGCGCGGGGGGTGTGACAATGGAGGAATCGTTGAGGTTCAGTGCTTCGGGGGCCGAAAAGGTCACGTTGTCCGGAGACACCTCAAGGGACGCGTCGAGCCAAGTGCCGTTCGGGAGCGCTGCATTGGCCACCAGCGAGGTGAAGCGTAGCGGGGGGTCCGGGCCGATGGCCCACGTCGTAGAGACCGTGCCTGCCGACAGGCGGCCTTCCAACGCCATCCCGAGGGACAGCGGCGGGGGAGCGCCGTCGCGGGCGTCGTAGAGGATTCGTGCGACCCCCGTCGCCGGGTCCACCACGCGCACGGGGTCGTTCGTGGTGGTGGCATCCCAGGCTCCGTCTCCGGCGGTAATGATCGGGTTCCTGCCGTCGTGGACAAACGTGAAGCCATCCGTTGAGCTCGAGAGGCATATGTCGTACGACGTCGGTCCCGACGCGCATGTCCACGGGAGGTACACAACCCCACCCTCGAGGTATGGCTGCCCCCCGCCCCAGGCCTCGAAGGAAGCAGGGGCGTACGACCCGCCCTGGATGACGGGATTCCCGGCGTATTTGGTCCAGTTGAGGCCGTCGGTGGAGGTCGCAACGCCGATCGACTTGACGGTGGAGGCCATGGTGCGGCCCGTGTAATACATGAAGTAAGTCGCGCCGAGCCGCACCACTGAGCCGCGGAACACGCCTTCTCCGTTGTCCCACCCTGATACGTTCGTCGTCAGCACCGGGTTCCCCGGGTTCCGCGTCCAGGTGATTCCGTCGGGCGAGGTCGCAACGCCGATCGACCACGTGGAGCCGCTGAAGCCCGTGAACCACATCATGAGGCCGGAGCCGGTGTCGAGCACCATCGGGTGGTGGATCGATACGGATTCCCAGCCGGCACCCGTTTCGTTCATCAACGGGACGGCGTCGACGGTCCACGACGCGCCGCCGTCGTCCGAGGTCGCGCGCCCAATGTGGGTCTCGTCCACCGCGTCGCTCGACTCGAAGTACAGCCAAATTTGCGAGCCGAAGGTGAGCGCGCTTCCGAGGGCGAGCCCGGACTGCCAATAGGTGCCGGCCGCGCCCCGGAGGATCGGGTTCGACGGCGCCTCGTCGAAGGGCGCGCCGCCTTGGGCAAGTTGTACGGAGCCGGGCGCCCACAACGCGCCTTCCGTGGTCTGGTGGACCGGAGCGCCAAGGCCTCCATCCTCGATCGCATGGCCCACGCCCACCTCGACCAAAAGGGGGCTTTGCCCGTACATGTTGAGCACGAAGTGCGCGAGCACTTTGATCGCCCCGGACGGGAGCTGGGTGGGCGCGATCAGGTCGCCCGGCTTGATGCCCGTGAGCAGGGTCGGGCCCCCCTCTGCTTCCACGTCAAACATGAGTGCGCTGCCGGGCGGCACCTCGGCCAACGCGAAGAGGTGGCCGTAACTTGCACCATCGAATGCGATGGCCGGCGAGAGGTAGGTTCCCCCGGTTGCAGAGGCCGCGACGCCGGCAGAACCCCGCGTTGTCCCCGCAAAAGTGCCCGCATCAAGGGCCGGGCCTGCGAAGGTTACGGCACCCGTGCGCTTTGCAAGCGTGATGCCGCCGGCGTCAACGGTCACATCGGTCCCGTCGTAGCCCGCGCTGAACCCGGCGGAGCCCCCGTCAGTGGTCAACGTCGTCACCAGCCGCCCATGGCCCTCAAGCGACAGGGAAGCCGCATTGATGTTCGCATGGCTCGGCAAACGGAGCGTCCCTGCAAACGCGCGGTCGGGGAGGAACCCGACAGCGACGGTCCGCGAATCCGCCCCGTCAACGAATGTCGTGACGGAACTTGCCGCGGCCGAAGCCGGCAACGCAGTCGGCAGGATCGCCGAAACGGTCAGGAAGGCGACCACACCTAGGCAGGAGAGCTTGCCCAAGAAGATACCCAACGGCCTGGACGAACGGGCGTTCGATAAAGGTTGGCCCTGCCCGCTTGTGATGCCGCGCGCTCACCGCCGCATCGGCGGGTGCGCGGCGTGCGGCCGCCTCGGAATCACGATCCACGGCCTCACGAGCGAATCGGGGCCGAGCGCCCGCACCTTGCGGCGCGCGGCAAGCAGGAGGCGAAGGCGGCGAAGTTCCCCGGCCGCTGCGTGCATCCGGTGCCGGGCGACTTGCGGCTTGCCGCGCCAGGCGAGGTACGAGACCGTGACCGCGGCCCACACAAGCGCGGAAACCGCGGCCTCCAGCGGCGGGTAATTCTTGGCCACCGTCTTGATCTGGTTGCGGAACACCTCCACTTCAAGCTCGCCTCGAGCTTCGCCGGTCGAGCCGTGCCACACATGATACATGATGGCGTCGGGCACGAGGTACGCGCGGACGCCGAGCCGCCGCCAGCGCAGGCCGAGGTCCGCGTCCTCGAAGTAGAGGAAGTACTCGGGGTCGAAAAAGCCGAAACGCTCCGCAAAGTTGCGCGGGAACAGCGCGCAGGCCCCCGTGACCGCCCCGACTTCGGTGGGCCCGCTTGCGCGGAGCCGATCCAGGGGGGCGTCCGAGAGCATGTCGATGAAGGTGCCGTCGAGGTAGGCCGCGATGCCGGCCGAATTGATGGTGTCCCTGCGCTTTGCAAACAGCAGCAGGGGTTGGACGGCGCAAGGTTCGGGCAGCTTTTCGGCGGCGGCAAGCAGCGTCCGCAGCGTCGCGGGCTCGAACTCCGTGTCGGGGTTCACGAGCATCACGAAGCGCTCGGTGGCCTGCTGCAGCCCGAGCGCGCTGCCTCTGCCGAACCCCAGGTTCTTTTCCGCGTTTACAAAGAGGGGGCGGATTCCCCGCCTGCGCGCCAGGGGGGCAAACGCACCGAAAACCGGTTCGAGCGGCTCGGGCGACGCGTTGTCGACCACGATGACCTGCGCCGGTGGCGGGTCGCTCGACAGCAGGCAATCGAGCATGCGCCGCAGGTGTTCGGCGCCCCTGTAGCCCACCGTGATCGTGGAGATCGGGAGGAGTCCTGCGCCGTCCTGCACGGCCGGCCATCCCCTGGGGGTTCCAAAGAACCTGTGGGCCGGCGGGGCGCTTGGGTCGGCGCAAACCATTAACCCGAGCGCTCCGGATGCTCGCGGCGATGGCAGTTGAAGGCCGCAAGGCGCCGGCCATCGCCTTCGGGGCGCACGAGGCGTTTGGCAAGCCCTCCGGCATCGGCCGCTACCAGAGCGAGCTCGTGAAGCGCCTCGCTCCGCGCACGGACCTGCACCTTATCGTGCACCAGCCGTTTAGCGAGATTGCCGTGGGGCCAGGCGCCCCGCCGGTGCTGAAGCAGGCCACCTTGCACTATCCCGGCGCGCGCGAGGCCATGCGCCAAAACGCGTTAACGATCGCCGGCCGCCTGCTCACGCACCCTTACCTGTTCGACGCCAATCGACAAGCCATGCGCATGAAAGTCGCCACGCGGCTGGCCGAGGGCGCCTACGCCGACCGGCACCGGTTCGACCTCTACCATTCGACGGGCAGCTACATGCCGATCACGAAGCGTGTCCGCGCCCGCGTCGTCACCGTCCACGATGTGACTCCCCTCACGATGCCCGAGCGCCACGCCCCCGAGACCGTGAAGGGGTTCCTCCGCCGGTCGGAGCTGCGCGAGGACGACCACGTGGTCGTGGGTTCGGCGGCAAGCGGGCGGGACTTTCTCAAGGCTTTCCCGCACGCCGAGGAACGTGTGCATGTGATCTACTACGGAGTCAACCACGAGATCTTTTTCCCCGGCCCGGCCCGCACGGAGGGCCCGCCCTACATCGTAAGCGTCGGCATGATCGAGCCGCGCAAGAACCTCGTGCGCGCTCTGGCGGCCTTCGAGCAGGTGGCCGTGGGATTCCCGACCATTCGGTGGAAAGTGGTTGGGCGCAAGGGGTGGGGGTGGGCGCAGTTCGAGGCCGCGCTTGCCGCCTCGCCGGTCAAGGACCGCGTGGACATCATGGGGCCCGTCGACGACGCGGCGCTCGCCGCCCTTTACCGCGGCGCCCGCGCGCTTTTCTTCCCATCGCTTTGGGAGGGGCTCGGCATCCCCGTGCTGGAAGCGATGGCCGCCGGCACGCCGGTGGCCGCGTCGAGAATTCCTCCGCTGGTCGACGCCGGCGAGGGCGTTGTGGAACTTGCCGACCCGCAGGATGTAGGCGCGCTCGCCGAAGCGCTTTACAAGGCGGCGGTCGACGTCGAAGGCCGTGAGGCGCGCATCCGCGCGGGCATTGAACGAGCCTCAACGTACAGCTGGGACATCGCCGCTTCGCAGCACTTGGAACTCTACGCCAAACTGCTCGGGTGCAGCGTCGGTGACCTTGCGCGGCCGGGGGGCCTCTCGCCTTGAAGGTCGCTCTCTTCGTGACCCCGCTTGACATTCCAGGGGGCGGCGCTCGCCAGGCGCTGCGCCTGGCGATCGAACTGAATGCGATGGGGCACGAGACGCGCCTGTACACGCCTTCGATGGACCGCGCGAAGTGCTACCCTGAACTCATCGACAAGCTGGAAGTGGAGGTCTGGGGCCCCTCAGCCCCCGAGCGCGTGCTGTCCTCGGTGGGCAACCGTGCGAACCTCGACGGCCTTCGGCGCGCCACGATCCTCGGTCTTCGCCGCGCCGACCTGCGCGGCGCGCAGGTCATCAACTGCCACGACGCAACGAGCAACTGGGCCGCGGCGAAGGCGTCGCGCCGTGCGGGCGTGCCCGCGGTGTGGATGTGCAATGAGCCGCCGTTCTGGCTCCACCAGCCGCTCCAGCGCCGGGTGTGGCAGCGCAGGCTCGCGGGCGCGCGGCTCGGGGGCCTCGACCCCGAGGGCGTGTTCCTGCGGATCGTCGACGCGCCGTCGGCTCGCGCGATGCGCGGGATCGTGGTGCTCGACCGGAAGAACGAGGAGCGCGTGCGCAAGCTGTACGGCATGCCATCGGCGGTCGTGCACAGCGGCGTCGATGCGCCCCCGCCGGGTGCCGCTGACGCCGGGCGCGCGCGCGCGGCCCACGCGCTCGACTCCGGCTTCACGATCCTCCATGTCGGCTACGCCGCACCCTGGAAAGGCCAAGCGGACGCCATCGAGGCGCTGAGGCGCCTGCTCCCGCACGCGCCCGACGCCCAACTCGTCCTTGTAGGCCAAGCCGTGAAGGCGACCTACGGCCCCGCCGTCCAAACAGCGCAGCTCGCGGGCCATGTGCGCCTGCTCGAGGGCCTCTCGGACCCCCAGCTTGCTGACCTCTACGCCGCGTGCGACACGCTCGTGTTCCCCGCCGACCAAACATGGGGGCTGAACGTCACCGAGGCCATGGTCGCGGGCAAGCCCGTGGTCGTTTCGCGGGCCGCGGGAGTCTCGGAAGTCATCGAACCGGGCAAGACGGGCCTGCTCTTCGACCACGGCGATGTGGCCGCGCTTACCGAGCACCTGCGCGCCTTGCACGCGAGCCCGGAGTTGTGCACGCGGCTCGGCCAGGCGGGGGCCGCCTTCGGCCGGACGCACCTCAGCTGGCGCAGCTACGCCGAAGGGATGCTCGCGCAGTTCCAGGCGGCGGCGCCGGGCTGAGGCAGCGGCATCAAGCCGCCGGCGGGCGCGCGGTCTTCTTGAGCGCCTCCTTGAAGGTGGCGTACGACGGGAACGGTACGCCGACGCGCCGGACGAGCAAAAGGGAGTAGACGAGGCCCGCTGCCGCCGTCGCCCAATCGGCGAGGATGGCGCCGGTAGAGCCGCCGTACCACTGCCCCACCTGCGGCACGAGCAGCACGTTCAGCGCGAGCGCCACGCCCGCGGTAAGGAGAAAGAGGCGCAGCGTCAGGTCGGGGCGGTTGGCCGCCGGCAGGGCCACCGCCGCCGGGAGCGTGAGGCAAAACAGGACGCCCGACAGCGACAACAACTGGGCGACCGGTGCGGCGGCCCCGAATCCCGGGAGCACCGTGGCAAAGGCCCATGGGCCGAGAATCACCAGCGCGGCGGCAAGCGGGATGGACAGGAACACCTCGTAGTAGAACGCAAGCGACACGAGGCGGTGGGTCTGGCGGCGCCGCTCGGCGTCGTCGGTCAGAGCGAACGCGCGCGCAAGCATGGGGTAGAGCATCCCGGGAATCGCGGAGCCGAGGAGCACGATGTAGAACATGAGCGCGTAGGCCGTCTTGAACAGGCCCGACTGCGCCTGCGCCACCTGCAGCGACGCGGGCAGGAAGGCCAGGTACACGGCGGCGGTGCCGACCCACAGCAGTTGCTTCTGCAGGAGCTGCGCGATGGTCGTGCGCCACCCGAACGCGAAGTACTCGCGCGCCTTCGACGGGCGCGCGAGGCGCAGGCGCGGCAGCCCTGCGAGCAATACGGACACGACCGCGGCGGGCGCGGCCCCCGCGACCCACGCGAAGGAGGCCGCCTCCGGCTTCGACGCGAAGGAGGCAGCCCCTGAGGTGAGGAAGAGCACGGCCGCCACGCGCGCGGCGTTCTCCGTGAGGCTCGCGATGTTCCGGCGCACCATCTTCCGGCGTGCCTCGAACACCATGGTCGCCACCGAAGCGACGGCCGACAGCGGCGGGTACATGGCAAGGACCGCGATCATCGTCGCGGGCACGCCGAAGAGCGAGGCGAGCGGCCCCGAGAGGAGCAGCACCGCGGCCGATGCCGGGATGCAGAGGGCGAGCTTCACCGCGGCCACCGTGGCCAGCGCCTCTTCGCGCTCGTCGGAGGCGAATTCGCGCACGAAGGCGACGCCGGGCAGGTGGACAAGGGCCATCACGGTGTCGAGCAGGAGCATCCCGATGGCGAAGGCGCCGACCCCCTCAGGCCCGAGGTACACGGCAAGCGCTAGCCCCGAGACGAGCTGGAGGAGCAGGTTGGAGAGCGTGAATCCGATGTTGATGGTGGAGCCGCGCGCGAGGTCCTCGCGAAGGAGCCGGACGAACAGGTGGAGCGCCCTGCGCGCGAACAGGGCGGCCTGAATTGAGCCTTTGGGGAAAGGGGGAGCGCAGCGGCCCCGCGTTTACTTCGCGCGACGCTTGCGGGCGATGACGACGGCGCCGGCCGTGCCGGCAGCCACGACCACCCCGAGCAGTAGGCCGATCGTGACCATTCCGAGGTCCAAACCTCCGGCGGAGGGCCGCTCGACGCGCACGGTCGTGCTGGCCGGCGGCCCGACATTGCCCGCAGGGTCCACCGCCGCGACACGCACATAGTACAGGTACCCCACCTTGCCCGTGAAGGAGTAGCTGAAGGAGTCGGTGCCGTTCGTGACCCGGGCGTCGGACACCAGATCATGGGCACCCTCCGAGGTCCCCACCGACACCACGAAGGCCGCGAAATCGAACGGGCCGCGGTCAGGCAGATGAAAGGTCAGCGTCACGTTGGTGCCCGCAACGACGGCGACGAGTCCGGTGGGGGGCCCTGGCGCCGTCCAGTCAAAAACGACGGCCACGACCTGCGACCAATTCCCGAGATTGCCAGCGCGGTCGAACGCGCGGATGCGGAAACGGAGGGTGTCCCGGTCCGTCCCGTTGAGGGCGACCGACAGCGCGCTCCCCGGGAGCTGGTGCGAGCTTTGGTCGTAGCGCGACGGCGTGTCGTAATAGTAGCCAGCGACGCCCGCGCCGCCCGGGTCTTCAAGCCGCTGCCATGTGAAGACCGCGGCGTGGAGCGAAGTGGGGGACGGCGGTTCGAGCAGGTCGGGGGCCGGCGGCGCTTCGAGGTCGGCCCACCCCGGGTCGGCGGCCGCGGCCAACAGAGACCGGTGCCCGACCGCGTCGATGGCGCGCACGGAGGCGAAGTACTGCACCCCGCTAAGGGCGGCGTGAAGTTCGAACGCCGGCCCGGGTACGGCGGTCCAGTCCAAGAGGTCGCTGCCCCCGGGCTCGGCGCCGAGCGCCACCTCGAAGCCCACGAGCCCGGAGCCTGAATCGGATGCGCCCTCCCAACTCCACGCGAGCGGCAATTGGTTCGTCGGGGAGGCGGGGGCATGGACGCCGATGGGGCTGGTCGGGGCCGTGTCGTCGAAGAAGAGCGGCCCGACCGCGAGGGAAAGCGCCCCCACGTGGCCGAGGGCGTCCACCCCTCGGACGAAGAAATTATAGGGCGAATTCTGCGCGCCGTCCGTGAGGGAAAAGTGGAGCTCTCCGGTGGCGGCGGTGAGCCTCGAGTCATTGCCGAGCGCGTCGCGCGCGATGACGACCTGGTAGCTTGCGACCCCGCTGGGGTCGGAGGCGGCCGTCCAGTCCCATGAGGCGCTGGTGCCCGCCACCCAACCGGAAGGGCCGGCGGCGCTTGGCGCGCTTGGGCCCGTCAGGTCGACGACGGTGGTGGCCGAGGGGCTCCAGGGGCCGCAGAGGAGCGCCCGATCGCATGCGCGCACGGCAAAGGAGTAGCGCGTGCCGTCGGCGCCCGACGGATAGCCATATGCGAGCGCCAAGGCCACGCTCGTATTGTTGAGCACCTCGCCGCCGCCGTCGCTTGTCCCGAGCCGGATGCGGTAGAGCGCGATGCCAAGGCCGATGTCGGTGGCTGGCGTCCAATTCCATGAGAGCGAAGGGTTGCCGGTGAGGAGCGGGGCAACGGGCGTACCGGGGGCGGTCGGGGGAATCCCGTCGTAGCCGAGCGCGATAATCACGGGCACGCCAGGGCCGACCGTGTCGTTGGTGCGGACCCACACGACCGTGAGGCCCGGCGGCAGCGTGAGCGTCAGGTTCCAGTACAGGTTTCCCACGGCGTCGGCGGGCCGGGTCGTGCAAGGGCGCCACGAGGCGCCGCCATCGATCGAGAGCTCGACGCCCGTGATGGCGGCAAACTGCAACCTGAGCCAAGCAAGGTCCGCGTAGCCCAGCATGTCGGCGCCATCGAGGTCGACCCGGAATTGGACGGTCGAGGCGAGGCCAACGGCGGGGACCGAACCGTTGGGGACAGAAATCCACGCCGTCCAGGGGGAGCCCCCCGAGGCGGTGCGGACGGCCACCGCCGTGGACGAGCCGGGGGGGCGCGCACTGCCATAGGCGAGGACGCGCAGCGCGGTGGGCTGGTCAAAAGCGATCGGGGCCGAAACGTACGAGCCCCGGGCGAAGCCCGGCGCGGCCGCATCCGAGGCGACGGACAGGTTGAAGTCGTCCATGCGGCAGGCGTTGGGCACCGGTGAACCCCGCGCCCACAGCCGCAGCACAAAGGCGCTCTGCCCGACGGGGACTTCAAGCGGGCCCGAGTAGGTCCCGTTGGAGCCCCCCGCCTGCATGACGAGCGATTCGTTTTGGCCAAGGCCCGGGGACAGGTAGAGTTCAAGGTAAGCGGGGCTTTGGCAGTCGAACCAGAAGGTCACCTCCGCGCTGACGATCGGCGCGAGCGTTGCGACGCGGTAGTAGATGCTCCCCTCGTTGTCGGCCGCCGAGCCGAGCGTCCGGTCCGCGGGCGCAAGGCCGGCGATGTCCCAGTGCGCGCTCTCGCCGGGCGGCATCGGCCGGTACCACGCGGCCCGTAGCCCGAGCGAGAAGTCGTCGAGGTCCGTTACGGCGGGCGCCCCCGGCACGTCGGCGACCGTCACGTTGACCTGGAGGTCGTCGAAGGCCAGGCGGCCGCCCGAGGAGCAGGCGGCGGCGCGGAAGTGCAGGAAAAAGGAGGAGCGGCCCGCAACGAGCGCCGTCAGGTCGCCCCCATACATGCGGTCGCTTTGGCCGGAGCCCGAGGCATTCACCAGCAACAGGGCGTCGGAGGACACGCCCTCGTAATTCAGCCCCACGAGGAGCCTGGCCCCGGCGGCGCCTGTAACTCCATAGCGGAAGGACAGGGTGAGGTTGAGGATCGGCCCGGGCGCAAGCGCACGCCACCAGGCGTCCGCCGGGCAGAGGTCGCGCAGCGCCGCGGAGGGCGAGCCGGCAAGGACGGACGACCCGTTGGAACCGACGTTCCACCCATAGTCGGCGCTCGTCCACTCCGCCCCCGCCGCCGCCACCCCCAAGCCGCTCTTCCCGCTGAAGTTCTCCGCGTACCGGAAGGTCGTCCCGTTCTTGGCGATGGAAAGGCCGCCGCCCGGGGGCGCGGTCGTATTGTCAAACGTCCCCCCCGCGAAGTCCGCGGGGGTCGAGAACGTCCGCGAGTCGTTGAGCGGGGCCGTGGCGAATCCGTCAAGGGTCACGGAGCTCGACGCCGTCCACGAGCCGTTGGTCGGGTGGAAGATGGTGGTCGTTGCCGCCGACGCGGAGGCGGCTGCAAACGCGGCCGCGAGGAGCGCGGCTGCCGAGAGCAGTAGGGGAAGCCACGCGCTGCGGCGCACGCGCCACGGTTGGACGGCGGGCCTACAAATCGCTTTCGGCCGGCCCGCCGCGGGGCGCCCCACGGAACCGGCCGGAACGCGCCGCCGGCCCTCCCTTAACCTTGAATATCCCGCGCTGGATGGCGGGAAGCCATGCCACGCGGAATCGCGCAGTCCGTGCGCTCCGTGCCCCCCTCGGGCATCCGCAAGTTCTTCGACATCGCGGCCGCAGAGAAGGACATCATCTCGCTCGGGGTCGGCGAACCCGACTTCGACACGCCGAAGTTCATCACGCGCGCGGGGGTGCAGGACCTCCTGTCGGGCGGCACGCACTACACCAGCAACTGGGGCAAGCTCGAACTGCGCGCGCTCATTGCGGAGCGGTATTACAAGCGCACGAAGGCCGCCTACGACCCGAAGGACGAGGTGCTCGTCACCGTCGGGGCAAGCGAAGCCGTCGACCTGGCCATCCGCGCCATCGCCGACCCCGGCGACGAGTTCATCGTCGTCGACCCCTCGTATGTGTCCTATAGGCCCGACATCACCTTCGCGCACGGCAAGGTCGTCACGGTGGACGCCGACCCCGCCACGGGCTTCGGGCTCGACCCTGACGCCATCCGCGACGCGATTTCGCCACGCACCAAAGGAATCATCATCAACAACCCGTGCAACCCGACGGGCGCGCTCTACGGCAAGAAGGCCGTGGAGGGGGTCGCGGAGGTCGCCAAGGACGCCGACTGCTACCTGATCTCCGACGAGATCTACGAAGACCTCGTCTACGGGGAGAAGCACACCTCGGTGGCCAGCCTGGCGGGGATGAAGGACCACTCGATCGTAATCTCGGGGTTCTCCAAGGGGTTCGCGATGACCGGCTGGAGGCTCGGCTACGCCTGCGGCAACAGCGAGGTCATCGGGGCGATGATGAAAGTCCACCAGTACTCGATCATGTGCGCGCCCACGCCCGCGCAGGCGGCCGCCATCGAGGCGCTCCACAGCAAGCAGACGGCCTACTCGGTCGAGGGGATGCGCAAGGAGTACGACCGCAGGCGCAAGCTGATTGTGCAGGGGTTCAACAAGATCGGCCTCAAGTGTTCCGAGCCCCACGGCGCGTTTTACGCGTTCCCGTCGATCGAGGCCACCGGCCTCAATTCGGACCAATTCTGCGAGCGGGCGATCCACGAAGCGCGTGTGGC
Source organism: Thermoplasmata archaeon (assembly GCA_041485285.1). Classification (GTDB taxonomy): domain Archaea; phylum Thermoplasmatota; class DTKX01; order DTKX01; family DATEUP01; genus DATEUP01. The sequence continues at coordinate 26,277 of JBGPJF010000018.1, read as the reverse complement.
CGTGGTGCCCGGGTCGGCGTTCGGGCTGGCCGGGGAAGGGCACTTCCGGGCGAGCTACGCGACGGCGTACGCGAAGATCGAGAAGGCGCTCGACCGGATCGAGGCGTTTGTGAGCGGGCTGTAAGACGCCCCCCGCCGCCACTTCTAGGAAACAACCATTATCAATCGGGCCCCGAATCGTAGGGTGCCAGGGCGCCAGGGGCCGGATTTGAACCGGCGAAGGCTTCGTGGGCCGGCCCGATCTTAAATCGGGCGCATTCCGGGGCTCTGCCACCCTGGCGTTTTGTTCCCCAGCGAAGCCGCTCACGCGCGGAGCGGTAGATAAGTCTCCAAGAGGGGTGAGTGAAAGCGCCCTCCCCTTGCAGGTCAAAGCACCCCACCTGGGCAGGTGGGGGGTGGGCCGTGGCCTTTGATTAATGATCAGGCTTCAGAGGGGTTTCTCGCTCCCGCCTTATACCCTGGACGACCCCCTTAGCTCAGGGAGTACCGTGGGGAACCTGCGAGAAATCAAGCGTGCGATGGAAGAGGAGGAAGCCAGGGCCGCCGTGCCATGGTGGATGGGGCTTTCGACGATCGAACGGGCCCTTGCGATGAAGGCCGAAATTGAGGGTCAGGTAGCCTCATTCGCAGAGGCGCACAAAGAGTTCGAGGAGGCGTTCGCCCGCCTCGGGTTCGCAGGCCACGCCCCGGCGCACGAGCGCAAGCCGCGCACGCCGCGGTCGAGCTGAACCGGGAGGGCCGACGATGCGCCTGCGCCGCAACCGGACGGCCACCGGGGAAGTGAACCAGGCGCTTGCCGCGATGGTTGTAATCATGATGTGTGTCGGCGCGGTCATGGCCGCGGTGCACGCCGCGACCGGCGCCGCGCACGACCGCTCGCTCCAAGAACGGGCGCGCGAGCAAGCGCAGCTTGTGCTCGACGCGCTTTCGGAGGACCCCGCCCTGCAGGGGCGGAGCGGCGCACTGTCGCTCTCGAAGGCACAGCAGGTGCGGGCGGGCAACGCGACTTTGGCATTCCACCCCGCCGGCCTGCGGGTCGCCGCGCTGCGCGCGGTGTCGGCCGGCGATGAGGTCTTGATGGTCGGCCAAACCGTGGACCTCGGCGCGCGCGTCCTCCTCGTATCGGAACCGGTCGCCGTCGAGCTCGACGACGGCCGGGTCCTGCCTGGCATCCTCCGCGTTGGGGTGGCCGTCGAATGAAATCCAGCTTCGCCATCCGGGGCAACAGGCGCGGCTTTTCCGCATTCTACGGCGCCTTCGGCGTGCTCATCGTCTCGACCGCCGTGATCGGTGGCGTGCTGGCCACGACGGGGACCCCGCCGGCCTCCGCCGACGCCGAGCGGCGCCTGGCGCAGGAATTTCTGGGAGCGCTCCTCGCTTCGGACGCGGCGGACGGGACCTCGCTCCAGCAGGCGCTTGCCGCGTCGTGCTTTGCTGCGGAATGCGCCCCGGGTGAATGGAACGCGTCGGCTATGCAGGCGGCGATCGCGGGCCTCGCGGCGCCGCTTGCAAAGGCCCTCGGCCGCAATTACCTGGTCGCGCTTACCGCCTTGAACCAGACGCAGCTTGCGGTCGGCGACGCCTCGCCCGCGCACCGCGCGGCAACGGCTTCCGCCGAAGTGTTCCGGCCTTCGCACTCCGACTTCGTCGGAATCTCGCTGCTTCTCGGGCCGGCGCTATAGCACGCCCGCTTGCCGACCCGCCTTCTCGAAGGCCGCCAGCGCCTCATTCAGGTCCTTGCGCGTGAGTTTCGCGTTGTTGATCGTCCGGATGCGCGCCTTGTCCTTGGCGACCATCGGGTACACGATCGGCAGCGCCCACACCCCCTGCTCGAACAGCGCCTCGCTCATCGCTTTGGCCTTCGACGACTCGCCGGTCATCACGGGAATGATCGGCGTCACGGACTTCCCGGTGTCGAACCCCAGCTTCACCAGCTGCTTGCGGAAGTAATTCGTGTTCTTCCAAAGCTTGTCCACCCACTTCGGCTCGCTCTCCAGCACCTTGACCGCCGCCGTGCAGGCGGCCGCAACGGCAGGCGGGTGCGACCCCGAGAGCAGCCAGGTCCTGGACTTGTTCAGCGCAAAGTTGCGCAGGTCCTTCGTGCCGGCCACATAGCCGCCCACGACCCCGAACGCTTTCGAGAAGGTGCCCATCTCGACCTGCACCTTCCCTTCGACCTTGAAGTGCGAAGCGATCCCGCGACCGCCCTGGCCCATCACGCCCTCGCCGTGGGCGTCGTCGATGTAGATCATCGCCCCGTGCGGTTCGGCCACCTTCACGATCTGGTCGACTGGCGCGATGTCGCCGTCCATCGAAAACACCCCGTCGCTGATGATCAGGATCCGGCGGTACTTCTTCGCCTCCGCTTCCTCGAGCCGCTTTTCGAGTTCCCCCACATCATTGTGCGCGTAGACCATCCGCTCGGCCCGTGAGAGGCGCACACCGTCGATGATCGAGCCGTGGTTGAGTTCATCCGAAATGACGACGTCGCCCTCGCCGACCAGCTGGGGAATCAGCCCCGCGTTGGTCGCAAACCCCGACTGGTAGACGAGCGCGGCTTCCTGATGTTTGAAGTGGGCAATCGTGTGCTCGAGTTCTTCGTGGAGGTCCATCGTCCCGGCAATGGGGCGCACGGAACCCGAGCCGCCCCCGTGCGTGCGCGCGGCCCTGGCGGCCGCCGCCTTCACCTTGGGGTGGGTCGACAGGCCGAGGTAATTGTTCGAGCAGAGGACGATGACATTCTCCTTGCCGCCGACGTTTGCGCGCGGCAGCGACGGCCCCCGCAGCGCCTTGATGCGCCAGTCGAGGTCCTGGGCCACGAGGCTGTCGTACTCAGTACGCAGGAAACCAACGGGGTCGCGGGTCGGCAAAGGGAGTCCTCCTGTCTATTATCTCTACAAGCGAAGTTACCAGTGAAGCGTGACCTTCCCGCAGTTGCCGCTCGCCATCGTCTGCATGGCCTCGTCGAATTGTTCGAACGGGTATTCATGGGTGAACACCGGGTCGATGTCGAGCTTGCCCGACAAGAGCAGCCCCTGCATCCGCGTCCAGGTGTCGAACACGCGCCGCCCGTGGATGCCGTGGATGTTGAGCCCCTTGAACACGATCTCGTTCACGGCCACCTGCACCTGCTCGTCATGGTAGATGCCGAGGATGTGGATGCCGCCTGCGGGTTTAGACATCTTGAGCGCGAGCTCAAGGAGCTTGGGGTGGCCGCTCATCTCGTAGATGTCGTCGGCCCCGGCGCCTGCCGTCATCGCGCGCACCTCGGTGAGCGCCTCGTCGGTGTCGCCAAACACTTGGGTCGCGCCCATCTTTCGCGCAAGGGCTTGGCGGTACTCGTTCTTCTCGATGGCAACGACCGAGCGCGCGCCGGCGGCCTTCGCTACGGCGATGGCCATCAGCCCGATCGGGCCGCACCCGAGGACGGCCACGGTGTGCCCCGTGGGCCGCCCGGAAAACGCGGTATGCACGGCGTTGCCAAGCGGGTCTTGCACAGCCGCGACCCGCAGCGGGATGCGCTTGTCGTTGTGGACGATGTTCGTCGCGGGGAGCTTCACATACTCGGCAAACACGCCCGGCAGGTCGACGCCGAGCACCTTCAGGTTCTCGCACACGTGCGCGTTTCCCGTCCGGCAAGCGTTGCAGCGCCAGCAGACAAAATGGCCCTCGCCCGACACAAAATCGCCTTTGGCAATGCCCTTCACGCCGCCGCCGACCTTGTCGACGGTCCCCGCGAACTCGTGGCCGTAGACCAGCGGGACTTTGATGCGCTTCTGGCTCCACGGGTCCCACTCGTAGATGTGGAGGTCGGTGCCGCAGATCCCGGCCAAGTCGACCCGCACGAGCACCTCGTCCGGGCCGATCTTGGGGACGGGGACGGGCCGGATGCGCGTGCCGTTCGGCGCGCCCTTGCCCTTCACGACTGCGCGCATAGAGGTTGACAAGGAAGCGCCCCGAAAGTAAGCGCATCAACCGCGCTCGTGGGATTTAAACCGCCCCGCGCGGGGCGCGCGATGGGTGGTGCTTCCGGCTCCTCGCGGCACAACACCTGTGGTTCCGCTTCCACCGGAACCGGAGGTCGTTCGCTTTCACTCACCCCCCTTTTCCATTCATATAGCCCCACTCCATGGAAGCGGAATGCCCGAGGAGGGCCTCACATGATGAGCAAGGAAACGATTGCACCCCACGTCGACGAAATCGCCAGGGTGCTTGGAGAAGACAAAGTGGACAAGGAGGAGCTTACCCGCGAGCTCCTTGAATTTGTGAACACCTACCGGCTGCCGATTGCGATGGCCAAACGCAAGCTGGTGGAGAAGCGCGGCGGCGACGCCAACCTGGTGCAGCGCACCGCGGTGAAGTCGCTGGAGAGCCTGCTCCCTGGCGAGCGCTCGGTGGACTTCGCCGCGCGCGTGGTCTTTGTGCAAGAGAAGGAGATCACCTCGAGCGGCGCCAAGAAGAAGATCAAGTCCGGGATCCTCGGTGACCACACCAAGACCGTCCCGTTCACCGCGTGGAACCACTCGGCGTTCCCCTTCGAGAAAGGCGACACGATCCTCGTGCGCGACGCCTACACGAAGCAGTTCCGCGACGAGATCGAGATCCACATCGGCGACCGCGCGACGGTCACGAAGGCCGAAGACTCGGTCGTCCCGCCGTTTGACCGCAAGGCGCACGCGAAGCCCGCGGCCCTGAAAGACCTCAAGGACGGGATGTCCGGCGTGGAAGCGACGTTCCGCATCCTCTCCATCGAGGACCGCGAGGTCGACGTGAAGGGCGTCAAGAAGCGCGTGTTTTCGGGGATCGGCGCGGACGAGACGGGCCGCGCGCAATTCTCGTGCTGGACCGATGTCGGCCTCAAGGAGGGCGACGTGGTCAAGGTGCGCGGGGGCTACGTGAAGGCGTGGCGCGGCGTGCCGCGCTTCACCTTCGACGAGCGCTCGGGAATCGAGAAGCTGGGGGCCAGCGCGCTGCCGCCGGTCGAGGAGCTCGCCAAACCCGTGGTCACGGCGGTGGGCGACATCGAACGGCGGGGCGGAGCGTCGGACGTGCTCGTCCGCGGCTTCATCGTGGATGTGCGCGAAGGCTCGGGCCTCATCTTCCGGTGCACGGAGTGCCGGCGCAGCATCCAGAAGGGCTCGTGCGCGGTGCACGGGAAGGTCAAGGGCGAAGCGGACCTGCGGATCAAGGCCGTCCTCGACGACGGCACCGGGGGCCTCTCGTTCGTGGCCGACCGCGCAATCACCGAGCGGGTGCTTCGCAAGACCCTTGACCAGTGCGTCGAGACGACCCGCGAGACGATGGACTCCGACTGGGTTCGCGTCGAGCTCAAGGACGCGCTCTTCGGGCGCCCCTTCGAGATGGGCGGGCCCGTGCTTGCCGACGACTTCGGCCTGATGCTGATCGCCAAGTCGCTCGAGGCCGTCCAGCTGGACGTCAAGAAGGAAGTCGAACGCTACCTCGCCGCCCAGGAGGCGTGAGCCCATGGCCAACAAGCGGGAAGTCGCGTGGCGGATCTTCGCCGAGGAGTTCAACGGCTCCAAGCTCGAGATCCGGGGGGAGGGCGAATACACGCCCTCGTACGTGGTCACGCCGCTCGGTGCGATGGTCAACCGCGTGTTCGTCGTGGGGGTCCTCACGGATGTCGAGAACATCGGCCAGGCGGAGGAGCCCCTCTACCGGGGCCGTGTGGTCGACCCGACGGGGACTTTCTACGTCTCGGCCGGCCAGTACCAACCCGAGTCGGCCAAGAAGATGGCGGCCCTCAAGACGCCTGTGATCGTGGCCGTCGTCGGCAAGGTGCGCACCTACTCGCCCGAGGCTGGCACGGTCTACGTGTCGCTCCGGCCCGAGGACATCACCGAGGTCACCCCGGAGATCCGCGACTGGTGGATCGTCGAGACGGCAAAGCTGACGCGGATGCGCGTCGACGGGATGACCGAGGCGGTGGAGGGTGACAAGCCCACCGAAGAGGGCCTTGTCAAGCTCGGTTACTCCGCGCAGACCGCCAAGGGCCTTGTGAAGGCCGTCGAGTTCTACGGCGAGGTCGACGTCGAGCACTACGCGCGCATCGCCGACGAGGCCGTGCGCTCGATCGTGGACGACACGGCCGCCGAGCGTCTCGAGGGCCTGCGGCGGGCGAGCGCCAAGTCGCCGACAGCGCGGGCCTCAGCCAACGTGCCGCTCGAGCCACGGATCGAACTTGCCGTTCCGGCGGGCGGCTCCGCTCCCGTCGAGGTCGTCGTGACCTCGACGGCCGAGGGCCAGCCAACCGAGGACCAGGAGGCCATCGTGTTCCAGGTCGTCAAGGAGCTGGACAAGGGGCCGAAGGGCGCGGCCTACGACGAGATCATCGACCGCTGCGCGAAGAAGGGTGTCGCGCGCGACGTGTTCGACGACGTGGTGAACGCATTGCTCGACAAGGGCAAGGTCTACGAGCCGGTGCTCGGGCAGCTGAAAGTGATCTGAGCCGACGCTTCCCTTTTCCGGGGGCGCAAGCGCCCCCGCCCCTTCTTTTCGCTCGATGCGTTCCATCTCGAGGCACGCTCGGCGTAACTTTCAATGCTCGGTTCCGTCTCTGCTCGTCCGTGGTGCCGGGCCCGCACTCCCCCCACTCTCGCCGATCGGGAGCAATCTTTGCAATCTCGCTTCTGCTCTGCCTTTCATTCGCAGCGAACTTCGCGGAAGCACGCGAATACGGGAATAACCTCGCTCATTTCCACCTCACGGTCCCCGATGGTTGGAACGTTTCGGAGGGCCTGGAAAGTGCATCCTTCGAGGAATTTCCGCAGTCGTTTTGCGGACCGTACCTCTTGGTGGGCGCCCAGTATGTTGCAGACGCGCGAAACGAAGGGGTGTGGTTGTTAGATCGGATCCAGATAACCTGCGAGAACTATCGGCGCTCCTACAACGGAACCTACGTGGTCGCACCCCTGGCCTTCGAGACGGGGGGTGGGCGTCCGGCCGCCCAGTGCGCCTTCGACTACGCGCTGGGCAGGGGCACCATGCGGCACCGCATCGTCGACCTGTCCTCGGATTTCTACAACACCACTTACGAGATTTCGATGTCCGCGGAGCGGGGCATGTATCTGAACCTCACAGAGGTCTGGGACACGGCCGTGAACTCGTTCTGGGTTGACGGCGAGCCGTTTTTCCTGACGCCCGGCCTGCTGTTGCGGGCTTCGGGGGTGGCGCTTGCGGCCGTCGTTGCTTTGACGGGGTTCACGGTGTGGCAACGGCGGCGGCGCCCCCGCCCTTTGCGGGAGGCGCAAAGGGCGCCCGAACAGCCCGACCCCCCGTTGGCGCCGTGCAGCGACTGCGGCGAGCGGATGCCCATCGGGTCGCCGGCCTGCCCGCGCTGCGGCCTCGAATTCGACGGGGTGTAGCCGGCTTTTCGGCTATCTGGCAGCCGCTTGGCCAAACCTTACCGGGACGGCGGGGGGCCCCCCGATAATTTCATCTGCCCGCTGACCCTACAATTAGCCGATGACACGAAAAGTCGTCGGGTTGACCCCCTTGGTACTTCGCTTGGCACTGGTGACTATCGGCTTTGCGGCGCTCGCCTTCATTTGCAGCCCCGCAACGGCCCAGGTGTATACGAACGCAACGAACCACTACCACCTCACGGTTCCCGACAATTGGAATGCGTCGGAGGACAGCAATTCTGTGTCGTTCAACGAGGGCCTGTACTCGTCGTGGACCATCAGCCTGTCGGTGGGCGCGGACGCAAACGCGAAAAACACCTCGACCTACACGGTCGGGCAGACCACCACGCAGTGCGACACGGGGAAGGGCATGCTGGGCGGCACGTACGTCACGGCGCCCCACGCGATCACGGGCGCAGGCGGGAGGCCGGGCGGCGAGTGCGTCTATGATTACTCGATCATGGGGTCGCCCTACCGCGTTCGCGTGACGATTTTCGCATCGGACGCATTTGACAAGATCTACATCATTCAGGCCAACGACAACGCGACGCACTACCCGACGATACAGTCGGTGTGGGACACCGCAGCAAGTTCCTTCGCGCTCGACGGCGAACCGGCGCCGACTGGAAGCACCGGCGGCACGGGTGGGACGGGCAACAACAGCACCGCCTCGGGCGGATTGCTCAGCGGCACAACGCTTTACGTGATCATCATCGTCGTGGTGCTTGCAGTCGTAGGGGCGGTCGTCATGATGCGCCGCGGCAAGGGCAAGAAGGGCGCCGACCAGCCTCCGGCAGGTCAGGCCCCGGCGGCCCCGGCGCCGCCGAAGAAGTAAGGGCGCGCTTTTTCTCTTCCCGGGGAGGACACCCTCCCCGGCTCCTTTTTGTTTCGCTCGGAAGCCCGAAGCGAATCCCTCCCTCCACGCGCACGTTGAAGATGCGGCGCGCGCGTGGCGGGCGGATGGCCTCCCTCCCACGCATCGCCTTCGTGGTCAACCCGATTGCGGGCATGGGCGGCCGCGTCGCGCTCAAGGGGACGGACGGGGCCGCCCTGGCCCAGGCCATCGAGCGGGGGGCCGCGCCGCGCGCGCCCGGGCGGGCGGCGGAATTCCTGCGGCCGGTCGCGAAGGTCGCGCCGAAGGCGCAATGGCTGACCGCCGGCGGCCCGATGGGCGCGGTGGCCCTTGCCGCCGCAGGCGTCAGGCGCGAGGAGGTGTTCCAACCGCAAGAGGCGGTGACTGGCGCCGCCGACACGCAGCGCGCGTGCCGCGAGTTCCTCGCGCGCGGGGCCGCGCTCATCGTGTTTGTCGGCGGCGATGGCACCGCGCGGGACATCTTCGAGGTCGTGGGCACGGAAGTCCCCATCCTCGGAGTCCCCTCCGGGGTGAAGATGCACTCGGGCGTGTTTGCGCTCACCCCCGCTGCGGCGGCCGAAATTGTACGCGACTTCCTCGAGGGGCGCGCGCAGGTCGTGGACGGCGAGGTCGTCGACCAGGACGAAGAGGCGATGCGGCAGGGGCGCATCGAAGTCGAACTGCGCGGGGTCGCCAAGACGCTCGATGCCGGCGGCCTGCTGCAGGCCTCCAAGGAGGAGTACGGCGGCGAAGTCGAGGAGGTGTCGAAGCGCGGGATTGCCGACCACATCCTCGAGCGGATGGACAACGACACGCTCTACCTCCTCGGCCCCGGGTCCACCACGGGGGCCATCATGGAAGCGATGGGCCTGCCTCACACCCTCCTCGGCGTCGACCTCGTGCAAGGCCGGCGCCTCTTGAAGGCGGACGCCACGGAGGCTGAGATCAAGGCGGCGCTTGCCAAACATGGGGGGCCTGTCGAGATCATCGCGAGCGTCATCGGCCATCAGGGGTTCGTGTTTGGGCGCGGAAACCTCCAGTTCACGCCGGAGATCATCCGGGCGGTCTCCAAGAAGCGGATCACGATCGTCGCGGCCGAGCGCAAGGTCGAGGCGCTTCAGGAGCTGCTCGTCGACACGGGCGACGGTGCGCTGGACGCGGAGCTTGCCGGGCACTGGCGCGTGCTGTGCGGCTATAGGTGGAACGTCCTGCTTGCGATGCGCGCCCCGCCGGCTTCCGAATGATTTATGGACGCCCGCCCTTTGCCCTCGCCGTGGGCAAACCGACCCTCGTCTGCGCGGCGTGGCCGTATGCCAACGCGGTCATGCACCTCGGGCACCCCGCGGGCTACCTCCTGCCCGCCGACATTTTCGCACGCTACCGCAGGATGAAGGGCGACGACGTCCTCTTCGTGTCGGGCTCCGACGAGCACGGCACGCCGATCATGCTGCAGGCCGAGGCCCTGGGGCTGACACCGGCGCAGGTGGCGGAGAAATTCCACCAGATCAACAGCCAACTGATGGGCAAGTACCAGATCTCGTTCGACCTCTTCTCGCGCACGAGCTCGCCACAGCACAAGGAGGTCGTCACGGAGGTGTTCAAGTCGCTCATCGAGCGCGGCCACATCTACCAGGCTACGATGAAGGCGATGTACTGCCCGAAGGACGCGACGTTCCGCGCCGACCGGTATGTGGAGGGCACCTGCCCGCACTGCGGCACGGCCGACGCGCGCGGCGACCAGTGCGACAACTGCGGCAAGATCCTTGACGCTGTGGACCTCAAGGACCCCCGTTGCAAGCTCTGCAAGACGCCGCTCGAGCTTCGCGACACCGAGCACTTTTTCTTCGCGCTTTCGCGCTTCCAATCGCAGCTCGACAACTGGCTGGGCACCCGCCGCGGCTGGCGCCCCCAGGTGCTCAACTTCACGCGCAACTTCGTGCGCGGGGGGCTCAAGGACCGCGCCGTCACCCGCGACATCGCCTGGGGCGTCGACTTCCCCCTCCCGGGGTTCGAGGGCAAGAAGATCTACGTCTGGTTTGAGGCGTTGCTCGGCTACCTCTCCGCGTCCCGGGAGGCGTGCCGCCTGCGCGGCCGCCCCGAAGCGTGGACGCGGTTTTGGCAGGACTCGGAGGCCGAGTCGTTCTACTTCCTCGGGAAGGACAACATCCCCTTCCACACGGTCATCCTGCCCGCGGTGCTAATGGGCCTTGGGGGCTACAACCTCCCGACGAACGTCCCCACCAACGAGTACCTGCTCTTCCAGGGGGCCAAGTTCTCGAAGAGCAAGGGCGTCGGGATGAACATGGAAGAGTACCTCGAGCTTGGCGAAGTCGCGGCGATCCGCTACTACCTCACGGTCAACATGCCGGAGCTCAAGGACGTCGAGGCCGACTGGGACGACTTCGTGGCAAAGAACAACTCCGAGCTGCTCGGCAACCTCGGGAACTTCGTCAACCGGACGATGACGCTCGTCCACCGCGAGTTTGCGGCGATCCCGAAGGTCGACTTCAAGGTCCCCTCCGACTCGCTCGATGCAGAGGTCGAAAAGCACATCGAGGAGGCCGTCAAGAAGGCGGGCGAACTCCTCGACGCCTGCGAGTTCAAGGCCGCGATGAAGGAGGTGCTGAGCCTCTCGCAGTTCGGAAACATGTACATCGACCACAAGGCGCCGTGGAAGCTTGCCAAGGAGAACCCGCAGGCGCTGGTGCGCGCGCTCTACAATGGCGCACGCCTCGTGCGCACCCTCGCGGTGCTCACGGCGCCGTTCCTGCCCGACAAAGCGCAGCTTATGTGGCAGGCCGTCGGGGAAGAGGGCGAGGTGTCCAAGCAGCACTGGGACGCCGCGCGCGGCGAGCCGCTTGGCGGGCGCCCGGTCCCGGAGCCTTCGCCGATCATCAAGCCGATCGACCCCGCGGCGTTCAAGCCCGCGTCGAAGGAACTTCCCCTGACCCCTTCCCCCCTGAAGCCGCTCGACCTTCGCGCGGGGCGAATCGTTTCGGTGAAGGCCCATCCGAAGGCCGACCGGCTTTACCTCGTGCAGGTCGACCTCGGCGACGAGACGCGCCAGGTCGTAGCAGGGCTGCGGCAGGTCTACCAGCCGGAGGAACTCGAGGGCAAGACGGGCGTCATCGTCGCCAACCTCGAGCCCGCAAAGCTGCGGGGGGAAATCTCGCAAGGCATGATCCTCGCGGCCGAGGGCGGCGGCGTGGTCGCAATCCTCACCGCGGAGGGGACGGCGCCCGGCGCCCTCGTCACGGGGTGCTCGCGCGGCGCCCCCACCATCACGATCGCCCAGTTCGCCGCGGTCCCGCTCTTCACGGCGGAAAGCGAGGACGGGCGCGCGTGCGCGGCGGCCGGGGCCGGCGATGGGATGGTCGTCCTCGGGTTCGGGGCGAGCGCCGTCCGGCTCGACCGCGAAGTGCCGGCGGGCTCGAAAATCAAGTAGCGCCCGCGACAACCTCTTAAGCGGCGCGCGCGCCTTGAACGGCGGATGCGGGCCGACCTGCACCTCCACTCGCGGCACTCGCCCGACAGTTCGCTTGAGCCGGCGCAGATCGCAAAACTTGCGAAGGCTCGCGGGCTCCAGGCCCTCGCGCTCACCGACCACAACACCGTGAGCGGGCACGGCGCGATGGCCGACGCGTGCAAGGCCGAGGGGCTGCTGTTCCTCCCCGGCATCGAGGTGACCACGCGCGAGGGCCACGTCCTTGCCTACGGCGTGAAGACCGCCCCGAAGGAGGGGAAAAGCGCGGTGGAGACGATCGAGGAAATCCATGCGCTCGGAGGGATCGCGTCGGCCGCGCACCCCGAGCGCGTCTACACGGGCCTGTCGACGGCGGTCGTGCGCTCGGCCCGCTTCGATGCGGTGGAGGCGTTCAACTCGCAGAGCGCGGCGCACCACAATGCGCAGGCGCGGCGCGTGGCGGAGGAGCTGCACCTGCCGGTCACCGGCGGCTCCGACGCCCATGCCCCCAGCCGCGTGTCGATGGGCTACCTGGCGATGGAGCTTTCAAGCGAGTCGATGGACGCGGCCATTGACCAGATCCTCAAGGGCAAGAACCGCGCGGACGGGGAGCGGCCGCGCTTCGGCGCCGTGCTCGGCCGCTCGATCGACACGGCTGCCCGCTGGGTGCTGCGCGGCGGAAAGCGCACTTAGCCCGTGTTGGCCGGGGCCGGTTCCTTCTTGGGTTCTGGGGCCGGCGCGGGGGCCGGGGCGGCCGCAGCGGCCGCAGGCGCGGCGGCGCCGGCCGGCTGAATCGCCGCCTTTTCCTTCAGCGACGCCATCGCGGGCGTCAGCCGGTTCTTGATGAACTTGAGCCAGACATAGCGGATCGCCCAGAGGATGAGGCGAAGGAGGATCGGGAGCCCAAGCAGGGGGAAGAATTGGACGATGAGGATCGCGAGGTTCGCCGCGAAAATTCCGTAGTACTTGGGGACGCTCTTGCCTGCCAGGCGCTTCGGGATGACCCAGAACCGGAACGGGTGCCCGACCCACCACTTCTCGTCGTACGTGGGGTATTCGGGGACGCCGCGCTTGAACGCCAGCAGCAGTCCAAGGAGTTGCGAGGGGCGCTTGACCTTCGGGCCGACGGGGGCTGGGGCGACGGCCGGCGCCTCCACCCTCTTCACGTCGGTCACGGGCTTGGCGTCGTCGGGGACTCCGAGGATCTCGGACTTCGAGAGCCTTCCCGGCTTGACGGCCGCGGTCATGTCTTGCGCGTAGCTGATGTCGGTGAGGTCGAGCTTGTCGGGGACGTGGAGGTCTTCCCCGAACGCCTCCTTGTAGAGCGACGACATCTCCGTCCGCGTCTCGCGGCCAACGCGGTGCTCGAGGTACTTCTCCACGAGATCCATGTCGACCTTCGACTTGCGCTTGTACTCCTCGTCCACGGGGGCCGCCGCCGCGGCGCCTCCGGCCTCTGCCTTCGTCTCGCTTTCGCCGGGCGGCGGCGGCGGTTCGACCCCGGCCGCGATCGCCTCTGGGGCGGCCACGAAATACTCCATCTGTTCCTGCGTGATCTTGAAGTCGGGGAGCTTCGTGTAGCGGTAGTCCCACCGCAGCGTCTCCAACTCGTCTTTGGGGTAGCCTTGCTTCTGGAGCAGCACGAACTCCTTGTCGATCTCGCGCTCGAGCTCTTCCCACTGTGCCTTGGCCTTCTTGAGCTGCTTCGAGGCGGGGGCCTTGTCGCCCTTCTGCTTCTTTTCCTTCTTGTCTTTGGCCATTCGACAAGCCGCCTTCGCGCGGGTCGCACCAACACGGTCAACCGATTTAAGGCGTTGGGTTTTTGCGGGGAGGTGAATCGCATGAGCCAGCAGCCCCAAAATCGGCCCGCGCCGGGGCTCCCATGGTTAAATAACGTGGGCGGCTTCGCACCGCGATGACCGGCCCCTCCGAAGCGCCTCCCCTTGCGCAGGTGCAACTTGCGGCCGCCAAGGGCCTCTGCAACGCCTGCCTCGGCCGCCTTTTCCGGGGCACCGAAAAGGGGCAGGACGCCGACGCGCGCGGGGCCGCCCTGCGCACCGCGCAGGTGGCGCCTTCCGCGGGGGAAGGCGCATGTTGGCTCTGCGAAGGGACGATCGCCGACCTCGATTCGCTTGCGAAAGTAGCCCAGGGGGCCCTTGAGGGCCACGAGTTCGAGACGATGCTCGTGGGCACCACCGTGGACCCTGTCATCCAGCGGCGAGAAGCGGAGATGGCGCTGCTCCTCGGGGTCGGCGAAGTGCCTCCCCTCAAGCACGAGGTTAACCGGCTCGTGGGGCTGCGCTTGGAGGCGCAGCTTGGCAAGCGCGTTGACTTCAAGGACCCCGACATCGCCGTGCACCTCGACGCGCGGTTCAACACGGCGACCCTGCAGGTCAAATCCGCCTACTTCCGCGGGCGGTACCGCAAGCTCGACCGCACGGTGCCGCAGACCCGCTGGCCCTGCCGCGACTGCCGCGGCAAGGGGTGCAAGCGGTGCAACGGGACGGGCAAGATGTACGAGACTTCGGTCGAAGAGATCATCGCCGTCCCCCTGATGCGGATGCTCGGCGGCGACGAGCACGCCCTGCACGGCGCGGGGCGCGAGGATGTCGACGCGCTCATGCTCGGCAACGGCCGCCCGTTCATCGTGGAGATCCGCAGGCCCCGCACCCGCAGCCTTGACGGCCCGGCGGCCGCTGAGGCGATCGCCAAGGAGGCCCGCGGCCGCGTCGAAGTGGACGCGCTTTCCCCGTGCGAAAAAGCGCAGGTCGCGATCCTCAAAGACGCCGGCTGGCAGAAGACTTACCGCGTGCTTGTCGCGCTCGAAAAGGATATTAAGGATGACCAGATTAACCGAGCTTGCGCCGAGCTTACTGGCTCGGTCATAGACCAGCAAACACCGACGCGTGTTGCACATCGAAGGGCGGACAAGGTTCGGAAGAGGAGAGCGACCGAAGTCCGCCTGCTGTCAAAAAATGGCCCCCTTGTCGAACTGCAGATCACGGGGGACAGCGGGCTTTACGTCAAGGAATTAGTGCACGGAGACGAAGGGCGGACGGAGCCGAATTTTGCGAAACTTGTCGGGGTAGCGTGCAAGGTCTGCGAACTTGATGTCCTAGCGATTCACGAAACGTAAGGAGGGCGGAGAATGGGGAAAGCATCCAAGGGCCCACGAAAGGGCACGCGCTCGCTGTTCCGCGTGAGGCCCCGCGAGCGCGGCAAGGTCCGCATTACGCGCGTCATCCAGGTGTTCGAAATCGGCGAGAAGGCGGCCATCGAGATCGACTCGCGCGTGCGCGGCGGCCAGCCCCACAACACCTTCAACGGCAAGACCGGCGTCGTGATCGCGGCGCAAGGTCGCGCCTACCTCGTCCGCATCCGGATCGGTGGCAAGATGAAGGTCGTCGTGGCCGCCCCGGCGCACCTGCGCCACATGAAGGCCTGAAGGCCGTTCGAGGAGGAGAAAAACCATGAAACTGGGAGAGCGCCACCTGACGATCCCGGAGGTCCACGAACTCCTGCTCAAGGAGCAGGAGAAGCGGGAGCTCACCTACGAGCAGAAGCTCGTGCTCCAGCACTGCGAGCTCCTCCAGCGGTTTGACACGCGCACGGCGCAGAAGCTGGTGGCCGAGCTTGAGAAGATCGAGCGCGTCGCGACCCCGCTTGCCCACAAGGTGGCCGAGCTGCTGCCGAACCACCCCGACGATGTCCGCGCGATCTTCTCCAAGGAGCGCTTCACGCTCGACGAGAAGACGATCACCTCGATCCTCTCAACCGTCGCGAAGTACTCGGGCGCGCCCCAGAGCGCGCCCCCCGCTTGAGGCCGCGCCGCAAACCCGAAGGGGGGACACCCGTGGAGGACTACGCGTACATCCTTGACTTCTTACCGCGAGGTCACCCCGCCGGCGGCCAGTTCCACCACGAGCCAGTGGCCTTTGCCGTGGGCGAGCAGGAGTTCAAGCTCCTCGAGCTCAACCCCAAGCCCGAGGTCAAGCAGATGCTGCCCGGCGAGAAGGTCTACATCGGCAAGGAGCCGGAGAAGCGGGACAAGATCCTCCACGTCAAGCGGCGCGTGGGGGCCACCGAACTTACCAACGCGGCCCAATCGGAGCTCCCGTTCGTCCTTCGGCAAATGATCAACGCGTCCCCCGAACGGTTCGTGAAGTTCTACAACGAAGCGCAGCCCGTGTCAACGCGCTTCCACATGCTCGAGCTTTTGCCGGGACTTGGCAAGAAGACGATGTGGAAGATCATCGAGGAGCGCAAGGTCGCCCCCTTCAAGGACTTCGCGGATATCGCCAAGCGCGTGCCCACCCTGCACAAGCCCGACGAGGTCATCGCAAAGCGCATCCAAGAGGAACTCGAGGATCAGCAGCAGAAGTACAGCCTGTTCGTGCACCGCTGAACATGAGGGGGCCTCACCAGTGCCGCGGCAAGGCGGGCCGGAGTTTGGCGCGGTGGTGCTGCGCCACGAAGCTCCACCGGAGGATCGCGTGGGCCTCATGTGGATCGGCGTATTCGTCTTCGGCTCGTTCTTCATGCTTGCCGTCTCGCTGATCTTTGACCGTAGGCCCGGGCCGCCGCCACCGGTGTACTACCTGCTTTGGCTCGCTTTCGTGCTGGCCGCCGCCCGGGGAATCGTGGGCCGCTATTTCGCCACACCGATGGTCTTGCTCGAGCGCGGGCTGTTCCTTCCGGCCTACCGGCCGCTGCACTGGCTCGCGCTGCGGCGCAGGGCCGTGGCCTTCCACGACCTCAAGCGCGTGCGCCTCGACTCGACCGTTTTTCGGTCGGGCAGCCACCTCTTCGAGACGGCGCAAGGACCCAAGCGCTGCGCGAAGGCCTATTTCCCGCCCGCGCGGAAGTTTGCCGACGAACTCAAACGGCTCGCGCCCTCCGTGGAGGTCGAATTCGTCGACCGCCGCGGGAACCGCAAGCGTTACGCCCCCGTGATCGCCAAGCGCCCACGCAAGCCCAAAGCGAAGGGGGACGAAAGCCACGCCAAATGAGCGCAGGCGCGCCCCCGCGCGACGGCCCGGCGGTGGGGTCGGGGAGGCGCTCGACCAGCTCGGGCTGGTGCCAAGCTCCGCGCGGGGCCAGTCGTTCTTGCGCGACCCGAAGGTCGCAGCGCGCCAGGCGATGGCCGCGGCAGTAGCGCCCGGCGAGCGCATTCTGGAAGTGGGGGGCGGCTTCGGGATGCTGACCGAGGAGCTCTCCAAGCGCGGTGCGCAGGTGCGCGTCATCGAAATCGAGCCGAAGCTCGCGCGGCTGCTCGCTGCAAAGCGGCTCAAGGGGGTGTCCGTCGAGGAGGGCGACGCCCTTGCCGTCGACTTGGGAGCCCCCGACAAAGTCGTGGCAAACATCCCGTATTCGATCTCAAGCGAGCTCATCGAGCGCCTCGTGGGGTGCGGCGCCTCGAAGATCGTGCTCATGCTGCAGGAGGAGGTGGCGGAGCGCCTTGCTGCCAGCCCGGGAGCCAAGGCGTGGGCGCGCCTGCCGGCGATCGTCCGGCGCCGCTACGATGTCGAGGTCGTTGAGCGCGTGCCGGCAAGTGCGTTCTTCCCCCAGCCCAAGGTCCGCTCGTGCGTCGTGCGCCTCACGCGCCGCAAGGGCCCGGCGGGGCCGCCGGATCGCGAGTACGCGAAAGTGGTCGGGGCGCTCTTCAGCGGGCGGCGCAAGAAGGTGCGCAACACGGTCGGCCGCGCGGCGGCCGCCGTCGGGGCGCCCGCGGCCGGTGCCGAGGCGGTGGCCGAGGCCGTAGGGGTCGCCACGTTGCGGCCCGAAGCGATGGACGTCGCCCAGTTTGAGCAGCTTACTGCCGCTCTCGTTCGTGCGAGAATGACTAAATAGCGACCTCCCGCTCGTCAAGGCGGGACTGCCGATGACGCCTGGCGCACGCCCTCTTGCCATGGCGGCGCGCGCGAATCTGCTCGTGCTGGCCGCCTTGGCGCTCTTTGCGCTTGCCGTCGCGGCGCACGCCGCGGCGGGCGGCACCCCCGAGTACATCGCCGGCGACTTCACGGTGGGCCCCGGTGAAACGCAGATCATCGAGAACCGGACGCTCGTGATCACCGGGAACATTGCGGTGCAGGGGGGCGCCGTCCTCGAGTTGCGCAACTCCACCATGCTCGTGAACCTCTCCGTGAATGGGTCGCGTTCCCTCACGGTGGCCGCCGGCGCCACGCTGCGCGCGCTGGACCTCGATGGGCTCCCGCAGACGACCGTAGACCGTTCGCTCATCGGCTCGGCCGACCCGGCGCGCAGGTACCTCGCGCACTTTGCCCAAGGGGCCAACGTGTGGTTCCGGGGGAGCGTACTCTCCGGCTTCGGCTACTCGCTCGCCTCCCCGGGGCTCCTCATCGAATCGGACAACGTCTCCTTCGAAGGCGCCTCGCTCGAGGCGTACGCGTACCTGCGCGTCGAGGGGGCTTCCCCGTCGTTTGAAGGGACGATCCTTTCGGGCGATGGCACCGGGTCCAATTACTTTTTCCGCTCGAATTCGGTGCTTTCCAATTGCACGCTCACGCGGCATTTCGTGGCCCTTTCGGCCGCCGAGGGCTCCGCCGTCACGCTCGGGGCCGCGCTCGTGCGCGACTCCGTGTTTTCGTTCGCGGCCAACGGCTCAACGCTCACCGTGCGCGGGGCGGTCGTCAACAACAGCACGAGCGGCGTCTTCCTCACCAACGGCAGCGTCGCCCGCTTCACCGATGTCTCGTTCGACGCGGCGCAGGTCGCCTTCGGCGATGGCGCCTCCCTCCTCTCCGCCTATCGATCGTTCGTGTTCCGCGTCCTCAATTTGGCCGTGGAACCGGTGCGCAACGCGACCGTCACCGTCAAGACCGGGGCCAACGCGACCGTGGCCTCGAGTAACACAGCGGCGGTCGGCTCGGTGGGCCCCGTGGAAATCTTGGCCTTCTCGGTCAACGCCAGCGGGCGCGTGGACGAAGCGAACCTCACCGCCTCGGCGGCAAAGGGGCAAAACGCCACCTCGCGGTCCTTCTCGCCGCTCACCGAACCTTCTCCCATGTCGCTCACCATCGCGTCCAACATCGACCCGCGGCTGGTGCTTGTCTCCCCCGCGCCGGGCTCGGTCGCGCTTGCCGGGGTGGCGGTCGTCCTGCGGGTGAACGCCACCGACCCCGACCAGACCCCCGGGGGGATCTCGGTCACGTGGCGCTCATCGCTGCAGGGCCCGCTGGGCGCCGGGACGCTTTTGCCCGTCCCGCTCACGGCTGGCATCCACACGTTGGACGTCGAGGCGCGCGACAGCCAAGACGGGTTTGCGCGGCTCACCTTCAACCTCACCGTTGAGGCGGGCGCCTTCGAGAATGTCAGCACCTTCGTCGATGGGCTGTGGTACAACGCGACCATGTGGAAGACGACGCGCGGCGGGTTCGCGCTCACGCCCTTCGACAAGGCGGGAGTGCCTGCGCTTGCGGTTGGCAGGGCCGTGCTGTTCCACGCCACGAGCGGCGCCCTTGCCTGGGCGAACGCTACCGTCGAGCTCCCGTACGACACGCTCCCCTACGGGACCGACGCGGCGAACCTGAGCGTCCTCGTTTGGTTCGAGAGTGCGGGGCCAAGCGCACCGCCCCTCCCTGTGGCGGGCACGGTCGACACCTCCCGACACATCGTTACGGTCTTTCTTACCCCGGCGCAGGGGTTCGCGACGCTCACGCTCCTGGCCGCAAAGGGGTCCAACCTCCCGCCCCACATCACCGAGCCCGAAACGCTGGTGGCCGTCGTAGGCCAGCCCTTCTCCTTCCGTGTGCAAACGGAAGACACGCCGGGGGACGTCATCTCGTATTCCATCCTCTCCGGGCCCCCGTGGGTCTCGATCGACGCTTCGACGGGAGAACTTTCGGGGACGCCGGGTGCCGCCGACCGCGGGCTTGCCACCATCTCGCTGCGGGCCGCTGACGACGGAAACGCAAGCGCCGACGGCGAAGTTTCGGTCTTCGTGACCGGCTCGCTGTCGAACGGCGCGCCGCAGATTCTGAACCCCCGCCTGCGGCCGGACCCGCCGGTGGCCGGCCAACCCGCTACGGTCGAAGTCACCTACTTCGACCCCGACGGCGACCTCCCGCTCATTTTGGAGGTCATCATCGACGGCGACCCCCACCAGATGCTGGCCGTTGACCCGTACGATGGCAACGCCAGCGACGGGATCGCGTACGCGTACAACCAGACCTTCACGGCCGGCTCCCACAACATCTCGTTCCGCACGACCGACGGCGCGCCCGGGCGCACGGACTTCGTGGTGCTTGCGATGGCTCCGCTTGCGGTGGGGCCCGACTCGCTGCGGACACTCTACAATTGGTTCCTCGCGCTGTTTGTGAGCCTTGCGCTCACGCTCGCTTTGTACCTGTACTTCCGATCCAGGGCGCCCTCGAAGGCGGTGAAGGCGCCGCCCGAGCTGCCCGAGGACAAGCCCACATTCCTCGAGGGCGCGGCGCTGAAGCCGATCCCGCCGCAGCCGCCGATGGCGAAGAAGAAGGCGGACCGGGAGGCGGACCTTGCCGGGACCGCCGAGGCCGCGGCCTCCGAGGCGCGCAGAGACGAGGCGCGGGCCAAGGCCAAGCTTGCGCGCGTGGCCGACGAAGAAGAATGAGGGCGGCTCACCCGAACAAGTAGAGTTGGCCGCGGAAGCGCACCACGGGCGCGTTGTCCGCGCCGGCTTCCAGGCGCGCCCAGTTGCGGAGCGTGACCGTCGCAAACGACACCGGGTCGAGGAGCTGGACTTCCTCGCGGCCAACGGCCACGACCACGGCGTCGGCCTTTGCGGCTTCCGACCCCGGGGTCTGCGCTTTCTTGATCCACTCTTCGCCCTTGTTTTCCTGCACGCCGGTCTCCAAGTCGGTGACCACGATGGACTTGGCTTGCACTTTCGTGACGCGGTAGACACGGTCGTGGGAAACGAGGATGTCGTTGCGGATGAACTTAGGGAGGCGCACCGAGATGGTCGTGCGTTGGAGCTCGTTGCCGTCCCTCACGCCTGCGATCTTGCCGGAGCGAAGGAGCGTGGCCCCGAGCTCGTCGCGCAGGCCGTTGGCGATCCGTTGCGCCGCAGTCGTCGAGGAGAGGTAGAAGTCGAGGCCGCCGTGCTTTTCTTCCGCCTTGCTGAGGAAGACCTCGCGCTCCTTTTCGGCAATTCGCGCCACCGACGCTTCGACCGCCGCGCGGATCCGTGCGCGGTGGTCGACCGGCAGCGCGCCCTCGAACGCGCGGACTTGGATGATCGCCTCGAAGTACGAGCCCGCGCGCCTACTGCAGGTGTCGCAAAGTGAGGTCCGGATCTTGAAGTGGGCCGGCAGCGTCAGCGAGAACGACTTGCCAGCGACCTTGAACTCGGCCTCCACCTTGAGGTCGAAGGAACGCTCGTCGCCCCGTCCGCGCTTGTGTCCAACCGAAACGACCTCGACGCCGGTTTTCGCCGCCAACGACTCGGCAAGCGCCTGCTCCACTAGGTCGTCGTCGAGGGACGGCTTCATCCACGACTTGCCGCGCAGCACCGACCCGCACGAGGCGCACACGAGTACGGCGAGGTGCTCCGGCAGGGTGACGGGCCGCTCCGTTTCGACGAAGCAATCGCCGCAGAGGCCGGAGATGAGGCGGCCCTCGGCGTACTCCTTGCCGCAGCGGAAGCACTTCATCGCCGCGCTCCACGAAGAGGGTCTATTTCAAGGGTCGCGCCCCCGCGGCAACGCACAAGGTCGGCAACCGCGCCGCCGCCGACTACAGGCAATACACCTGCGCGTGCGGCACGCCGTCGACGAGCCGCACCGTGGCCCGGTCGACGAGGTTGTACTTCACCGCAAGCGCGATCGACCGCTCGCCGAAGATGTTGTACGAGTTCGCCCCGCGAAGGAGGTTGAAAAGGCCGTTCTCGTCGGGGTCGAACAGCTCTCCGCCGTAGAATCCGTCGTTCAGCGTAACCTGGATCTTTCCATCCTTGAGCTTTCGCCCGATGAGCTCGGCGTCGCACATGGCCACCACGACCTGGCCCTGCGCGCGGTGGGTCTTCACGGAGACTTGGCCATTCATGGCGTAATCAGTTGCCGGATGGGGCATTGGCCGATAAAAGCGGCCCCTCACGTTTTTCGAGGAGAAGCGACCCGCCGCGAAGCGTCCATATAGTTCCCCCTCCCGGCCTCGGTGAGCCGGCCCTTCGCGCTACCTAAACCCGCTCGTGGCGCGGTAGTGCCGCGCGTCCGGCTGGTAGAGGTCGCCGCTCTCGCGCAGGCGGATCAGCATGTCGCGCGCCTTGCGCTCGTCGAGACCCTCGGCCGTCGCCGTGGCGATGATGTCGTCTTCACTCACGCCGCTGCCTTGGTCGAGCTTGCGGATGAGCTCGAGCAGCACGCGGGCCACCTCGCGCTGGGCCCTGCTTACGCCCACGGTGATCGTGTCGATGTCGAGCACGCCACCCTCGCCCGCGATTTTGCGCAGGTAGTACTCGACGATCCGGATGCCGCGGTCGGCGTCGGCAAGTTCCACCGTCGGCGACAGCCGCACGCGCGCGGAGGCCTCGGCCAGCCGCACGAACGCTTCGAGTTGGCGCGCGGTCATCGGGACGGCGGCCGACTCCCCTTCGCCTTGCTTGCGGATCTCGACATAGTAATCGCGGATCCGGGTCATCGCGACCTCTGTGAGGATGGGGAACACGCGCTGCTTGGCGTAGGCGATGTACTTGCGCATGAATTCGAACGGGATGACAGGCATGAGGGGGTCGCCTTCGACGCTGCGCGCTTCATGGTCGTCTCCCTGGGACTCGTCGTAGCCCCACTTGGCGTCCGTCTCGCCGCGGTGGTGCGAGCGCAGGATGTGCGTGGCGAGGTCGAAGTCGCGGTCGCGGTTGGGCTTGTCGGCGATCGCGAAGATCGCGTCGAAGCGCGAGAGAAGGGCCGGCGGGAGGTCGATCTGCTCGATGATCGACTGGTGCGGGTCGAAGCGGCCGAACTTGGGGTTGGCGGCGCCCAGGATCGAAGTGCGCGACTGGAGGGTCGCCGTGATGCCGGCCTTGGCCACCGAGATCGTCTGCTGCTCCATGGCCTCGTGCATGGCGTCGCGGTCGAGCGGGTTCATCTTGTCAAGTTCGTCGATGGCTGCAAGGCCCTTGTCGGCAAGGACAAGCGCGCCCGCCTCGAGCGTCCACTGCCCAGGGGCCAGGTCGTCCTTGATCGCCGCGGCCGTGAGCCCCGCCGCCGACGATGACTTTCCAGAAGCGTAAATGGCGCGCGGGGCGACCTGCGTGATGTGTCGCAGCAGCTGCGACTTGGCGGTCCCCGGTTCGCCGACCAAGATCAGGTGGATGTCGCCGCGGATGCGCGTCCCATCGGGCAGCTTTTTGGCAACGCCGCCGAACAGCTGCAGGAGCAGGGCTTCCTTTTCCGTCTCCATCCCATAGATCGACGGAGCGATCGACTTGTTCATCTTCGCGTAGACCTCGGGGTCCGCTGCGAACATCTTGATGCGCTCTTCGTCCTCCGGCGTGATCGGGATCTCTTCGTAGTCGTGCTTCTGCCGCTCGACCGAGATAATTTCGAGGAACACATCGAAGATGGTGGACTTGGCCCCGCCAAGCGACCGCGGCTGTTCGCGAAGGATCCCGTTGAGGGTCACGCGGTCGCCGGGCGTGACCATCCCGGCCAAGTCATCGTCCATGAATCCCGCGAGGCGCTGGGGCTGCTCGCCGCCGCGCAAGCCTTCGGGGGACTCTTGGATTTCGATCTTCTGCGTGTCGACGAATTGGGAGAAACGGAGGGTGGCGCCTTCCTTCGGTTCCTCGAAGGGGTCGCGCAGCGAGCCGGGGCCGGTGAGCAGGGTGAACTTCGTGGAGGCCGAGGAGCGCTTGCACCCGCCCTGGTCTTCGTAGCATTCGAGGGGCTCCTTGAGGACCTGGCCGTCTTGGGGGACTTCGATGGCCGCGCCGCAGCGCGCGCACTGGAACACGGCGTCCTGGATCTTCGGCCGGACCTCCGTGACCTTGCGCACAAGCCCCTCGACCGTGATGAGTTTCCCGAGGTGCTTCTTGCGGATGTTGCGCACCTCGACGCGTTCATTGGCAAGGTCGGCCGGGAATTCCTTCACGCGGAAGTGGATGGGGGCCGCGAGGTTGGGCGGAAGCAAGTTCCGCATGGCCTCTTCGGCAGCGTAGATCGCCTGCTTTGGCCGCTCCACGAGGTACTCGGCGACTTCCGGGTCGAACTGCGCGATCTCGCGGTACTCGACGATGAGCGAGCGCGTGTCGGGGTAGGAGTTTGCGACTTCCCTCACGTCCTTCTTGCGCCCGTACTTCTGGAGGTAGTCCTCCCAGAGCGTCGTTAGGGATTCGAGGGTGTACTCTTTCACCATAGGAGGCCGCGCCAGAGTCGGACTTTGATATGACCCTTTGGGGGGGTGGAGCGAAACCCCCCTCCGCTTCGCCTGGAACCTTCCCATAGCGGTTGGACGGGGAACAAGGGGCAACCGGTAGGGTCAGGCGCC
Organism: Thermoplasmata archaeon; assembly: GCA_041485285.1. Lineage (GTDB taxonomy): Archaea > Thermoplasmatota > DTKX01 > DTKX01 > DATEUP01 > DATEUP01. The sequence continues at coordinate 2,051 of JBGPJF010000018.1, read as the reverse complement.
CTCGACTTTGAGGAACGCTTTGATCACGGAGAGGTCGACGGCTTGGTCGAATGAATAACCGAATTGCGCGACGAGTTGGGCGCCGTATGAGAGGTCGAAGGGCTTGCGCCCTTCTCCGTCCACGAGCAGGACGCGCTGCCGCAGTTGCGCCGTCTTTGGCCCCGTGGAGGCAAGGACGCCGATGCGCGAGAACCCACTGAGCACGTCCCGTGCCATGGCGCGCGCGTCCACCCATTGGACGAGGTGGACCTTGCCGCCCTCGACCAGGCGGCGCGCCTCGCGGTCGTCGACCCACTCGTTCACCACGTGGGTCACATAGAGGTCCTCGGGCGGCTCCGCCGAGGGCGTGAATTGGAAGAACCTCCCGCGCATCTGTTCGGCGTGAAGGCCCCGGACGACGCGGATCGCATCGAAGAAGCACGCGCGGCGCTCGCGGGGCGTTGACGCTTCGAGGGGGTACGCAAGGAGCACCACCGTTCCGCGGTCGTCCACTTGCTTCTTGCCTTCGCGGTCGGCGGCCTTGGCAAGGTCGAGCATCGAGGTGCGCAGCCCGGGCGGGCCATGCTCCTGCCAGAGGCCCTCGTTTTCGAGGTACGTGTCGCCCTCAAGCGCGCGGCGCAGTTCGACGGGGCTTGCCTCGGCCTGCGGCATGCGGCCGCCCGACCCGCGCGCGACCTCGACGCCTACGGCCTCCTCGAATCCGAACCCTTCGAACCCGATCGAGCGCAGCGCCCGTGTGACGTTGAACGAGCGGCCGATCCCGTCGGGCCCCCGTGCGTGGATTCGGTTCGACCGCCGCGCGCGCTTCACGGCGCTTGGAGACCTGAACCCCGAGGCGTCGAGCCGGTCGTAGATCCGCTTGATCAGCCGCTCGCGGTCGACGTACACATAGCACTTGACGACCTCGTGGTAGACCCACCGCTTGAGCTCGATGGGCAGGGTCCACGTGGAGAAGTTGCGGGCCTGCGGGGCCTCCGGGTCGGCCCCTTCCTCGAGGCGGAACATCCGGTAGCGGAAGTAGTAGTCCGACGCCATCGACTTCATTTTCTCTTTGCGCGACGCGTCGGCCCGGCTCTCGCGCATGCGGAGCTTGGGCTGGTACGCCATGAGCGCGGCCCTGTCGCGCGCAGACGGGCCAAGCTCGTGGACGGCGAACTTGTCGTAGTACCAGGCGAACATGACGACGCCCGGTTCGGGCTCCGCGACCTGCAGGGTGCCGACCTGTTCGGCCTTGCGAACGAGTCCCGCCCACGCCTCGACGAGCGTTTGCCCCGGCTGCGGGAGGAGCGGGCCGGGGGTGCGCCTTGCGAAAGGGGAGCGGCTTCGCCGGGAGGGCGCGGCGGCCTCGGCCATCGTTTCGCCAACCCGGCGCGCGCTTATGGCTTTGGCGCAGGGGGCGCCTCGTCTTTGGCCGACGCTTCCTCGGCCTCAGCGGCCTTCCTGGCAATTCGCTTGTTGAGCATCCAAAAACCGAGCCCAACGCCTGCGAGGCTGATGACCAGGAGCGCGACAAGGCCGGTGACGAGCCCCGATACGCCGCCGCCCCCGAACCCTGAGTAGCGGATTCCCGTCTGCGGGTTGGAGTTGGGGTCGCCGGGCAGATAGCTCCCTTGCCATTCGACTTGGTTCGACGTGCCGTCGCGGTCCGAGTCAAGGCCCCCGAGGCGGACCCAATCGACGGCGCCTCCGGTCTGGTTTTGCTCGGCCTTGTAGTCGGCTCCAAATGGGTTGAGCGGGCCGCCCCCCTGCGGGCTTACATGGCACGTTTGGCACACGCCGCTCAGCGGCCCCGGCATGGCCGACGCATCAGCCACCGTGGCGGCGCTTGGCGCGGGCGCGATAGCAGCCGCCAGGCCAAAGGCAAGGAGCAGCAAACCGGCCCCGGCCGCGGCCTTGCGCGGCCGCTTTTGGCGCGCCCCGCCTTGGCGCCTGCGCCAAGCGGCCGCGCCGCTTCCGGCGACCGCGGCGCCTGCCCCGCCAAACCCGGGGAGGAACGAGGGAGGCTGTTCGCCGGGGGCGGCCGTAACGTTCACCGTGACGTTTGCGAGGTT
>JBGPJF010000017.1:0-54503 GCA_041485285.1 Thermoplasmata archaeon | reverse complement strand
CTGCTCGCGGATCATCCGCTTGAAGTTCTCGCCGCGCAGGTGCACGAAGAAGAGCGTCTTGTCGAGGAACGGGTGGAGGTCGAGGCCCATCAGCTTCGATTCCTTGAGGATCTGATCCGGGGTTTCTTCCATCGTAATGTACAGGGCCTGTTCCCCCTGCTCGAGGCCTTCGAGCACGAATTGGATGGCAAAGGTGGTCTTTCCAGTCCCCGAGGAGCCCGCCACGACCACGGAGCTATGCGGACGGAAGCCCCCCTCGATGATCGCGTCCAGGCCGTGGATGCCGCTGCGGATGCGGTCGCCGTCGGCCGTTGCAGATTCCAACCTGGCCGCGTACGATGGCCAGACTTTCGATCGGCGGGCGCGGTAAAAGGCTTTGCCGGGCGCGGCGGCGCGTTTCAGACCTGCTCGGCAACCGTCACTACGAACTGCGCAACCTCGTCGATCATGCGCTGCATTTGCGGTCGGTCCGGCACATCGCCGACATCGAACACCCGCCCATGCAACTGATCGGCGAAAACCGACAGCCTGTCCGACAGATCCTGTCTTCCCGCCTTTTGCAGGAAACGGTGCCGCGAGTGGTGCGCCATCGCCCCTGGCTCCGGGAGGAGGCCGTGCCGTTCCATCGCGAAATCGACGGCTTGCGTTGAGGCCAGCCATGCTTTCTCGGCCGCATCGCGCACGCGGCGGTAGTCATCGAGGTCATAGCCCGCCCCCATTTCTTCGCGCGCCAGGTCGAGGAAGGAATTCGCCATGTCGAACAGCGAGGCGCGCGCCGCGTTGGTGGACACAGCCATTCGAGCTTTCCCCGCCCTAAGAACATTGGCTGAGGGAAATCGCCACTCCCTCTCACCCTCACGGACGGGATTTGGCGGCGTGCTTGTGCCGCTGAAACTCCACCTGCCACCCGCACGCGCTCGTTACCTTGTTCCCTTCGAGCTCCAGGACGCCCTGGCACTTCGGGCACCGCGCGCGCTTCAAGAACGCCTCAAGCTTGGCTTGCGCAACCTCGGGGATGTCCTCCTTGATGATCCCCTCGACCTCCATCTTCTCCGCCGGTTTCACCACGAGCTCGCGCAGCGGCGCGAGGTCGAGGTGGAACGCGCGCTCTAAGGGCGTGTCGGCGGAGCGCAGGCCCGGCACGCGGGTGGCCGCCATCCCGATCACGAAACTCACCACGTGCGCGAGCACCGACGGCCACGGCAACCCCGGGATGAACGGGTTCTGGATCTGCATGAGGATGATCGCCTGCACCAGCAGCGCAAAGGCCGCCGCAATCCGGATGGGCACCCGCGCGAGCACCACGATCAGCGGCGCGAGCACCTTCTCCTCCGGGTAGCGCACCGCGAAGTAGCCGATCACCCCGAAGATTGCGCCCGACGCGCCGTACCCGGGGGCCGTCAGCCATTCGCTGTTCGGGCCCTGCGTCCCGACCACGAAGACCGAGGAGGCCACCGCCCCTGCCATCCCCGTCAGGAAAAACACGACCATCGTGAGCTTCCAGCCGATCTTCTGCTCCAGCGGCCAACCGAGCAAGAGGAACGTGAACACGTTGCCCACGATGTGCGCGGCCGTGCGCGTGTCGTGCACGAAGAGGTGCGTCGCGAGCCGGTAGTACTGGAGCGGGTTGAGGACCAGACCGAACTGCCACTCGAGGTCCCCGAACGCCCGCTCGTTCGGGTAGAGCCACCCCGCCACAACCTCGAGCGCCACCACCGCGAACATCGCGATCGTCGCGAACAGCACAAACCCCTGTTTGCGCACCGCGACGAACACCATCAGCGCGGCGACGATGGCAACGGCGGCCGCCTCAAACAGCACCGCGCCCGCCATGCAAACGCGCGCGAGCGGTTGTCCGCACTAAATGATTTGGAAACCGAAACGGAACACCCGCAGGTTATCGCCCAACGCCCCGCCGTTTTTTGAGCCCATGTTTGCACTGTCGAGGCGCGCTATCTGGCTCCCATAAACCCTTAAATAACAACGCCCCCATCCCGCGACCCCGTATGCCAGGCGTAACGCCGGAGTCGTACATCCCCCTGGCCATCTTTGCCGTCTTGGGGATCGCCTTCGCGGTGATTTCGCTCTACATGCCCCGGTTTTTTGCCCCCCGCAACCCCCACCCGCGCAAGGTGCTCCCCTTCGAGTGCGGCGAGGAGCCCCTTGGCAACCCCCCCATCCAGTTCCACTTCCAGTTCTACCGGTTCGCCATCCCCTTCGTCGTGTCCGATGTCATGGCCCTGTTCGTCCTCCTGTACATCTCCGTGTGGCGGGACGTCACGCTTGACACGCGCATCGTGTTTGGCGCGTTCATCGCGATCTGGCTCGTGTCGATCGCCTATGCGCTGAGGATGGAGGACCGGATATGGATCTAAACGCCCCCAAGCTTCCCGACGGCGACGGGGCGCTGTTCGCGCGCTCGCGTGACCTGCTCCTGCGCGCGCAGAACGCGATTGAGCGCTCGCTCGTCGAGGCCCCGATCGTGTCCACCTATGTGCGCAAGCTCGTCAACAATTCGATGGGGCAGATCCTGAAGGTCGGCCAGGCCGCCTCCCTGTGGCCCCTGCACCTCGGCATCGCCTGCTGCGCCATCGAGATGGCCGCCATGGGCGCCTCCCGCTTCGACGCCGAGCGCCTGGGGATCCTCTTTTGGTCGTCCCCCCGCCAGTGCGACGTCCTGTTCATCAACGGGACGATCTCCCGCAAGTTCGCCCCACGCCTGCGCATGCTGTACGACCAGATGGCCGAACCCAAGTGGGCGATGGCCGTCGGCAACTGCGCAATCTCGGGCGGGCCCTTCTTCGAGGGCTACAACACCGTGCTCGGCGCCGACCAGATCATCCCGGTCGACGTGTATGTCCCCGGCTGCCCCCCGCGGCCCGAGGCCATGCTGTTCGGTCTCATCAAGCTGCAAGAGAAGATCCTGATGCAGAAGCCCGACTACCTCGGGACCGGCATCAGGCAGGAGCTCGCGCGCCAGGCCGGCGCCGAGTGACTTGAACCGTGACGCGTCGCAACGGCCAAACGAACCGGGAGCGGAAGCCGATGGCAGCGCCGATGACGCCCGCAGGCGCCCCGCCGATTCCCGTCTCGACGCTGCCGCCTGCGGGGGAGTGCGCCGAGCTTGCCTCGCGCATCGAGGCGACCTTCAAGGGCAAGGTCAAGGCCGTCAAGGCGCTGAACCCCCTCAACCCCGGCATCCAAATCGAGCGCAATGTGCTCGTCACCTTCGACACGGACGCCGCCGCGGTCCAGGACTTCTGGAGGTGGCTGCGCGACAAAGAGGGGTTCGACCACTGCTCGCTTGTCGTTGCCATCGACCACATGGACCGCATCGAAGTCAAGCACCTCCTGTTCTCCTACACGAACCACATGACCGTCGAGACCTCCGTCACCTGCGACCGCACCGACCCCGAGATGCCAAGCGCCTCCTTGGTTTGGCGCGGCGCCAATTGGCTCGAGCGCGAGCAGTTCGACCTCATGGGGGTCAAGTTCGTCGGCCACCCTGACCTGCGCCGCGTCCTTCTGCCCGACGACTGGATCGGCCACCCGCTGCGAAAGGACTACGAGTTCCGCCAAGCGGGGGAGTGGTGGTAGCGATGGCCGAGATGTGGATCAACATCGGGCCGCAGCACCCGTCCACCCATGGGCTGTGGGACCTGCGGATCAAGGTCAACGGCGAGGTCATCACCGACTCCGACCCCCAGGTCGGCTACCTGCACCGCTCGGTCGAGAAAATCTGCGAGCGCAAGGAGTTCATCATGGCCATGCCCATGACCGAGCGGCTTTGCTATGTTGCCAACATGAACTGGACGCACCTCTACGTCCACGCCGTCGAGAAGCTGATGAACTGCGAGATCCCCGACCGCGCCAAGTGGATCCGCGTCATGGTCTGCGAAATGAACCGGATGGCCTCCCACCTGTTCTGGCTGGGCGCGTACGTGCACGACATCGGCAACCTCACTATGTTCCTCTGGCCGATCCGCGAGCGCGAGTACGTGCTCGACCTGCTCGAGTACATCACCGGCGCCCGGATGATGTACAACTACCCGCGCATCGGCGGCCAGGTCAAGGACGTCGACGACAAGTTCCTGCGCCGGTCGAAGGTCGTCGCCGACATGATCCTCGAGCGCACCGTCGAGTACGAGAAGATGCTCGACCAGAGCGACCTGTGGGGCATGCGCACCAAGGGAGTCGGAGTCATCGACCGCGCGATGGCCAAGAACGCAGGGCTCACGGGGCCCTCGCTGCGCGCAAGCGGCGTGAACTTCGATGTCCGGAAGGCCACGCCGTATTGGGCCTACGACGAGGTCGACTTCGAGGTGCCCGTCTACGACGAGGGCGACTGCTTCGCCCGCTACCGCGTGCGGCTCGAGGAACTGCGCGAGTCGTGCAAGATCGTCAAGCAGTGCGCCGACCGGATGCCCGAGGGCGAGTTCCTCGGCAAGGCCCCCCGCGTCGGGCCGAAGACCTACGGGTGGGTGCGCCACGAGGACCCGCGCGGCGAGTCGATGTGCTTCATCATGGGCACCGGCGGCAAGAACGCTTACCGCGTCAAGTTCCGCTCGCCGGCCTTCGTCAACATCTCGGCGCTCCCCCTCATGCTGCTCGGCTACAAGATCCCGGATGTCCCCGGGATCATGGGCTCCATCGATGTGTGCATCGGGGAGGTCGACCGCTAGATGGCCCCCGCCAACCCCTTCGACTGGACGTTCATGGAGCTCTGCGGGGCGCTCAACGACATCTCGTACCACGTGATGCGGGCCGCCGGCGACCTGCCCCACAACGTGTGGAACATCCTGGTCACCTCGCTGGGGGCGCGCAACCTGTCGCTTGCGCCCGGCGACTTCACGTTCCACATCGGGCTTGCCGATTGGCTCTTCGTTCAGAACCGCGCGATCATGGTGCCGCTCATCGCCGCGTCGCTCATGCTGATGTTCACGCTCGTGAACGTCCTGATGTTCATCTGGGTCGAGCGCAAGTTGCTCGCGCGCTTCATGGACCGGCGCGGGCCCATGGTGGCCGGTCCCTTCGGGCTCCTCCAAAACGTATGGGACGGGATGAAACTCCTCATCAAAGAAAACGCGCGGCCCGCCCGCGCGGAGATGTTCGCGTTCTTCCTGTGCCCCATCATCCTCGTGGGGTCGGCGCTTGCAGCCGCAGGCGCCGTCCCGATGTCGCCGAAGGTGCAGCTCGCCTCCATCGACCTCGACTTGCTATGGGTGCTCATGCTCTTCGCTTTCGCGCCCTACGCCGTCTTCCTAGGCGGATGGGCCTCGTACAACAAATTCTCCCTCATCGGCGGCATGCGCTCGGCCGCCCAGATGCTCGCCGGCGAAGTGCCCTTCTTCCTCTCCATCGGCGGCGTCGTACTCATCGTCGGGTCGTTCCGCTTCGCGGACATCGTCGCCTGGCAGGACGCGCACGGATGGATGATCTTCGCGCAGCCGCTGGGTGCCGTCCTGTTCACGATCGCCGTGCTCATCGAACTCGAGCGCATCCCGTTCGACTTGCCTGAAGCCGAGTCGGAGCTGGTCGAAGGGTGGACCACCGAATACTCGGGCCTGCGCTGGGGCATGCTGTGGCTCGGCGGCTACATGCGCGGGTACGTCGGCTGCGCGATGATCACGATGCTCTTCCTCGGCGGCTGGGGGATGCCTTCCTACTTCCTCGGGAACATCCAGATCTTCACGCCGCACATCATCCCGCCCGTGTTCATCTTCCTCGGCAAGACCTACCTCGTGTTCGCTTTCTTCGTGTGGATCCGCGCGTCGTACCCGCGCCTGCGCACCGACCAGCTCCTGAACGCGGGCTGGAAGCGCCTGCTGCCGCTCACCCTCATCAACATCGCCATCGCGGGCTTCCTCATTGTCGACCAGGTGCACCCCGGGCAGATGGTCGACACGCCGATCGGGCGGCTGTCCCACGAGACCGCAGTGGCCTGGGGCGTCGGCTTACTTACCTTCCTCGTGATGGTCGCCGCCTACTCGATGCGCCTCATGCCCCGCGTGCTCCAGCCGATGGCTTCGACCGCCCGCATGTTCGTCGGCACCCTCGGGTGGTTCGGCGGGCGCCCCTTCACCGTCCTCTACCCCTACGAACGGCTCGAAGTGCCGCTCGCCGAGCGCTGGCTCCACGGCCTCTCCGACGAGAAGTGCATCTCGTGCGCGCGCTGCTGCCGCATCTGCCCCGACAACTGCCTCAACATGGTCGACACGCAAATGGGGCAGCACCCCGACCCGCGCTTCACCACGCGGCCCGCCCTCGACGCGTCCCACTGCATGTTTTGCGGGCTCTGCGTCGAGGTGTGCCCCACAGGCGCCCTCACGATGGGGCCCAACTACGAACTCTCCGGGTTCTCGCGCGACGAACTCTACTGGTCGCAAGACCAACTCATGGGCTATGACAAGAAGGAGATGCAGGAGAACCCGAAGAAGGGAGAGATCGAGGTCGAGGGCATGCTCGACAAACTGCTCTACCCGCTCCTCACGCCCGTCCTGCAGTTCATCACGCCCCACAACTACGAGCGGGCCCAGGCGACGCACTCCGACGCGAACGTGCAGAGCTCCGCCATCCGCGAACTTGCCGGCGAGTCGGCCGACGACAAGGAGATGGGGCTCATCGTCGACAACATGTCCCCGCGCTCCCGCAAGGCCGTCGAGATGCTCCTCGAAGACATGCGCAAGCGCCGCAAGGGCCCCGCGGACCTCAGCGCCTGGGACCTGCGCCACCAGCGCAAGCACGAGCCCAAGGGCAGCGGCTTTGGGGAGACGCCTCCCGAGGAGGACGAGGCATGACGCTGCGCGAGGACGCCACCTTCTGGCTCTTCGTCGCCGTCACTGTCTTGCCCGCCCTGGTCGCCGTCACGGCCAAAGACGCGATGAAGGGCGTCATCTGGCTCTCGATCTCGCTCATCGGGGTCGCCGCCCTCTTCCTGATGCTCGGCTCGACCGTACTCCTCCTCTTCCAGCTCATCATCTATGTCGGCGCGGTCACCGTGCTGTACGTGTGGGGCGTCATGCTGATGCGGACGGAAATCACGGAAGTCGTCGATTGACGCGGGGACGGGGGTGGGGACACGAAGATCGGGGAAACGGAGTCGGTGGGCAAGCTCGCGCTCGTGGGGATTACGCTCGTCGCCCTCTTCCTCGTGATCGGGTCGGGCGGATGGGGCGCCGCGCAGGGTTATGACGCCACCGACCGCGCGAACTCCCCGTACGCCGACTTTGCCCGCGACCTCTTCCAAAATCACGGCTTCGAACTTACCATCACCGCCCTCATCATCGCCGGCGCCGCACTCGGCGGCCTCCAGATCGCGCGCGAGGAGGACTACGATTGATCCCGCTCTCGTGGTACCTGTACGCCGCCGCGGTGCTGTTCACCATCGGCCTGTGGGCCGTCACGCGCCGCCAAAACGCGATCATGATGCTCATCGGCATCGAGCTGATGCTGAACGCCGCGAACATCAACCTCGTCGCGTTCTCGTACTTCCGCGGCGACCTCGGCGGGCTCACGCTTGCCGTAATTTCAATTGCCGTCGCCGCCGCGGAGCTTGCCGTCGGCCTCGCGATTGCGATCATCGTGTTCAAGAATTTCAAGACGATCAACACGGCCGAGCTCACGAACCTGAAAGGATGACGGTGCAGATTCATCGGGGGTGGAAACAGTGGCAGGTCCGTTTGCCGGGGTGCTCCCCTGGTCGTGGCTCGCGGTCCTGCTCCCCGCCATCGGATTTCTCCTGGTTGCCGCCGCCGGGCGGGACAAGAAAAACGGCAATTGGTGGACGAACGGCGGCGCCCTCTTCGGCGTCGGCACCGTGGCCGCCTCCGCGGTCATCTCGTTCATGGTTTTCCTCGAGGTCTGGGTCTTCGGCAACGGCTACATCTCCTCCCAGCCGTGGGTCTGGATCCGCTTCAGCGACCCCAACCTCTACCTCGGGACGGGCCTGCACATCGACGGCCTCGCGGCGCTCCTCATGTTCATCGTGTCGTTCCTGGCCACCTGCATCGTCGTCTACTCGACGGCCTACATGCACGAGGAATCCGCGCTCAAGCGCTACTACTTCGAAATCATGCTGTTCATCACCGGCATGATGGGCATGGTGGTCGTTGACAACTACCTGTTCGCGTTCATCTTCTGGGAAATGATGGGGCTGTGCTCGTACCTGCTCATCGGGTTTTGGTACACGAAGCCGTCCGCGGCCTCCGCCGCCAAGAAGGCGTTCCTCGTCACGCGCGCCGGAGACATCCTGTTCCTGTTCGGCATCCTGCTGCTCTACAACAACTTCCACACGCTGAATTACACGCGGCTCTTCGAAGACATTACAAGCCGCTTCAACGCCGGCACGCTCACCGGGGCCGAGCTTGGCGCCGTCAAGTGGGCGGGCCTGCTCATCTTCGGCGGCGCCGTCGGCAAGTCCGCGCAGTTCCCGCTCCATGTGTGGCTGCCCGACGCCATGGAAGGCCCGACCACCGTTTCGGCCCTCATCCACGCCGCCACGATGGTCAAGGCGGGCGTCTACATCACGGCGCGCACCCTGCCGATCATCATCCTCTTCCCCGGCTCCCTTGCCCTCATCGCGCTCATCGGCGCGATCACCGCGTTCCTCGCGGCCACCATCGCACTCGTCGTCTACGACATCAAGCGCGTGCTCGCCTACTCCACCATCTCGCAGCTTGCGTACATGTTCATCGGGCTGGGCACCCTCGGCGTCGGCCCCGCCCTCTTCCACCTGATGAACCACGCGTTCTTCAAGGCCCTGCTTTTCCTCGGCTCCGGCTCGGTAATCCACGGCGCCCACACGCAGGACATGCGAAAGATGGGCGGGCTCAAGGACAAAATGAAATGGACGTACCGGACGATGCTCATCGGCTCGATGTCCCTTGCGGGCATCCCGTTCATCTCCGGGTGGTGGTCGAAGGACGAGATTCTCTCGGCCGCGGCGCGGCGCGCGCAGGAAGGCGGCATGGTCACCGGGCCGTTCGGCTACGTCACGATGTCGTATGCGCCCATCGGTTGGGCGGTGTTCTTCCTCGGCCTCGCCACCGCCGGCCTGACGGGCTTCTACACCTTCCGAATGGTCTACATGACCTTCCACGGGAAACCCAAGTACGACGAAGAGCACGTGGATGTGCACGAGTCGCCGGGGCCGATGGTCAACGTGCTCAAGGTGCTCGCGGCGTTCGCGCTGCTCTCGGGCGGCGTGACCGTCGGCCTGTCGACGATCTACCCCAACGCGTTCGAGCAGCACGCGGTGACCGAGCTCCTGCACGATCACGTCACGGAAGTGCCGAGCCTCCTCACGCCGTACGCGTACATTTCCAACCCCGTGATGATCGCGGCCACGGCCTTGGCGCTCGCCGGCGTTTGGGCCGCCCGGATGGGGTACCTCCAGGGCACGCTCTCCCCCAAGCGCATCGTGGGCCTTGCGCCCGACCCCGAAAACCCCGCAAAACGCATCGGCGGCACGGCCGCCGGCCGCGCGCTCTTCGCGTTCTTCACCAACAAGTGGGGCATGGACGGGCTGTTCCTCGGGATCGCTGCGCTCGGCGACCGCGGCATCGCCGCCGCCGCCGACTGGTTCGACCGGCGGGTCGTCGACCGCATCACGTACGGGCTCGGGCGCGTCGCCTTCGGCGGCTCCGATGCCCTGCGGCGCGCGGCCGACGGCGTCGTGCGCAACTACACGGCGTGGATCATCGGCGGGCTCGCGCTCTCCCTCATCCTGCTGAAGTACGTCGTGCCGAGCGTTTCGGGAGGTGGCTGACGTGGCGCTGCCCTTCCTCTCGGTCCTCATCGCCATCCCCCTCATCGGCGCGGTCGCCCTCCTCTTCCTGCCCGCGCGCTTCGAACGCTTCGCCAAGTGGGCGGCCCTCGGGGCTACCCTCGCCACCCTCGCTTGGGGCCTCGTCCTGCTCTGGGGTTTCGTTTCCGGCGGCGGGTTCCGGGCGGCCCTCTGGGACTTCAGCTACGCCGAGACCGCGTCGTGGATCCCGTCGCTTGGAATCTCCTACACCCTCGGGATGGACGGCCTCAGCTTCGGCATGGTCCTGCTCACCCTCATCATCTTCCCGCCGGCCGTGCTCTTCGCCTTCTCCGAGCACCACCAGCTGCGCAAGTTCTTCGCGCTCCTCTTGCTCATGGAGGCCTCGATCCTCGGCGTGTTCCTCGCGGAGGACTTCTTCCTGTTCTACGTGTTCTGGGAAGCCGTCCTCATCCCGATGTTCTTCGTCATCCACGGGTGGGGCGGCGACAACCGCCGCTACGCCGCCATGAAGTTCTTCATGTACACCCACGTGGCGTCTGTCGTGATGCTGATCGGCTTCCTGGCCATGTACTTCCAGTACGCCGCGCAGAGCACGCCGGCCACCTACACCTTCGACATGGCCGCGATCGGGCGGTACCTCTCCGCCCACCCCGAGATGAAAGAGTTCCAGAGCTTCGCCTTCCTCCTCGTTTTCTTCGGCTTTGCGGTGAAAATGCCGTCGTTCCCCTTCCACACGTGGCTCCCCGATGCCCACGTCCAGGCGCCGACCGCCGGGTCCGTCATCCTGGCCGCGCTCCTGCTCAAGATGGGCGGGTACGGCCTGATCCGCATCGCCGTCTCGATGCTGCCGGCCGGGGCCGTCTCGTGGGTGCCGCTCATGGTCGTGCTCGGGGTCGCCTCGATGGTCTACGGAGCATTCGTTTGTATGAAAGCAGACGACCTCAAGCGGCTCATCGCCGTTTCCTCCGTATCCCACATGGGCTTCGTGATGATCGCCGTGGCGTCGCTGAACGAAGTCGGGTTTGCAGCGGCGTCCTTCCAGATGTTCTCCCACGGGCTCATCTCGGCGATGCTTTTCATGATGGCGGGCGCGATCGGCCACAATGTCGGCACGCGCAAGATCTCCGAGCTTGGCGGCATCAATGCCAAGGTGCCGCGCATCGGCATGTTCACCATGTTCGCGTTCCTCGCGTCGCTCGGGCTTCCCGCGCTCGTCGGATTTGCCGCCGAGTTCACCGTCTTTATCGGCTTCAACGCGACGTTCGGCTACCTCGTGGCGATCCCGCTCATCACCGTCCTGGTCACCGCCGCGTACTACCTCTGGGCGGGCCAGCGCGCGCTGTTTGGCCCCCTCAACCCGAAGCTCGAGAAGGCCGACATCCACGACCTCAAGCCCTTCGAGACCGTGTCGCTCTCGGTGCTTGCGGGCCTCACGGTGCTCTTTGGCATCCTGCCTTTCCTGTTCATGGACTACATCGTGCCGTTTGCGGCGGCGCTGGCGGGAGGCTTCTGATGAACGAAGTGGCCACCGCCTCCAAGAAGAGCGCCGAGGTGCACGACGCCGACGAGCCGCGCGCCTTCGAGCTGCGCCCCGCCGCGCGCAAGCTGTTCACCGTGGCGCTGCCAAGCGCCGTCATTGCCCTTGCGATGCTCACGGTGCGCAGCGCCGAGGTCGTCGCGTTCTCCCCCGAGCTAGTGCTCATTGCGGTGGCACTCCTTTTCCCGCTTGCCCCCAAGCGCCTCTCCACGAACCGTTACCTCGCGATGTGCGCGGCGGCCGCTATCCTCACCTCCGCCGCGCTCGTCGTCCTCATGCTCGCGGCGGACATCTTCGGGTCGGGCGGCCTCGAGTTCATGGGGGCCACCTCGCTCACCGTCGCAGGCGGCACGCTGCGCGTCGACGCCTTCTCCCTGGTGTTCGACCTGATCTTCCTCGGCGCGGGCCTGTTTGTGGCCATCGCGTCGATCACGCCCGAACTCGAGCGGTCCACCTACCAGGGCATCTACTTCATGCTCCTCATGCTCACGCTCGTCGGCACGATGATCGTGGCTTCCGCGGCCTCGCTCATCACCGTGTTCCTCGGCCTCGAGCTTGCAGGCATTTCGACCTACGCGATGGTCGCGTTCCCCAAGTCCAACAAGCTCTCGTCGGAGGCCGCCATCAAGTACTACATCATCGGGTCGACGAGCACCGCGCTCGTGCTGTTCGGGCTCTCCTACCTCTACGGCATCACAGGGAGCCTCGACATCGCCACGATTTCGCAGCGCCTCCAGGGGATCGCCCCCTCCGACTCGGGGGTGGTCCTTGCCCTTGCGTTCCTCGTCGCGGGCTTCGGGTTCAAGATGGCCGCCGTGCCCTTCCACATGTGGGCCCCCGACACCTACACGGGGGCTGCAAGCCCCGTCTCGGCCCTGCTTGCCGCCGGCACGAAGAAGATGGGCTTTGCCGCGGCCTTCAAGGTCATCATCGTCGGGATGATCGCCGTGCGCGCCGAGTGGAGCGCGCTGTTTGCCGTCCTTGCCGTCTTCACGATGACCGTGGGCAACGCGGCGGCCGTCAAGCAGACGAACCTTAAGCGGCTGCTCGCGTACTCCTCGATCGCGCAGGCCGGCTACATCCTGGCCGCGCTCGCCATCGTGGGCGCGGGCGGCCACGCGGGCGTCACCGCCGCGGCGGCCGGCATCTTCCACTCGATGACCCACATGGTCATGAAAGCGGGCGCGTTCATCCTCGTGGGCGCCCTCATCGCCCGCCAGGTCGGCGACAACATCGAGGACCTGCGCGGCCTGCGCTGGCGCTCGCCCTACCTGTGCTACATCATGGCGCTCCTTCTCTTCTCGCTCGTCGGGATGCCGCTTCTCGCGGGCTTCTGGTCGAAGTACTACATCGCCATCGCGGGCATCGAGGCGGGCAGCTGGTACCCGTGGCTCGTCCTGGCGATGCTCATCAACTCGGCCTTCTCGCTCTACTACTATGTGCGGGTCCTGCGGACCATGTGGTTCGAAGGGGAGGAGCACGAGGCGCCCCCCATCGAGATCCCCTTCCACTTCTGGGTCGTTTTGATCTTCGTCGTGGCCTTCATCGTGTTCGTCGGCCTCTTCCCGGAGCCGTTCTTCCAACTCTCCATCCAAGCGGCCCAGGCGCTCCTCGGCGGCCTGCCTGGCTACTAAGACGCGATGCAAAACGGGACCCTTCCCGTTGTAAAAACGGCATCCTCCCGGGGATTCCCCTAACCTTCCGCGCGTTGCATTCATTATCCCGTGCGACGCTGGACGGGCGCGCCTCTGGGAGGCTCCCCGCGTGCCGAAGGACTTCAGCGGTATCGAGTTTACCGAAGAGGAGGACATGCTGCGCCAGATGGTGCGCGACTTCGCCACCCAAGAGGTCGCCCCCACCGCGGAGCACACGGACAAATCCGGCGAATTCCCGTGGCACAATGTCAATCGCATGAAGGAACTCGGCCTGCTCGGCGTCCCCGTCCCCACGGAGTATGGCGGGGCCGGCCTCGGCCGCGTCGGCTACTGCATCGTCGTGGAGGAGCTTGGCCGCGCCTGCAACTCCACGGCCAACGCTTTTGGGGCCCACGCGTCGCTCTGCGAGTCCCCCCTTGTCTATTACGGCTCGCCGGAACTCAAGCAGCGCTACCTGCCGCGGCTGGCCAAGGGCGAGATCCTCGGCGCATTCGGCCTCACGGAGCCCAACGCCGGGTCCGACGCCGCAGCGCTCCAGACCACCGCGGTGAAGGAAGGCAAACACTGGGTCCTCAACGGGTCGAAGATCTTCATCACGAACGGGTCGATCGCCGATGTCTGCGTGGTGTTCGCGGCCAACGACAAGAAGCTCGCCGCCCACGGCGGCATCACGGCTTTCCTCGTCGAAACCAAGACGGACGGCTTCAAGGTCGGCAAGAAGGACGACAAGATGGGCATCCGCGGCTCGGACACGGTCCCGCTCTTCTTCGAAAACGTCCGCGTCCCCGAGGAAAACGTGATCGGGCAGGTCGGCGAGGGTTTCAAGGTCGCCATGGGCACGCTGGACTCCGGCCGCTGCGGGCTCGGCGCCGGCTGCATGGGCGCTGCAATGCGCTGCCTCGAGCTCGGGCTCGACTACGCAAAGGGCCGCCAGCAGTTCGGCCAGCCGATCGTCGCCTTCGAGGCCATCCAGTTCATGCTTGCGGAAATGACCGAAATGATCTACACGGGCCGCCTGCTCGCGTACCATGTGGCGCGCAAGATGGACAAGGGCGAGCGCGTGACCATGGAGAGCGCCATCGTGAAGACGTACTGCTCCGAGGCCGGCATGAAGTGCGCCGACTACGCGGTGCAGATCCACGGCGGCACCGGGTTCATGGCTGAGTACCCGGTGCAGCGGCTCTACCGCGACGCGCGCGTCACGAAGATCTACGAAGGGACCAACGAGATCCAGCGGCTAATCATTGCCAGGGAACTGCTGAAGCGGTTCCCGTAGCGCGCTACTTCCGCCGCAGGCTCAGCCGCGGCCGTTGGGCGTCGGCCCGCGCCTTGAGGTCGGCGATCTCCTCCTCGTACTTGATGCGCTGCAGCGCGATCGAGTTGCGCAACTTCGCGTCAAACGCCTGCCGCATTTCCTCGATGACCAGGTCGCGGGTGGCGAGTTCGTGGCGGAGGCGGACAATCTCGTCATCCCATGCTTGGAGTTCAAGCTGGAGGTCGCGGCCACCTGGCCCCTCGGCCATCCTTTGCCTCCCGACCGCTTCAAAGAGCTTCAGCCGGCGCGCTTCAGCCTCGACCTCTCGCAACCTCGCTGAAAGCTGCTTCCGCACCGCGTCCTTCTCGACGATGATCTTCTGCATCTCGGGCAGCTGGTCCATCTCCGAGGTGAACCGCGAGTCGGCCTCCGCGCGGCGCAGTTCGCGCTCCTCGCTCATCCGCGCGAATTGCTCGTCGATCTCGCGCTCGCGCGCATCGAGTTCGGCCGCTCTGCGTTCGAGCGAGTCGCGCCCCCTCCCCTTCCCCGTGCTTCCGCCCTTGGGCACCGCCGCCCGCTGCGCCTCGCGCACGCGCTCCTTCAGCGAATCGAGCTCCTCGTCATGTTTCTTGCGCTGGAGGCTGGTTACGTACTTCATCATGGCAATCGAGCCCTTCTTTAGGTTCTCCAGCTCGGCCTGCGTCGCGCTGTGGCGCTCATGCTCGTCGTCAATGACCCGGCGCAGACGCTTGATCGTCGCGTTCGCCTCATCCACGACGCGCTGGAACCCCGCGCGCTGGGCTTCCAGCTGCTGCTGCAACTCTACTTCCCAAACGTGGCCGCCGTCGCCCGCCATTCGATCCTTCCCTCGTCGCCTCCGGTATTTCTACCTCGCGCGCTAGGGGGGCCCGAGCGCCCGGGGCGCCCGCTACCTTCTTGACCCCCGCCCCCGTTCTCGTCGCGATGAAGCTCGCCTACGACGGCAACATCCAGAAACTCGACGTCGAGTACGAGACGGTCCAGTACTGGAGCGTCGTGATCCCTCCGAACGTCGAAAAGGAGCTCGCCCTCAAGCCCCGGGACCGGTTCATCGTCCGCGTCCCCGGCGCCGTGTTCTGGAGCGAGGCCTTCGGCCAGCCTGGCGACCTCGTCTTCTCGTTCCCCCCTGAGATGGCGCGCACCTTCAACCTGCGGGGCGGCGCGAAGATCAAGGTCGAGTTGGAAAAGCCCGACGTGGCCGCCGTTTGAGCCTATTCGGCGACGAGCCGCGTCCTACGGAACACCAGAATCGCCACCGCGAAGAGGATCGCGGTCTGCACCGCCATCCACATCACCGACTCGGCAACCGAAGAGAGCGGCAGGTTGAAGGTCAACAGCCCGCGCATCGCCCGCACCGCCTGACCCCACGGTGACCCCTCGACGAGCGGCGTGAACGAGATCGGGAAGAACGCCTCCGTGAGGAACGCGATCGGGATGATGATGAGCGGGCCGATGCTCGTCGCCTGCCGCTCGCTCTTGATGAAGCAGACGAGCAGGAGCCCAAGCGCCACCGACGCCGTGGCCGACAGCGTGCCGATCCCGATGGCGATGAAGATGGCCCAGAGGCCCCCTTGCCAATGAAAGCCCATCAGCAGGGCGGTGCCGAAGAGCAGCACGACCTGCAGCGCGCCGAGGGAGGCCCAAGGGATGAGCAGGCCCACGAGGAAGTCGCCCGTCGTCATCCGCGAAAGCTTCAGGCGCTCGAGGTTGCCGCCCTCCACCTCGCGGGCGACCCAGCTGGTCACGGCGAGCGCCACGAGGATCGTCGCGAACACGAAGAGGCCGGGGGCCATCCAATCGAAGACATGGAATTCCTCCGTCCCGGGCACCCCGTGCGTGCGCGCATCGATGTGGCTGCCCGTGTCCACCTCCTGCTGCAGCTCGGGGGGCAGGCGCTTCAGCACCTCCTGCGTCGCGTAGCGCGTCAGGCCGTCGATCCAGCCGGTGACGAACCCCTGGACGTACGCCTGGCTCGTTGCAAACTCGCTGTAGGTGAAGTCCCCTTCCACCACCACCGTGGCCGTTACTTTCGCCTCCAGCGTGGGCATCGTGTAATTGCCAAACGAGGGCCCTCCTGTCCCGTTGCCTGAAAGGTTTCCGGAGAGGATCGCCTTGACTAGCGCGGTCGAGACGGTCGTGTAAATCGTCTGGTTGATCTGCGCGCGCACGCCGGCGGAGAAATTCGCTGGGATCGTGACGATTGCGGAGAGGTTGCGGTTTGCAATCTGGGCGTCCGCCTCCGCCCGCGGAATTCGGAAGACGTCGAAGACGTGCGTTGTTGAGTTCTCGTAGGTGGCGTTCTCCATCCTGGAGGCGAATTCATCGCCGAAGTTGTGGAATTCGAGCGTCGTGTTGTTGACGATCCAGGCGCCTTCGTCCTCATTCAGGAACGCAATGCGGTGCGGGGCGTTGAGCTGGCCCACGCCAAACGTCGCGCTCCCGAACACGAGCACGAAGATGATGGGGAAGAGCAGGAGGAACGCGAGCGCGCGGCGGTCCCTCGGGAACTCCTTGTAGGCCTTGATGGCCACGGAAAACGCTTTCATGCGGCTCCCTCCTCGCGCAGGGCCCTTCCGGTGAGTTGGATGAACACGTCCTCGAGCGTGTTCTTGCGCATCGAGGCATCCTCGACCTCGATGCCCGCCTGCTCGAGCACCGCGAACACCTCACGCAGCCTCGCGACCGCGTTGAGCGCCTGGAAGCGGACCTCGCGCGAGACGGCCACGGCGCCTCGCACCCCTCCTACGCCCGCGGCCACCTCCGCAGCCTTCGCGGCGCGCGCGCCATCCTTGAGCCGCAGGACGACGGTGTCGCCCTCCCCCACCGTGTTCTTGAGGCGCTCCGGCGTGTCCACAACCTTGAGCCTTCCCTTGTCAATGATCGCGACGCGCGAGGCCAGCCGGTCGGCGACGTCCATCTCGTGGGTCGTGAGCAGGATAGCCTTGCCTTCCTTTGCGCCGAGCTCCTGGATGAAATCGTGGACCACGATGCGGGACTGTGGGTCGAGCCCGGCCGACGGCTCATCAAGGACGATCACGGGCGGGTCGTGGATGAGCGCGAGCGCGAGGTTGAGCCGGCGCTTCATCCCGCCGGAGAGGTGCACCGAGAGCTTGTCGTCCTTCTCATCGAGCTTCAGGCGCTCGAGCAGCTCCTTGGACCGCGGGATGCTCTGTGCGCGCGGCACGGCGTACATGTCCGCGAGGAAGAGCAGGTTTTCCTTCGGCGTGAGGTGCTCCCACACCACGATGTTCTGCGGGCAGAGCCCCACGAGCCCCCGGTGACCACGCCCTCCCGCGTCCAGGCGCTTCCCTTGGACAATTACTTCGCCCGAAGTCGGCTTCGTCAAGCCCGACATCATTCGGATGGACGTCGTCTTGCCTGCGCCGTTGGGGCCCAGGAACCCGAGGATTTCGCCATCGCCGACCTCGACCGACAGGCCGTCCACGGCCGTGAAGTTCCCGAAGCGCTTGACGAGGTTGCGCGCCTCGATCGCTGGCAGGGTGGAT
Source organism: Thermoplasmata archaeon (assembly GCA_041485285.1). Lineage (GTDB taxonomy): Archaea > Thermoplasmatota > DTKX01 > DTKX01 > DATEUP01 > DATEUP01. The sequence continues at coordinate 36,745 of JBGPJF010000017.1, read as the reverse complement.
CCCGTGCGCCGGAAACCGGCCTTGACTATTGCAGTTTCGCATGCTCGGGGGTAGCCTCGGCGGCCCCGGAAACTCCGCTTCCCTTACGCTTTGGCGGCGGGAGCAGCCTTCGCGCGCGCGGGCACCGCGGCGTGCTTCGCCTTCCACGCTCGCACCTCGGCGAGGATCCCCGGAAGGACGTCAAACAGGTCGGCGACCATGACATCGTCCGCATAGTTGACGATCGGCGCAGCCTTGTCAATATTGCACGCGAACACATACTTCGAGCCCATCATCCCGACGATGTGCTGAACGGCGCCCTTCACGCCGATGGCGAAGTACGCTTCCGGGCGAACGACGGTGCCCGTGAGCCCCACCTGGTGGTCGTGCGTGATGAAGCCGTGCTCCACGGCCATCCGGGTGGCCCCCACGAGCGCGTTGTCAAACTCGCGCGCAAGCTCCTCGACCCACTTCAGCGCCGGGCGCGGGTTGTTCTTGATGCCCATGCCAAAGGAAACCACCGTCTTGGCCAGCTTCATGTCCACATGCCTCGCCTGCAGCTCGACCTCTTCGATCTCGACATCCAAGTCGTGTTCGTGGATGACGGCGCCAAACTCGACGACCTCGCCTTTCCTCGCGGGGTCGCGCGTCTTCGGCAGGAATGCGCCCGGCCGGGCCGTCGCCATCTGCGGGTAGAACTCCGGCGTAATGATCGTCGAGAAGTAGATCGCATTGAAGTCCGGCCGCTTCTGGAGCAGCTGCTTCTTGAGGATCACGCGCCGGTACTCGACGTCCGCGATGCGCAGGTCGGTGCATACGCTCGCCAGCCCCGTCACGAGGTCGGAGGCGATCCAGGAGGCCAGCGGGTTCGACGCCGTCGTGGCCCCCAGCAGGATCGAGCGCGGGGGGTCCTTGTGGCAGAAAGCGCCGATCGTGCGCCCGTAGGGCTCGATCACCCAGTTCTTGAGCCGCGGGTCATCGACGACCACGACGCGGTCGGCGCCGTACTCGATGAGCGCTCGTGCGTGGTGCTTGACCTTGTAGCCGAGCAACAGGACCGTGAGCTTCTCCTTCTGCTCGTCGGCGAGGTCGCGGCCGATTCCCACGAGCTCGGGGGTCACATCGGCAAGCTCGCCCAACGAGTGCTCCGCGACGACGTACACGCCCTTGACATCGTCAATCCCCCAACCATTCAGCTCGTACCCCACCCTCAGACCTCCATCTTGAAGAGGCCCATCTTGCCCCACTTGTCGACGAGCTGCGGGATCTGGTCAGGGGTCACGAACTTCGTCTCGCGGAAGCCCTCCGCGCTCGTTTGCGGCTCGGACTTCCACACCTTGGTCGGCGAGAGGTCGACCCCGATGAACGGCACGACGCAGTCGATCTGGTCGATGTTCAGCATCTCCATCTTGAAGCCGGCCATATTGAGCAGGCGCGAAGCCAGCGGCGTGCGGACCGTGTACTTCGTGGGCGCATCGACCACGACGCACGGCAGCGGCGAACGCACCGTCGCGGTGCCGCCCGTGATGATGATCTCGGCGTGGTAGGGCTTCGGGTGCGTGAGGTCCATGTCGAGCACCTGCTCGGCATAGGGGATGCACGGGCGCTCGAGCCAGCGGGCCACCTGCGGCCCCACTTGCCCCGTCTCGCCGTCGAGCGCCTTGATCCCAGCGTGGACGACGTCGACCGGCCCCCACTGCGCCTCGATGTACTTCACGGCCTGCGCAAGCGCATAGGAGGTGCCGAGCGTGTCGGAGCCCCCGAGGCGCCGGTCGGTGAGCAAGTAATGGTAGTCCGTCCCGCACCGGTAGCAGTCCTTCAGCACCTGCTCGGCGTCGGGAGGGCCCATCGACAGCGGAAACACCATCCCGCCCATGCGGTCCTTGAGGTCGAGCGCGGCCTCGAGCGCCGCAAGGTCCGAGGGGTTGAACATGGGCCGGACTTTCGACCGGTCGATGGTCCCGTCTGGCTTTATCGGCACATGGCCAGCCGTCAAGTCGGGCACTTGCTTGACCAGAACGACCTGCTTGAAACCCCGAAAGTAAGGCATCGCCGGGTGACCCCGCAGAGGAAATAAAAACCTTGGGGGGTCACGCTGGCTTGGCCTGGAGGCGCGCCGCGCGCTCCTTGCGCCAGCCGGCAATTGCCACCGCGCCGACGGCCGACGCGAGCACTTCGTGCACGGCGGCCGTGAGCGCGAGCGACTTCGCCGGGATCGCCCCGGAGGAGAGCCCGCTGAGGTCGAAGGCGAGCTCCGCAAGCGCGATCGCGAGCGGGAAGAGGAACCAGAGGGCGCGCGCCCCCGGCTCAGCGAAAACGGCCCACACGAACGCCAAGCAAACGGCGCCTGCAAGCGCCGAGCGCACGCCATACGCGCGCATCGCAAGCGCGGTGGGGTTTCCATCGATCGTGGCATCGTACGTGGACGCCCCGAGGAACATCGCAAGCCCAATCAGCAAGTCAATCACGCCGAGCGCCCCCACGCACGCGCCTGCGGCCGTCACGAAGGCCCGGGGTGCATCCGGGTCGGCAGCGGCCGTTTGGGGCCGCCCCGCGACGTTCATCATCGAGCGGTTGGCATCTCGGCGCCTCAAATGAAGCCGACGCCGTGGGTGCCCCATTTGTGCACCTTGCCCCGGCGGGCTAGCCCTTAAGACGCCTCTTGGGGATGCCTCGCCAGAGTGGTGCGGTGGGGCTCACGTACAAGGCCGCGGGCGTCGACCACGCGGGCAAGATCCGCGCCATCAAGGCGCTCGTGGCCGAAGTCGACTTTTCCCGAAGGGGCGACGGCGCGCCCGTCGGCCCGAAGGCGGGGTTTGCGGGGTTCGTTCGCTACGGGCCGCTGGCGATCGCGGTGTGCACCGACAGCGTCGGCACCAAGCACCTCATCGCCCGGAAGATGAACAAGTTCGACACGATCGGGATCGACTGCGTCGCGATGAATGTGAATGACATGATCTGCCACGCGGCCGAGCCGCTTGCATTCGTGGACTACTTGGCCCTCCCCAAGCCCGATCCGGTGCTGACGCGCGAAATTGGCAAGGGCCTCAACCGCGCGGCGCACGAATCGAACGTGACCCTCGCGGGGGGCGAGACGGCCATCGTGCCCGATCTGCTGCGCGAATTCGACCTCTCGGGGACCGCCGTCGGCGTCGCTCGGGTATCGAAGATCCTCGACGGCCGAAAGGCCCGCCCCGGGGACGTGCTGATCGGCATCGCATCTTCGGGCACGCACTGCAACGGCTATTCGCTGATCCGCAAGATCGTGCGGCGCGAAGGCGCTTCGCTGCGCGCCGGGCTCCCAGGCTTGAGGGCCCGCACACTCGGGCTCGAGCTCCTGACGCCGACCCGCCTTTACGTGCGTCCCATCATGGATCTGCTGCGCCGCGCCAAAGTCACTGGGATGGCCAACATCACGGGCGGCGGCCTGCGGAACCTGCTCCGCATCAACCCGCGCCTCAGCTTCGAGATCGACTCGCCGATGCCCGTCCCCCGCATCTTCGACTACCTCCAGGAGTGGGGGCGCGTGAGCGCCCACGAGATGTACCAGACGTTCAACATGGGCCTCGGGTTCGCCGTGCTCGTGCCCGCGGCCGACGAATCAAAGGCGCTCGCGTCGCTGCGCAAGTCGTTCCCGGCCCGCGTGATCGGAATCGCCACCAAGGGCGGGGGCGTCCGTGTCCCCTCCATGCGGGACGTCCGCTACGGGGAATACTGAAGGGCCCCCATAGCGCCCACCTACCAGGTGGCGTTGTACGCGACCGAGAAGTCGTTGCCAGTATCCATGGTGCACCGCGAGGGGAGGCAAAACGTCGTGCCGCCTCCGACGTGCGTAACGTCCCCCATGGTCCCGCCGAGCACGGTGATGGCCCAGGGGCCCGCGCCGTAGTCCTTTGCCGGGTCGGGCAGATTCCACGGGACCGGGCTCGTCTGGGTCGGCGCCACGGTCCAATTTAGGCCGTTGGGCGCCCGAACCGCAAGCCCTAGCTGGTCAGGCTGGTTCTGGAGGCCACCCCCAACTGTCTCATCGCGCCACGACAACACAACCTTGAGCGATGCAAGCCGAGTCGGGAGGTCTGATGTATTCCCGCTTGTGTTGCCCATCTCTGTCACGCGACCCGAAAATGTCCCATTGGCCTCATTCCCCGTCGGCCCCGGGCCCGCCTGCCCGTGAAAGGGCACGATCGGGGTGGAGCCCGCCTGCGCCGAGAAGAGCCCGTAGGCCGCTCCCACCACGAGCAGGACGACGACCATCCCCACGCGCGCCTTGCGCAGCTTCGACCAATTCGTGAGCCCGCCTTTGACTTTCTGCACAATGTTCTGCTCGGGCTTCGGCGCCGTGCGCATCCAGCTGATCCCGCGGCGCACCTCGTCGAAGTACTCCAGGAGGAAGAACTTCTTCGCCGCCGGCGCCGCCGCCACGGGCATCCCGCCCGCCTCGGGGCCGACGCCTTCCGCCTTGGCGGCGCCCCCGATTCTTTCGCTCATGGCTCCATTTCCCGATCCGCCGAGGGCCGCTTAACCGTTCCGGTTTGGCCCGGCGGCGCTTGCTACTTGTGCAGGCCGTGGGAGGGCATGCACGCGTCGTAGACCGACTGGATCACGCCGAGCGACGGGCGGATGCGCTTCTCCGCGTCCTTCGGCAGCACGATCGGCAGGCGCTTCCCGCACTCCCTGCAGAACGCCCCCTTCTCGCCGTCGTCGCCCACCGACCGGATCTTGAAGAGCGGCGTGGTGTCGAACCACTTGCGCTTCATGTTTACCGCGCCGCAGTGGTGGCAGTAGGTCATCTCGCGCGCGGGGTCGTTGATGTTCCCGTTGTACACGTACTTCAGGCCCTCTTCCTTCGCAATCGCGTAGGCCATCTCCAGCGTCTTGGCCGGCGTCTCGCCCTTGTCCATCATCTTGTAGTCGGGGTGGAAGCGCGAGAAGTGCGTGGCCGTAAGTTCGCCCGGCCCCTCCGCCACCCACCTGCAGAAATTGCGGATTTCCTGGGGCTCGTCGTTCTCCCCCGGGATGATGAGGTAGGTGAGCTCCGTGTGGATGCCAAGCTCAAGGCAAAGGTCGACGCAGTCGAGCACCGGCTGGAGGCGCGCGTTGGACACCTTCCGGTAGAAGCTGTCCGTGAACGCCTTCACATCGACGTTGATCGCGTCAAGGTAGGGCGCGATCTCGCGCATCGGGTCTTCCGTTGCAAATCCATTTGAGACCCAAACCGAGTAGTACCCCGCCTCGTGCGCGCGGCGGCACCCCTCCACATTCGTCTCGAACCAGATCGTCGGCTCGTTGTAGGTCCAGGCGATTCCCTGCGCACCCGTGCGCTCGATGAGGCCGACGATGTCCTCGGGCGGCACCGACTCGAGGTAGTTGGCCGGCAGCCCCTGGACCTTCGTGACATCGGGGCGCGCCTGCGAGATCTCGAAGTTCTGGCAGTGCTTGCAGCGCATGTTGCAGCCGATCGTCCCGAAGGACAGCACGCGGGTCGTGGGGTGGAAGTGGTAGAGCGGCTTCTTCTCGATTGGGTCGACGTGGCCCGCCGACGGCAGCGCGTAGACGAGCGTGTACAGCTTCTGGTCCATCACCTTGCGCACGCCGCACACGCCCACGTGGCCCTCATTGATCTTGCAAAGCTGCGCGCACAGGTCGCACATGACCTTGCCCGTGGGCTCGACATGCCAGTAGGCGGCCTCACGCACGCCGCGGGCGCGGGTCAACACTTCATTGGGGATCACGGCGGCAGCCATCTGGATTGACGTGGGGGGGTGCGTATTTGAATGTATTTCGCACGCCCGCGGGCGGCGGCCCGTGAGGGGCCCCCCCTACTTCTGCTGAACGAACCCGGCGGTCTTGCCCGGCGGGAAAATCGTCGTCGGGGCGGCAGGGCCCTGCGGGCCTCCCGCGGCGCCCGGCTGGCCACCCTTCTGCACCATGTCGCGGATCTGCTCGCGCGAGTAGGCGACCTGCTCGACTTCCGTCCGGCGGTCGAGGAACAGGAACAGGAACGACAGCACGACGGCCACCAGCGTGAAGATCACGGTGATCGCGAGCGCCTGGCCGAACACCGCCTGCATCTCCACCGATCGCTGGATCTCCTCGCCCATCGCGCCTGCAAACAACTGCGTCACGATGGTCAGGATCAGGAGTGATGAAACCATGAACCCCGCGGCGAGCATCGCGCCCCAGGTGAGGAAGTGGTTGATGACTTGGTTGAGGTTGAACGACTGCAGGTTCCGCTCGACGGCCATCCGCGCGACATCGGTGAAGCGCTGGTACGCGTCGAGGTACTCGAGGTACATGAAGAACGCGAACGCGAAGATCACGGCCGGCAACACCGTCCCGAAGTCGTAGGTGACCAGCGGCGTGACGATCGGCCGGGCGGCGATGCCCCCGATCATCGCGAAGGTCGAGAAGTAGCTCATCCACCGGCGCCAGTCCTCGTTGAAGAACGCAATGAGGCCAAACAGGATCGCCGCGCCGAGCAGGCCGAGGCCGAGGACGAGGTTGAGCAGCGGCTCGCCCTGGCTCCCCACATTGACGAGGAAGTGGTTCATGACCATCGCCATCGCCGCGGCGGCCATCAGCCAGCCGATGCCGACGTACTTCAGCATCGTGACCTTCGGGAAGGTCCCCTCGATGTTGATGCGCGGCTTCGGGGCACTTTCGTCGGGCGGGATCTCGCCGGGAAGACCTCCCATGGGGGGGACTTGGCCTGGAGGCGGCGGGACGGTGACCCCCGGGGGCGGCACCATCGGAGGCGGCACGGGCGGCGGGGCCGCCCGGCCGAGCAGCAGCGCGGTGAGGAGCTTGTTCGCCATCGCCGTTACCTCTTTGAGAGCTGCTGAGCGGCCGCAAGCAGGGCCGCGATGAGCGGGATCTTCGGATCCCAGTCAATGACGCGGGCGCCGTAGCCGCGCATGTCCTGGATCATCACATCGCGCTCGAGGCGCAGCACTTCGTAGGGCATCGTGTGCTCGATGCCCGGCTCGATGCGCGAGCGCGCCATGAGCTCGAAGTCGATCGAGTTTGGCGAGATCACCGACACGTCGAATTCAAGGGTGCGCATCTGGGAGACCGCCTTGATGAGAGTGGGGTCGTCGTCGAGCCCGGTGAGCAGGATGACCGGCGAGCGCTTCGGGAAGTAGGGCGCGCCGACATCGACGACGCCCTGGAGGGGAAGGTTCCCGGTCGCCTTGGCGTTTGCAAGCGCCGTCAGGATTTCGAACAGCTGCTTCTGGCCCTGGCCCTGCTTGATCATGAGCAGCTTCTCGCCGTAGACGACGAGCCCGACACTGTCGCGGCGCTTCAGGAAGTAGTTTGCAAGGGTTGCCGCCGCGCGCGCGCTGTAGAGCAGCGCGTTCTTGCCGTCCGTGCCGGTATTGGACGCCGCGCGTGCGTCTACGATTATCATGATGTCCGATACCGCCTCGCGCTCCTTCTCGTTGACGAGCAGCTTGCCGGTCTTGGCGTACGCCTTCCAATTGATTGACTTGAACGGGTCGCCCGGCGAGTAGTCGCGGATGAGGAAGAACTCCGAGCCCGGGCCCGGCTGGCGCACCTTGGACGCGCCCGGGTATAGTTTGGGCGCCCGCGAGCGGATCGGGATGTCCTTGATGTCGTAGACGATCGGGAACACCGTGAGGTGGTCGACGACATCGAGCATCAGCTCCTTGTAGAAAATCGTGAAGGGGTCCTGCGCGCGTAGCGTGACCGGCCCCACCTCGAAGATGCCGCGGATCGGGGCCTTCACATGGTAGGAGAGCGCCAGCGATTCGTTGGCCTTCAGGTCGACGATGAGGTAGTTCGTGCCTTTCGTGATCTCAAGCTGCGAGGGCAGCTTGTCGCGGATTTCGAGGAAGCCCGTGCGCCCGCCTTTGTTGACGAGGTTGAGCTTGATCTCGACCTCGCCGTCCTCGAAGATCTTTTCCGAGGAGATGTCCCGCGAGGAGACGACCTTGTGAAGGCGCGTGAGGAAGACCAAGACGGTGAGGGCGGTCAGCAGGAACGCGGTGAGGGCCAGGAGGAACACCGAGCGCGTCGCGAGCCCGAGCAGGCCCGAAACGATAGCAAGCGCTAGGTAGAACCAGCCCTTCCTCGTCCACATTTCCGTCACCTCCCCGTCGTTGGTAAAGTTGTCCCCGGGGGCTTTTCCCCCCCGGGGCGCTGAAATCCGGCCTACACGGCCGGGACCGGCACCTCTGCCATGATTTTGTTCGTGATGTCCTCAGGCAGGACACCCCGGATCCTCGGCTCAGGCTTCAGGATGATGCGGTGGTTGAGACCACCACCCACGACCGCCTTGATGTCGTCAGGCGTGATGTAGTCGCGCCCGAAAATGACGGCGCGCGCGCGGCCCAGCTTGAAGAGGGCCAGCGAGCCGCGCGGGGACGAGCCGACAAGCACGCGCGGGTCTTCACGCGTGCGCGTCACGATCTCGACCATGTACGTCATAATCGCGGGGTCGATGTGGACCTTCTCCACGATGTTCTGCATCAGCGTGATCTTCTCGGGGTTCGTGATCACGTTGATGTCCACGTCGTCCTTGCGCCGCACCTCGCGGCGAAGGAGGATCTCCTTCTCGTCCGCGCGCGAGGGGTAGCCGACGCTCATCTTCATCATGAAGCGGTCGACCTGCGCCTCAGGCAGGGGGTACGTCCCCTCCTGTTCGATCGGGTTCTGCGTCGCCATGACGAGGAAGGGCTTGGGCAGGATGTGCGTGACACCCTCAATGGTCACCTGGCGCTCCTGCATGGCTTCGAGCAGAGCGGCCTGGGTCTTCGGCGGCGCGCGGTTGATCTCGTCGGCGAGCAGGATGTTCGTGAAGATCGGCCCCTGCCGGAACTTGAATTCGTTGTCCTTCTCGTCGTACACGTAGGTGCCCGTGATGTCGGTGGGCAGCAAGTCCGGCGTGAACTGGATGCGCTTGAATGTTGCGCCCAGTGCGCGTGCGAACGTGTTGGCCATCAGGGTCTTGGCAAGGCCTGGGAAGTCCTCGAACAGGATGTGGCCGTTGGCCAGGAGGCCGACGGCGACCTGGGTCAGCACTTCCTGCTTTCCGATGATGGCCTTGCTGACCTCTTGGAGGATCAGCTTGGTTGTCTCGGAGACCATTTGGATCTCTTCGGGGGACGCGCCGCCACCCATGGCCTGTGGCCGCGCCTGTGGGGCGGGGCGAGGCGCTGGTGCCGGTGCCGGTCTCGGCGCTCCGCCGGGGGCCGGCGCGGGGGCCGGCCGCGGCATGGGCGCAGGTGCTGGCGCGGGCCGCGGCGGCTGCCCACCGGGTCCAGGCTGCGGAGCCTGCGCGCCGAAGCGCGACATGTTCTCATTGCTTCCAATTCCAGTCGGTCGTTCCTCCATGGTTCCACTTCCGTTGTTTGCTCGAGTTCGTCTTCAGGTGAGATGGACTACTTTCCCCATACGCGGATGTGCTCCGCCGCCGGCCGCAGCTCCTCCGGCGCCCACGGGCGGCCGGGGTTCAATATGAGGTCGATAAGCATGGGGTCCTTGATCATCGCCTTCATCTGGTCGGGCGGGACGGCGGCCCACTCCTCGGTTGACATGGAATGGGTCATCTGGATCTTCTGGCTGGCGACATGGCGCAGCCGTTCGACCTGCACCATGGCAGTCTCCGGCAACTGGCTACGCGGGTGGAAGCGCGACAGGTCGAACTTGTGGATCCAGTTCTCGCGGTCTTTGGCGCGCAGCACGACGATCGCCGAGACCAGGGCCGCGCCGCCGACGAGCAGCGAGGCAAGTTCGGCTCGCGAGGTGGCCACCGCGCCGGCTTCGAAGGACGAGTACACAACCTGCGCGCCCGGCTCGTGGAGGTGGCGCGAGTCATCAATAACGACCACGCCGCCGTTGGGAAGCAGGGTCTTGATGAGTGCCTTGGCAAACGCCTCGTTGCCATTCTGATCCGGGGGCAGGTTCTTGGGCAGCGTCATCATTTCGTTCGAGAAAATCGACGCGTCCGAGATGAAGTAGGCCTCGCCCTCGGTCGGCACCCACTGCGGGATCCCGTCGATGGTTTTGTTGTCCTGGAGTTGGGCGCGCATGATGACGCTGATGTTGCCCTTCTTGTCGCCGATGTTGACGGTGTGGGAACGGTCGATGTCGGCGTAGCACTTCTCGGAGCAGTGCGCGACGACGTCCGTTGCCACGGCCGGGTTTTGGATGAGGGTGAGGCCGGTCGGGTCGTTCAACTCGATGGTGTAGTTGAGGCCGGCGAACACGAACGGGATGAGGGGGAGGCTGATGTTCCGGTCATAGCGGCCGTCTTCGAGGTCCCACAGGTCGGTGCCGAAGTAGAAAATGCCGAATTTCTGGGCGATCGAGTTGCCGTAGCCGCTGTCGTCGGCGACGACCATCTTCCCGCCCGAGCGGCCGAATTCGACGAGGGCGTTGGTTTCCTCGGAGCGGTAGTCGCGCGAGATTCCGGCCGCGACGTAGACGACGTTGCCCGGGTTCTCCATGCCAAGGAGGGTGGAGGGGGAGCCCACGAGCGTGGCGACCTGGTATTTCCCGCCGCCCAGGGGGTCGCCGTCGATCGTGTCGATCGCCTGCGCGAACTGCCCGAGGTGCATGTAGTCGGCCTCGGGGTTGTCGTTGAGTTTGAACGGCTTGAGGGTCTCGGGCGGCGAGGCGAGGAAGAGGGGGAGGATGCCGTAAAGGGTGACGCCTAGGAGTAGGACGATCACCGCAAGCACCGGCTTCAGTTTCATTGTGAACCCTCTTCGACTGATTTTCGACCTTTAAACCGTTTCGACCCTCAACCCCGAACTGCTTGGCCCCCCAATCATCCGCTTATGTGGGCGGCGGGGCTCCTGGCTCCTGCGGCGGTGCAGGGGGAGCGCCATAGCCCGGGGCCGGGGGGGCCTGGGGCGCGGCCGGCGGCGGGGCTGCGACGGCGCCGGCACCCGAAAGGAGGATCTGCTGGATGGACGAGGACACGGCGCGCAGGGTGGCGACGGCGCGGTCCTTCTGGTCGATACCGATCTCGTGGTCGCTGTAGCGGGCCTCTTCGAGGATGGAGAGGAACTCGTCCATGGACTTGGCGTCGATGGGCAGGGCTTGGCGCAGGGCGATTTCGAACTCACGGAACGTCTCGCTGTCCCTGCGTAGGTACCCGTTGGTCTGGAGGAAGCGCGCAAGCTGGCGGTAGGCCTCGAAGATGGCCTGGGCGTAGGCGTTGCCGGCCACGAGGCGGTCGGCGGCGCGCCGGATGATGCGCTGCATGCGCTGCAGCTGGCGCTGCTTGGCCGTGAACCAGAGGATGTAGAAGGCGGCGGCGAAGATGGCGCCGACCGACCCGATGGCGATGTACAGCAAGTCGTTGTTCCCCTTGATGGGCACCGCCTCGCGGTACTCGTACATGATGGAGGTGTTGCCCTCGCCACCCTTCAGGCAAAGCGTGCGGGCCGACACGAAGGTGGGGCAGAACGAGCCGTTGAACACGCCGATGAGGGTGCGGTTGCCCACGACGAAGTCTTCCCAGGTGACGTTGAACTCGAAGCGGCCGAGCTCGTCGATGGGGCCGGCCGAGACGAACCGGCGCTCCTCGAGCACTCCGGCCCCCGACTGCACGGCATAGAAGAGGCGGAAGTCGCCGGAGCCCAAGGGGACGCCGAGCTCGTCGGTGACCTGAGCGAAGCCCGCGAGCTCCTCCTGCTGGTGGACCTGGTCGGTGGACACGTTGAAGGGCGCGCCGTTCAGGGTGAAGGTGTCGAAGAGGAAGGCGACTTGGGCCTGGCCGCGGACGACGATGGGGGTCTCGTTGGAGGCCGCGTCGTAGAACTCCGAGCCGTTGTACTCGAAGGCGAGCACGGACTCGCCCCACGCGAGGTCGGTGGGCACCGCGGAGCGGAAGGTGACCTTGCCTTCCGAGTTGGTCGTCTGCTTGGTGAGCTGGCGGTCGGAGATGCGGATGGCCACGCCTTCCTGGCCGACGGGCGAGCCGCGCGTGCCGCCCTCGTAGACCTCATAGAGGTCGGCCGTCACGTTAACCTGCTTCCCGCGGTCGACAAGCTGGGTATGGTCCTTGCGCTCGAGCTGGGTATGCGCCTTAATCGTGACGTTGGAGTAGGTCTCGTGGAACCGGTAGATCGGGTTCCCGTTGAACCGGAGGAGCACCTGCTTGTTCCCGACGGTCATGTCCGTGGGGATGGCGTGCGCGACGGTGTAGGTTCCGTCGCTGGCGGTCGACACCACGGCGACCTGCTCGAAGTCGAGGAATATCTGGATCGTCTGCTTGTCGACCCCGACGCCGCGGTCGTCCAGCATGCTGCCGTTGAACCAGAGGTAGGAGCCCTTGTACACGGAGTCGTTGGCAAACGAGATCGTAACCTCGGACACGACCGACCAGTTCACGTTCGACTGGAGCGGCGTGAAGGTGTCCGAGCCGCCGTAGCTGAGCTGGACCTGCTTCTTGCCGAGCGCGGCGTCGAAGCGTACCTGGTAGGCCGCGAGGAAGGTGCCGTTGGTGCTCGTGAGGGTGCCGACCTGGAACGGCGGGATGTCGGTCTCCTCGTCGCCGCCGAGGTCCCAGATGAGGCGGACGAGTTCGCCGTCGACGGCGTCGCCGAGCTGGCGGTTGAAGCGCGATTCGGCGGGGTCGACGCGGATCTCACCGGTGACATTGACGGTGCCGAGGCGGTAGACCCACCGGTCGGCCTCGGGGGGCCAGGCGACTTTGGTGTGGCCCATGAGGCGGTAGACGTCAAGGCCGGAGGCAGCGGTGTAGAACTTCGACCCGGGGAACGAGAAGCTCACGTTGTGGAGGCCGAGGGGCTGCGGGATGGCGACGACGTACCCGATCGAGAACTGGCCGTTGGAGTCGACGATGCGGTGCTCGTCGAGGACGGCAAGCGTGTCGAAGGGGTCGTTGTAGTCGAGGTCCCACTGGATCTTGATGTCGATCCGCTCGAGGGGGTTGAGGGGGTCGGGGACGAGGGGCTCGCCCATGTTGTCGAGCAGCCGGCCGCCGACCGTGAGGGCCTTGCCGCGGAAGCCGATCTTCTCGGCCTCGGTGAAGTTGAACACGTAGTGGGCGAGGCGCTGGACGTCGAGGCGGATGGTCTCGCGCGACACGCAGTTCTCGTAGTAGTGGTCCCAGCGGACGTTCGAGAGCACCGTGATGTAGTCGGTCGCGTCAAGGGGGATGCCGAGGTCGAAGCGGGCGTAGATCGTGTGGGTCTGCGCGGTCGTTTCGAAGGGGACCTTGAACCGGTAGGTGTAGGAGCCCGCGGCGTCGGTGACGGCGGTGTGGTCGACGGACATGAGGTGGAAGCCGACGACGAGCGAGGGGGCGCCGATGAAGAAGGTGAGCGGGATGAGCTTCAGGTCCCACCTGGGCCGCCCGTTGGGGTCGGGGTTGAGCGTGTTGGGGCTGACGGCGCTCGTGGTGTTGAGGGACGTGTACATCTGCCAGGTGAGCCCGCCGTCGGTGGAGAAGGCGACCTCGAAGGTGTCGTCGGCGGCGATCTGGTAGGTGTAGGAAAAGGAGAGGCTGGGGTCGGCGACGGAGGGCGAGGTGAGGTCGATGGACGGGGAGATGAGCCAGGTGTCGAGCCCCTTGCCGTAGTCGGCGTCGAGGCCGGCGCCCGCGGAGTTCTGGCTGCCGGCGATGAAGGGGAACTCCGGCCCGTGGGGGTTCGTGATGGGCCCCGACTTCCAGGTGCCCACGCCGGTGCCCGACTGGTTCCAGTGGGAGAGGTTGGCGTCCTCGAAGTCGTCGGAGAAGGTCGTCCCTGAGACGATGACGTCGTCGACAAAGGCGCCTGCGCCTGTATCGCCGAGGAGCTTGCCGTCCATGATGATTTGGACGGGGCGGCCGACGACGGGTTCGAGCTTGGAGCCGAGGAGGCGCCCGTTGAAGGTCGAGGTCTGGTTGACCACGACGGAGGGTTGGGTGTCGACGTTGAGGGAGAGCGTACTCTCGCAGCTGGTGAGGAGGCGGAAGTCCTTGAGGCTGGAGGCGTAGGCGGTGAAGTTGTTGCCGGGGGTTTGGTTATTGAAGACCACGCGCAGCGTGTGGGGGCCGCACCCGTTGTCGGGGAAGCGGGACACGGAGAACGAGAAGCTGCCGTTGGCGAATTGGAAGGGCTGGGGGATGGGGGAGGTGGAGTTCCCGGTGATGATGTCGGGCCCAAGGAGGAGGGGCGCGAGGTCGAAGAAGAGCTGGAGGGTCTGGTTGGCGATGCCGAGGTCGAGGTCGTGGGTCACGTTGACGGAGGTGTTGCCGACCGCGGTCTCGAAGAGTTTGCCGCTGAACTGGAAGCCGAGGGCCGAGGTGGAGTTGTTGGAGAAGGCGATGTTGCGGAGCGTCTTGGCGGCGATGTCGGCGTCGGTGGGCACCTGGACTGGGAGGTTGTTGTCTTTGACGAAGAGGATGATGGAAGTCTCCGAAGTTACGGAGATGGAAAGGGGCTTGGGGGCAAACGACGTCCCGGCGTACCAGATGTTGGGCAGGTCGGTGGGCTGGGGCGTGTCCCGGGGGCCCACGGTGGAGCCGAGCGTCGAGGAGCGCATGGGGATGCGTTGGAGCACCTGGACGCCGTCGTCGGGCTGACCCCCGTCGCCGAAGCGGACGCTGAGCGGGTCGGAGGTGCCGGGCCCGGAGGGGGGAGCCGCTTGCTGGCCGGTCGCGGGGGAGAGGGGGTCACTGGAGGCGGAGCCGGTCGGCGGGGCCGCGGCCGAAAGGGGCAAAGCGGCGGTAAGGAGCGAGAAGTTGAGGACGATGGTGAGCGCAACGGCGGCTACTTTTCGCACGCAGGGACCTCCGGAGGCGTTTTTGGGGAGGAGCGCGGCAGTTGCGTTCTCCGTCTTTGCAAACACTTGGGCCAGTTAGGATAACCAGGCAGTGAATTGCTCGCTGGGATGGAGGGTACCATATAAAAGCGTTCCTAACGCGTTGACCCAAAATTCCGGGTGCGACGGTTTGCTGGATTGTGCATGTGGGCCGAGCGTTCGCGGGGGGAGAATCTGGGGGGCCGTGAATGTTTTTTTTAAGGCAGCGAGTGGGTGTTGGGGCGCGGGGATGGGCTGAGGAAGGGGTTTGTGCGGTCGGTCGCATTCCAATTGGATCAGTCCAAGCCCGATAAGCTGTTCGTGTTCACCGATGACGTCGAGTTTGCGCAGGCGATGGCGGGCGAGGCGGGGACGACGCCGCTGTTGGTCGCCACCTCGGTGGAGCGGGTGGAGCGGGCGATGGAGGAGCGGGAGGTCCCGTCGCAGCGGGTGGCGACGCGTGCGGGGGGCGGCGTGCAGGTGTTGGAGCAGGTGAACGCGATCCTGTCGAGGGCGCTGGCGGCGGGGCTGCTCGGCGGGGGGGAGAAGGTGCTTGCGGTGGTGTACGGGTCGGTCCAGGCGGTGTTCATGTTCAACGTGGACGACCTCGCGCTTTCGTCGCTGCGGAAGGACGTGGCGGGCGTCGTGGCGCCGGAGTTGCTCGAGGC
Source organism: Thermoplasmata archaeon (assembly GCA_041485285.1). Classification (GTDB taxonomy): domain Archaea; phylum Thermoplasmatota; class DTKX01; order DTKX01; family DATEUP01; genus DATEUP01. The sequence goes on along the minus strand of JBGPJF010000017.1, from coordinate 21,317 downwards.
GGTGCTGCAGATCGCCTTCGAGGTGGCGCGCGAGGGGCGGGAGGGGGCGCACCTGGGCGCGCTGTTTGTGCTTGGCGACACGGACGCGGCGATGGAGCGGTCGCGCCCGCGGATCATCAACCCCTTCCAGGGGCACGGGCGCCAGTCGAGGCTTGTGTTCGTGGCGGAGAACCACCCGACGATCAAGCAGTTCGCGCAGCTTGACGGGGCGACGATGATCGACGCGACGGGCCTGGTGGTGGCGGCGGGCCGGTACATCCAGATCAACTGGGAGGTGTACCTGCAGGGGGGCCTCGGGGGCAGGCACCTTGCGGGCGCCTCGATCACGAAGGACACGAATTCGGTGGCGGTGGTGGTGTCGTCGTCGAATGTGATCCGCGTGTTCAAGGGCGGGCGCGAAGTGTACCGCGTGAACGCGGTGTGAGGGAGCCCCATGAAGAAGGCGCGCCTGGAGTTCGAAGGCGTGGTGCAGGGCGTGTTCTTCCGGGCAAACGCGCAGCGCATCGGGCGGGAGATGAAGCTCACGGGGTGGGTGCGCAACCGAAAGGACGGCACGGTCGAAGCGCTCGTGGAGGGGAGCGAATCGGAAATTGAGGAATTCGTTGGGCGCCTGAAGAGGGAAGTGAAGGCGGCGCAGGTGCGCAAGGTGAGGACCGAGTGGTCGGAGGGCGAGCGCGAGTTCAGGATTTTCGAAGTGCGCGGGGACTTCTAGCGGGGACGCGCGAAAGCAGCGGCCCCAGCGCTTCGCGGAACAGGAGGCCGTCGGCGAGCACCTCGTTGTGGTCAAACGCAAGGCGCTGGCGGGTGGCGCGCGCGATGGGGACGAAGCGCGCGGAGGCAGCGTCGTCGCCAGCGAGCAGCTTGCCGCCGGTCGCTTCGATGAGGTACGCGGCGGTGGCCGTGGGGCCGCGCGGGTCGCGGCCGGGGCGCGAGTAGAGGCCGACGAGGCCGACGATGCGCCCGGAAAGGCCCGTCTCTTCGGAAAGTTCGCGGAGCGCGGCGGCCTCGGCCGACTCGTGGCCTTCGACGAACCCGCCCGGGAGCGCCAGGAAGCCGCGGTGGGGCGGATTTGCGCGGCCGACGAGGAGCACGGACTGCCCGCGGAACACGATGGCGTCGGCGGTGAGGGCGTGGCGCGGGCGCCCGTCGGGGCCGACGGGGATGCGCGAAGGGCGCGAGCGCGGCGCGGCCATCGGATCACCGGAGGAGGAGGACGGCAACTGTTTCGCCGGAGGCGGGGGCCGGTTTGCCCGGGCCGACCACGAAATACCCGTCGGCCGCCGACGCGCCGGTGACGGACATGGAGTCGCGCAGCAGCGGCTCCGCCTTCCCGTCCTTAAGCCGGACGAGGACGATGGAGAGCATGTCGTCGCCCTTCACGAAGCCGGACACATCACCGTTCAGGGGGACGCGCGTGGCGGTGAGCGGCGGCGCGCGCTCACCGGTAAGCCCTTGGAGGATCCGGTCGAGGAAGAGGTGGGCCCCGACCATGCATGAGGTAGGGTTGCCCGGCAGCCCGAGGACGGGGGCGTTGGCGACCTGCCCGAAGAGGATCGGCTTCCCCGGGCGCAGCGCCAGACCGTGGAAGGCGACCTGGCCAGCGCCCTTGACCGCCTGGCCGAGGAAGTCTTTCTCGCCGGCGCTTGACCCGCCCGTGAACACCGCGGCGTCGTAGGTCATCGCTTCGCGCAGCGCCGAGGCCACCTGGTCGAGGACGTCGGGGACGATGCCGTGGACCTCGGGCGCGCCGCCGCGCAACGTGACGAACGCGGCAAGCGCATGCGAGTTGGACTCGCGCACTTGCGAATCCTGAATGGTCTCATGGGCGGGGCGCACCTCGTCGCCGGTGGGGACGATGAGGATGCGCGGCCGCGACCGAACCGTGACGGACAGGACGCCGGCGGAGGCGGAGGCGCCGACCTTGGCACCCGACATGAAGTCCCCGGAACGCAGCAGCACTTCGCCTGCGCGGTAGTCGCTTGCGCGCGCCAGCACGAACAGCCCGCGCGGGGGCGACGAAGAGAATTCGGCGCGCGCGCCGCCATCGAGGATGCGGACATCCTCGACCGGGACCACCGCGTCGGCGCGCATCGGCAGCTCCGCCCCGGTGGCGATTTCGGTGCAGGCCATAGACTCGAGCGCTCGCCCGAAAGGGGCCCCGGCAAGGGACTTCCCCACGACTTTCAGCGCGCGCGTCTGCCCCGGCGCGAGCCCCGCAAGGTCGGAGGCCGTCACGGCAAAACCGTCCATCCTCGACCGGTCGGAGGCAGGCGAATCGGCAGGCGAGCGGACCTCCTCGGCAAGTATGCGCCCAGCCGCGGCCGAGAGCGGCACTGTTTCCACGCGGTCGATGGCGCGCACTTTCGAGAGGATGAGGGCCACCGCCCGCTCGACGGACGTAAGCTCTCCAAGCGGGTGCATCGCGCCGGTGTCGGGCATGTTACCTCCGGGCCTCGTACATCATATGAGCAAGTTCCGGAAGAAGGAGTTTGGTCATGGCCGTACGGGCCGCCCCGGCCGACCCCGGAATCGACACCACCCACTTGCCGCCGACCGTGCCGGCGACCGAGCGCGAGAACCAGGCGGCGGTCCCGATTTCTTCGCGGGACACCGCGCGGAAGACGTCCCCCCAGCCGTCGGCCTTTTTGTCAAAAAGGGGCGTGACGGCTTCCACGGTGACATCGGAAGGCGTCATCCCCGTCCCGCCGCTGGTCACGACGATGTCGACCCCGTCGGTCGCAAGCGCTTTGTGGAGCGCCCGTTGAATCTGCCGGACGTCATCGCCCACGACGGCACGGAACAGGACAAGGTGGCCCTCCTTTCCGAAGAGCTTGGCGATGAGCGCCCCCGATTGGTCGGTGCGCGCCGTGCGCGTCGAAGAGACGGTGATGACCGCGGCGCCAAACGAAGACCCTTGGGCCTGCGCGTCGCGGCGGTGCCGCTCGGGCCCGCCCGCGTGCTTCCGCTTCGGAGCCTGTTGGAGCACGGCCATCGGATGTTCACCTCGTGGGCTTCCCCTTCACTTTCTCCACCACTTCGATTCCCTCGATGGCGGTTTCGGGGTACTGCCCCGCCGCATCCTTCTCCAGATATTTTGTCATGTCCCATGCGCAGAGCAACGCGGCAGCGACGCCCACGAGCGCCTCCATCTCCACGCCGGTCTTCGCGGTCGCCGCGACGGCGACCTTCGCCTCGAGGTGGGTCGCGCTGATCCGGAACTCGACGCTCACGGACTCGATGGGGAGGGGGTGGCAGAGCGGCAAGAGCTCGGGCGTGGCCTTGACGGCCTGAACGGCCGCAACGCGGCTCACTTCCCGGACGTCCCCCTTCCTGATGCGCCCCGCCTTGACGGCGGAAAGCGTGGAAGGCTTGAGGCGCAGGCGCCCTCGCGCGACCGCGCGGCGGGCGACTACCGGCTTACCGCTCACGTCGATCATCCCCCTCACCGGGCGCGCTTTCGCCGTGCAACCACCTCCTGGGGGCGCATCTCGCCCACGACCCAACGCTGGCCGCCCCCGCGGAACACTTCTTTCTTCCAGATCGGGACGGTCTGCTTCATCTCGGCAATGGCAAAGCGGACCGCCTCGAGCGCGCCGTCGCGGTGGGGCGCGCCCACCACGCACATGACCACCGGCTCGCCGACGTCGAAGTTGCCGACGCGGTGGTGGAGGATCAGCTCCTTGATTTCGAACCGTGCCAGGGCGTGGCGACGCACTTCCTTGAGCTTGGCGACGGCCATCTTCTCGAACGCTTCGTATTCGAGGCGGCGCACGGCCTTGCGCCCGCCGCCGTGCGGGGTCGAGCGGACGGTGCCCACGTAGGCGAGCGTCGCGCCGCAGTCGGGCCGCGACACGGCCCGAAGCGCTCGGTCGACATCGAAGCGCCCTTTCTGGAGGCGCACGCGGGGTAGCGCGGCGCCTCTGGTCGGCTTCGCCATAGGGAACTGTGCAAGCCGCCGCGCGGTGCAAATACCTTTGGCCGCCAGGCGGCGCGAGGCTAAGGCCGTCGAACGAGCGCCCGCTCCCCTGCACGGATGGAGCGAAACGTTGAAGGGCGCTCGACGTTCGTACGGCCCCGAAGGCTGGAACACCCATGCTCGACGACCTCGACCGCCAGATCTTGCGGCAGCTAACGAAGAACGCCCGGCTATCGTTCCGCGAGATCGCCGTGAAACTGGACGTGTCGACCTCGACGGTCTCGGCCAGGATCAAGCGCCTGGAGGAGGAGCACCTGGTCCGCGGCTACATCCCGGACATCGACGCGCGCCTGATGGGATTTGAACTCACGGCGATCATCGGCATCCGCATTGCGCACGGGAAGTTGCTCGATGTGCAGCGGGCGGTGGCGAAGGACGAGCGGGTGTTTGCCGTGTATGACACCACGGGCGAGTGGGACTCGTTCATCCTTGCGCGGTTCAGGGGGACGCGCGACCTCGACAACTTCGTGAAGAAGGTGCTGTCGATCCCCGATGTGGAGCGGACGAACACGAATGTCGTCCTCAACACGGTGAAGGAAGAGTTGCGGGTGGCGGTGTAGTCGGATGGAGCTCGACCGCCAGGCGCGGGCGATTGAGGCGATGCAGCTCAAGGCGCCCGACGAATACGGGCGCTCGTCGTTCCAGGGGGACGCGGGCCGGTGGGAGGCGCTGCGCAGGCCGTGCGTCAAGGCTGTGGACCGCAGCGGGTCGTTTCTTGACATGGGGTGCGCGAACGGGTTGTTCCTCGAGTCCGCGGTGGAATGGGCCGCCCAAGGCGGGCATGTGCTCGAGCCGTACGGGCTCGACCACTCAGCGGCGCTCGCGGAGATGGCGCGTGCGCGGCTCAGACTCGGCGAAGACCGGATCTTCGTGGGCGACTGCTTCAAATGGGAGCCGCCGCGGCGGTTTGATTTCGTTCGGAGGGAACTCGTTTACGTTCCGGGCGATCGAAGGCGCGAGTACGTCGCGCGCCTCGTTGACCGGTTCCTCGCGCCGGGCGGGCGCCTGATCGTCGCGTCCTACGGCACGCGGGGGGGCATCCCGCCCGCGCAGGACGTGGCAGCGCTGCTCGGAGGGTTGGGTTTTGCAGTTGCAGGCCAAGCGGAAGGCCGTGATCCGTGGAGCGACAAGACGCTCACGCGCGTGGCGTGGGTGGGGCGTTAGCGGGCCGCCCGGCGGCACGCACCGCCGTTACCTGCAAACGGTTCGCCCGCTGCCGATGAAGGTGTAATTCAGGTGCCCGCCGACGGTGAATTCGCCCCCGTGTTCGGGAACGGACGCCTGCGAACTGCGCACGTCGAGCGCACCGTCGCTTCGGTGAATCATCACAGTGCCGGACACCGAGTTGTTCGTCCCAATGAGTAAGAGACTGCGGACCCAAGGGTCCGTCGAGCTCACGGTGATATTGAACGAAAAGGGGTGCCAAAGCCCTTCGTCCAAGTCCCTTTCGATTTGGGGAAAGGCCGCTGGCATTTAGCTGGCCGCGGCTGCTGCCGTTCAGACTTGGCACGAGCGAGACCGCGCGGGTGGTCGACTCCAGCGCGACGCTGAGTGTGAATGTTGCATTCAAAAATTCCGCCGAACGGTCTGCCACATCGAGGCCGTCCACGTCAAGCAGGGGGTCGCCGCTGGCGGCCGGGAGGACGGCGAGCTCAAGGCCGGCGAGGTGGCAGGTTGAGTCGACGCACCCTGCAAGGAAAACGCCCGCAACGATGGCAGCTGCCGCCTCGGCGAGAGGCGGCCCTGGACGCGAGGTGGACATCGTGTTTCGTTTGGGCGGTCCCCAAAAAAGGCGATAGGCGGGGTCATCGGGGGAGGAGCGTGCGGATCTACTGGCGGCCCTGCACGTACGCAGACACGGCCTGGCGAAGCCCGGTGATGTTCTGGGCCACGGGCCGCTCGTTGTAGACCGCATTTCCCGCGACCAGGATATCCGCGCCCGCCTTCGCGGCAAGCGGCGCGGTCTGTGCGTTGATGCCGCCGTCAACCTCGATGTCGAACGTGAGCGACCGGTCGGCGCGCATCTTTGCGGCGGCCTCGAACTTGGGGAGCACGCTCTTGATGAACTGCTGCCCGCCGAAGCCGGGGTTCACGGTCATGAGGAGAATCATCTCGACGTCGGGCGCTATGACTTCCGCCTGCGCAAGCGGCGTGTGGGGGTTGAGCGCCACACCCGCGCGGGCCCCCGACTCGTGGATGAGGCCGATGGTCCGGTGGAGGTGGGGGCAGGCCTCGGCGTGCACGGTGATGTGGTTGGCCCCCGCCTTGACGAACTCGGGGATGAAGCGGTCGGGCGCCTCGATCATGAGGTGGCAGTCGAACGGCAGTTTCGTGTGGGGGCGCAGCGCGCGCACCATCGATGGCCCGAGCGTGAGGTTGGGGACGAAGTGGCCGTCCATGATGTCGATGTGGATGAGGTCGGCCCCGCCGTCTTCGGCCGCTCTGACTGCGGCCCCGAGCGCCGAGAAATCGGCAGCGAGGATGGAAGGGGCGATCTTCACCGCGCGCGGCATTTGGGCCCGCTCCACCCCTGGAGCAGAGCGGGGGGATATAGCCCACGCGGGGGATTGCGGGCCGATGGCGCGCCGCCTCAGGCCTGAATACGTCCTAGCGCTCCCGAGCCCCGTCAAGCCCGAGCGCAAGGGAGCCTGCGTCGGCCTGAAGCTGCGGAGGCCGACGGCCGCCGATGCCGAACGCATGGGAGCGCTCCTGCTTGACGCCTACAAGGGAAGCATCGACGACGAGGGGGAGGACCTCGAAGCGGCCACCGCGGTCGCGCGCGGGTACTTTGAGGGCGAAAACGGGCGCGTCCTGCCCGATCTTTCCGTGAGCGCATGGCGCGGCCCCACCCTCGTTGCCATCTGCGCCGTGGCGTGGCTCGACGTGCGCGCATGCCCGTTTGTGGCTTACGTTGCAACGGCAAGCGACGCGAAGCGACAAGGCGTCGGACGGCTTGTCCTTGGCGAGAGTATACGGCGGGCGGGCCGCGAAGGGCACCCGGAGATCCGGGCGTTCATCACGATGGGGAACACACCCTCCGAGCACCTCTTTGAGGCGCTCGGGTTTGTACGGGTGCGAAGGCGCGCGCCTAAATCGTGACTTCGGTGTTCACAAGCAGCGCGCGGACGGTCCCGTCGTCCTTCGACTCGCGCACGACGCGCAGGAGCGACACGCGCGGGTCGTTCTCGGCGATGTAGGCCATCCACATGATGACCTCGTTGTCTTCGGGCTTGACGCGCTTCTTGGCGCCCTGCTTTTCGAGGAGTTTGTTGGCGAAGTGCGCGAGGTCAAAGTTCGACAGGCGCGCGGTGCGCGACTGGGGCCCGACGCAGTCGTTCCAGTGCTTGCCGACTTCGAGGGCAAGGGCGGCGAGGAACATCGATTCCTTGACAGGGATCTCGCCCCTGCGGTAGACCTCGACATCGGTCCCGCGGGGGAACTGGCTGGGGTTCTCGGAGAAGCCGTAGAAGGCGCGCGCGGCGCGGCGGGCAACATCGACCTTAGCCATCGGCCTGGCCAAACCGGGCGAACATGATAAAGATTAGCGAGGCCCGGGAAACGCTTAGTACGCCTCGTAGCGCCACGAGGCGTCGTAGTAGGCGGCAGATTCAGGGCCCTTTCGCTCTTCGGGGCGCAGCGAGATGGCAAGAACGAGTCCTCCGTCGAATTCGAGGGTGAGCTCGCGGCCGTGCTCTACGCGGACCCGGTGAACATGCGTCCCCTCCGCGGCCTCCACGGCGCTGTGCAGCTGGTCGGCGTCGAGGTGGTCGGGGCCGCGCGTGCCTTCCACGCGGGTGCCTGTCATGATCTCAAGCCGAGACCCGCCGAATTGGAGGAGCATCCCCGCGCCGCGCTCGCCGAAGAACGCGACGCCCGAGAGCGCGGCGCCTTCGACGGCCTGGACGGCCGGTGCCGCTTCCATGTGTTCATACGACTTCTCGCTCACCCGTGCTGCCATTTCCATTAGTTCACGCTCCCAATGCGCCGACTCCGGCGCGACATGCCAATGATGATCAGGACGGCGGCCGCGGGGGCCGCGAGGTCTTGGAATTCGGGGATCGGGGTGATGACGGGGGGGTTCTCCGCGGCCGGCGCGTTGTCCGGGGTGATGGGCTCCAATTGTCCGCGCGTCCCTTGGCCGTTGTTGACCACAAGCGGCGCGGCCAAGTCGTCGCGCGCGCCTTGCCAGTCCGTCGCATAGGCGGTGACCGTCACGTTGCGCGCGGTGAGGATGAGCGGCGGGAGGGCCGCGCCAACTTCGACCGACGAGGCGCCCACGCCGACCTGCGGCGCTACGCCGGCAAGCGCCGCCCAACCGGGAGACCCGGTGGTGTTCCAGCTGAATATCGAGCCGCCGCCGGGCAGGACTTCGCCGCCCTTGCCTTCGATGCGGATGGCGTAGTCGTAGCCGTGGCCGCCGAAGAGCGAGCCGGTGGCGGTGTCGTTGTCCCCGTCAATCATGATCCACAAGACATCGGCGCCCGAGGTAGGGGGCGGCACGGCGGGGGGCCCGTTGCTGCCCCCGCCGCCGCCGCCGGTGGACGGCAGTTCGATCGCGGAGGCGAACTTGATCGGGACGAGGGAGCCGTCGAGGGGCGTGGAGCCGACGGTGACCAGGAACGTGGCCTCGGTCGGAGTCACATTCCCTTGGAGCGACCGCAGGTCGATGTGCGCGTTGGCGTTGTCCGCGGGGTCGACCGAGGAGGGGCGCCCCTGCCATTCGAGCGGGTTGCCGTCGACAACATTCGCGTTGGGGGCGCCGCCGAAGTAGGACAGGGGCTGCGCGCCGATCGCGACCGGCGCCCGGATGAAGTTCACGAGGGTGCCGGTCGACGCGACCACCTCGGAAGCGCCGCTAAGCGAAAGGCGCAGCGAGCTGCCGTTGACCGCGTTGGAACTCACGTGCTCGATGACGGCGAGGACATCGACCTTTTCCCCTGCGAGGATGGAGAGCGCAGGCGCGAAGGTCACGGTCGCGGCCGCCCCCTGGGGCAGCGGCGTTGCCGCCCCCGAGAGCTTCTCTTCGGCGGGCGCGTCGACGCGGCTGTTCCCGTTGCGGTCGCGGTAGAGGGAGACCGTTGACAGGTCCGCGGGCGCGGTGGGCGCGTACTGCGCGGTAAGCTGCAGGGCGGTCACCTGGACCGCGGTGGGCGACGGGTTGGCAAGCGAGATGCTGAGCATCGGGGCGTTGGCCGACGCGCCTTGCGCGAGGACCGAAGGCGCCACGGGGGTGACCGTCGCCGAAAGCGAAGACCCTGAGAGGGTCGCGGGCGCAGGGGAGCCGTCGATGCGCTCCGTCCCGCTCGGGTCCGCGCCGCGCAGCTCGAACAGCGCGCGCACCGACCGCAGCGAGTCCGTGAGCGGCTCGGTGGCAATCGCGGTAAGGCTGCCTTCAATCCGGTCGCCGCGGATGGCGACCTGCAGGCCGCCGGCCGTTTGGAAGCCGGAGAAGTCGTACGCGGGGACGTTGGGCCGGTTGGCCCACTCACGGGTGGCGAAGGCCTTGACCGTCCCGTTCCACCCGTACACGTCGACGATGCGGTCGATGCCGAGGCCGTGGTAGCTGTACCCGGTCCCCGCGGAGCCGTCGGTGTCGAGGAGGACCATGAAGTAGTCGGCGCGCGGCGGGAAGGGGCCCGAGCGCGTGAACAGGGGCGCGCTTGCGTTGGCTTCGAACCACAGGCGGGTGGCGTCGACGCGGAGCGCGTACTCGCGCAGGTCGAGGGCGGGGGGCAGCGTGCCGCCGTCGGCGGCGTCCGTGTAGAGGAGCGCGCCCGAACCGGCCCAGTCGGACATGTCTCCGTCCACGGCGGGCCCACGCGGGGCGCCCGCGAAGGGGAGCGTGACGACGAGCGCGAAGGCGACGACGAAGGCGACCATCGCAGAGATTGCAAACTGCCGGCGGTTTTGCGCGCGCAGCACCGGGGCGGCACCGCCGATCATGCCGCCGCGGCCGCCGTTGACGCGGCTGCCGTTGACGCGGCCGCCATTGGTCTGGCCGCCACCGTTGACCCGGCCGCCGTTGACCCGGCCGCCGTTGACACGACCCCCGTTGACCCGGCCGCCGTTGACACGACCCCCGTTGACGCGGCCGCCATTGACACGACCCCCGTTGACACGACCCCCGTTGACGCGGCCGCCATTGACACGACCCCCGTTGACACGACCGCCATTGACCCGGCCGCCGTTAACACGGCCGCCATTCGTTCGCCCGCCGGCCAGTTCTGCGGCCGACTCGGGGCGGGCTTTCGGCGCTTCCGGCGGCATGATGTCGGCCCGCGCAAAGGCAGGGGGGGCCGCGCTGAACTCGCGGCTCTTCGTTTCAATCGTAACAGGTGCGGCCTCCACCGGCTTCACCGGCGCGACCCTCGGCGTCGGCGCCGCGGCCTCTTCCTCGCCGGTGCCCTCGAGCAAGCCCTCGAGCTCGGCGATCAGGTCCTCTTCTTCGAGCGTGGCGCGCGCCGCGGCTGCCGCGGGCTTGCCAGGCGCCGGCGCCGCCGGCTCGTCGGAGAGGAGGTTTTCGAGTTCGAGGAGCAGCGTGTCTTCCTCTTCTTGCTCCGGCTCCGGCGGGGGCGGCGGAGCAGGCGCCGCGGGGGTGCCCTCCTTCACTAGCCCGACTTTCTTGAGTGTGTCGAGAACGCGCTTCTGCGCGTCCTCCACCGGCGGCTTCAAGGCCGGAGGCGCTGGCGGCGTCCGGGGCGCGGCGGCAACGGCGGGGGGCGAGGGGCGCGCCGCTTCGGGGGCCGCGGGCTTGTGCCGCGGCTTCGCGTCCTCGTCGCCCTGGAGGCCGAAATCCACCATCAGGTCGTCGAGCTCAAGCTCCTCTTCGTCCCCGTGCTCAGGGGGCGGCGGAGGGGGCGCGCCTTCGCGCGCCGCCTGTTCGAGGTCCGTTTGGGGCTGGGCTTCGGGCGGCTTGCTCTGCCCTGCAGCCTTGGCCCGGGCGGCCTCCTCCTCAGGCGTCTCGTACTTGGACGCGATCCGCTTCCAACGGTCGAGAAAGTCCTTGGTCATCTTCTTCTCGGAGTCGCCGCCTTCCTTTTCAGCCATAGCCAGCCATCTCCGCCAAGTGAGCGTGGGCGCGTAAGCGGCGATGGGCGTTAAGGGTTACCTTACGATAACGGAATTTATTAGTTGAATAATGGAATAGTCACATTGACTTTCGGAATTGATTTTGGAAGCCCCCCAGGGGGATCGAATTCGAGGGTTGATCGCCCCCCCGGACCCCTCATTCGACCGTGACGGTCTTCGCGAGGTTCCTCGGCCGATCGATCGAGCACCCGCGGATGTCCGCGATGTGGTACGCGAAGAGCTGGAGCGCGACGGTCACCGGCACTGGCGAAAGCATGGGGTCGACCTCGGGTACGAGCACCACTTCCTCGGCGCTGGCCTTCAGCTCCGTGTCGCCCTCCGTGCCCAGCGCGATGACCGGCGCGCCCCGCGCGGTGCACTCGCCGATGTTTGCAAGCATTTTGGAGTACATCGGGTCCTTGATCGCAATCGCGACGACCGGCAATTCGGGCCCGAGCAGCGCGAGCGCCCCGTGCTTGAGTTCGCCGGCCGCATAGGCCTCGGCGTGGAGGTAGGAGATCTCCTTCAGCTTGTGCGCGCCTTCGACGGCCGACGGGTAGTTCACATGGCGGCCGATGAAGTACATGTCCCGCACGGCGGAATAACGCTTGGCGATTTCGAGGATCCGCTCGTTCTGCCCAAGGACGCTCTGCACGGTCTGGGGCAGGCGCCGCAGCTGCCGCTGGTAGTAGCGCAGCTTCTCGGGGGCGAGGTTGCCGTTCCGCCGACCCAGCGAAAGAGCAAGGAGCGTGAGGCCGACGATTTGCGTGGTGAAGGTCTTGGAGGCGGCCACCCCGATCTCAGGCCCCGCGCGCGTGTAGATCGTGCGGGTGACCTCGCGGGTGACCGAGGACCCTACGACATTGGTGATCGCCATGGTGGCGCCCGCGCGCCGCTTGGCTTCGCGCAGCGCGTTCAGCGTGTCGAGGGTCTCGCCCGACTGCGTTATGGCGACGATGAGGGCGTCCTCGGGGATCGCCTCGGTGTAGCGGTACTCGGAGGCGATCTCGACGGAGGTCGGCACGCGGGCAATGGTCTCGATGAGGTAGCGTCCCACGAGCCCCGCGTAGGCCGAGGAGCCGCACGCGAGCAGCTTGACGCGCTTGACGGGCCGCAGGCCATCGGTGATCGCGTCGATCTCGGCGTCGCCGATGCGCCCGAGCATCGAGTCGGCGATCGCGCGCGGCTGCTCGAAGATCTCCTTCATCATGAAGTGCTTGTAGCCGGCCTTCTCGGCGGCCTCGATGTCCCAGTCGACCGTCTGGGCCGCGCGCGTGCGCGGCGAGAGGTCGGCGAGAGCCTTGAGCGTGAGGCCGCCGGGCTCGATGGCCGCGATCTCGCCGTCTTCGATGTACACGACCCGGCGCGTCCGCCGAATGATCGCCGGGACATCGGAGGCGAGGAACATCTCGCCGTCGCCCACGCCCACGACGAGCGGGTTCTCGCGCTTGGCGGCGACAATCTTGCCGGGCTCCTGGGCGTGCGTGCAGGCAAACGCGTAGGTCCCCTCGACCTGCTTGAGCGCCTCGGCAAACGCCGTCACGAGGTCGCCCTTGTACGCGCGCTCGATGAGGTGCACCATGACCTCCGTGTCGGTCTCGGAGCGGAACGCATGCCCTTCGGCCTTCAGCTGTTCGCGCAGCGCGGCGTGGTTCTCGATGATCCCGTTGTGGACGAGGGCGAGCTGGCCGGTGCAGTCCGCAAAGGGGTGGGCATTCTCGTTGGTGGGCCGGCCGTGCGTGGCCCAGCGCGTGTGGCCGATCCCGACGGGACCTTCGAGGGCCGTCCCGGAGGCAACCGCCCGCTCGAGCTCATCGACCGAGCCCGCGCGCTTCAGGACGGAGAGACCCCCCTTCCCGATGATGGCGAGGCCCGCGCTGTCGTAGCCGCGGTACTCCAGGCGGTGGAGGCCTTCGAGGAGGATCGGCTGGGCGGGGCGGCCGCCCGTGTAGCCAATGATCCCGCACACGCGCGAACCTCCCGTTAGAGGACCGTCGCGTCGTTGGGCACATCGCGGCTGACGTGGACGTTCCCGTCGACCTTGGCGCGGCGGCCGACCACGACGCCGGGGTCGAGGAGGCAGCGGGGCCCAAAGGAGCAGGTGTCGCCGATGATGGCCCCGAGGTCGGAGACCGGGATCACGTCCCCCTCGACCATCATGAGGCGGTCGCCGTGGTGGGTGACGAAGTGGGAGCGCGTGACCGTGCCGTCGTCGATGACGGAGTTCGCAACATACGAGGAGCCGCCGATGGACACGTTGTCATGGATGACGCTGTTGCGCACCTGGGTGAAGGGGCCGATCGTAACGTTGTGGCCGATCGAAGTGGAGGGGAACACCACGACGCTGGGGCCGATGTCGCAGCCCTCGCCGATCACGGCGGGGCCGCGGATGTACGACCCGCTGCGCACGACTGTGCCCTTCCCGACGGAGACGGGCCCTTGGACCACGGCGCCCGGCTCGATGGTGCCGGCGGTTTTCGCGACCACTTGTTGGAGCATCTTGGCGTTGACCGAGAGGATGTCCCACGGGTAGACGATGTCCAGCCAGTGGCCCTCGATTTCGATCCCCTGGATCTTGTCGGCGCGCTCGATGAGCGCTTCCAGGACGTCGCTGATGTCGAAGCGCGAGGCCTTCACTGACCACTCGGCAAGCTCGAACACGCGCGGCTCGAAGAGGTAGATGCCCGTGTTGATGAGGTCGGACACCGACGCCGCGGGCTTCTCCGTGATCCGTGTGACCGTGCCGTCTTCGACCTGGACGACCCCGTACTTGGACGGGTTCGGCGAGAAGGTGACGACCATCGCGTTTCGGTCTTTCTCGCGCTTGTCGAGCAGGTCGCGCAGCGTGTCGGGGTCGACGAGGTTGTCGCCGGGCAGGACGAGGACGGGGCCGTCGGAGGCTTTGCCCTTGGCTTGGAGGAGCGCGTGGGCAGTGCCGAGCTGCTTGGCTTGGACGGCGTACGATATGGACACGCCGAAGCGCCGCCCATTCTCGAAGTACGACTGGATGCGCTCCTTCTGGTAGCCGATGACCATCGTGATGTCGGTGATGCCGTTTTCTTTGAGGGCGTCGACGACGTACTCGAGGATGGGGCGGCCGGCGACGGGGAGCATGACTTTGGGGCGCGTGAGGGTGAAGGGGCGCAGACGGAGCCCTTCTCCGGCGGCGAGGATGACGGCGCGCATTTTCCCCCTCGCCTGGGCCGCGTTACGGCGAAGGTTGCGGTAAAAGCATTTGGTCGGCGTGCCCCCGGCGCATCCTATCTGTCCGCGCGCGGGGCCAACTTTATCACGCGCGCGCCCTCCTCCTCGCTCGGGGGCGGGACGCGTGGGCACCTCCAACTGGCCGCCAGAGGGGAAGACGGCGCGGCTGCTCGTCCCGATGGACGGCTCGCAGGAGTCGGCAAGCGCGCTGGCCGTGGCGCTGCGCATCGCGCGGCCCTCGGGCGCGTCGTTGACCGCCCTCCATGTGGGGCGCCGCGGCGTCCTCACGAGGCGCCGCTCGGTCGCGCCGTGCCCGCTCGACGAATTCGCGCAGCACGGCGAGGACGAGGCGGAGGAGTCGAGGCTGGCGATGCTGGCCGTGCCGGTTTGGGGGAAGGCGGCCGGCGTGCAGGTCGCGCTGATGGCGGCGCGCGGCGCGGCCGCGCAAGCCATCGGGGCTTGCAGCGAATCGATTGCGGCAACAATGGTCGTGATGGGCGCCCACGGGCGCTCCGCGCACTCGGAGGGCAAAACGCTGGGGTCGGTGGCCGGCGAGGTCTACGGCGCTTCGAAGCGGCCGACGATCGTGGTGCCGCCGCGCGCCGTCCGGGACTCGGAAGCCCTTGCGCGGGAGTTTGCAGGCGGCGGCGAGCCTCCAGTCGCCGGGCCCAGGATCATTGCCGCCATCGACGGGGGGCCCGGCAGCGCCGAGGTGATCGCCCAGGCCGTCGAACTCGCGCGGCGCGCGCGCGGCGCGCTGCGCATTTTCGCCGGCGCCCCCACGTACCCGGGCGCCGATGTCGCGCCGCACGTTTCGGCGGCCCAACAGGCGGCCCTCGCCGCGCTCGTCCAATTCAAAGTCGACACCGGGTCGGAGGACGCGCTCGCGGGGCTTACGGGGCTCTCCGAGCAGGAGCCGAGCTCGATTATCGTCGTCGGCGCGCGGGCCGCCGCCGGACGCGCGCACGGGGAGGTGGGCTCGTTCACCCAGCGGCTCCTCGGGCAGGCGCGCTGCGCGGTGGCCGTCGTCCCGGTCTGAGAAACCCCCCCTTGAGTTGCCGCCGCCCTTGCGCGCCTTCCCCCTCAAACCTTTATTGCCCCCTGGGGGGTTGCCCCGTCCCTTCGGTGGAGGCGGAAAACCTGCAGTCCCTCGCACTTTCGGTCAAACGCATCCGCTCCCCGATCAAGCGCATCCTGATCCCGACCGACGGGTCGGACGCGGCCTACAACTCGATCATGCAGGGCGTCCGCTTCGCAGCGATGCTGCGCGCCGAGGTCATCGGGCTGCACGCGGTCGACCCGAAGGTCCACCACGAAGCCAGGGCGCATTCGCACGGGACCCCCTTCGCGCAGATCCGGGACAGCCACCCGCAGCTGGCCAAGGAGATCGACGAGTACATGCTGCCCTTCCGGCAGCTCACGCGCACGACGAACATCGCGATCCAGACGACCGTCACCATCGGCGACCCCGTCGATGTAATCCTCCAAGCGGCCGACGTCCTGGCCGCCGACGCCATTGTAATGGGGACGCACGGCAAGGTGCCCAAGACCGAACTCTTCGCAGGCAGCGTCGCGCGCGGCGTGTTCTCGCGGTCGAAAGTGCCGGTGCTTGTCCTGCCCGCCGGGACGCAAATCCAGACGGAAGGCGCCGACAAGGAAATCGTGCAGATCGCCGGGGAAACGACGACCCGCCCCCGCATCCTCGTGGGCATTGACGGCGGCGCCGGCTCCCTCGACCTTGCGGCGGAGGCCATGCGCTTTGCCCGCGTGCTGCAGGCCGAACTCTACTTCATGCACGCCGGGGCCGAGCACGCGCCGGAGATCCAGCAGATCCTCGACTCGCTGAAGACGATGGCCTCGCAGTACTGGATCAAGGTCAAGGACGTCAGCATCAACAAGGACCCCGTCGACGCGGCCATCGAGATCGCCGACCGCGACTACATCGACTTCTTCGTGTTCGGCACGCGCCTGCGGCTGAAGAAGGGCCTGATGGCGAAGCTGCAGGAGCGGGCGGTCGAGCGCGGCGCGTTCTTCGGCTCGTCGAGCGACCAACTCGTCCGGCGCGCTGAGCGGCCGGTGCTCATCGTCCACCTGGGCGAGCAGTAGGGGCCGCTCCCCGCGGCGGGCCCTTGGCCCCCGGTTTCTTCGGGCGCGGCGGCTCCCCATCGACCGCGTCTTCGACAAGCGCCCGCGGGACATCGGGCCGCACTTTGTGGATCGCCTTGAGCACCAGCTCCACTTGCGCGGTGCGCGTCATCGCGTAGGGGTCGTCGAACCCTGGTGTTGCAATCATTTCGCGCAATATCAGGCGAACCTGCGCCGACGGCAGCTTGGCAATGGCATGCGGCCCGCGGCGGTGCTCGCGCTCGAGCGTGTTGCGGATGCGGATGACCGCGCCCGTCCAGAACCCGATCGGCAGCGCGCGGTCGCTGCCGACGTTGCGGACGAGCCCGCACTTCAGGCAGAATGACTTGCGCCGCAGCGCGCGCTGCTCGACCTGCGCCGACGAGGGCGGGAGCCACACCATCTCTTCGTGGCCGCAGTCGACGTGTTCGTGGTCGACGCCGATGCGCCGCGGGGGGTTGGCCATCGCCCCGCCAGGGGCGGGAGCGGGGAAAAGGCCTTTCTCTCGCGCTTTCAGCGGTGCACATGGGGCCGCGAAGGTTGATATCGGGCCTCGCTCTCGGACAACCGCCAAACTTGCCTCGAGCAGTTGGCGCACGCTGACCCACCCCCAAGCGCCCGAGGAGAAAGGCCCCCCTATGCTTCGCGCGACGCGGGGGAGAGGGCGATCGAGCGAGGCCCCCCGCCCACCGGCGGAGCGCAACTCCAGCCAGCGGGAGGACGCTGCCCCGGAATCGACCCGGGGGTTCTGGGCCCGTGCCCGGTACTACGACCAGCTCACGGGCGTCTTCGCCATCTCGCGCCGGTACTTCGTGATCGGCGCCTTCGACGGCGCGCTCACCGTCCTTGGCCTCATCCTCGGCGCGGCCGGGTACTCGACGAACCCGGCGCTGATCCTCTCGGCGGGCCTTGCAACGAGCGTCGCGCTGGCGATCTCATCCACCTTCGGCGCCTACGAGGCCGAGCGCGTCGAGCAGGACCTCGAGCACCAAGAGGTGCAGACGGCGATGCTGCGCGTGGTCGGCGGGGACAAGGTGAAGGCCCACCGCTTCGCGACCATCGTGTCGTCCCTCGTCCACGGGGTCGCGCCGCTGGTTGCCGGCCTGCTCCCGCTCATCCCGTTCCTGTTGGTCCCCTCCGCGCTCGCCTTCTACGACGCCGTGCTCATCGCCTCCGGCCTCACGCTCGCGTTCCTGTTCGGGCTGGGCGCGTACCTCGGCACCATCACGAAGAAGGGCATGATCAAGGCGGGGCTGCGCCTCGTGGCGATCGCGATGCTGACCGCCGGCGCGTCGTACCTGATCGGCGGCCACGCGTTCAAGTGAAGGCAGCCCCTTGGGACACCTCCAAATCATCAAATGGGGCCGACGCTTCGCGCCGGTTGCCCGAGGTGTGACGAACGGGGACCCCGCCGCCGCCCCAGGCTGCCCCGAAGAGCAGCGCGATCGAGTACCTCTCGGAGACCGTGAATCGGCAGTTCAAGGTCCGCCACATCGAGGGCGACCGCTTCCGCATCGCGTTCTTCACGCGCGAGACGGCATCGGGCAAACCGGTCGTGACCGACTCCCCTGAGGTCGACGCGGCCTTCGAGGCCCTGCGCGTCGAACTGAAGGAACTCTCGTACGTCCCCACGATGCAAATCGTGACCGGGGAGGGCGTCGTCACCGTGTCGAGGCTCGTCGACCCGCCGTTCCGCCGTTCGCGCGTCAATTGGATCTTCTTCATCGCGACGATGGTCGCCGTGCAGAGCGCCGGCGCGATATGGTGGGCCGGCTACATCTCGCCGCCCGGGCCAACCGGCACCGAGCCGCCCGTCGACTGGCTGTCCCTCCAGGCGCAAGGGGGGGGTGCGCTCTACTTCGCGCTCCCGCTGCTGTCGATCTTGTCCCTCCACGAGATGGGCCACTTCTTCATGGCGCGCCACCACCACGTCCGCGCATCGCTGCCGTTCTTCCTCCCCTTCCTTTGGCCGCTGGGCACCCTCGGCGCGTTCATCTCGATGCGTGACCCGCTCCCCTCCCGCCGCGCGATCTTCGACATCGGGCTCTCCGGTCCGGTGATCGGATTCCTCTCGTCGATCGTCGTCACGGTCGTCGGCGCGCTGCTCATGCAGGCGAACCCCTCGCCGGCGCGCCCCGAATTCGGCAACGGGCTCAACATCGGCGACCCCCTCATGTATGACTGGATCCTCGGCGTAATCGGGACGCCGGCAAATTCCTACCTCCACCCCATGCTCGTCGCGGGGTGGGCAGGCTTCTACGTCACCGCCTTCAACCTGATCCCGGCCGGGCAGCTCGACGGCGGTCATGTCATGTACTCGCTGCTGAGGAACGGCCCAGCGCGGGCCTCGCGCGGCGTGGCGACCTCGGCGCTTGCGGTGATTGGAATTGCGGTGTTCGGCGTCCTTTTGGGCTACTGGGGGTGGACCCTGCTCATCATCATCGTGTTCCTCACGATCCGCCACCCTCCGCCCCTCAACCAGGTGTCATCGCTTGGCACCAAGCGCGTCGTGGCCGGCGCGCTTGGCCTTCTCGTCCTTGCGGTGTCGTTTTCCCCCGCGCCGCTCACCCTGATTCCCGGCGACTATGCCTTTGACGGGTCGGCGGCAAGCGGCGTCGTGATGGTTGCGGCGGGCGGCAACGCCAATGTGTCGCTGACCTTCGAAAACCTCGGGAACACGTACAACAACCTCGAGGTGCAGGTCAACGGGACGGCCGGGCCGTTTTCGGCGTCGTTCGGCGAGACCAATGCTTCGGCGATCGTGCTGACGAACCTGTTGGAGTTCAAAGAGCAGAGCGTAAACCTCACGGTCTGGGCGGTGACGCTCTTGGAGGGGCAGGACGGGGCGGTGTTCCTGCGCGTGAAGGCGGTCGGCGACGCGACGCAGCAGAAGGCGCTGGTGGTCGTCGCGCACTCGGTGCGCGCGCACCCGGCGCTTGCGCTCGGCGCACCGGAAAACACGAGCGCACCACCGGGGGCGATCGCGTCGGTGCCCGTGGAGGCGTGCAATGAGGGGGATGTCCCGCTGAACCTGACGATGGGCGTCCAGACCTTCTTCTCATCGTGGTCGTCGGGCTTCGGAGAATTGAACAATGGCAACACTTCGCTTCGGGTTAGCCCCGACCAGTGCGCGATCGTGAATTATGTGGTGCAGGTGCCCGAGCGCGCGGTCTCCGGCGACGCCGCCACGTTCACCGTGGAGGCGCATGATGGAAACTGGACCGCCATCGATGCGAGCGTGTCCTTCGCGGTGCACGCGGGCGCCTAGCGGCGGCGGCGCACGAGAGCGAGTACCGAGGCGGCCCCGACTGCAACAACGGCTGCGGCGGCGTCCATCCCCGGCAGGCTCTGCCCGGCCGGTGCGATGACCACGCGGCCCTCGGCCTCGCCGCCGTTCGATTGGACGAATTCGCTTAGCAGCACGCTGGGCGGGTCGGCCCCGGAGACCCCTACGCGGTGGTTCGCGGCATTGTGCGCGTCCAGCGAGAGGGTGTAGTTCACGCCCCCTTCGAAATGCAACGGCTGCGTGGCGGTGACATTGGCGTAGCCCGTCGGCGCCTTGACGCTGATTAGGAATGCGGCTTGGCCGCCATTTGGCCCCTGCACGATGCGCAGGCGGACATCGAAATCGACGGTGGAAGTGCTGTAGTAGTGTCCTTTGTGGCCATGCCAGCTGACCGGCGTGTCGGCGGCAAAGGCCCCGCCCAGCCACTGCAATTCGACATCCCCGACGACCCCGATGTAGGCACGCCACCCACTGCCGCTCGCAGGGACCGACAGGACTGCGCCGAGGTCGTGGGCCGAGTGGTTCTCGGCGGTCACATTGAGCTCGACAAGGACGAATTCCGAGCCGGGCGTGAAGTCGAACGAGGGGCCGGTGGCATGGGCGCCGCTCGAGGCTTGCCAATCAATGTCCGCCGGCTCCGCCGGGCCTTCGCCTTTCTCCGCCTCGATGGCCTGGTCCTGCGTCCATGCGAGGTGCGCCATTGCGCCGACGGCTACCACCGCGCCGCCGGCGTCCGCGATGATCGTAAAGGACGGCTCGCGCGGCCGGTCCTGGGCAAGGCAGCCGGCCACCAGCACCGATATGCCAACAACGGCCGAAACCAACCCGAGCGGCACGGCCCGTTGACGCGCGCGCATTCACAAATCCGCCCGGCCATTAGGCCGCTTCGCTGGAAGCAAAAGACGGTATTTAAGGCTCCCGCGGGGCCGCGGCGCCTTGCGCGCGCGGGGCTATTCCTCTTCGCCGCGCGAGGCGGAAGTCGCCGCGGGGTCGCTGTCCACGTGGATCTGCATCCCCTTCGGGTCGCGCACGCGCAGCACCGGCGCGTTGTGCCCGAGCGCGCACTGCTCGCAGAACAGCGCGTAGCCGTGTCGCGCCGCGACAATGGGCACGGGCTGGCCGAGAAACATGACGCACACTTGGCAGTGCGGGGTCCCGATCGCGTTTCGGCTCCGAATTACAGTTGCTTCCATACAAGTCCCCCGGTGAGCACGTGTAGCCCTTCGTTGGGCGCTACATATAGGTTTGGCCGATACTTCCGGCGAACGCATTCCCGGGCCTCCTGGCCCCCCCGGTTCAAAGCCCTTTAATGGAGTCACGCGGTTGCCTGCCCTGGGCGACGAATCGTGGCATTTGAGACCGCGCTGATCGGGGAACACCAACGGCTCGGCGGGCAGATCGTTGAGTTTGCAGGGTGGAGCCTGCCCATCCAGTACACATCGATCATCGACGAACACACGGCCGTACGCCAGCGCGTGGGCGTGTTCGATGTGTCGCACATGGGGCAGGTGCGCGTGCACGGGCCGGGCGCCGAGGCGCTCATGCGAAAGGTGTTCACCAACGACATCAAGCCCGCCCTGCCGGGCAAGGTGCTCTACACGCACATGCTGGACGACAACGGGCGGATCATCGACGACATCCTGTTTGCGCGCGAGTCGG
>JBGPJF010000016.1:0-55497 GCA_041485285.1 Thermoplasmata archaeon | reverse complement strand
GCCCACATCGCGCGACACGAGGCGCTGCCACACCGGCTGGGGGGCCACGACTTCGGGCGTGTCTTCGGCGGTATACACCTTGCTCTCGTGGCTGATGAGCGTCAGCATCGAGTTCAGCGTCGTCGTCTTGCCCGAAGCGGTTTCGCCCGAGACGATGCAGTTCATGCCGTTTTCAAGCGCGAGCCACATGTACGCCGCGATCTCGGGGGACACCGTGCCCCACTGGCAGATCTGGACGCACGTGATCGGCTTCTCGGTGAACTTGCGGATGGTGAACGATGCGCCGCGCTTGCTCACGTCCTCGCTGTAGATGATGTTGATGCGCGACCCGTCGGGCATCGAACCGTCAATGATGGGGCGTGCCTCCGACACGGGCTTGCCGATGCGCTCGGACATGTTGCGCAGGTACTCGTCGAGGTGGACGCTGTCGCGGAAGGCGACGTTCGTCTCCATCATGCCGAAGACCTTGTGGACGATGTGGATCTGCGCGAGCCCCACGGAGTGGATGTCTTCAATGTAGGGGTCGCGCAGCACGCCTTCGAGTACCCCCTGCTCGACGAGGTCGCGCACGAGGTAGTAGCGGACGATGCGCTCCTCCTCCGCACTGACCTCGACCTTCTCCCCCGTGAACCCCCCCAGCGGCTGGCGCTCCCTCTTCTCGCCCTCGACGCGGTGCACGCGCTTGTAGAGCGCAAGCAGGGTCTCCATGAACTGCTCTTGGGTTTCGTGGCTGGGCTCCTTCGGGGCCTCGCGCAGGATGAGCTCGAGGATGCGGCGGTACTTCGCGTCGACCTTCTCGTCCATGAGCGGCTCGATGACGACATAGCGCAGGCCCGAGGCGCCCTCCACCGCCTGGCCGGCCTTGAACACGTGGACGAAGATCGGGTCGCCGACGGGGTAGATGATGTTCTGATGCTCGAAGTCGGCCATCCCCGACGACAGGGCTTGGTAGATCGAGGGGGTTTCGCCGTACGCTTTCTCGAAGCCCTGGATGTACATCCGGACGTGGTCGAATTCGGGGTTCAGGAACTTGCCGTCCGGCCCCCGCTTGTTGATCTCGGAGAGCCCGCTCATCTTGCGCTTGGGTTTGCCCGCGCGCGCGTCCCCGGCCATGTCCTCCTCCCTACGCCACCGTGGTGATGTCGATGATGAACCCGATCTTCGGCTCGATGCGGAAGCCGATCGCGTCGCCCACGGGCTCTTGCGAGCTGCCGAAGCGGTTCACGTTGAGCGCGCGCACCGTGGACCCTTCAATCGAGCCCATGCTGATCGACATGTAGATGTCCGAGTCGGCGCGCAGCGGCGCCAGCAGCTTGTCGTCGAGGTCGACGGGGTCGACGGAGAACATCACCGTGCGGTTGAGCCCCGCGAGCTTCTTGAAGAACGCGAGCACCTGGATCGCCCGCTGGCCGCGCAGGTCGGCTTTGCACAGCGACGAGAAGGAGTCGATGATCGTGACTTCGCGCTCGTAGAGCTCCTTGGTCTCCATGAGCTTGTCCAGGAATTGGTGGCGGGGGATGGCCTCGCCGATGAGGGGGAAGACCGGGATGTACAGGAGGTCCTTGTTGAGTAGGTACGGCGTGATCGGGTAGTCGAGCGAGCGCATCTGCTCGATGAACCCCTTGGCGGTGAGTTCCGTCGAGATGTAGGTGACGGTGACGCCGTTCTTGAGGAACCCGTAGGTGAGGCGCTGGAGGATCGCGGACTTGCCGGCGCCGTACTTTCCTTCAAGCAGCGCGATCGACCCCTTGGGGATGCCGGCGCCGAGCTGGCGGTGGAGGCCGTCGCGGTCGATTTCGAATTTGTAGAGGTCGGACACGCGTTTTCCTCCTTCACCAGAAGAATTCCTGCGAGTCGGTGGCGCCGAACTCCGCGATGACTTTCAGGAAATGGTCTTGGTTGACGGTGAGGTTCACGCCGGTGAGCGTGAAGGCGACCGTGACTTCGGGCGTCCACGCGCTGTGGTTGCCCACGAACGACCAGTTGTAGGTGTTGTTGGCAAGGGCCAGCGCGTCGAGCAGGACGACGGTGTGGTTGACCGAAAGAGGCTTCGACCCTGTATTTTTGACCCAGAGCGAAAAGTTCTGGGTCGTGTTGTTGTACACCATGTGCGCCGGGTCGTTGAGGACGGTGACGCCCGCCTGCGAAGCGGACACGGCGTCGGCCGCCGTGCTGTTGATCGAGTCGGAGACCTGCGAGACGGCGGCGAAGAACACGCCGACGAGCGACGCGCTGATGATGACGGCGCCGATGAAGAAGATCATCTCAGATGCGGCTTGGGCGGCCATGGGCTAGCTCACCGTCCCCACGAAGGTGTACCCCGCGTCCGTCACGAGCTTGAATGTCACGGTGCCGTTGAAGGGCGCGGTAAGCACGAGGTGGAGCGCTTGCCCGGGGGCCCAGAGGTTGGTCACCGAGGAGCCCTCCACCGTCCGCGCCGTGATGTTCGCCGTATAGAGCGTGCCGTTCAGGAGCACATCCAACGTTTTGGCGTGGATCGTCGTCGACCCCGAATTCGTGAGGTTGAGGTCGACCACAGTTCCGTTCGCCGTCCCGTTGATGATGGTGACTTGACTGTCGAGTTTTTCCTTGAGCCGTGCTTCCTCGGAGGCACGGGCATCGCGCAGGTCGCCGTTCGAGCTGTCCACGGCGTGGAGCACAATCGAGAAGCACATCAGCCCCCCCGCAAAGAGGATGGCGGCGGCCGCGGCGACGGAGAACCCCATACGTGCACCTCCTCACGCCGAGGGCGTGAGATCGCGCCTTAGAGCGAGAAGAAGCCGTCGAGGCCGCTCCTCAGGCGCGAAACCTCCCTCCGGATCTCCTCGAGCTTGTCGCGGTCGAGGTCGCCCCCGCTGCGGATCCACTCGATGTACATGAGCGAGCCAATGTGGTCGTCGGGCGTGAGCCGCCAGGAGGTCGAGGGCTCGGCGCCCTTGGACGGCGCCTTTCCGCCGCCGGCCTGCCCCTTGGGCCCCTTTAGGTCCCGCGCGCCCTCCTTGCCGTAGGCGATGACGATGTCGCCCGAGGCGTCCTTCGCGGAGGTCCCGCCGCCCGCGGGCCCGCCGCCGCCGCCGCTTGGCGCCGGCTCGCCTTGCACCGCACCGATGCCGCGGATGATCTCCAGCATGTCGGCCTTGATTTCCCCCGAGATCCAGCCGATGCGCTGGTAGAACGAGAGCGCCGAGGGAATCTCGACGCGGTTCACGCGCTCGAGCAGGAAACGGATCCACTCCATCAGCGCCAGGTGGCACGAGGCGTCGGAGCCGATCTTGGCAAGGCGCGGCACCTTGAGCGACGGCGCGGCTTCGCCGACCTCGCCCTCGGGCTTTGCAGCCCCCGCTTCGGCGGGCGCAGGGACCGTCTCGGTCATCGCGGCCGTTTCAGGCACGCGGTGCCCCGAGAGTTCGGGCGTGGGCTCGAACAGTGCATCAAGGTCGGGGATCGAGCCCTGCTCGACCTGCATCGCCGGCTTCTCCTCCATCGTGGAGGTGTCGATGAACGGGTTGATCTGCGTCGAGATGAGGTCGTAGAGCGAAGTCAGCTCGCGCATGTCGCCCTCGATCTGCGCGATCGAGTCGCGGATGCGCGAGAT
Organism: Thermoplasmata archaeon; assembly: GCA_041485285.1. Taxonomy (GTDB): domain Archaea; phylum Thermoplasmatota; class DTKX01; order DTKX01; family DATEUP01; genus DATEUP01. The sequence continues at coordinate 51,902 of JBGPJF010000016.1, read as the reverse complement.
GTCGTTGCGGATGTCGTCGGAGGCTTTGTCGAGGAGGTCGACGCGCCGCGACATGTCCGAGAGGCGCTGCTCGACATTGTCGAGGCGCTCCAGCCCGCCTGCGGCCTGCACGACGGGGGCCGCGGCCGACATGGCCATGTCCGCGCTGCTTCCCAGCGGTGAAGGCTCAAACGCGGGGGCAGGCGGCATCGACTGCATCTGCGGCGGCTGCGGCTGCATCTGCGGCTGCATCTGCTGCGACGGCTGCATCCCCATCATCGGCGGCCCGCCACCCGACATCGGCGAGGGCCCTCCACCTTCGTCCCCGAACTGCGAAGGAGGGGCAGGCGGCGGCTGCAGCGGCGGGCCCACCGAGCCCGGCGCGGGCGGCCCGAGGTCGGAGCCCAGCGACTCCTCCAGCGGCGGCGCGGCCTCGGAGAGGTCCCTGATCCCCCCGCCGGCGGGCGCCGACGCTGGGTCTGCTCCCTTCGCCTTCCGCTTGCCGAACAGCGCCATCGGTTCTCACCCTCGCCCCAATTCGCTCGTGCTGTCGCCGGCCCCGCGTCCACGCTTGGCCGGCGCGCCAGCCTCCAGCCCTACAGGAGCGGGATGATCTCGTTTGCGTCGTACGAGTTCGGCGTCGTGAAGGTCTTGGTCACCGCTGGGCCCGAGCCCGGCAGGAACCCGATCTGCACGGTCGTGCCCGGCGAGATGCCGGCCGCGGTGGTCGCGGTCACGTCGAACGCGATCTGGAGGATGTTGTCGTTGTCCAGGAAGCACTGCGTGTTTGCAGGCGCCCAGCCGTTGCCGGCCACGCCGGTGGGGACTTCGTCCGCCGTAAAGCGGGCCCCTGCCGCCGGTGCGCCGCCGTTGGTCACGCTTGCCACCGAGGTGCACGGGTAGAGCGTGTAGATGAACGAGTTCGACGAGGTGACGAGGTTGATCCTCATGTTCACCATGTTGATGCCGGGGGACCCGTCAAACACGGAGACATGGAGCACCAAGAACTGGATCGTGGGCTGGACCGTACCGCCACCGAGGTGGTTGTTGTCGTCGCGGTCGCCGTAGAAGTTCAGGATCTTGATCGGACCGGTAACTTCGGCCCGCGCCGACTCCGCCGTCGAAATCGCCTGGTCGCGCAGGTTGAAGGTCGTCGAGATGATCACGGAGGCGGCAATGGCCGCCACGAGGACGAGGGCGATGAAAATGATCAGCGTGCTGATCCCGATCTCGCCCTTCTTCGACCCTCGCATTTTCAAGTTCCACAGGAGTTTGGCCATATCTGCAACCCTTTCCTAAGCCCGACGGCAGTTAGGCTTTCGAAGGCAGGGAACCGTATTTAGAGATAACTCTTTTTCGTCCCGTCCGAATTCGATTGTGAGGCAAGCCAGATGGCATATTCGGGCCAACAGATGAAAATTCGACCGTTGCCGGTCATCGCGTGGAGGGAAGGGCTTGACTCGCCTTGACTCAGGGGGCCCCGGGCGTGTGACGCTCGGTGTCATGAACATGTATGACCGGCGGACGATGCGTGAGCCGCACCGCAGGGCGATTGCAAGGGCCGGCGCACTTGCAGCGGCTTTCGAAGCGAACCTCGCGCTGTTTGCGTTCCCGATGCCCGCAGCCGTGAAGACGCCGGAGCAACTCGCTCTGTGGTCCGGCGAGAAGACAACCATTGGGCAAGATGCTGAGTACTTTCAGCGGATCGCGCGCGAGGGGCGCGTGGGACTTTTCCCTGAGCCGAAGGCGGGGTTCCCGCCGCAGCTCGGGACGCCTATCTTGACAACCTCGATCCCGAGGCTTGGAAAAACGGTCAATGCGGAGGGGCTGGCGGAGCGGCTCGTCGGCGGGGAATCGATCTTGCTCGTGTTCGGCCTCGGGCCGCACGGCCTCCCACTTGAGATCCGCAAGTCGTGCGAAGCTGACTTCGATGTCACCGAGGGCGGCTATTCGCTCGAGACGGCGACGGCAATGGGCGCGGTCACGGCAGCTGTCTGGTACGCCACCAGAACACGCCCGCCGGCGCGCCGACCGCAAGTGCCGTGATCCCGACCGAAAAGGGCAGCTCCCGGGTGGCCGTGTACGCGATGAGCGCGATCCCGGGCGCCATGGTGAGCAACGAGAGGAACCATGCGTATCTCTGGAGCCACAGCTTCCACTGCAAAGCGTCGGCTTCCTGTACGCGCTTGACGAGGGGCAATTTCGGCGCATCGATGTCGACGAGCGAATACGGCAGGCCCGTCACCGAGTTGGGCTGGCCTGCTTTCATCCTGCCCCTCACCGCTTCGCTGCCTTCGCCAATTTCCGCTGCCTTGCCATTGCGCCGTCGTTCTCAAAAGGCGCGGCCCTATTCTACGTTGCGATGGCAAGGACCGCGCCTTCGGGCTACTCGCGCAAGCCGCTCGCGGAGAAACTCGGGATCAAGCCGGGGACGACGGTCGCCGTCGTCGGGCCGCCTGCCAATTACGCGGAGCTGCTCGGCCGATTGGCGCCGGGAGCCGCAATTGTCCGCACGCCCCCCGGAAACGCGGCGTTCGTGCACCTCTTCGTCAGGAGCCGCACGGACCTTGGCGAGCAGCTTGTCAAGTATCGCAAGTCGATGGCGAAGCACGGCGTAATCTGGGTCTCGTGGCCGAAGAAAGCCTCGCAGGTGCCCACCGACGTCACCGAGGACACGGTGCGCGCACTCGCGCTGCCGCTCGGGCTCGTCGATGTGAAGGTGTGCGCCGTGGACGAGACTTGGTCAGCGCTCAAACTCGTAATCCGCAAGAGCGAGCGGGCGTGAGCGAACGTGGCGGCGGTCGTCTGCCCGGCCTGCCGGGCCCTGCTCGCTCCCGGGTGGCCCTGGTGCCCCATTTGCGGGCTGCCGTTTGACGCGCCCCCTCGAATGGCCCCGCCGGCCCCAGCCGGCTACGCGACCCCGACCGCCCCGCTGAAACCCGTCAACCTGCCGCCGCTGCCCCCCCGCGAGATTCCGCTCGAGCGCATCGTGTGGCTACCCCTCGACCTGCTCGTTACGGTTACGATCTCCGGCTCCTTTTTCCTCGGGCTGATGGCGGCGGTCGGCTTCAACCCGGTCAGTGTCCCCCTGTTTGGCTTCTTTCTGGGGATGGGCGCAGCCTTGGTGGGCTCGCTCTATTACGCAGGCGTCTGGGGAATCAATTGCCCCTTCTGCAAGCAGCTTACGACCGACGAGACCGGCCGCTGCGCGCGGTGCCTGGCGCCGCTTGAGGGAGACCCCGCGTCGATGTCGTGGGAGCCTCCCCCGTGGGCGCGCCGCGATGCGGTGGGCCCCGGCCCCTTCGGCGACCGCGGCACCTTCGAGCGCGCGCGGATGCGGTGGAAAGGCAACTACAAGGCTTTCGCGCGGGAAAACAGTCTATTCGCGATCGAGGCCCTCACGGTGGGCCTTGTGCTTGACTCCGCACTCTTCGATCTAGCTTTCGCCCCCGGCGGAGGGGCCAATGTCATGCTTGTTTTGTTCACGGCGGCGGTGGGCACCGGCCTTTTCCGGCCCGCCTTGCACCGGCGGGCGAAACGAGCGATTCAGAAGGCGCGGCAGACAAAGAGCAGCCGTGAAGCCTGAAGCCGGCGGATTCTCAACCCTTGATCCGCTTCAGTCGGAACGTGTTCTCGCGCTCCATCTCCTCAAGCCGCAGCCGGATGAAACTCGCCGCGTCGGTGAGTTCCGGGATGACCTTGAACTCCAGCGCGTTCACGCGCCGCTTCGTCTTCTCGATCTCGTCGAGCAGCTTCTTGATCGTCGTCTCGATCTCCGCGGCCCTGATGATGTCCTCGGTGAGGGCCTCGTACGCGCGCGCGGCCTCGTCGATCGTGGCGCGCGTCCCGACGATGCCGTACCCGCGCTCGAGGATCTTCTTCGAGACCTGCTTGCCCTCCACCTTCGGCACGACGACGCCCATCACGTTCTTCGAGCTCATCTTGACCTCGGGGGTCGCGGACACCGAGAACGCCGCCGACTTGACCGCGAGCGTCCCGTCGACGGCGGAAGCAACACCGATGGCCTCCTGCGCCCTCCGGTAGTCCGCGACGATCTTTGCGCGGATGCCCTTCGCCTGGTTCAGCACCTCGAAGAACTCGATGATGAGCCCGTCGCGCTTCATCTTCAGCAGCTTGTAGCCCGACTGGGAGAGGCGGATGCGCTTCTTGACGTCGAGGAGCTCGGAGCGGGTCGGCTTGATGTCCTGGATCGTCGGCACGCTTCCACCTCCTTTTCGTCCTCGGTGTCAGGCTGCCGGGCTCAAGCGGCCTTCGGCGCAGCTGCGGCCTGCTGTCCTTTGCCCTTCGGGTAGTATTTGTCGACGAGCTTGCGGTCGAGGCGCGTGAGCGCTTCCACCGGCAGGCTGCCGAGGATTTCCCAGAACAGGTTCAAGGTTGACTCGATGTCGCGGTCCTCGTCGCGGCCCTGGCGCACGACGCGGTCCTCGAAGGTGTCCGCGAAGTCGAGGAACGCGCGGTCGCGCTCCGAGAGGGCGTCCTTGCCGACAATGGCCACGAGGCCGCGCAGGTCGCGCCCTTCGGCGTAGACGGCGTACACTTGGTCCGAGACGGCCTTGTGGTCTTCGCGCGTCTTGCCCTTGCCGATCCCGAGGTTCATGAGCCGCGACAGCGACGGCAGCACGTTGATCGGCGGGAAGATTCCCTTCCGGTGCAGCTCGCGCGAGATGACGATCTGCCCCTCGGTGATGTAGCCCGTGAGGTCGGGGATCGGGTGCGTGATGTCGTCGCCGGGCATCGTGAGGATCGGGAACTGCGTGACCGACCCCTTCCTGCCCTTGATGACGCCCGCGCGCTCGTAGAGCATGGCCAAGTCCGTGTACATGTAGCCGGGGAAGCCGCGGCGGCCGGGCACTTCTTCGCGCGCCGCGCCGATCTGGCGCAGCGCTTCGCAGTAATTCGTCATGTCCGTGAGGATGACGAGCACGTGCATCCCGTGGTCGTAGGCGAGGTACTCGGCAGCCGTGAGCGCCAGCCGCGGGGTGATCAGGCGTTCGACGGCCGGGTCGTCGGCGAGGTTGAGGAACACGACGGCGCGCTTGAGGGCGCCCGTGCGCTCGAAGTCGCGCATGAAGTACTGCGCCTCTTCGTTCGTGATGCCCATCGCCGCGAAAACCACGGCGAATTCGCCTTCGCTGCCGGGCACCTTCGACTGCCTCGCGATCTGTAGCGCGATGTCGTTGTGCGGCAGGCCCGACCCCGAGAAGATCGGCAGTTTCTGCCCGCGCACCAGCGTGTTCATCCCGTCGATGGTGGAGAGGCCGGTCTGGATGAACTCGTGCGGGGGGGCGCGCGCGTACGGGTTGATGGCCGCGCCGATGATTTCGAGCTTCTTTTCCGGGACGATGCGGGGGCCGCCGTCGAGGGGCTCGCCCGCTCCCGAGAGGATGCGGCCGAGGATCTCGCGCGACACCGGCAGCTGGATCGTCTCGCCGAGGAATTTGACGCCCGCGTCCATCGAGATGCCCGAGGTCCCCTCGAACACCTGGACGACGACCTTGTCCGTCGAGGTGTCGAGCACCTGGCCGCGCTTCACCGTGCCGTCGCGCAGCCGGATATTCACCAGCTCGCCGTAGCCGACCGGCTCGGTCTTCTCGAGGAAGACCAAGGGCCCTGAGATTTCGGTGATCGTCTTGTACTCGCGTGCCGTCATGCCGCCACCTCCATGGCCTTGAATTCGTCGTCAAGCATCTTCTCGATCTTGACCATCTCGCCTTCGAAGTCCGCTTCGAACTTGACCTTCGTGAACTCGGCCTTGGCCTTCATGTTGGCAAGGGTGTTCAGCGGCGCGCCGCGCGTAAGCGCGGACTGCGCCTGGTCGGCGTAGCGCATGATGAATTTCATCATGCGGTACTGCTTCTGCATCGAGCAGTACGTGTCCACCGGGTGGTACGCGTTCTGCTGGAGGAAGACCTCGCGGATGAGCCGCGCGATTTCCAGCGTGAGCTGCTGGTCCTCCGGCAGCGCATCGGACCCGACGAGCTGCACGATTTCCTGGAGCTCGGACTCCCGCTGGAGCAGGTCCATCGCGCGTGCGCGCACCGCCGGCCAGTCGGACGCCACATTCTTGACGAACCACGGGTCGAGCGACGAGCTGTACAGCGAGTAGGAGTTCAGCCAGTTGATCGCCGGGAAGTGTCGGCGCTGCGCGAGCTTTGCGTCGAGCGCCCAGAACACCTTCACGATGCGCAGCGTGTTCTGCGTGACCGGCTCGGAGAAGTCGCCGCCGGGCGGCGAAACCGCGCCGATGACGGAGATGGACGCCGGCTCGCCCGAGAGCGTCTTGACGCGTCCCGCGCGCTCGTAGAACTCACTGAGTCGCGCCGCCAGGTACGCCGGGTAGCCTTCCTCTCCGGGCATTTCTTCGAGGCGGGAGGAGATCTCACGCATGGCTTCGGCCCAACGCGAGGTTGAGTCGGCCATCAGCGAGACGTCGTAGCCTTGGTCGCGGTAGTACTCCGCGATGGTCATCCCCGTGTACACCGACGCTTCGCGCGCGGCGACCGGCATGTTCGAGGTGTTCGCGATCAGCACCGTGCGGTCCATGAGGGGGCCGCCGGTCTTTGGGTCCTTAAGTTCGGGGAACTCCGTCAAGACTTCGGTCATCTCGTTGCCGCGCTCGCCGCAGCCGATGTACACGACGATCGTGGCGTCCGACCACTTGGCAAGCTGCTGCTGGGTGACCGTCTTGCCCGAGCCGAAGGGCCCGGGGATGGCCGCCGTGCCGCCCTTGGCGACCGGGAACAGGCCGTCGAGGATCCGTTGGCCCGTGAGGAGCGGCACGTCAGGGAGTTCCTTCTTTTGAATCGGGCGGGGCTTTCGCACCGGCCACTTGTGCATGAGGCGCAGTTCCGTGCCGTCGTCGAGCTTGCCGATGAGGTCTTCGACCGTGTAGGACCCGCTCTTCAGGGCCGCGACCTTGCCCCCGTGGTTCGGGGGCACCATGATTTTGTGCGTGATGTTCGGGGTCTCCTGGACCGTGCCGAGCACCGAGCCGCCCTTGACCGCATCGCCCACCTTCGCCGTTGCCTTGAAGTCCCACTTCTTCTTGCGGTCGAGGCCCGGGGCCGAAACACCCCGCGAGATGAAGTCGCCCATCTTATCGCGCAAGACGACGAGCGGCCGCTGCACACCGTCGTAGATGGAGGACAAAAGTCCCGGGCCGAGCTCCACCACAAGCCCCTGGCCCGTGCCCTCAATGGGCTCGCCCGGCTTGATGCCCGACGTGTCCTCGTACACCTGCACGATGACCTTGTCGCCCTCAAGTCCGATGACCTCGCCCATGAGGCGCTGTTCGCCGACCAGCACGACGTCGTACATCCTGGGGTGGATGCCGATTGCCGTCACGACGGGCCCGGATATTCGATGCAATACGCCGCGGTCTTCTGCCATGTTTTTCGCTCCTTTTTGGGGTTCAGGATTGATCGCTATTTCCACAGGTCCACGCCGACAGCCTGCTTGATCTTCTGGCGCAAGTCGGCGTCCTCGCGGGGCCCCACCGGGATCACGACCGGCTTCACGATGCTCGCCAGCTCCTTGCGCATCGGGCCGGGGAATTTCGCGAACTCGTCGCCGTGGAGGACGAGGATGCCTACCTCGCCCTTTTCGATGACCTCACGCGTCCGCTTCTCCATGTGCTTCGGGTCCTCGACCTCGAAGATCCGCTTGATGCCCGCAAGGCGGAACCCGAGCGTGAACTCGCTGTCCCCGATGACCCCGACCTCCATCTGGCGCGCTGCCTTGTCCACCCGTGCCACGGCCGCCCCTCCCGCTTACAACACCAGCGCCCGCTGGATGACGTCGTCGGCAAGCCCCGCTGTCTTGCCGCGCGCGATCGTCCGGATGTTGTCGACTTCGATCCGCTTCGAGAAGATGTACCCCATGATCGGCAAGACCGAGAGCGGGTAGGCCGCCGAGAACGCGAAGGCCTGCTCGGCGAGCCCCTTGTAGAGCGCGGTCTCCACGTCGCGCAGCGTGTCGCCCTCCTTCACCTGCGTGATGCGCTCGCGGATGGCTTCCCAGTGCGAGTACTTCTCGAGCGACGAGATGAGTTCCGACCAGCTGAGGGTGACCAGCCGCGTGAGTTCCGCGCGCGTGACCTCGTAGCCGCCCGGGATCATGTGGTCAAGGATCGCGCTGGGGTCGGCCTCATCGCGCTTGAGGCGCAGCAGCGAGTCAAGGTTCTGGACGTCGATCTCCATGCGCATGAGCCGGTTGAAGAGCGCGACAGGGACTTCCGTCCCGATGGCCGTCTTGATCAGGTCCGCGTAGTACATCCGGTCGAGCTTGTCCTCCACCAGGTGCAGGGGCTTCGACCCGATGTCGGCCACCGCATCGTGCCACGGCGTCCCTTCGAGCGCCGCGACCGCCTCCTGGAGGTCGCCGAGCGCCATGCGCTTGAACAGCTCGACCGGCAGGCGGCCGGCCGGGACGAGCGCCTCTTCGACCGCGGTGCTCGGCGCGCCCGAGAGCTTCGCGCGCAGCACGGTTTTGATGTTCTCGATGTCATAGCGGCGCAGGTACGCGACCACGACCTCGCGCGCGCCCGGCTGGGTGATCCGGATCATCGTCCGGTAGCTGTTCGCGAGGTTCGCGTTCAGGGCCATCTCGATGAGGTCGATCCCGCCGTAGCGCGTCCCGAGCTCGTCGATCTCGCGCTTGTACTCGGATTCCTGCAAAAGCCGCGCGATCTCCGTCACGGACATGTTGAGCATCTTGGGGTAGATCTCGCGCGGAAACAGCTTGGCGCGGCGGGCCCGGACGCGCGCGGCGGTGTAGGCGAAGCTGGCGCCCCCGGTGCGCGCCACCCCCCGCCGTGCCATCCGCGTTGCCATCCGTTTCCCTCCGAGCTTCCTGACAGGGGCCGCTTTACGGCCCGCCGAACATCTTCACGTGCACATCCTTCAGCCGCTTGTCCGAGAGGTCGGCCATCACCGTCTCGTAGGTCAGGTCCATCCTCACCGTACCGTCCGCGTTGGTGATGACGAGCCCGCCTGCGCCCTGCAGGGGGCCTGCAAAGCGGAGCTTGCTCGCCATCTTCACGAAGAGCTCGTCCTTGGGCGCGGCATGCACCTGCACGCCTTCGCGCTCGTAGTGGGCCAGCAGCGCTTTGAGGACCGCCTCGTTGCGTTCGCGCGGCAACACCTTGAGCTTGTCCTGCGCGATGGCCTGCACGCGGTCAAGCAGCTCTCGCTCCATCTGCAGCTCCTCCCGCTTGAGCTCAATTTCTGTCGAGGCCGCTTCTTGGGTCTGGATCATCACGATCTCTCGCGAAGCGCGCTCGAGCGCCCTGCGCCGCCGCTCCTCGACGGCGGCCTGCGCCTCCGCCGCGAGCTTCCCGCGGGCCTGCTGCGCCTCCGCTTCAAGGCGGCTGCGCTCTTCCTGCGCGTGCCGCTGGATCTCCTCTAGCACTTGTTCGAGGGCCATCAGGCCTTCCTCCCGGGTTCCCCTTGCGATCGGCTTGCTGCCGCCCTTCAGATCTTGAGGTACAGCAGGATCGAGATGATGAGCCCGAAGATGACGATCGTTTCCGGCAGCACCGTCATCAGCAGACCCTTGCCGAACATCTGCTCGTTCTCGGCGGTCGCCCCTACGGCAGCCGCGCCGATCTGGCTTTCACCCATACCGGCGCCCACGCCGGCCAGGCCCACCGCGAGCCCCGCGCCCACTGCAATCAGTCCCGTTCCGATGTCCACCATGTTTCTTCCTCCGTTGTTCCCAAGATGCTCAAGGATTTGCGACCGTCAGTGCGCCACGTACTTGGGCTCCATCCCGAGCGGCGCATACGCCCGCCCCCCGCCCTCGTAGAACTTCGTGAAAAACTCGACATAGTGCAGGCGCAGGGCGTGCAGGCCGGGGCCCAAGATCCCGAGGAACACCCCCAGCAGGTGGCCGAGGGTTCCGAGCGCGACGCCCACGACGGCCGCCACGACCCCCCCGTCGGTGAACGCCCAAATGAGCGGCAGGTTCGCCGTGAGGGCGATCGCCACGCCGGCGAGCCCGACCGCGAGCAGGCGCGCGTAAGAGAGGATGTTCCCGAGCAGCGTGGGTAGCTCGAGCGCCCCGAGCCCCCCCTCGCCTTTCACGAGCAGCACCACGCCGACGACGAAGAGGCCGATTCCCACGAGGAAGGCCGGGTCCGACGTGATCAAGCCCATGTCCCCTCCGCCGAACATCACGCCCACCAGCGCGCGCATCCACAGGACGCCCGAGATGAGCACGATGAGCCACGAGCCCTTCGCGTAAAGCGCGTGGCTGAAGCCGTGCGCGCGCAGCTGGTTGCGGAAGCCGAGCGCCATCCCCACGAAGATGTGCGCGACCCCAATCCAAACGGTGAGGCCGAGGAGGAAGGGGACGCTGTCGAGCCGCGCGATTGGGAAATACCCGTCGAAGTTGAGCGCGCCGACGAGCCAGGGCACGTAGACGTCGTGCGCCCAGAACTTCAGGGGGCCGGGGTGGCTCCCGAAGACCTCGAAGCCGAAGAACTCGCCGAAGACGAACCCGAATAGGAACGACACGAAGCCGCCCACGATGAGGAGCCTGCCGACCGCCTTGAGCTCGTCGCTGCGGGGGCCGGAGGAGAGGCGCACGATTCCGCCGAGGAGGAAGGAGAGCAGCCCGCTTCCGAAGATCGCCGCGAAGCCCCCCGCGTCCACCGCCAGGGAGACTCCCCCGGCGCGCAGCGCGACCGCCGCGATCATGAGGACAAGGCCGACCCGCTTCATCAGCTTCGTGATGGGCGCCCAGCGGGGGGCTCCGAAGCGCCCGCCGCAGGCGAGCATCCCCATCGCGACCACGCTGAGCCCGTAGCCGATGTCGCCGAGCATCATCCCGAAAAACACGGGGAAAACGAAGAACAAAAGCATGGTGGGGTCGATCTCGCCGTACTTGGGAAGGGACATCAGCCGCACCAGGAATTCGAAGGAACCCGCCTGCTTGGGGTTGTCGAGCGCGACGGGGATGTCGGCGTTGGCGCGCGCGTGGTCGGAAACGCCTTCGTCGGCGCCCGGGCCGTGCGCTGCGCTGCGGTCGCCGCCGCCGCCGGCCGGGTGAGGCCTCGGCGGCGCCAACTGCGGCACGTCCTCCGCCTCGAAGTGCAACTTCCCGCCGCACGCCTCTTCGAGCGCGCGCCGGACCTTCGCCACGCCGGAGGTGGGGACGAACCCTTCGAGCACGAAGGTGTTCGGGCTCTGGGCGCCGCGAAGCGGCGTCTCGCAGCGTGCAACTTCCATCTCCAGGAGCTCGGCAGCCGCCAGGATGAACGGGGCATGCTTCTCCTTGAGGCCATCCAGCTCCTTGGCCTTCGCCGCGATCTTCGGTTCGATCGATTCCTTGAGGGCGGTCTCCGCCGCTTGGATCTCCTCGAAGGCGGGGAGCTCGCCCTCCGGCACCCGCACTTCCTGGAAACCGCTGTCGAGGAGCACGCGCACGGCCGCCTCTCGGCTTTCCCTGTCGACGAAGATCGCGACCACGCAGCTTGGGTCCTCGCCCGCCAGCACATCGAGTTGGCGGACGGCCCCCTTCAGCGGCGCCTCGAACCCCTCCTTCACGGTCCCCGTGAACACCGCGAGCGCCCCGTAGCCCGATAGCAACGACAGCGGGACCGGCAGCCCCTGGAACGCGCCCAGCTCCGCAATGCGCGCCCGCAACTCCCCGGCCTCGACTTCGAGCTTCGCTCGGTCGTCGGCGGCGCTGGTGATCGACATCTCGAGCGCGACCACGGACGCCTCGAGCTTCGGAAGGATGTCGGCGGCCTTCGGCAGATTACCCGAGGGCGGCGCCTTTTCGAGGCCAAGGGCCGCCTTGAACGAGCGCAGCTTGATCAAAAGCCCCGAGGCGGCTTCCGCGCCTTGCAGCGGCGTGCCCAGCTTGAACACCAGCTCGCCCTCGGCGGGGGCGTAGTCCTTGATGTGCAGCGCGCGCTCCTCGTAGAGCACCTCGACTGCTTTCCGCTGGAGGTTCCGCGGCGCGGCGATGATCACACGCGTCATCGGCGTCGGGAGCAGCACGGAAAATCCCCCAACTCACGGCGCGCGCCCGACGTGCCCGCTTCACCGTAGGCCGGACTGGGCGGCCCGCTCGAATTCCTGGACGAGGAACTCGGCAACCTCGGGGACCCGCGCTTCGGCCGCCTCGCGCTTCCGCCGGATCCGCAGGCGGCCGGCCTGGAGCTTCTCCTGCTTGTCCGCGTCGATCTTTCGCCGGGCCGCCGAAATCTGCTCGGCCACCTGGCGGTCGACCTCGGCAAGGCCTTCGCGGCGAACCCGCTCCGCGTCGGACTGGGCGGAGGCGAATGCCAGTTGCTTCTTCGCCTGGGCATTTTCGAGGTCTTTCGCCGCTTTTGCCTCGGCTTCTTTGATCGCGCTGAGGAGGGCCGCCTTATCCAACGAACCATCCTCCGCTCATGCTCTGGCTCGCATGGGCCAGCGCCCCGCCAGACGAGCGGGCAACCTGCTTGACGCATTTAAACGTTCGGCGCGTGCGTGGCCAGCATGTCGGCATGCGTTTGGACGCGCGACGAATCGCCGGAAGCTCGGCGCGTTGCCCGGTGCAGCGGCGCACAACAAATCCCCGCGCCCCGTCCGTGCAGCGGCCCAACTCCCTGCCTCCGCCTCCGGTGCGGCAGGGCGAACCCGCCCCAAACAAAAGTTAAATAGACTCTTCTCGATCCGCAACCGTCCGGCCAGTGATGCTGGATTGTGCGTCCAGATACGCAGAATCCTTGCCGCAATTCGGGTGACTTTTCGAGGAGAAGTCGGCGCGGCAAAGGGGCGCGCGGTCGGGCGGCTGCGGTGGCAACCCTATGGCGATCCCGGCACCCAAGGGCGACCTCGGCGCAGAGGAATTCAAGCAGTACCTCGAGCGCGGGCTTGAGCAGCCCAACGACCACAAGGGCGAGGAAGCGCGCAAGCGCTTGCCGTCGGGGTCGATCGCGATCTTCTGGATCATCGTCGGTTTCACGATCATCTCGATGCTGTACCTCGCGCTCTTCACCGTCGGCCTGTGGTACCAGAACGCATGGCTCGAAGACGCCTCGCTCGGCGGCCAGGAAGGGCACACGCAACAGATGATGGCCTTCTGGATGGGGATGTTCTTCGTGGACATCGCCATCGTGGTGGACCTTTACCGCAAGCACTTCATCGCGGACATCATGCTCACGCGGAGGCGCCGGCCGAAGTTCATCCCTGGTGAAGACCCGACGAAGAACTGGGACTCCCAGTGGAACAAGCCCAAGGCAAACCGTGTCGACTGGTACGAGGACCGCCAGCGCATCCGCCCGAGCCTGCGCCCGCGCGAGCAAAAGTAGGAGGGACCGGCCGTGGTAAGAACCTCCGCGCTCGAAAAGGAACGGCGCCTCGACAAGGCGGCGCCCTCCCGCGAGGAAATCATCGAAGAGCGGCGCGATGTCATCAAGAAAGGGGTGTACCTGGCGGGCGCGGGCGCGCTTTTCGCCACGACCGCGGGGTCGCTTGGCGCGTTCATCCCGCCGTACGTGAATCCCTTTGTCGACGGCACCTACGACGTGCTGTTCTCGACCTCGGGCGCGACCTCGGCGTGGGCCAACGACAAGGCCGACCAGAAGGTCATGGCCGACGACTTCCCCCACCCCGGCCTCGGGGCGCAGGGCAAGATCACGGCGCTTGCGATGAACGTCCTGATCGTTTACCTGGTCACCGACAAAGTCTTCCCGACCATGAAGGGGACCGTCGAGCACAACGGCGGCACCTTCGCCGCGTTCAACGCCAAGTGCAAGCACCTGGGGTGCACGGCGCTTTGGCGGCAAAAGGCGGAGGCCGACCACATCGTGGACCCGGGGAAATTCCCCTACCCGATGGAGCACGACTACATTGTGTGTCCGTGCCACCTGGGCACCTATGACATCTACAACTCGGCGAAGGTGATGTTCGGGCCGCCGCCGCAGCCGCTCGACCAGCTGAAGATGCAGATCGCGTCCGACGGGCATCTCCAGATCAAGTTTTCGAAGTACAAGTACGGGAAGAACATCACGGGCGGCCAGGTGTAGGGGGACCTCGTTTGTCGCGGCGCAACATCCTATGGGCGGGCCTCGGGGCGCTGGCATTCACGGCCTTCGCGCTTGCGTTGGCCGGCGGCGCGCAGGCCGCGACCATCCACGTATCGATTGCCGAATACAGTTTCACGCCCCAGAACCTCACGATCGATGTCGGGGACACGGTCAACTGGACCAACAACGGCACGATGGGCCACGATGTGACCTTCCAAGCGGGATTTAGCTCCGGCACGGTCGGCGGGCTTGCCGTCGGCCAGTCGTTCGAATACACGTTCGCCGCGCCGGGCGTGTACAAGTACCACTGCGCGGCGCACGCGCCGGGCGGCTTCGACCCGCCGAACATCATGATCGGCCAGGTCACCGTCCTTGGCTCCACGCTTTCGCCCCCGGGCCGCTTTGTGGTCACGATCGAGGCCACCGCGCTCGCATTCAACCCGAGCACCCTTGAGGTCGCGACCGGGGACACGGTGACCTTCGAAAACCACGCAACCTTCGCGCACGACGTGCTGTTCCAGGCCGGGTTCGGGTCGGGCGCGCCGGCAAGCCTTGCAGCCGGCGCCAACTGGTCGTACACCTTCAACGCCACCGGCGTGTTCCCCTTCCGCTGCCAACTCCACTCCAGCGACTTCACGTCCGGGATGTCCGGGGTCATCACCGTTTACGACCGGGCCGACCGGCCCTTCGTGAACCTCTCGCTCGCCGCCCCCTCGCGTGTGGCCCCCGGCACAAACATCCCGCTTTCGGGCACGGCCTACGACAACCTCGGCGTCGTGTCGATGTGGCTGGTCGTCGACGGCGGCACGCCGGTTGCGGTGAACTTCACGAATGTGACGGCCGGCGACGCGCGCGCGGTAAACTTCTCCACCAACCTCTCGGGCCTTGCCGTCGGAAGCCACACCTACGCCATGGTCGCCCGCGACGCCGCCCACAGCTCGCTTGCATCTGGCGGCAGCATCACGGTCGCCATCGCCGCCGGCCCGTCCACTGGGCCCTCCGGCAACCCCTTCGGCTCCAGCTTCCTCTTCGAAGACATCCTCACGAATTACTTCTGGCTCATCGTGGGCGTCTCCGTCATCCTGCTTGCGGTCATTATGATGTTCCTCTCGTATTCGGGCAAACTCCAGAACTACTACATCGTCCTGCTCACCGCCCTCGACGAGCGCCACCGCTTCTTCGCCTTTGCGCGCCCCACCCGCGAGTTCCTCTACACGATCCAGCGGCAGATGCCGCGCACGCACACCGAGCGCTACAACCTCAAGGTCATCTGGTACTGGTACCCGCTCTACTGCCTCGGCGGCCTCTCGTTTGCCGCGTTCATCATCGAGACGATCACGGGCATCATCCTCGGGTTCTATTACATCCCTGAGGGCACGGGCCCCAACGAGGGCCTGCCCTCCGCCGCCTACCATTCGATGGAGACCATCATGACCAAGGTCACTTTCGGTTACATCTTCCGGGCGCTCCACCACTGGGGGGCGCATATGATGGTCGCCGCGGTGTTCCTCCACATGATGCGCGTCTACTTCGTCGGGGCCTACAAGAACCCCCGCGAGTTGAACTGGATTCTCGGCGTCATCCTGCTCAATGTCACGCTCGCCTTCGGGTACACGGGCTACCTCCTGCCTTGGGACCAGCTCTCCTTTTGGGCGGGCCAGATCGGGCTTGAGATGGCCAACACGGTGCCCGTTATCGGCGAGATCCTCGGCAACATGGTGTTCGGGGGGCCGGAGTTATCGGGCGCCACGATCATACGCATGTACTACCTGCACGTCTTCATCCTGCCGTTGGTAGGCGGGGCCCTCATGGTTTTGCACATGGGCATTGTGTGGATGCAAGGAGTCGCAGAGCCGCACTGACGGAGGAAGACGAATGAGCCTATCCGACCTCACCGTCAAGTACCTCGAGTTCCGCGAGCGCGTGGACGAGCAGTTCAACAAAGCCAAGGTCAAGCACTGGGAAAAAATCGAGATGGTCCCCTTCACGCCGCACGAATTGCTTCGTGACACCGTCATCCTGTGCTTGATGATGGCGATCCTGTTCTTCCTGTCGGCCTTCGCCTCGCCGCCGCTCCACGAGCACGCGAACAAGCTCGTGACGCCGGACAACCTGATGCCGGACTGGTACCTGCTTTGGTCGTTCGGCTTGCTGAAGATCTCGGACGTGGACATCATCATCCTCGGCGTTCCGATCATGGCCGCCAAGACGTTTGGCGTGGTGCTGAACGGCGTGCTGATCGGGCCCCTGTTCATGGTGCCCTTCATCGACCCGAAGGGGCGCGAGAAGCGGCCGGTCGAGCAGCCAGGGCTCGCGGCGGCGGGGGTGGCGGGCCTCATCCTCACGTTCTTCCTGTCGATCTACTCGATCAACCAGCTGATGTACGAGTACTACCGCATAGGTCCGGACGTGCTGAAAGCCCTCACGATATGGGGCACCGTTGTGGGCGGAGCCTTCACCTACGGCTCGCTGAAGTACGTGCAGAGCCGCGGCGGCTACTCGTACGAGCTCAACAAGTGTTACGGCTGCCACCGGTGCGCCGACATCTGCCCCGACCACAAGGTGCGGGACTTCACGACGCTGAACCTCGTCTACAACACCTGGCAGGACTCGTGTGACGACTACGACACCTGCCTGTCGTGCGGCCTGTGCTGGCAGGTGTGCCCGCTGGAAGTGGACTACGAGTCGTTCCTGCTCAAGATCCGCTCGGACGGCTCGCGCGGCTACCCGGGGCGCCCCGCCTGCGAGGGGATCGTGCACGATGTGACCGACCTCGAAGCGCAGACGCCGATTGCGCCGCGCGAGTGGGACACCTCGAAGAAGGTCGGCTACTGGCCGGGCTGCCTGAAGCGCATCGAGTACTTCATGCGCATCAACGTCGACTACGGCGAGATCCAAGACGCGGCGGTCAAGCTGCTGCGCGAGGTCGGGATGGATCCGATCGTCCTCGACCTGAAGTGCGTCGGCCACGACCAGCTCTGGCAGGGCCATGTTGAGGTGTTCGAGCGCCTGAAGGAGTACAATACGCGCGAGATCCTGCGCTCGGACGTCGAGAAGATTGTGTGCACCTGCGCGGAGTGCCACCGGACGCTCGCGAAGGACTACCCCGAACTCGAAGCGAAGGGAATCGTGGTCGAACACATCGCCCAGACGCTCGCGGGCAAGGACCTTGACCTGAAGGTCGAGAGCCCCGACGGAAAGCCGCTCACGGTGACCTTCCACGACCCGTGCCGCCTCTCGCGCCACATGGGCATCATCAACGAGCCGCGCGAAGTCCTCGGGAAAGTCAAGGGCTCGCGCGTCGTCGAGATGAGCGAGAACCGCGAGCTTGGCCCCTGCTGCGGCATCTCGTCGATGGTCAACTGCAACGACCAGACCAAGGCGCTGCGCGTCTACCGGATGGAGCAGGCCCTCGAAACGAAGGCGGACATCATGCTGACGGCGTGCACGAAGTGCCTCGCGCACTTCAACTGCTTGAAGCCGGAGAGCGACCGCTACAATTTCGAAGTCATGGACTACGCGGTGTTCCTCGCCCGCGCGCTGCCTTCGGGCAAGCTGCGCGCGGTGAAGAGGCCCGCCGCCCTTACCCCCGCGGTGGCCCCGGCGGCCCCCGTGGCGCCGAAGGCGTAGCAGGGAGCGCGTGCACGTCTATCATGATAGGGAGGGCAAGCGTGGGTCGAAAGGGCGCAGAAGATGTCGCGGTCCTGGGCGGCGGCGTCGCCGGGATGAAGGCGGCCCTTGACCTGGCGGCCATGGGGCGCAAGGTCACCCTCATCGAGGCGGGCCCGTCGCTGGGCGGCAAGGCCGTCCGCGGTCTCTCCGACGACAAGTTCTCGAAGCGCGACGCGACGCTTGACAACATCTCGACGCTGATGATGGACGTCGAGTGGAACAAGTCGATCAAGGTCATGACGCTTTCGAGCGTCAAGGCCGTGAGCAAGGATGAGAAGACCAAGGTCTACAAGCTGAAGGTGGCGACGAAGGCGCGCCACGTGTTCGATGTTTGCACGGCTTGCCAGCTGTGCGTCGACCCGTGCCCCGTGACCACCCCGAACGAATACTCGGAGGGCGTCGGGTCGCGCAAGGCGATTTTCCTGCCGTACTTCTACTCGTCCCCGCGCCTTTACGTGATCGACGAAGGGACATGCCTGTGGTACAAGGACAAGTCCTGCCGCAAGTGCGAGGAAGTCTGCCCGGTCGACGCGATCAAGTTCGACGCCGACCAGAAGGACTCGGAGGCGGAGGTGGCCGTCGACGCAGTCGTGATTGCAATGGGGGCCTCCCCGATCGGCCTTGAGACTTTCTTACAGTTCGGCGCCGGCAAGCTGCCGGGAGTGCTCACGGTGGCCCAAGCGCAGCGGCTCCTAGACCCGGCGGGGCCGACGGGCGGGGAGTTCCGCCTGACCCCCGGCAAGCCGGTGTCGCAGCTTAGCGTCGGCGCGCACCACGGCACGAAGGCCACCGACGCCTCGCACGCCAAGCACGGCGAGCGCCCGAAGGCGGTCGCGTTCATCCAAGCGAAGGGCAAGGGCGAGGCGTGGGCCGATAACGGCCACGTGACGCTGCGGTGGGCGATCGAGGCGCTGAAGGCGGTTGCCGCCGACGTACCGGGCGTGAAGATCACGCTCTTCCACGACAAGGAATCGGGGGCCGGGATGAAGGGGCAACTCATCGGCATTACGAAGCAGCTTGGCGTGACCCTCGTCGACGTCGAGCCGGCGAAGGTCGAGTCGCACGGCGGGAAGGTCACGGTCACCTACACCGCCCCCGACGGCGAGAAGAAGGTTGAGGTCGACGCGGCGATCATCGCGCCGCCGGTCGCGGCCCCTGACGTCCTGAGGGTGCTTGCGCCGCAATTCGGGATCAAGGTTGATGAGTTCGGCTTCGCCGTGCCCGAAGGCCGCGTCCAGGTCGCCGGCCCCGCACGGGGCCCGATGACGCTCGACGAAGTGTTCGACGACGCATCACACGCCGTCGCGCGGCTCTTGACCACGCTCGCGAGGGCATAGGGAGGGAAACAAGGTGGCCGCCACCCCGCAAGCGCCCCGTGTGGGGGTGTTCTTCTGCCGCTGCGACGGCGCCGTGTCCGACTATGTCGACCTTGAGGCGGCCGCGAGGAACATCCAGGAGCGCGACCCGAACGTCGTCCATGTGCGGATCTTCAACAACCTCTGCAAGAAGGAGGACCCCGAGGCGCTGAAGGCCGATGTGGCCAAGCTCGGCTTGGACCGCGTGGTCGTGGGCGCGTGCGCCTGCTGCTCGCTGGAGCACCACTGCTCGACCTGCCACCTGCAGCGCGACCGCTGCCGCGAGAATGTCACGGTCGGCTCCGCGGTGGAGCGCTCCCTCCACGAGTTCATTTCGATCCGCGAGCACGTCGCGTGGGTTCACAAGGACTCCAAGCAGGACGCGAACTTCGCGCTCGACCGCATGGTGTCGCTGGCCTCCGCGAAGGCGTCGATGCTCGAGGCCTATGACAAGATCAAGACGCCCACGACCAAGAGCGTGCTCGTCGCGGGGGCAGGCGCCTCCGGGATCACGGCGGCGCTCACGCTGGGCGACCTCGGCTTCGATGTCAAACTCGTCGAGGGCGCCTTCGACATCGACGGGTGGGTCGACGAGAAGGCCGCCAAGACGAATGTCGTGTCGCAGGCGCAGATCTCGCTGAAGGACGCGGTAAAACTGGTCAAAGCGCACCCGAAGATCAAGATATTCAACTCGACCAAGGTCGTCGCGGTGGAAGGCTCGGTGGGGAAGTTCGAGGTCACCTTCGACCGCGACGGGTTCAAGGGGGCGCTCACGGTCGGCACGCTCCTTGTGGCCGATGACGCGAAGAGCACGGGCGGCAAGGGCAAGAGCGAGACCTTCCAGGTGCGGCTGCCCCCGCAGGACGGCTACGTCAAGACGAGGGGCGCCAAGGACTTCGAGGGCGAGGTCGTCTCAGGGTCCATCGCGGCGGCGCGCGTGGGGACGATCCTCTCGCAGGGCGGCGTGGAAGTCCAGCCCTGGGTCGCGGAAATCGTCGACGAGAACTGCATCGGCTGCAAGCGCTGCGACGTGTGCCCCTTCGGGGCGATCGGCTTCAAGGAGACCTACGTCGACCTCTCGCACCTCTCCGTCGAGAACCTCTCGTTCAAGTCGCAGAAGGCGACGGTCGACCCGGCGCTCTGCACCGGCTGCGGCATGTGCGCGATGGAGTGCACGTGCCTGGCCATCGAGATGGTCAACCTGACCGACGCGCAGATGGAAGCGATGGCCAAGGCGTTCATGCGGACTCCGTGAGGTGGAAAACGTGTCGGGCTTTCTGGACCGCGGCCAGCAGAAGCCACCGGGCTCCGGCGGCCTGCCCCCCGATTCGCAAAAGGCGCTCAAAGAGGCCACCCTCACCGAGAGCGTGGCCGGCAAGGACGTTTCGAAGAAGGCGGGCGACTTCCAGCCGCGCGTGGCGGCGATCTGCTGCAACTGGTGCACGTGGTCGTCGCTGGACGAGGCGGGCGTGGGCGGCCACAAGTGGCCGCCGGAGGTCGCGGTGATCCGGACGCTGTGCTCGGCGCGCATTGAGCCGCGCAATGTCATCAACATGTTCCGCGAGGGCGTCGACGGCGTGTTTGTGGGAGCCTGCGACAAGGGGTCGTGCCACTACCTGTCGGGGACGAACCTGGCGCAGAAGGAGCTCGGCCAGCTGATGGAGGTGCTCTCGGCGCCTTCGATGGGCTTCAAGGGCCGGCTGAAGATCGGGTTCTTTGTGGGGCGCGAAGGCGCGCTATTCTCGCGGGCGCTCACGGAGTTTACCAACGAGGTGCGGGGCCTCGGGCCCTCACCGATGAACACGAGCCCGACCTACCGGTCGGGGGCGGCGCCTGCCCCTGCGGCGGCGCAGAAGGACGAGAAGAAGCTCGTCAAAATCGAGGATGTGTGAGCGTGGCGGAGGCGCGCTACCAGGTCCCGGTCACGAAGTACCGGCACATCGTCTTTGCCGCGAAGGTCTCGGCGGTCGGGATCTTCGCCGTGGGGCTTGAGTTCTTCACGCACCGAGAACTCGTGATCGCCGTCCTGCTCTGGGTGTCGGCCGTCGCCCTGTCGCTGTGGCCGGTGAAGATCGACATCACCGAGGACGCCAAGCCCGAGGGCGGCAAGGGCGAACCAAGCACGGCGAAGATGCACCCGCTCGAAGAGATTTAGGGGGCCTTTCGCGGCGGGCCCTCGACCGCTTTCCATTCCTCTTGGCGGCGCCGCTTGGCAGAGCGCATGATGAAGAACAGCGCGGCGGCACCGCCGATGGCCGCCAGTGCGACAACCGCAAGCAGCGGCCCCGTGCTGCTCGTCACCGTGTGGACCGGCACCTCGCGCAGGTCGACTTCGCCAAGGTCGGTCGTGTTGCCCGCGGTGATGTTGACGGTGAGCGTCTTGTCCTCGAAGCCGGGCGCGCGCACGATGACCAGGTACGTCCCCTCGGGCAGGCGGAACGACTGGACCCCGGCGCCCGTTTGCGTCTGGTTCGCCCCCACGATCTCCACCGAGGCGGCCCCGAGCGGGAGCCGGTCGGGGCCGACCACCGCGAGCCGCAGCGTGCCGGAGAAGGTAACCGTGAGGTGGAGCAGCTCGGAGGGCGACACGCGGCCGCTTGCGTCATGGGCCGTCAGGCGGAAGGTGTAGTCGCCCTCCTGGCCGCTGAAGGTGGCGCTGCCTTCCGCCGCCGGGTGCTGCCACGAGGCGAAGGCCCCGCCCTCAAAGGAGACGTCGACATCGAACCCGGCCAGGCCGCTGCCGTTGCCGTCGCTGCCCCCCCAGGCAAGCGTCACGTTGCGCCCGTGAGGCCCGCTCCCGTTGACGAGCCAGAAGGCTCTGGGGGCCGCCACGTCCAGCAGGACATGGGCACGCGAGATGGTGCCGTTGTTCCCGGCGCCATCGCCGGCGAAGTACTCGACGAGCACGTCCCCTTCGTCGGCCAACATGAACGCCGCCGAGACGAAGTCGAGGCTCGTGTCCATCTCCTGCCAAGGTCCCCCCGACACGCGCCAGCCAACGAAGAGCCCGAACCCGCCGCCGTCGCTCGCCTCGAGGGTCACGGTGGCCCCGTCGAGGTACCAGCCTCCCGCCCCTTTCGTGCCGTGGACGGTCATCGAGACTTCGGGCGCAGTCCCGTCGAGCCTAAGCGTGATGTCGCGGTAGCGGTCGACCGTGATGTTCTTGCGCGCCAGCCCTTGGCCGCCAAGCGCCGCCTGGGCGCGGTGCGGCGTGTACAGCGTTTCGCGGCCGGCGGAATAGACGTTCTTCTGGAGCACCACGAGGAGGGGCATCGCCCCGTCGGCGTCGGTAAGGGCCCGCGTGAGCAGTGCGCCCGTCGTGTCAACCACCTCGACGAGGGCGCCCTCCGCCGGCGACCCCGACCCGAGGAGCACGGTGATCCGCATGTCCCAGGCGACGTCGACCTGGCCGGACCCTTCGGCCGCAAACCCGGAGAAGCTGGAGTTCAGGACAAAGGCGTACGCATTCTCCTTGGCGATCACGCGCCCCGCTTGGCCCGAGACGGCGGCTTCCAAGATCTGCAGGTACGCGGTCCCGTCGAGTACGACGGCGTCAAGGGCCGCGTCGTTGAAGGACGCGTTCGAGATGGTCCCGTTGGCGCTGCCCCTCGCCCAAACGTGGGGCCCGGCGTGGCTGTCAAACACCGTCCCTTCGACGGTAAAGGTCGCACCGTCGGCAAGCAGGCCGCTGGCCGAGCCCCCCGAGAGGCCGCCGCCGTAGATCGCGGCGACCATGGGGCCGTAAAGCTCGATCCCGTTGCCCCCGTTGAAGGTGATCCACAGGTCGACGACATCGAGGGGCACGGAAGACGCTTGCAACCCCCACCCGGAGTTGGAAATGAGTTGAATGTCCGCGAGGTGCGCGCCGCGACCGCCGATGATCCGAAGCCCGAACCCGAGGTTGGCCAGCCCGACGATCCCCGACGCGTCGAACTCGGTGTCCTCGAAGGTCGCGCCCCCCATGAGGTTGCCCGTGAGGTTGAGGCCTCGCACGGAGAGGAGTCCGATGCGCTGGGCGAGCAACCCGACACCGGCGTTTCGCCGCAGCTCCAAGCGCACGAGGGTCGCGCCGGAAAGCTGGCCGAGGTCCAGCCCGAAACCGTCGTTGTCCTGGCTTGTCACATCTTCGAGGTACGCGGTGCCGAACTCGAGGAAGGGGCCGGCGGTGTTGTTCGAGAAAAGGGCGCGGCGCACGTCGACGATGGCGTTTTCGCCGTCGAGCGGCCCGGACCAGCCGGAGAAGGTGCCGTTGGAGATTGTCGCCACGCCCTCGACATGGAACCGCGACAGCGTATCTCCCCGGCCCGCGCCCTCGAAGGTCGAATCGCCGACGTCCAGCCGTGAGCCGGGGCCCGCCGTTATCCCGTAGGCGCGGGTCTGGTTGAAGGGCCGGACGGTGACGGCGGTGAAGCGGACCCAGCCGTCGAGCTGGAGGCGCCCGGGCGGCAGCGGGTCGACGATGCTCGTGCCCTCGTCCACCCGGATCACGGCGTCCTGCGCGTCGAAGGAGGCCCCGGCCGCCACGACCAGGTTCCCCTTGAGGTGGAGCGTGTCGTTGCGGATCGAGCCGGCCACGCTGATGGTCCAGTCCACCCGGACGTGGAGGCCGCCCTCGACCCCGCCGCCCCCGTTCGAGGAAATGTTGCCGTCCACGAAGGCCGAGCGGTTGGCGTCGACGAAGGGGCCGTCCCCCCCGTTCCCGGCGATCGTGAGGTTGCGCAGCCCCGCGTCGGGCGAATAAGGGTCGACGTCGACGCCGACCAGGAGGTTGTGGGACACGTCCATGTCCTGGAGGCTGACGCCGGGGCTGCCCAGCAAGCTGACGCCGTTGCGGGAGAACGACGCGTTGACCCGCAGCAGGGCGAGGGGCGCGCTGGAGTTGAACAGCGCAACGGCGGTGCCGCCCGACCCCGAGAAGTCCGCATCGGTGACCGCGACATTGCGGCTGATGATCATGACCAAACCGCCTGCGCCGCCGCGGCGGCCGTCGACGCGCGTGACTTGGACGCGGTCCACCGCGCCGAGGGCCACGGCGTACCCCCACGCATCGCTTGCGTCAAGGTTGTCGACCGTCGCATCCGTGGTCGAGGAGAGGCTAAGGCCCGAGTTGTTCCAGGCGCCGGCCAGCACGAGGTCGCGCAGGACGACGCCGGAGGCCCCCGAGATGTCGAGGCCCTCCCCGCATGTGCGCGCCGAAAACCCGTCCAGCGTGAGGTTCGAGGCCGTCATGACGAAGCCCGCGGCCTGGCAACTGCCCTGGAAGGTGAACGACGTGATGGCCACATCGCGGACGTTGGTCAGGAACAGCGGGCGCCGCACAAACGTCGAAGGCGCTCCGACGAGGGTCGGAGCCGTGAACACGATGTCCTGCGAGAAGGCCACTTCGATGCCGTAGTCGCCGAACTCGACGACGGGCCGGTCGGCGAAGAAGTGCGTGATGTTGGCGAGCAAGAAGCCCGTGCCCACGCCGCGCACGCCCACGCCGCGGACGTCGAAGTTGGCCCCGTCCTGGGCCCGCAGCCCGGCTTGGGTGGCGTTGAGGTCGGCGCCGCTTACGAGGACATTGGACACGCCGACCAACCAGAGGGTATTGCGCACGCCGGCGGAATAGTTGATGAAGGCGTAATTCACGCCGCCGGTCGCTTGGACCGCCCAAGGGGCGTCCCCCACGATCGTGCAGTTCAACATGGCAAGGTCGCTGACGTTCGTGAGCGTGAGGCCGTCCAGGAAGCCGGCCGCGATGACGTGCTCGAAGACGACGCGGCGCGAGTTGACGAGGGACCCCAAGCCGCGCGCCTGGCCGAGGTCCACGTCCTCGAGCCGCAGGTCCTGGCTCGACAGCGCCTCGATCAGGCGCACGAACTCATAGCTGGGGTCGGTGAGGTTCCCCTGCACGGTCAAACGCCGCACGGTAACGCCCGAGGTATTGTTGAGCGCGAAGGACGTGCCCGGCGTTGCCCATGCGCCGTAATTGATCTGCCCGATCACATCGTGGATGGCCATGTCGCTCACCACGACATCGGAAATCCCGGTAAGCTGCAGGCCGAGGACGAACCCGGAGAAGTTGAGATTCGAGAGGCGGTGGCCCGCGCCGCCGCGGAAGCTGAGCCCCTGTTCCACGTTCGTGAGCGTGAGGTTGGAAATCACCGCGCCGTTGCAGTTGTTGAACACCGTCGCGTTGTGGCTGTTGTTGAACCACGAGCCTTCGATGCGCACGGTCGTGCCGTTGAACTCGAGCCCGGGATAGCCGCGGAACCCCAGGAGCTCGCCGCTCGAATTCAGCATCGTGAAGCGCGAGCCCGGCTGGAACGACGAGTAGGAGCCGTTGGCGGGCGCGCCGGCGCCGTAGGCCGTGAAGAAGCTCGCGTCACCTTGCGTTTGGCTGTTGTTGTCAAAGTCGCGAAGCGTGACATTCGCGTTCGGGCCGACGCGCAGCCCGACGGGGGAGTTCTCCCGAATCTCCTGGATGAGCGGCCCGCCGAAGGGGACGTAAAACGTCAGCGTGGAATTGGTGAGCGTGAACGACCCGTTGATGTAGGCCTTGGCGGCCTCGCGGCGGGGGGCGGGGATGGGCACGACGGGGGGCAGGCGGCCCATGACCGTGAGGGAGGAGTTTACAAGTTCGAGGCTCGCGTTCACGTTTACGAACAAAAATCCGTTGACCACGATGGTCTCGTTGGTGACGACCTCGGCCGTGTTGGAGGCGATGGTCCAGTCGTCGGTGCCCGAGTAGCTGGACGCGGAGGCCGGGCCCGCAAGGGCGCAGGCGCCCAAGGCGGCAAGCAACGCTGCGGCGGCGATCCACCAGGCGGCACGCGGCGTAAGCACTCTACTCAAAGCCGCCCGACCCCCAAAAGGCCCGCCTGGCTAGGTGGGTGAATACAAAAAACTTGGCAATTTCGACAGGCGTGAACGAGAAGCGCGCCGTTGCCTGAGGGCCTGACCGACGAGCTACCGGGAGCGCGTGGGCCGGCCCGCGGAGCGCATCGCCTTCGCGTGCTCCTCAAGGCGGACGGCCATCGCGACTTCGCTCGACGAGCGCTCGAGCAGCGCGCGCGCCGTGTCCACCTTCTTCCGCAGCGGTACGATGGCGTCGGGGAGCGCGATCCGACTGATGGCATCGAAGGCCCCTTCCATGGCGGCAAGGTGGTCCTCCGCGACCTGGATGTGGCCGTGGCGCAGGGCGTCCACGAGTTGGCGCCGGAACTCGCCGATGGCGTCGCCGACGCCGAGCAGGAACGCGGCGGGCGTGACGGCAATCTCGTCAAAGGTCGGGAACGGACCGCCGCCGGCGTAGGCGAGCAGGATGTACGCTTCGGCAAGTTCCTGCAACGGGGTCTCGAGCATGCCGGACTCGTAGAGTTCAGGGTGCGCTTCGAGGCGCCGGCGCAGGGTCTTCGAGTGGCCCGAGGCAACGGCAAGTTGCTCGCGTGCGGCGGCGAGTTCGGCCTTCGTCCGCGGCACGCCCCCGCGCAGGATCGCGGTCGCCGCGCGCTGGATCTCGCGTGCGTCGCGGTGGGCCTCCTCGCGCAGGCGGTCCTTCTCCTTGAGGACGGACTCGGCGTGGGACACGGCTTCGGCCAGCGTTCGTTTCTTGCTGCCCGCCATCGTCGCCGTTCCCGATCCTCCGCGATCGTATTTATACGGGCCTCACTCGATCGCGCGGCCTCCAGCATGCAAGGCGAAGTGGATGTCTTGGTGGTGGGGGGCGGCCCCGTGGGCTGCTACGCGGCCTCGCAGATTGCAAAGCGCGGGCACAGCGTCCGAATCGTCGAAGAGCACGCGGAGGTCGGCCGCCCGATTCAGTGCGGCGGCTGCATCACGCCGCGGGTCTTCGACTTGCCCGACGCCGACTTCCGCGCCACGCGCGGCGTGGTCATCAACGAGCTGCGGGGCGCCAATGCGCTCTCCCCGAACGGGACGACCCTTTCGTTCAAGGCGAAGGACACGCGCGCGTATGTGGTCAACCGGTCGGCGTTCGACAAGGCGTTTGCCAGACTCGCGCTGAAGAATGGCGCGGAAATGGCGCTGGGGACGCGCGCGGAGGCGGCCAACGTGGGCCCCGAAGGCGTGGAGGTCTCGCTCGCGCACTCCGACGGCACGAAGGAGACCGCGCACGCCAAGCTCCTCATCGGGGCCGATGGCGTGCAGTCGCAGGTCGCGCGCTGGTTCAACCTCTCCCACCCCGAGAAGCTCGTCCCCTCGATCGAACTGCAGTGCGCGGGCCTTCACCTCGACCCCGAGAGCGTCGAGCTGTTCGCCGGCGAGAAGATCGCGCCCGGCTTCTTCGCGTGGATCATCCCCTACGGGGAGGACTCCGGCCTGGTCGGCCTCGGCATCGACGGCCGCCGCGGGGTCGCGCTGGATTACCTCAATTCGCTCCTTAACGCGGACTGGTTCGTCAAGCGCTACGGCAAGGCGCAGGAACTTGAGTACGTGCTCTCGGCCATCCCGTTCGGCCTGCTCAAGCGCACCTTCGCCGACCGCGTGATGATCGTGGGGGACGCCGCCGCGCAGGTCAAGCAGACGACAGGCGGCGGCCTGTACATGGGCCTGGCTTCCGCGGGCCACTGCGCGCAGGCCGCCCATGAGGCCCTCGATTCGGGGGACTGCTCGAAGGCCGCGCTGAAGGACTACCAGGAGGCGTGGGTGAACGACATCGGCTCGGAGTTGCGCCGCGCGCAGTTCCTGCACCGCATGATGATTGCGATGAAGGACAAGCAGATCGACCTTGCCATCGAGGTGCTGAACGACCCGGACTTCAAGGAGCTCATCGTGAAGCACGGGGACATCGACTTCCCGTCGAAGCTGGCGAAGATCGCGCTGCGCAAAAGCCCCAAGCTCTTGCGCCTGGCCGGCCCCGCCATCCGCGGCTTCTTGTAACCGGCCTGCGCCGGGCACTGGCGCAGTCCCCTACACCGAAAAGCACTTGAGGGCCGGGGCGCACGGTTTCGGCCGTGCGCGACACGCGGCGATTCCCCCTGCTCGCCCTGGCGCTGCTGGTCGCCCCGGCGCCGCTCGTTGCGCTTGCCCCTGTCGCCAGCGCCGATGCATTCCTGGTCTCGGCGGATTGGACGGTCAGCTCGGCGGTCGAGCTTGACAGCCGCTCCTTGGTCATCGGGGCGAACATCATCGTCACGGCGACGGGGTCGCTCACGCTCAACGACACCCACTTCCTGATGCGCGTGGCAACCGACGGCGAATTCGGGATCTTCGTGCTCCCGGGCGGTTCGCTCTCGGTGCTCAACGGTTCCTCGATCGGCGTGTCCTTCGTAGGCACCGCGTACGTCTACCACTTCAGCTTCCTCGTCTACCCGGGCGCGCACTTCACGTTGCGCGACTCCTGGATCGATGGCGCCTTCGGCGTCGGCGTCGGCGACGAAAACGCGACGCTTCAGAACTCATCGATCTCGCGAGCGTATTTCGGCCTCTACGGGTACAACCTCACGGCCGACGGCCTGCACCTTAGCAACGACGGCATCGGGTTTTGGCTCTCGGGCCACTCGCGGATCTCGAACGCCACGGTCACCGCGAGCGAGGCCTACGGCGGTCTCCTCGACGACACTTCCGCCGTAATCGACAGCGACTTTGCCGGCAGCTTCTCGGCCGACATCGTCCTTTCAAACTCGTCCTTAGCCCTCTCCACGACGCACCGCGCCTCGACGCGCGGCATCATCACCTACGGGAGCCCGACGATCGACGGCGGGACCTTCGCCGACCTGCTTGGCCCCGCGATCCAATTCGGCCACGAGTCGTTCACGTACCTCTGCAGCCTCGTGCCGGGCGCGGGCTCCCCCTTCCGCCTAAACCTCCACGACTACCCGCTCTATTACCGCCTGAACAACACGGTGACCGTGCGCGACATCACGGTGAACGGCCCGCAGGCCTTCGACTGGGGGCGCTCCGTGTGGCGACAGGGGGAGGACAACCCGTCGATCTTCGGCTGCCCGTTCGACCCGCCGGCCAACGGCGCGCCCCTGTGGAACAACGTCACGTGGACCGTGACGCGGCCCACAACCGTAAGCACATGGGGCGTCAACGTGTTCAACGGGACGATCGTCGTGGAGAGGCAGGGGTCGCTCACCATCGAGGGCGGCGAGTGGGATTTCCAGCGGGTCGAGGCGCGCCCGGTGACGCGGATCCAGGGGGAGCTGAACCTGCGTTCCACGATCTGGCGCTCGACGCTCGAGAACTACACGAATGACACCGTTGACAAGGACCCCGCGGTGACGGCGAACATCGACGCCGTCATCGACGGCGGCTCCGTGGTGGTCGAGGACTCGCTCCTCATGGACCTCGGCAACTCCCCCGATCCGGCGGTGGACGCCGGGTTCATGCTTGAGGGCGCCACCGGGTCGCTGCGCCTCGAGCGCACGACGGTGCGAAACTCGACGCGGCTTATGACCACCGGCTGCTGCGGTTCGCTCGGCCCCACGGCGACGATCGCGAATTCGACGGTGGCGGTTGACGCGTCAGCGGTCGTCATGAATGGCGGCCGGGCCGACCTGGTCGCGTGCGGGGCGTTTGGATCAGCCGGCCCTGCGGTTTGGGCAGCTTCCGGCTCCTCCGAATTGCGCACCTACGGTTGCGACGTACCGTGGGGCGGGCCGGGCAACCTCCAGGTCGCGCGCCACGAACCGGTGCGTGTCCGGGCGCTGTGGCCCGATCTCCACCCGGTCGCAGGCGCCCGGGTCAGCGTGACGGAGCTTTCCGGCGGAGCGCTTCGGGCCGCCGGCGTAACAGGCAGCGACGGGCGGACCCCGTGGTTCGATGTGCTCGTCTCGACGACGTTGTGGGACGGGACCGCTTCGAGCGGCGGCGCCATCCCGCCCTTCGAAGTGCGCGCGACCTACGGCGCGAACGCCGCAGCGCAAACCTTCGACTTCTCCTCGGGGGGCGACGTTTCCCTCACGGTGCCGGACGGTGCGCCGCCCGTGGTCGTGCTCGACCTCCCCGCGGTCATGTACACGAACCAGTCCACCTACGTCATCTCGGGCAGCGCCGAAGACCAAGACTGCGGCCTGACGCTGCTCGAATTTTCGCTCGACGGCAACGACTTCCTCCCGATTGCCGGCCCCTTCGAGGCGTTCCTTGGCGTGTTTTCCTTCTCGAACCAGACCCCCGACCTCCCCGACGGCAATCACCCCACCGTCGTGCGCGCGACCGATTGCGCAGGCAATTCCGCCGAAGCGCGGTCGTGGGTCGTCGTCGACCTGGTCGGCCCCGAGCCGGAATTCGAGCAGACGGCGCCCCTCATAACCTCCAACCGCACGGTCATCATTTCCGGGACGCTGAACGAGCCGGGGACGGTCGAATCGAACGGCGCTTCTGACGCCGTCGAACTGCTCGGCGGCCGTTTCAGCATGGTCGTGACGATCAACGGGACGCCGGATGTCCTTACCGTGACGGCCCGCGACCTTGCCGGCAACGCCGTCCGCTTCAATTTCGACCTGAAGATCGACGAGGTCGCGCCGAGCCTTTATGTGAATTCCCCCGGCGAGGGAAGCACGCTTGCCTCTGTTTCGCTCGACCTTGCCGGCAGCTGCGAGCGGAACGCGTCGCTCGAGCTGAACGGGGTGCGGCTTGCCCCCCGCTGCGGGCCGGCGTTCGCCATCCCGCTGCTCCTCTCCGAGGGCGAGAACCGGCTGATCCTTGCGGCCATCGACGAGGCGGGCAACCGCGCGGTGGTCGCCATCACGGTGTACCTCGATTCGGCGGAGCCCGTGTTCGACTTGGTCGCTCCCGACCCAGCAAACCCGCTTGCCTCGCGCTCCGTCGACCTCCTCTTCCGCGTGACGCCGGGCTGCGACCTCACCATCGGCGGCTCGACCTGGCATGCTACCGGCCCGCTGCTCACCGTGAAGCTCGCCCTGCCCGAGGGCCGCACCCTCCTTCCCGTCGTGGCGGTGAGCGCGTCGGGCACCGAATTCCGCCGCTCGTTTGCGTTCGTCGTGGACACCGTGGCCCCCCCGATCGACCTCGACCGCGGGGAGCATGCCTCCGTGGACAACGCGACCGTGCGGGTCGCGGGGGTCACGGAGCCGTATGCGCGTGTATTCGTGGGGGGGCTCGCGCTGCAGGCCAACAGCGGGGGGCAGTTCTTCGTCGTCGTCCAGCTCCACGGCGGCCTCAACCAGATCGAAGTGCGCGCGGTGGACGCGGCGGGCAACGCGAATGTGACTTCCCTCGATGTGATGGTCGTGCCCCCGGCGACCTTCGGCCCGCCCGGGCCCGTGGCGCCCGGCCCCTTTGCCCTCGGAGTCCTTGCGGCAGGCGCCATCGGGATGGTCGCCGCGCTGGTTGCCGTTCGCCCAAAGCGCAAAGACGCGGCCGACGAATGAGGGGCGCTCACTGCGCTTTCGGCGGTTTCGAGCCGGGGCGCCCTCGGCCCACCTTGGAGAGGAGCGCCGACCGCAGCAGCGCGCGCCAGACCCGCAGCTTCCCCTCCAGGCGCAGGAGCCTGCGCTCGAGTTTCCGGTGCTTGCCGGGGTGCTGGTCGACGAGGTAGTAGACGAAGGCCATCGTCCCGGAAACGGCCGTAAGGACGACGAGCGCGGCAAGGGGCCAAAGCGGGGCGGGCGGCTTCACCGAGAAGGAAGAATCCGGGACCACGCCGGAGATGTTCAGCGCCGCAAGGGAGTTGTGGAGGTCGCTGTAGTTGATCGACGCGAACTGGCTGGCGTTGAAGTAGCCGCGCGATTTCATCACGAAGTGGCCGGTCTGCGCAGTGACCGCGGGCGGCTCGGTCACGTTCGCGTAGTCGAATTCGAGGAGGTGGCGCGTGAAGTACACGCCCTCGGGCGCCTGCCGCGGCGCGTCGACTTGAAGGCGGACGGTCACCGACCCATTGGGTGCAATCGTGGGGAAGGTCATGTGGGCAACGAACCCCCCGCCCGCGGCAAACGTCGGCGGAAAGGAGAGCGCGCTTGTGTCGAGCTCGACCTCGACGGTGGCGAACCGGTAGATGTCGACGGTGAGCGACACGTTGTCGATCGAGGAGTTGTAGCGGTTCGTGAGCGAGAACCCGTAGACGCCGGAGCCGCCTGGCTCGATGCCGTTGCCAAGCGAGATGAACGAGAAGGCCGGCACGCGCGTGGGGTGCTCGATCGTGTCGAGGAGGTCGGCCTGCGCGGCCGGGGCAAGGCCGGCAAGCAGGGTGAGGGCCGCAAGCGCGGCGGCGGCCCGCGTGGGCCTCACGGGGCTTTGCGCCTCCCTTTGGCGCGCCGTTGGGCGAGCGTCCCGTAGGCCACACCGACAACCACAACCGCCGCGCCGAAGGCGGCGGCCGTCAGCCACAGCGCGAGGGCCTCTCCGCTGTCCACGGTGATGCTTGAGTCGGGGACGATCCCGTCAAGGGCGAGCGCGTCGAGCGTGGCCGTGTAATTTCCAAGGTCCACCTTCGTCCGGTTCGGCGCGTCGATGCTGCCAAGCGAGGCGAAGCGCGCGTCCACGCGCTGGCCGGTCGAGTTCACATATTGGAACGCGAGCGTGAGCGACACGAGGAAGACGCCGGCCTGCGTGTTTCCGGGCGTGGTGAAGGGGAGCGCGACCGTCTGGTTTTGGTGCGCGATGACGGCAAAGGGCGTGGGCATGGCGTGGCTGAAGGCCGGGACATCCGTGGCGTTCGCCTCGAGCCTGCGGGCTTCGAGCCAACTGCCGCCGATCTTGAATGCGGCGTCGATGCGCACGGCGTCCATGGACTGGTTGTAGCGGTTTGTGAGGGTGAACGTGACCGAGCCGTTTTCGCCCGGGTGCACGTTGACGGGCCCGGCAAAGACGACCAAGGGCGTTGCTGCAAGGTCGCGCGTGTCGCCGCCGCTTAGCATCGGGCCTGCGGCCGCTGGCGGCCACGGCGCGACAAGCACGGCGGCCAGCGCGAGGGAGAGCACGGCGGCCAAGCGGCGCGGTGCCACGAGCCACCCCGCCTTCGTCAGATTGCCGAAACGCTATAAGTTCTCGCCGCGCGGTCGAGGCGGGCGCAAGCGCGCAGGGAGGGCCCTCACCGATGCCAGCACCCCGCGCAACCGGGGGCAAGGACCAGGCGCGCCGGAAACGACCGGCGTCCCCCCCCGAGCGCATCGACGCGCGCTGCAGGGCCGAACTTGAGGCGCCGTGGGACGACCTTGCGCGCAAGGGGTGGGAGCGCGTTGGCGACGTAATCGTGCTGCAGTTCTTGCCGAAGACCTCCCTTCAGCTGCGCAAGCGGGCCGCGGCAATCGCGGCGCAAGAACTCGGGGCTCGGTGCGCGGTCGAAGATCGAGGCGGGATCGGGGGGAAACTGCGCACGCCGAAGGTGCGCGTGCTCTGGGGGAAGGGGACCCGGACGGTCCACTTGGAGAACGGCCTGCGCTTCGCCATCGATGTTGCCGCCGTGATGCTCGCCTCCGGCAACCAGGCGGAGCGGGCGCGGGCAGGCGCGCTCGACTGTCGGGGCGAAACCGTCGTCGACCTCTTCGCGGGGATCGGGTACTTCACCGTGCCCCTGGCGGCGCGCGCGGGGG
The DNA here is from genome assembly GCA_041485285.1 of Thermoplasmata archaeon. Lineage (GTDB taxonomy): Archaea > Thermoplasmatota > DTKX01 > DTKX01 > DATEUP01 > DATEUP01. Next base: position 18,354 of record JBGPJF010000016.1, on the reverse strand, counting down.
CCAAGCGTGTGTTCGCCTGCGAGAAGAACCCCGAATCGTTCGCGCTCCTTGAGGAGAATCTGCGGCTCAACCGAATCGAAGACCGGGTCACGCCGCTGCTTGGCGACTGCCGCCTTCGCGCGCCGCAAGGCGTGGCCGACCGCGTCTTCCTCGGGTACCTCCACGGGACGGAAGCCTACCTCCCCACGGCGGTGCGGGCGCTGAAGCGCGAGGGCGGCGTGCTCCACTATCATGAAGCCTACCGGCAGGAGACCAAATTCCGCGACGCCTACGCCGCGCTCTCGGCCGCCTGCGGCCCCGGCTTCGACTTGGTGATCCTCGACGCGCGCGAAGTCAAGTCGTTTGCGCCCGGGATCGACCATGTGGCCGTGGACGCGCGGCTCGTGCCGCGCGTGAAGGCCCCGGGCCGCCTGGCGGCGAAACGCTGAAACGCTCGGGGGGTTTGGAAGGGCCGTGGCGTTTCGACGCGGCGAGCCAAGGCCCGCCGAACCGATGCCGCCGGCCCGCTCGGCCCCCCGCTCGCTGGCGGTGGTCGCCGTGCTCATCCTGGCCTTCCTCGGCGTGCTGTGGTACGCCTCTTTTTCGGTCCTGCACAACCGCGGGCCCGACCGCGTCTTCTTCGAGCAGGACTCGTGGCGAAACGGGACGCTCGCGCTGTACGTCCAGGACATCGACGTGAACGGCCAGGTCCCCCTCGAAACGCTGACCGCAAAGCTCGTGTCGCAGGCCAACGAGACCCTCTACGAAGGCCCCATCGGCCAGACGGTGCAACACGGCAACTGGTCGATCACGGTAACCATCGCAGACAATGACCATTCGGGCACGATCTCGGGCAACGACGACCTCAACATCACGGTGGTGCCCGCCGCGTCCGATTACTACCTCGACCTGACGACGTTTTACCTCTATGCGGGCGGCCAGGAGTGGTCGCACTTCCAGATACCGCTGATCTAGGCCTCTCCGCCGTCCTCTTCTTCCGCGTCCTTCTCCTGCTTTGACTTATCCTTGCCCTCATCGGGCGCGCCCTTCTTCTTGCCGCTCTCATCGAAGACGGGCTTGGGGGGCTCGCGCGGGCGCCGCAGGAGGAGCGCGGCCAGGGCGACGGCCACCGCGGCGCCTGCCCCCACGAGGAGCAGGAGCGGCAGGCCGCCGTCGCCGCCGGAGGGCGGCGGGCCGGCCACATCGATCTCGAAGGTGCGGCTCGCCTTGTTGCCCTCCGCGTCCTCCACGGTGAGCGTGACGTTGTAAGGGCCCGCGGCCGGGAGCGTGGCGTTTGGCGAGGTGCCCGTGAGGTTGTAGTCCGTCCCGGGCCCCACCACGCGCCACTTCCACGAAGTGACCCCCACATTGTCGGTGGCCACCGAGCCGTTGAGCTGCACGGAGGTGGGCGCAAGGAGGCCGGCGGGCGTGACCCACAGCCCGACCTGAGGGGGCTCGACGTCCCGCACGTCGACCATGAAGGACGCCGACGCCTGGTTCCCGCCGTCGTCTCGGACGATCACGCTCACGTTGTGCCCTCCGCGCGTGTCGAGGCTGAGGGTCACCGTGAGCGTGTCGCCCGGCACGCGCGCCCCGTCCACATACCACTGCACCTGCGGCAAGAACGCGGGGTCGTTGTCCTGCGCGTCCACGATCGCCTGGAAGGACTCGTTCTGGCCAGGCCGGGCCGGCCCGGTCGAAACCCAGGTAAGCCGCGGGGGCGTGACGTCCACCACGGCGATGGTGAGGCGTGCAAACGCGAGGTGGCCGGCGGTGTCGGTCACACGCACTTGGACCGTGAAATTGCCAGGCGCGTCGAAGACCACCTCGCAGCCCGCTTGCGCACACGGGAGCCCGGAGACGTTGGACCCCCCGACGGCGGTCCACAAGGTCGCGGTTACGCCTGCGTTGTCGAGGGAGGAGGAATTCAGGGAAACGGGCTCGCCCGTCCGGCCGGGCGCGGGCGTGGCCGTGGCGGTGACCACCGGCGCCGCGTTGTCCCCGACGAAAATGACCACCGTAACGCCCCACGCGTCCGTCAGGTTTACGAAGGCCACCCCCCCCGTGCAGTTGCACGCCGCGGAAACCAGGTACGATTCCGTGAGGCTGACAGCGCCGCTCAGGTTCGAGGAGCGCAGTGCCCACAGCCATTCGGAGGCCCCGGCCACGATCGGCCCCTGCGCCACCCACGAGCCGTTCTCGATGCGGGCGACCCCGGAGATGACGGCGCCCCCCGTTTCCCACTGCGCCTGCACGCGGAGGAGCTCGACCTCCCGGACGGTCGCGCCCGCCTCCGGCCGGGCCGGCAGGCGCGTCGCGTTCACGCCCGTGAGCGTGCCCGGGTACTGCCAAACGCCCTCGAAGGTCGCGGGGTCGAAGGTCGAATTCGACACGGTCGCGTTCGAGCGGACGCCGTAGATCGCGCCAAGCCCCGAGAGGCCCACGTGCGTCATGACCAGCCGGTCGACGACGACCCCGTCGGCGTCGCGAAAGTCGAGCGCCTGGTTGGGGTCGCCGCCCATTGGCCCCTGCGTGAAGGTGTAGTTGGAGATGGCCACGCGCGTGGACGCGATGACCTGGACGCCGACGAGGTTCGCGTTGTCGTCGCGCACGACAAGGTCGGACACGGCGATGTCGGTGGAATCTTCGATGAGCACCGCCGAGCCGCCCCACCCCGTGCCCCCCTGGAGGTCGGCGCCGGTGACGGTGACATGGTCGCTGTGTTCGACCCAAAGCCCGATGCGCCCTACATCGGTGGGGGTGATGGTCATCAGGATCTGGCCGGCCGTGGCGCCGCTCACATTGTCAAACATGAGGCGGCCCTGGTAGGTCACATTCGTGAGCCGCGGGCCCGACGAGTTTGAAATGAGGAAGTCGATTGAGTCGCTAAGCACCGCGTTGTCAAGGACGATGGGGAAGGCCCCCTGCGCGCGGATGCCGCCCCACGCAACGGCCATGCTCATCGCGTCCGGGACGACGCCCATCACCACGGGCGCGCTGGCCGTCCCCTGGACGCGCAGGCCGCCGAGCACGATGAGTTCAGTCGTGTTGGTGAAGTTCAGCTGCACGCCCGCAGGGATCACGAGCACGTCGCCGGCCGAGATGATGAGGGTCTCGTTGACTTGGTAAGCGAGCGGCGCGGCGCTTACCTTCCACACGGCCGAAGGCGGCGCGCCCATCGAATCCAGGGTGAGGTCGCCGCTCCCGCCGGGGGTTGAGAAAGCCTGCGCACCGAGCGCGATGGCGCCGAAGGCGACGAGGAGGAGCCCCCCTGCGGCAAGCAGCCTCGCGGTAGCCCCCATAGAAGAGGGAGGTCGGGTCTGTAAGAGAAAAAGGTGATTGGTCTGCCCACCGAAAGCAGCAGGAAACAGAGGTGGGCCCGGCCCGATTTGAACGGGCGACCTCCCGGTATCTGGCGGCGCGCTTGCGCCGATATCAGCCGGGTGCTCCACCAGCTAAGCTACGGGCCCACGAGGGAAGCGGGCATTTTGGTCGAGGGTATAAAAGGTTCGGCGGGTGGCGCGGCGAGCAAGCGTTGAGCGCGAAATTGCCCGCTCAGGGTTGGGGGGGCGGAGGCGTCGGCCCCTGCATCGACACCTTGCCGGGCCACCCATGCGGCGTGGGGGGCCCCACAATTCCCGGGCGCATCGGGCCGTAAGGCACGCGGCCGAGGCGCGGTTCGTCAAGGACGTACAGGTCGATCGGGATTCGCTTCAGGGTTGCCGCGAGCACACTCGGCGGGACCGCGAGGCCCGTCATCGGGTCAAACACGGCAGGCACACCCGGCGGCGGGGCGCGCCACGCGAGCACGGCGCCGTCCTTGCGGACCAAGCAATTGCGGCAGGTGGTCCCGCGAGGGCAGCCGGGCAGTTGCCTGCGCCAGTCGTGGCCCCATGCTTTGCAGCGCCGGGGCCTTGCTCCTTCACCGATGTTCGCAAGCCCGAAGACCAGCATGATGAATGAAATCAAGACGAGGAAGAGCCCAATCGGCCGGAACCCGAGGGCCAGCAGCGCCCCGACGCCAAGTCCCAAGACGCCCTGCGTCTTGTACGACATCGCGGTGGGAAGTAAGCCGCGCGCAGAAATGCGTTGCGTTAGTCGAGCGGGATCTTCGCGAGCTCGTCTTCGGAGAGGGCAAGGAGCGGGTGGAAGGTGGCCAGGCCCTCGGCGAGGGTGGCCGCCGCGTCAAGTTCCCCGCCCGACGCGCGCGCGCCGAAGGCGACGGCGCTCGCGTTGTTCCTGGCCGCGAAGGCCTCGATGGCGGCCTTGTCGAGCGGGTTGGCGGCGACCCATCGCTTGTGGGTGGGGCCCCAGCGCGCCAGGCGCTCCAGCGCGTTTGCCGGGCCTTCGGCCGGCGTGCGCGACGCTTCGTCGCCGGCGACGAGGTAGAGCGGGAACGCGCCGCGTTTCATGAGCATCCACGCCGCGCGGCCGTCGAGGTCGGCCAGCGCCGGCGCGGCGCGCAGGACGAACACGATCTTCCCCGCGGTGCCCACCGGCAGGCCGCCCGCGCAGGGAATCCGGCGCGCGTAGAGGTACGCGCGGTTCTCGCGGACCTCCACCTCGACTTCGAAGTCGGGGTCGTCGAGGTTGACCGCAAGGGGCGCGCCGCGCGATGCGGCGAGCCGTTGGATCGCGGCCCCGCAGGCGCGCGCCACATCTTGCGACGAGTAAGGATGCGAGCCGGTGCGCCGCGCACGCACGGCGAACGTCTTCGTGCCTTGAGGCAAGGTGGCAAGCGCGTAGCGCGCCGCGGCCTCGGCGAGCTCTTCGAGACGCCCCGACGGCAGAAGCGCCGCCGGGGAAACGGAGGTCAGCCCGAAGATCCGCGACAGGATCTCCATCGCCCGCTCCCGGTCGTTGGTGTCGACGTAGAGGTGGCCGAAATCGTCACGGATGAGGCAGTCGAGCCCCTCGGCCTGGAAGGCGTTCTCGATGTTCCCGCGCAGGATGCGCGTGAAGCGCTTGCGCACGCCTTCGGACTTGAGCGTGAGTTCGCCGAAGCGCAGCAGGAGCGTGGATTCCTGGGGGGCGGCCTTTTCGCCGGCGGCCGTGCCCGCGTCGTGCACGCTTCATCGAAGGCGGCGGGGTAGATGAACGTGGAGGTGGGCGCGCGTCACAGGCGTGCCACGGCCTCGATTTCGACGAGCGCCCCGCGCGGGAGCGCCGCCACTTGCACGGTTGCGCGGGCGGGGGCAGGAGCGGCCGCGAAGTGCTTGCCGTAGACCGCGTTGAACGCTTGGAAGTGGCCGAGGTCGGTAAGGAAAACGGTCGTCTTCACGACCGATGCAAGCGACGCGCCGGCCGCTTCGAGCACGGCCTTCAGGTTCAGGATTACGCGCTCCGTCTGCGGCTCGATCCCGCCTTCGACCATCTTGCCGGTGGCCGGGTCAAGCGGGATCTGCCCCGAGAGGAAGAGCCACTCGCCGGAGCGCACGGCCTGCGAGTACGGTCCAATCGCGGCGGGGGCGGAGGGGGTTGCAACGGCCTTGTGGGTCATGGGGCTCGGATAGCGGAGTGCCGGAGGCGCTATTCTGTGTTGCGGAAGGGCGAAATATTGCCTTTCTTGCACTGCCAGGGCGCCAAGTTTCAAGAGCATGACCCCCCCGAATCAAGCCCATGGCGAAGGCCGGGCGGAGCAGGCGCAAGAAGGAGGCAAGTGCGCCCCACGCGCGCAAGGCGCAGGCCCGCGAAGTCTACCTGATGGACGAGCTTGGGCGGTTCGTGGTGGGGGCCACGGCACAAGGCGTGCCGCTCACCGAGCCGATGGCGCCGAAGAAGCCGCTCGAGCTTGCGCGGGCGCTCATCGCGAGCCGGGAAATTCCGCCGGGCACTTTCCTTTCCAAACAGGAAGGCGATGTGCACGCGGTCGTGTATGGCGGCGGCGAGTTCTTCGCCTGCGCGGCGCAGGACGCAAGCGCCGAGCGCGAGATCCCGCACGAGCTTGCCGCGGTGGTGGAGGCGTTTGAGAAGGCGGCCGACCCGTACATCGAAGCCGGCGGGCTGCCGCGCCTGGCCATCGACGCGTTCCCGCGGGTCGTGGTGGCCGCCCTTGCCGACCCGGCGCGGTTTGCGGCGGCGCCCCGGGGGCCGCTTGCGTTCGCGCGCGCGCAGTTCCGGACCTCCGGCGCGCGGCTGGCGCTCGATGTCGAAGTCATCAACTCGACGCCGTGGCCGGCGTCGCGCGTGCAGGTGATCCTGAACCATGACACGCGCGCGCTGCCGCTCGTCTCAGTGAAGGCGCGCGCGGGCGGCTACGCCCGCGGCGTTTTGACGCTGCCGCCGGTGGCGGCCCGCTCGCGCGACCGCGCGGTGCTGCTGTTCGAGCCGAGGCAGGCCGGCACGCACATGATCGAAGGCGAGCTCATCCTCGGCCTCGAAGGCGGCGGGGAGCGGCGCGCAAAGATGCGGCGCGCCCGCACGACGATCGGCAGGACGCGCGTGGTGCCGACCGTCCCCAAGACCCTGCGCGATTTCCAGGGACTGGTCGACGGGAAGCTGCGCCACGCCGCGCAGCTCGAACTTTCGGAGGCCTTGGGGGGCCTTGCCACCGTCGCGGGCATGGGCACCGAGATTGAGAAGGACAACCTCGCGAAGGTGCTCGACTGGCACGGGCCGGGCGGCGCGCGCGAGGTGTGGTACTTGGGCCTCGGCGGCGGCCCGGACCGGCCGCTGCTCGTGCAGGTCACGCAGGGGCAGGGCACCCGCGCAGAGGTCGTCGTGGCGGCCGCAAAGCGCGCGGATGTCCTCGCGTACTCGGCGCTCCTGCGCTCGCGGATGGAGTTCGCCTACGAGCCGGGCGGCGCCGCACAGCCGGCGGTGACCGCCGACGAAGGACCCGAGGTCGTTGCGCCGGTGCTCCGGGCCACGGTGGTCGCGCGGCAGATCTCGGCCGACCTTGAGACGGGCGAGCTCGAGAGCCTGATCGCCCGCCCTAAAACGGCCGCGGCGCCGAGCGCCTCGGCGCTGGTCACTCCCGGCCGTGGCCGCAGCGCGGGCGAGGAGATGGTGCCGGGCCTCATCGACGCGCTGGAGCGGTCGCTTTCGGCGGAGCGAAGGGCGAGGAAGAAGTAGCGCGGTCAGGCGCCCGGGGCCGTTGCCCGGTGGTCGGGCCACCACGTTCCATCGAGGCGGTGCATCCGCAGCGCGCGGCGGAAGTGGCGGCCCGCGTGGAAGTCGAACGCGTGCGGGAACACGATCGGCTCGCCGAGGGCGTCCTCGATTAGGCGCATGTTCTGGCCGCGGGGATGAAGGGACTCGCCGAAGATGTAGTCGGGGCGGATCTCGCCGAGCTCGGCGGCCATGGCCTCGATGTCGCCGATGACATCTTCGCGGACCTTCACAGACGGAAAGATGGGAGCGAGGATCACGCCAGTCGGGATCTTCGCTTCGCGCGCTTTGCGCAGCACGTTGAATCGGCGCGTGGCCGTGGGCACGTTCGGCTCAATGATGCGCTGGAGCGGCAAGCATGAGGTGGCCACGGAAACCTGAAGGCGAATCTGATCCGCGTATTGCTGCAACAGATCCAGGTCTTTGAGCACGAGCAGCGACCGCGTCTGGATGCAGAACTCCACCCCCGCGGGCAGGGCGCGCTCGAGGATGTCGCGCGCGAATGGAGCCAGCTCCGCCAGGTACGGGTCGTGCATCGACGAGAGCATCACTTCTTTGCCGGCCCACTTTGCCCAGCGGGTCTCGTCGATCGCCTCGGCGAGGTTTTCGGCCACCATGAAGTACTCGCCCCAGTCCTTCTCCTTGACCTCGTCGCGCGCGGCGGGGTTGTTCTTGAATCGGCCGCCCGCGAACAGCTTGTTGATAACGTCGACGTAGCAAAACTTGCAGCCGTGGGTGCAGCCGACGGCGAAGTTGAGGCACCAGCCTTCGGAGAGGTCCTTGCCGACGCCGCCGCGCTCGCGGGTCGTGAGGCGGGAGGGGTGGATGAGGGGGGCGGAAGCCCGGTAGGAGGTGACCGATGGCCCCCCAACGGTGGGGAGCATCAGGGGTCCGGGTGAGGGGGCTTGGTCCTCGGCCATCGCGCATGTGACCGCGGCCGGTCATTTGAACGCCAAGGGGGGAAGCCGGACACGGCCCCGCAGACGCGCAGGCCCGCCCCCCCTCGCGATTTGAGGCCCGCGCCTAGCCCGGTTGGACGCCCGGGACACGGCAGAGGGACACGCGCGCAGCCTCCGCCCCGTGGACCACCCAACACGGACAGTACGAGGTGAGCCTGCTCCCTTCCGGGCCTAGGCCGATCCCCTCTGCGTACGCCGCCCTGAGCTTCCTTCCGGAAGCCCCGGACAACCCTGCCCGTTCGAGTGACGAGACCTCACTGGACATGCGCGCGGCCATGCCGCACCCCGGAATCGCCGCGCCGGGCTTTTGCGACCCCGCCTGTAGACGGTTCGGCGGTGCAGGGAACGCCTAGCTCCCCGGTCTGGGCGCGAGTTTTCTCTCCCGAGGATGGGACAGGACACTTGCAGGCGAGGGAGGGGGCGGGGGGATTTGAACGTGGCGGGGGGGCGGGTGGAACGGTTGTGCTGCCAACTGCGCCCGGACCGAACCTGATGAAGCCGCCATCGAGGGAGTTCTCTCACAAAACCCTTATCCGGGGGGACGCGGTGGAATCGGGCGATGCAAACAAAGCCGGTCGAAGCGGCCTACCCCGAACCGACCCCCGTCTTGAGGGGGAAGGAGGCGCGGCAGTTCCTCGAGCAGTTGCGCAATTTCCGCCTCACTCCTGAGCAGCAGGAATTCTACCGGGGGGCCAAAGAGGCCTACCTGGAGAGCCTCGAGAGGGGCCGCAAAGCGAAGGATGGGTAGCGGGCAAGCGCGGGGGGAGCTTTGTGCCGCCCGATGAACAGCGACCTGAGCGCAAGCCTTCGACGGCCGAGCTAGTCATCGAGCCCCTCGGCGACCGCACGCGCGCCGCAGGGTTCTCATGCGCGAACGCCGAACTCGACGCATTTCTTTCAACGGCGGAGGTCGAGCGATTCGACTTTGAGCGGCTCGGGAAAACCTATCTCGTGTTCGGCGGGAGCGCTTTGCTTGGGTACTTTACGATCAGCGCTGCAGAGCTCCGCGTGGAGTACCTGACACCGGGGGACGCATGGGTCGGCGTTACCGAATTGCGCGTGGACGCCGTTACAGCATTCAAGATCGGTCGGTTGGCCGTGGATTCCCGGTTCCAGGGCCGCGGATTCGGAAGGGCGGTCATGCAGCGGGTGGTTGGAATGGCCCTTATGACCGGGGAGTCAATCGGGATCCGAATCCTTACGCTGCAGGCAAAGCCCGAATCCGTCCCATTTTACCTGGCCCTGGGCTTCCACTTAACGCCCGCCACGAGGAGGGAGCGTCGGCCGAAGAACCGGACCCGGTTCCTCGACCTCCAGCGAGCGGACGCTGGGGCGCCCGCCTGAGGGGGCGTGGCGCCGATGCGGATTTGCACCAAGGGTTCAAGTGGGTGCGGCGGGACGCGCGGGCCATGAGCATGGCCGCCCCCGCGCCCCCGATCCCGGCCACCGCGCGGCCGCTCCACCGTCCCATCATCGTGGCCATCCTCGCGGCCCTCGTGATCATCGCGGGCGCGCTTGTCTTGATCGCGGGCCTCCTGCTCGCCCTCGGCCTCGGCCTCCTCGGCGGCTTCGCCTTCGGCGGCGTGGGCGCCGTTGTGGGGGTCGCCATCGGCGCTGTCATCGTGATCGTCGGGGCGATCATGCTTATCGCGGGCCTCGGCCTGTGGAGATTGCGCTCATGGGCCTGGTGGCTCACCGTGATTGTCGTCGTGATCGACCTGATTGGGGCCGGGCTCATCGGTAAGATCGCCCTCGGTGTGCTGCTCGTCTACCTTATCGTCGTTCGGAAATACTTCAACCAATAATGTCGCGGCGATGGCCGCGGTGAGGCTCGCCCACCGCGACGAGGGCCCGCGCGAGGGGCGGCCCATCGTGCTGCTCCACGGGTCGCCGACCGACCGCCGGATCTGGGCCCCGCAGGCCAAGGACCTCGCGGCCGCCGGTTACCGCGTCGTTACCGCCGACCTGCGCGGCCACGGCGAATCTCCCCTTGGAGACAAGCCGACCTCGCTTGCGACCTACGCGGACGACGTGATGGCGCTGGTCAACGAACTCGACCTCGAGGCCTTCGTGCTCGGGGGGTTCAGCTACGGCGGGTGGGTCGCGATGGAGATCGTGCACGCGCACGCTGGGCGCGTGGCGGGCCTCCTCCTGGTGTCCACGGGGGCCCAACCCGACACCGCGAAGGAGGCCGCGATGCGCCCCGCGCAGGCTGCGGAGATCCGCGCGCACGGCGTCAAGCTCGACGGGTACGCCGAACGCATCCTCACCCGCGAGACGCTCGCGAGGCGCCCCGACGTGTGGAGCGCCCTGCGCGCGTCCATGGCCGCCGTTTCCGCGGAGGGCCGCGCGCGCGCCGTGGAGGCGATGGCGGGGCGCCCCGATTTCCGCAAGGTCTTGCCCGAAGTTTCGGTGCCCGCGCTGGTCATTGCCGGCGCCGAAGACCCGATTACGCCGCCGGCGCTAGCGAAGGAAATGCACCGGCTGATTCCCGGCTGTTTCATGCAGATTGTCGAAGGCGCTTCGCATGGAGTGACGTTGGAGGCGCCGGGCATCGTAACCCAATCGATTCTCAACTGGCTAGCCTTCAGTGGGCTCGATTCGGGCTAGTCAACGTGCAGGCCCCGGGCTGTCTATTGCTATTGGAACGTGCCGCGGATTGTATATTATCCTCCACGCAAAGGAGGCATGGGGTGCTACGATAACCGAAGGGCCCGAGAAGAATCGGCGAGTCCCATTCCGCGGGCCGCACGCCTCGCGCGGAACCGCTGTCCCCGTCACAAGCGTCGCTTCCCCGCGGACGGCGTCGGTCTCTTCCGTAGATGCGGTGCTTGCGGCCGTCGCCGACGCAGGGATGATCCTTTTCAATTGGAGCCCGGACGGCGGGCTCGACGTGATCAACCATGCCGGGCTCGAGCTGCTCGGTTTCACCGCGGAAGAGTTGTTTGCAAACCGCGACCTGTCGCGCCGCGCGGTGCACCCGGACAGCAAGGCGGTCCTGACTTCGGCCCTCGGGGAACTCGACGGCGGGACGGCCATGCCGCGCGCGACGGAGCTGCGCCTGATTGCAAAGGATGGCCACGAGCTGTGGCTCGAAGTGCGGCTCATCCCAGTGGTGTCGAGCGACGGGTCGGTCGTCGGGCTGAAGGGCGTGGGCCTCGAAGCGACGGCGCTCGTCGAGGGGCGAAACGAAAGCGCGGACGGTTGGGAACACTACCGCAGGCTCTTCGAAGAGGCGCCGGTCGCGATGTGGCTCGTCGACCCCGACCACGATGTGATCCTCGAGGCCAATGCGATGGCCTGCACGCTGCACGGGTTTGCCAAGGGCGAACTTGACGGCGTGCCGGTGAACCACCTGGTCCCGCCGGATGATTGGCCGGCTACCTTCGACCGGCTCCGGGAGTGGCAGAGGAGCCACAAGGTCGAGATCATCGAGCGCGCGTGGCACCAGCGCAAGGATGGCACCCGCTTCGCGGTGCAGGTCGGGGGCGGCCCGGTGCGCATCGGCGGCCGCCTGCGGCGCCTTTCGTTCATCGAAGACCTGAGCAAGAGCGAGGCCGCGGAGGGCGATGTCGGGGCGCTGCGCGCGGTGGCCGATGCGGCGACCGAGGGCTTCCTCGTGATCGGGCCCGACGGCCGCATCGCCTTTGCAAACGCGGCGGCTGCAGTGGCCATGGGCCGGGACGCCGCCGACCTGCGCGGCGAGACGCCCGACGCGGTGTTCGGGCCGGCGGCCGCGGGTGCCGGGTGGCCCGACGCGCTGCAGGCGGCCCGCACCGGCGAACCGTTCACGGGAGTCGTGGAGGTGCTGCGCGGCGACGGCACGGCCCTTGCCGCGCAGGCGGAGATGCGCGCGGCCGGCCGTGGCGGGCAGGGCTCGTTCGTGGTGCTCACGCTGCGCCTCTCCGCATCGGGCGGGCGCGGCAGCGACGAGTGGGAAGACTGGGGGGCCGAGATCTTCCTCTCGCTGCTCCAAGTCCATGTCGAAGACCTGTTCGCGGCCGCGCGGGCGGAATTCTCGCGCTCGCTCGAGCGCGCTGCAGCCGGCAACACGGGGCCCCTCCTTAGCCTCGACGCGTGGCAGACGCTCGACAAGGCGGGCGCGTTCCTCAAGGTGTTCGGCGACCTCAGCGCCGCGCGCGGGTCGGGAGGCCGCTGGTCGCCCGTGGAGCGCGTCCGCGGCGTCGGCGAGCTGCTTGCCGAGGCGGCGCTGCGCGCGCGCCCGCTATTTGGAAGCCGCGACCTCAACCTGAAGCGCAAGGTCTCCGAGGCGGGCGCGGTTTCGAATGCGGCGCTTGCGCGCGAGACGTTGGTGTGCCTGATCGTCGAGTGCGCGCGGGTGGCGGCCGGTCAAGCGGCGCCGCTCGAGATCGCCACGGTGCGCGCCACGCTGCACGACAAGCCCGCGGTCCAAATCACGATCCAGGGGCCGCCGGAGCTCGCCCTCGACCGCACGCGGTTTGCGCTCTGCCGCCGCGCAAGCGACGCGATGGACGGCGAGCTGCGCCTCGAGCCCACGACCGAAGCCGCCGAGGGCCGGGCCCGTGTGGAGCTCACCCTCCCGCTGGTGTGACAGCGCCGCCGCTTCCAAAGAAGAAATGTCCCGGCGCGCGGCCGCAGGACCTTGAAAGGCCCCGTGGAGGGTCTAAAACAAGGAGGTTTTTTGGGGGGTCGATGGCCTTCCTTGAGTCGGGTACCCTTGGCCTTGCGGCCGCGCGCGGGGATAGGTCAAGGAGGTCTCCGAATAGTAAAAGGAATCTGGTACGGATGTCGAATGGTATACGCGCGGGTGAACGAATGCTATGCAAATTCCTGCCTGACTATGGCATGATTTCGCAGACGACGAGGGCCTGGCTCAGCGCGCCGGCTTGAGGCCGACGGCCTTCCACGCGTTGGCAACGGCCTTGGCTTCACGGCCCGCGGCGCCGAAGAGGCGCTCGGCCTCGCGCACGGTGCGCGCCGCGCAGCCCGCGAAGTCCGACGTGGGCTTGAGTTCGTCGGCCAGCACATGGTACCAGATTCGCCCGGCCTTTTCCCACGCGGCCCCGCCAAGCGCGGTGGCGGCGAGGTAGAACGCGCGATTGGGAATCCCGGAGTTGATGTGGACGCCGCCCGCGTCGTCGCGGGTCTCCACGAAGTCGCGCATGTGCCCGGGCTGCGGGTCTTTGCCGAGCACGTCGTCGTCGTAGGCGCTGCCCGGCCGGGCCATCGACCGCAGCGCTTTACCCTCGACGTTTTTGGTGAAGAGCCCGGCGCCGATGAGCCAGTCGGCCTCGTCGGCTGTCTGCCTGAGCGCGCGCTGCCGGACGAGCGAACCGAAAACGTCTGAGAAGCTTTCGTTGAGCGCCCCCGGCTGCCCCCAGTACTCGAGCCCGGCTTCGCTCTGCGTGACGCCGTGCGTGAGCTCGTGGCCGATGACATCGACCGACACGGTGAACCGGTTGAACAGTTCGCCGTCCCCGTCGCCGTAAACCATCTGCCGGCCGTCCCAGAAGGCGTTGTCGTAGTTGCGGCCGAAGTGGACGATGGAGTCGAGCGGCAGGCCGAGGGCATCGATCGAGCAACGATCGTAGGTCTTCAGGTAGAATTCGAAGGTGGCGCCCGACCCGTCGAACGCTTCGCTCACGGCGACATCGCGCCCCGGCGCCTCGTGCTCGCGTCGCACGGTCTTGTAGGGGGGCCGCTCGCGGTGGCGCGCATCGAAGACGGTGCGCGTCTCCTCGAGCGCGCAGGCCTCGCGCGTAGGTGGGACGCGGGCAAGAGCCGCGCGGGCGCCGCGGATGCGCTCGCTGGTCTCGATCGTTGCAAGTGCCAGGCGCCGCTGGCGCGGCGAGCCGCGCTGCGCAATCGAGCGGACGATGTGCGGCGGCACGATGAAGCACGGGGGAGGCGCGCGCGGCATGGGCGGCCTCTAAACGCGCGCCTCGGCGTGATAATGCTGTGGGCGCGGGCTAGCACGAGTGTGGGGTGAAGCTTGCTGAGGCACTTGCCGTCTGGTTCCCCTCGGAGGCACGAACGTCGACCTGAACCGTGTACCCGGCGCTGGCGCTCGAAATGTAACGCGAGAGCTCCAGATCCCCCGAGGAGTCGGTCGTCCCCGACTCCGTCGGTGCCGAGGTCTTGTAGTTCCAAACGGAACTCACGGACGCGTTTGCAACTCCCGACGAGCCGCGGGTCACATGGACCGAGAGGCCCACCGTCGTGTATTGGCACGGCTGGCTGTCTGACACCTGCGCAGACACCGCCAGTTGCGTTGGCGGGGGCGGAGGTGGTGGCGGCGGTGGGGGCGGGGGAGGTGGCGGGGGAGCGGGAGGCACGAACACGGCGCCCGGCGCGCAATAGTCGGGCGTCTCAGGGTGGTCGGGCGCGACCGTTAAGTTGGCCCCGTCCGATGCGAGGTTGACGGTGCCGAGGCGCTGCGTGACGTACACTTTCGCGCCCGCCGACTGGAGGCGGCACAGCGCTTCCGAAGTGGGGTGGCCGTACGAATTCTCCCCGACGCTCACCACCGCCACCTTCGGGGACATTTTGTGGAGCCAAGCGGCCGACGACGAGTCGCGGCTGCCGTGGTGGCCCGCCAGGTAGACCTCGCAGTTCAGGTCCTCCGCGCTCTGCGCGAGCGACAACTCCTGGCCGGCTTCGATGTCCCCGTCCGTGCAGAAGTCCGTGTAGCCAAACGACCACCGCAGCGCGATGCTTGAGAAGCCGATGTCGATCCAACTGCGGATGGGCGTGGAGGGCGGCCAAAGGATCTCGGCGCGCAGGCCGTCGTCGAAGGCCGCCTGCGGCAGCACGAGCGCGTCGTGTGGGTGGAACAGCACCTCGCCGGTGAGCGCCGGGCTCTCGAAGAGCGTGTGGACCGTCGCGTTGGAGTCCTCGATGTTCGCGCGCCAGCGGAGGTACGAGAGCGGCGCGTCGGCCCCGTCGTACCACACCTCGTAGATGTGGGACACCTTGTACTGCGCCACGACTTCCTCGCAGCCGCCCATGTGGTCGAGGTGACCGTGCGATGCGATCACGGCCCAAATCGGCGAGCCCGGAGGCTTGCCGGAGGCGGTGAGGTACTCAACAATCGGGTTGGTGCTCGAGTTGTCGACGGGGGGCCCGCAGTCGTAGACGATGGTCGATCCGTCGGGCAGCGTCCAGACGGTCCCGTCGCCTTGGCCCACGTTGACGAACGCCACGCCGAGCGTGCCGTGGGTTGGGGGCGGAGGGGTGGGCGTCGGCGGCGGGATAGTTGCGGTCGGTGCAAGACATCCCGCGAGAATCGCGCCAAGCACGACAACAACGGCAAGCGCGCCGACACCTGGGGGGGCTTCCATGGCCGGCTTCCAGCGGCGCTTTCGAGGGGGCTTCATCCACTTGGCACTTTCGCCCCTGGGGGCCCAGGTTCCCTGGTCTCACCCCCGAGAATGGGCCCAGCCGGGCTTATAGAACGTGTCCGGGAAATCCAAGCGGTCGTCGATGAAACTCGCGTACCGACTCTTGCTCATCGCAGGCCATACGCTTGGCGACCTTGCGCTGCCGCTCATGAAGCGGCAGTGCAACAACCTCGACACGAGCATGGACGCGCTTACCCCCGCGGAAGCCGAGAAGCTCCTGCCTGCGCTCGAGCGCGTGCTCGGCGCGTACATGGCGCGCCCCGCGGACCTCAAGCAGGTCATGCATGAACTTCGGCTCGAAGTGGGGGCGGAACGGTTCTCGCGCGGCGAGCTTGCCCCGCAAGGCGTCGAAGGCCGCTCGACGCCGGGCGCCCAGTCGGCGCCCGAAGGCGGCACGCCCCTCGAAGGGCGCCCGAACAGCGAGACCCGCGAGGAGCGCAAGGGAAGCGCTTCCGGCCCCCGCAAGGGTTAATGGGCGAAGCGCCCTTCGCGCGTGGGGGCCCGCGCTTGCCGTGCAAAGAGCACAAACTGATCGCGGACGCCGCACTTTTTGCAGGCGGCCAGGTGCTCCTCGTGAAGTACCTCGACACGGCGCGCTATGACGGGCAGGCCGGCTGGTTCCTGCCCGACGACGTGATGAAGGAGCCCGAGCACCCCGACGCAGCGGCCCACCGCATCCTCTACGAGCAGGTTGGCGTCAAGGCCAAGAAAGTGGAGCTTGGATTCGTCGAGTCGTTTGCCCACGGCACGTGGCACCTCATTTTCCACTACCGGAGCGAACTTCCGAAGAAGCCGACCTTGCGGATGAGCGAGAAGGTCGCGGAGGCCAAGTGGTTCCCGCTCGACAAGCTGCCGCCGCGCGAGGACTGCGCACACCACGGGTGGGCCCACGAAGTGCTCGAGAAGATCGCGCCGAAGTGATCCCGCTCACCCGGGGGCGGGGACGTCGACCTGCGTCCAGGGCCCGAGGACGATGTCGACGAGTAGCTGGTGGGGAGCGAACCCCACCGGCACCTCGAAGAGTACGGCCACCTGCGCAGGCGCAAACGACTGGAGCGAACCCGGCCCCACGACGGCCTGCGCGCGGTGGCTTGACCCGTTTGCGTCGGCGACTTTGAACGAGGAGGAGGTGAGCGCGACGGGCTCGGTCAGGTGGTCCATCATGGTGGCGTTGACCCAGAGGAAGGTGTTGCCGGCACTTGCCGACTCGTTGCCCGTGCCGTTTTGCGACCAATTCGATGAGACCGCCGTGATCATGATTTCAAGCGGGGGAGGGACAGGGGCCGGGATGTTCGTCGAGACCGTGTTCGTGAAGCCCGCCTGCCGGAATTCGACGCGCACGGGCTTGTTGAGTGCTGTCGCGAGGAACGCCACGGTGGCCGAGCCGGTCTGGCCGTGGCCGATCGTGGTGGTGGAAATGGTCGCCGCAAGGGCCGGGATTCCGGCGGTCTCGTTCTGCCAGAACACCGAGAACTCCGCCGCCAGGATGGCAAGCGGCACGCTCCCGCGGTTGGTGACGGAGA
Source organism: Thermoplasmata archaeon (assembly GCA_041485285.1). GTDB lineage: Archaea > Thermoplasmatota > DTKX01 > DTKX01 > DATEUP01 > DATEUP01. Next base: position 1,401 of record JBGPJF010000016.1, on the reverse strand, counting down.
CGCCGAGGTTGAGGTAGTACTGGCCGCGGACGCTGTGCGCAAGGCTGCCCGGGTAGTCGTTGCGCCAGGCAGCCGAAGTGACGGCCATTTCGGCTTGCGAGTTCGTCTGCGGGGGGCCGGTCGGCGGGTTGATGCAGCCTGCAAAAAGGGAACCGAGGGCGCAAAGGGCCAATGCCGATGCCAGAACGCGTAAGGATGACACGTGCAAAGGGATACGTCCGAGGATGGCGGCGAGCGGGAGAGCGGCCCATAAGTGTTGCGGGATGGGACGCGCCGTTTCCCGCACGCGGCCTTCGCGAGTAGCAACACACCGTCCCCGATGAAGCCGCCGGCGCACGCCCCACCATGGCCCTTTTTGCGGTGGTGGGATTTCCGTCACGCATGGAGTACGCAGGGCGCCCGGGCCTGCCCCCCGCCATCGCGCTGCTGATTGCTCGCGGCGAGGTCCACAAGCACGCCGTGGTCCTCGATGTGGGGTGTGGCACGGGGACCGATTGCATCTTGCTGGCCCGCTGGGGATTTCGTCGTGTTTTCGGGGTGGATCCCGACCGCAACGCAATTCGCATTGCCAGGGCGCGGGCGACTAGGCTAAAGCTCGGAGCCCGCGTACGTTTTTTCGTCGGGGGTCCGGAGGATTTGCCGGCCGAACTGACGCCCTCGCGCGTTGACCTCGCCCTGCATACGCTGGTCGGAAACAACCTGCGTTCCGACTACCACCGCCACTATGGAGCCATCGCACGCGCGCTCAAGCCCAGCGGGCTCTTCGTCACATCCATCCGTACGCTCCGGATGGAGCACAACGCAAAGCCCGGATCGGTAGCGCCGATCCCCGGGATGCGGCGTTACTTCGACCTCACGCCGAGCATCTCGACGCATTTGGCCGAGGACGGCGGAATCTACCCTGGCTATGCCCCGGTTGCGATGTGGATTGGCCGGCCTCGCCGTAAAGCTGGCGCTCGCGGCGCGCGCCCTTGCGGTAGACCTTGTCCCAGGTCTCGACCTCGTCGGCGTGCGGCACAGGGCCGCAAGCGGCAGCGCGGCACTTGAAGGCCGCGCCGGACCCGCGACGCTCAGGCAATCGCGGCAGCGGCATCCACGAGGCCCGCCCCGCAGGAGTTTGCCGCCGCGCCGATGTCCGTCGCGCTGTCCTGCAGCTTCGCCTTCACTTCGGCAGGCGCCCACGCGCCGTTGGTGTCCGCATCGTACGCGGCCGGGATCGTGGTCGTGAGGACGAGCGCCGCCACGCCCGAGACGTGGGGCGTTGCCATGCTCGTGCCCGAGAGCGTCGCGTAGCTCGATCCCTTGTAGGTCGAAAACACGGACACGCCGGGCGCGCAGAGCGCGACGTACGACGCGCTGCTCGAGAAGGATGCGACCGCGTTTGCGGAGTTCGTTGCGCCT